>CAUQKG010000007.1:0-5268 GCA_963518805.1 uncultured Saccharimonas sp. (SeqCode) | reverse complement strand
CTTTGCCTGGATCTTTTTGATCTTGGCCAGGTTTTGGAGTTGGAGCTGGATTTTCTACTTTCTTGTATTCTAGGCGCAGATCATTGTACCCATCATGAGAGCCGTAGAAAAACTCGTTAACTATATCCCATGTTAGGATATAATTAGGCATCCATTCATCCTTTGAAACTATCTCATGTCCATTAAATTTTTTATAGATATTGATAGTCTGCCCAGGACTTATCACACCCGTCATTTGACCAAGCATCTCTCTTGTTTCAATATCATAATAAGTGATGCGGAATTTTAACGGCTCCTGCTGTTCGTCAGCCTTCACAATAGTGCCACCAAAAATATTAGCATTTTGTGAAATTGGAGCATTAACGCCCAGAATGGCAATAGAAAGTAACGATACGCCAAGTTTAGTCCATTTATTATTTTTCATAGTTTTTTCCTCCATATTAAATATGTGCCTTAAATATGTGCCTTTTTTAGGCATGTAAGTGCGATAAAAAGGCTCCCATCAAGACCACAAAAAGGAAAAACATGAGTATCAAACTCTTTGTCTTCAACTTTTAATGTTCTTGATAGAAGCCTTACTGTTTAAGCTATCTATCAACTAAGCAATAGTCTATCATATTTCTGTATATTTGTCAATAGTTTTTAGTAATTTTATAAAAACTACAAGCCATCTCTTTTATTGAAAGCTATTTCGAAAAGTGCTAAAATATAAAAATGGAACTAAAAGATTACACTTATGAATTACCCGAAAATAAAATTGCAGCACATCCACCAAAAGTTCGCGGCGGTTCAAAATTGCTAGCTCTAGATCGAAAAAGTGGTAAAATTACTGATAGCTTTTATAAAAATATCGCGGATTTTTTTGAAAGTGGCGATTTGCTCATTTTAAATGACACGAAAGTTATTAAAGCACGGCTTTTCACCACGAAAGAGAGCGGAGCTGAACGTGAATTAGTGGTTTTAGAACGACACAGTTTTGATAGTGATTGGCACAAACATAAAGTTATGTATCGTGGAAAAATCAAATCTGGCGACAAGCTTTTTGTAAAAGATTCTTCATTAAAAGATCTCGCCCAAAATAATTTCGAAAAAGCAGAAATTAAAGTTGAAGAAATTCTTGGCGACGGACTTGCGATCGTGAGCTCAAAAATCGATCTTCGTGACCTTTGCGAAAATTTTGGCACCGTTCCTCTTCCACCATATATGCGAAGAAACGCCACGCCACTTGATATTGAGCGCTATCAAACTGTTTTTGCGGAAGAAAAAGGATCAGTTGCAGCACCAACCGCTAGCCTAAATATGACTGATGAAATTTTAAATTCATTAAGAGAAAAAGGCGTAGAAATTGCATACTTAACACTTCATGTTGGGCTTGGAACTTTTATGCCAATTCGGGTTGAAAAAATTGAAGAACACCGAATGCATCAGGAATATTTCGAAATTCCAGCAAAAACTGTTATGGAAATTCAAAAAACCACACAAAATGGTGGGAGAACATTCGCACTCGGCACAACAGTCGCTAGAACGCTTGAATATGCCCATAATGCAATTTTCGAAAAAAACCTAAACGGAAATTCTGGAAATCGTGAAGTTTTAAGCAAGATTTCGAAATCTCAAAATGGTGATTTATCGGGTGAAGCAGATATTTTTATTTTTCCAGGATATGAGTTTAAAACAATTCAAGGTTTAATTACGAATTTTCATGCGCCAAAATCAACAGTTTTAATGCTTGCGAGCGCTTTTGCCGGCTGGGAAAATCTCAAAAATGCTTATAATCACGCAATTCAAAATGGTGAATATAAATTTCTGTCATATGGCGACTCAATGATTATCTACCAAAATAAATAGAGCGAATTACCGCTCTATTTTGATTTTTCGAAAGTTATTCACCAAGCGAATATTCATTCAAAATATTAAGGTTTTCATCAAACTCAAAAACGAGTGGCGGAAAGTTTGGAATTTCGACACCCATGATTTCATCATCGCTCAAGCCTTTTATGTGTTTTACGAGCGCACGAATTGAGTTTCCATGAGCACCAACAAATACATTCTTTCCACTTTTTAAAGCTGGCGCAATTTGATCTTCCCAAAACGGTAAAGCACGTTCTAGAGTAACTTTCAAGTTTTCAGCATCTGGCACAACCGAATCATCAATCAAAGCATAACGGCGATCATTATGTGCAGAATATTCATCATCTCGTGGCATTTCCGGTGGGAGTGTATCATAAGAACGACGCCAAATATGAACTTGCTCTTCACCAAATTTTTCAGCTGCTTCAGTTTTATTCTTACCAGTTAAGCCACCATAATGCCGCTCATTCAGACGCCAAGATTTTTGAACTGGAACCCAAAGTTGATCAGAAAATTCCAAAGCCAAATTAGTTGTTTTAATCGCACGCTTCAGAACTGATGTAAAAGCCACATCAAACTCAATTCCCGCCTTTTTAATTAACTTTCCAGCGTCAATTGCTTGTTGAACACCTTTTTCGCTCAAATCAACATCAGCCCAACCGGTAAAAAGGTTTGCTTTATTCCACTCACTTTCACCATGTCTTGCAAAAACTAATTTAGCCATTTTTCTCCTTTCGAAAATTCATTTTATCTATTTTAATTTTAACACTTTCAAACCATTCCTTCAAGCCTTAGCTCGCAGTTCTTTCCCGACTTAAGTATCAAAATATGGTAGAATTTACCACAATCGAATGATAGATCTTTTAAAAAGTTAGGTAAACTCACAAGAATAATAAAAAATCAAAAACCAATGGTTTAAGTAATATTAAGCCAACTAGTGACAAGCTTATTAAAAAGTTGCAAAAGAATATTGCAGATAAAGATACACGAATTAAAGAGCTGGAAGGTAAAATTGAAGAACTGAAATCAAGATCCAAAAATCAAATTGAGGAGCTTGAGGAAAACTACCGTAATATTTTAGATTTAAAAGACGAAGAAATCTCAGAGCTTAAAATAGAAAAATACAAGCTTGATCTTAATAATAAATCCCTCAAAGCTCAAAAAAAGAAACTCGAAAAAAAGCTCAAGAATAAAGATTTCTTGGAGCTACAATCAAAATACAATTCTTTAAAAGGAGAGCTGGAAGAAAGCAAGAAATCCAATAAACTTCTCACAGAAGCAAAAGCGGAAATTCAAGAACTTAATTCGAGAATTGAAAATAAGGATAAAACCATTGAATCTCTCAAAGAAGAAATCGATAGCTTTAAAGATCCTGAAAAACTTATTGAGACTTTTGTTTCAGTCGTGCAAGAAGATGCTAGATTCTTAGCAATAGAAGCCGCAAAAGACTTACTCGAAAAAGAACGAAAGCAAGATTCTGGGAAAATTTCTGGTTTAACCGAAATTATCAACAGTCGCCTTTCAGATTTTAATGATAGACTCAATAATCTACAGGTACTGGTTCAGCGAAAAGATATCAAAGAAGAAATTCATGAATCAGATCCAGACTTTTCTAAAGAAGATTTAGCAATTATGAAAAACTTGAGCATTTTGTTTATTCAAAATGCGGATTATAAAAATAGTCAAAATCAAGAAAAATTGTTAAGCTATTTTAGTAAGGATTCCGAGTTATACACTGAAACTCTAAAAGTTTCCCAAACGAGAAAGGTGATAGAAAATTCAGTTTCAGGAAATAGGTTTGATTTCATTGTAATTCATTTAGATAGAATTGGCCACGCTTCAACCGAAGGAATTCCACTCTATCAAGATCCAAGAATAATTGCCATTAGAAGAGATCAAGAGAATCCTTTACTAATAAAATACTCTATTCTTGAACGATTCAAAAATAGAGTCAATTAATACAAGCCTAATATAGAAAGCTCCTTATGGGGCTTTTTCTTTTCAAAAAATTAAAAAACGCCAGCTTTTTGCTGACGCTAAAATACTTACTTTTTTAAATTTGTTGAATTAAAGTCGAGCCATTCATGTGTTTGACACGCGCAGCGATTTCCTTGTGGCGCCCTTTAACCATTGGACGCGCTTGAGGATTTCCTAAATAGCCACAAGTTCGCTTAACCACGTCTACTGTTTTAGGGTCGCTATTGCCACAGTTTGGACAAGCAAAGCCTCGCTCAGTTGGTTCAAAATCCCCTTCAAAGTCACACTTGTAGCAACGATCAATCGGAGTATTGGTTCCTAGATAACCGACACGGTCATAAGCATAGTCCCAGACAGCTTCCAGTGCCTTGGGATTTTGCTGAAGAACAGGATATTCACAGTAGTGGATAAAGCCGCCTGAAGCACCCACTTCAGGATAAATCTTCTCAAAGTCCAGCTTTTCAAAAGGCGTTGGATTCTTGCGCACATCGTAGTGGAAGGAGTTAGTATAGTATTCCTTGTCAGTAATATCCGGAACGACCCCAAACTTCTCTGTATCCAAACGACAGAAACGGTCGGTCAGGCTTTCAGATGGCGTCGAGTAAACAGAGAAATGATAGTCATACTGATCTGACCACTCTTCCACCCGACGCTTCATATCTTTGACAATGGCAACCGTAAAGTCCTTGGCTTCTGGATTAGTTTCCCAGTCGCCGCCGTAAAAGACTGCTGCCACTTCATACAGACCGATATAGCCTAGGGAAACCGTTGCACGACGGTGAGTAAAGAGCTGGTCTACACTTTCTTCTTTTCCGAGACGGCGACCGAAGGCTCCATACTGATAAAGGATAGGGGCATTCGCTGGTATTGCTTCCTTGGTCCGTTCAACACGGTAAACCAGAGCATCTTCTGCGATATTCATCCGCTCGTTGAAGATTTCCCAAAACTTGTTCATGTCGCCTTCGGATTCGAGGGCGATACGAGGCAGATTGACTGTCACAACACCTAAATTCATACGACCCGAATTGACTTCAACACCATTCTCATCCTTCCATCCTTGAAGGAAAGAACGGCAGCCCATAGGAACCTTGAAAGAACCTGTCAGTTCGATAATCTTATCGTAGGATAAGACATCTGGGTACATCCGCTTGGTTGCACACTCGAGGGCCAACTGTTTGATGTCGTAGTTAGGCGAACCTTCCTCTAAGTTGAGGCCTCTTTTTAATGTAAAGATGAGTTTAGGGAAGATGGCTGTGCGATGTTCTGAACCAAGTCCCTTGATACGAATAGTCAAAATAGCTTTTTGAATTTCACGCTCAAAACGATTGGTTCCCAGGCCAAAACCGAGCGAAGTAAAAGGTGTTTGGCCATTTGAAGTGAAGAGAGTGTTGATTTCATACTCAAGAGATTGCATGGCATCATAGATGTCTTTTTGCGTTT
>CAUQKG010000006.1:0-10249 GCA_963518805.1 uncultured Saccharimonas sp. (SeqCode) | reverse complement strand
AATAGCACGGTGCCGAATTATAAAAAACTCCTCCTAATCGGTGGAGTTTTTTCGTATTGAGATTTGTTGAAAAAATAATTGAGAGTATGATATAATATAAGTATATGGAATTGGAGGAGAAAATAAAAACAACAAAAACTTTCGAAGAACTCGTTCCGAGTGATTTTGTGCATTTGCATACGCATACATATCACTCACTGCTTGATGGCTTAACTAAAATTGACGATTTGGTTGATAATGTTAAAGTCAGTGGAATGGAGGCCGTAGCTATAACTGACCACGGAACAATGTCTGGTGCTATCGAATTCTTTAAAGAGGCAACTTCAAAAGGGGTTAAGCCTATTTTAGGAATTGAGGCTTATGTTGCAGCACGAACTCGCTTCGACCGAGATCCATCTTACGATAAACCGCGTTATCACTTAGTCTTGTTGGCGAAAAACCAAATTGGTTGGCAAAATTTATGCTCTCTCACAACGAAAGCCTGGGTTGAAGGTCAATATTATAAGCCAAGGATTGATCATGATATTATGGCTGAGCATTCAGAAGGCGTTATTTGTTTGAGTGGTTGTGCTGGTTCTGAAATTTCGGAATCCATTCGGGCTGGAGATTTTGAAAAAGCAAAAGAACTTGCTAGCTGGTATAAATCAGTTTATGGCGAAGATTTTTATCTTGAATTACAAGACCATGGTCACCCAGAATGCCCTAATCACTGGGAAGTTCAAAAAGAAATTAATGATGGTCTATTTAGGCTTCATGAAGAACTCGATATTCCAATGGTTGTAACTTGCGATTCACACTATTTAACCCATGAGAATCAAGATGCGCATGAAATCCTTCTTTGTGTCGGAACGGGTTCATACTTAAATGACGAAAAGCGAATGAGCCTAAAAGAATTTGACCTTTTTGTTACTGACCCGAGAGATATTATAAAGCGATGGGGAAAAGTTGACCCTGAAATTATTTTGAATACCAAAAGAATTGCAGAAAAAGTTAATTTTGAGTTTGAATTTGGTAAGATTTTAATTCCAAAATTTCCACTTCCAGAAGGTGAAGAAAGTGAAAAAGGCTTTTTAGATAAGCTGGTTTTTCAAGGTTTAGGTGAAAGATATGCTGGGATTCCTGTTGATGAAGTGAAGAAAATGACAATTCCTGAAATTCGCGAGAAACTTTCGAAAGAAATTATTGAGCGAGTCGATATGGAACTTGGTGTTCTTGATGGAATGGGCTATAATGGTTATTTCTTGATTGTGCAAGATTTTATTAACTGGGGAAAGTCTCAAGGAATTGTTTTTGGGCCAGGGCGGGGTTCGGCTGCTGGTTCGATTATTGCTTATGCCCTACATATTACTGACCTTGATCCACTTGAATATGACTTACTTTTTGAAAGGTTTTTAAATCCTGATCGAATTTCGATGCCAGATATTGATGTTGATATTCAAGATACGCGTCGAAATGAGGTTATTCAATATTGTACTGATAAGTATGGTATTGATCGTGTGGCGAATATTGCGACTTTTGGTAAAATGATGGCGAAAAACGCCGTGCGAGATGTGGCGCGAGTTTTGGAGGTTCCGTATTCTGAAGCCGACCGTATGGCTAAATTAGTTCCAGATCCAAACCAAGGTAGACACATACCACTTCGAGTTTCGCTAGAAAATGACCAAGATTTAAAGCATGAATATGAAACTAATCCAACTGCTAAAACTGTTTATGATTTTGCAATGCAGCTTGAAGGCACAATTCGAAACCACGGTGTCCATGCTTGTGGTGTTGTGATTGCGCCAGACGATTTAGTAAAATATCTACCTCTTGAAATGGCGCAAAAAGGTGTTGTGGCAACTCAAGTTCCGATGGGCCAAGTTGAAGATTTAGGTCTTTTAAAAATGGACTTTTTGGGCCTTAAAAACCTTTCAATTATTTCAACTGCGCAAAAAATTGTCAAAAAAACATATGTTATCGATCTTGACCTTTCGAAACTTGGCCTTGATGATAAAAAGGCTTATGAATTATTAGCTCGTGGTGATTCGACCGGTGTTTTTCAGCTTGAATCCGCTGGAATGAAGCGATATCTGCGGGAGCTTAAACCTTCAAAGTTTGAAGATATTATTGCCATGGTTGCACTTTATCGACCTGGGCCAATGAGTGAAATTCCAAAATTCATTGCTCGAAAACACGGCGAAGAGCCAGTTACTTACTATGAAGATCATATGGAAAATGCTCTTAAAAATACTTATGGAATTTTGGTTTATCAGGAGCAGTTTATGCAGATTTCGAAGGAAGTTTGCGGATTTACTGGTGGTCAGGCGGATACGCTTCGAAAGGCCGTGGGTAAAAAGAAAATCGACTTGATGAAGAAAATGAAGGGCGAATTTATTGAGGGAGCGGTAAAACATTCTAACGCTGATCGAGGAAAGGTTGAGGCTTTCTGGGAACATTTGGAAGAATTTGCTAACTATTGTTTTAATAAGTCGCATGCAGCGTGTTATGCCTTAATTGCCTATTGGACGGCCTATATTAAGGCGCATTACCCAGATGCTTTTATGGCGGCACTAATGACGGCCGATTCTGATGACACCGACCGTTTGGCGATTGAGATTGCTGAATGCCGTTCAATGGGAATTGAGGTTCTTGGTCCAGACGTAAATGAATCATTTAAGGATTTTGCGATTGTACCGCATGAGAATAAAATTCGCTTTGGTCTTTTGGCGGTGAAAGCTGTTGGTGGTGGCGCAGTTGATGCGGTTTTGAATGCTCGAAAAGCTGGTGGAAAATTTACTTCAATTTTAGATTTTGCGAAACGTGTTAACGCTCGCCAATTTAATAAAAAGGCCTGGGATTCATTAATTATGACTGGGGCTTTTGACCAATTCGGAACTCGCTCAGATTTACTTTTTAATCTTGAAAGAATCCAGGAATATGGTTCGAAATCTCAAAAAGAAGCACTTTCAGGGCAGACGGATTTATTTGGCTTTGCTGGTGCTGAAGATATGCGGGTTGAATCATCAATTGAATTAATTAACGCGCCGAAACAACACACCGATAAAGAGCGTCTAACTTGGGAGCGTGAACTTTTGGGGCTTTATGTTTCAGCGCATCCACTCGACAGATATGTTAAATATTTCGAAGAGCAAACTCAACCACTTTCGCAGGTTCAACCAAATACTGATGGCCAAAAAGCTACTATCGGTGGAATTGTGATTGATGTTCGAACGATTATAACGAAATCTGGAACAAAAATGGCGTTCGTGAAGATGGAAGACAAAACTTCTGAAGGCGAGGTGATTATTTTCCCGAATCTTTATTCTGAAATTAGCGAAAAGCTTAAAATTGATACAGTTTTAAAAATTGAAGGAAAAATTTCTGCCCGCGACAGAGAAGGTAATTTGAAATCTGATGCTCAGATCATAGCGGAAACAGTTTCAATAATAACAGATGAGGAATTGGAAAATTATGAATCAACTGGCCGCAGAGCAGATGGCTTAAAGGCGAGAAAAGTTCCTCAAACGAAAACAGTTTCGCAAAAAGTTTCAAATACACAGAAAAAAGCATTTACTCCTAAAAATAATAGTGTGGTTTCAAATAAATCTTCGGAAAAATCGACATCAAATCCGTCAAGATCAGCAGAAAACTATCAAGCCGAAAAAATACAAAGAGTCTTCGTGCATATTAAAAATCCAAGTGATCATGAATCATTACTTTCAGTAAAGAAGATCTGTGGAAAATTCCCGGGTATGAGCGAGATAATTTTAGTTCTCGGAGAGGTTGAGAAATCCGCAATTCGAATGCCATTTAAAGTTGACTCAAACTCAGATTTACCAAAAGAGCTAGTGAGATTACTAGGCGAAGATTGCGTTGTTCTTAAGGATTAAAAGTAAAATAAAATCTCCAGTTAGATTCTGGAGATTTTTAATTGTTCTAAATTATTATTTTTCGAAAGGTTTTGCAAGTTCAAGCTCTGGGTGAGCTTCTGTAATTCGCATTAATTCATTATATTTTGCAACTCGATCAGTTCGTGAAAGTGAACCAGTTTTGATCTGCCCACAGCCCAATCCTACAGCTAAATGCGCAATTGTCACATCTTCAGTTTCACCTGAGCGGTGGCTCATGACAGTATTGTAACCGTTATTTTGTGCTAATTTTACAGCTTCGATTGTTTCCGTCAAAGATCCGATTTGATTTGGCTTAATAAGAATTGCGTTCGCAACACCTAAATCAATTGATTTTTGGAGGAGTTTTGAATTTGTAACCATCAGGTCGTCACCAACAAGCTGAATTTTTGAACCAAGTTTTTCGGTAAGAATTTTCCATCCATCCCAGTCGTTTTCAGCTAGGCCGTCTTCAATTGAAACGAAAGGATATTTCGAAGTTAGATTTTCGTAAAATTTGATCATTTCTTCGCTTGAGAGAACTGCATTGTTGGCTTTTAGATCGTATTTTTCTTCTTTATAGAATTCACTTGAAGCTGGGTCTGAAGCAAAAGCAATATCTTTGCCGAGTTTATAACCAGCGTCTTCAATCGCTTGAGAAATTAGCTGAAGCGGTTCTTCATTACCATTTTGAACTTTTGGAGCATAGCCACCTTCATCACCAACGGTTGTTGGGTAATTTTTAGTTTTTAAAACTTTTGCTAAAGCGTGGAAAGTTTCTGCGCCCATTTGAACGGCTTCGAAAATAGTTTTTGCACCAACTGGCATAATCATATACTCTTGAATATCAGTTGCCCAGCCGGCATGCGCGCCACCATTCATCACATTCATCATAGGAAGCGGAAGGTTTGGTGTTGAATTTGTTTTTTCGGCGATATATTGCCAAAGTTCTAAGCCTTTCGCATTTGCAACAGCTTTTGCAGTAGCAAGCGAAACCGCTAAAATTGCATTTGCCCCAAGGGAAGATTTATTTTCTGTGCCGTCAAGCTCAATCATGATTCTATCGATTGCCTCTTGATCTTCGGCGTTCTTACCGATTAGGGCTTCACGAATTTGATTATTTACAGCTGAAACAGCTTTTGTTACAGCTTTTCCGCCAAAAGCTGAATCGCCATCACGAAGTTCAAGAGCTTCACCTGAACCTGTCGATGCTCCACTTGGGACCGCCGCTCGACCAAAAGCTCCGTTTTCCAAGATTACATCCGCCTCAACTGTTGGGTTGCCACGGGAGTCTAAAATTTGTCGTCCTTTAATGTCTTTAATTGTATATTCCATATTTCCATTTTAGCACCAAAAAAAGCCTTTCGCAAGAGTTTTATCTCAAAAAATATTATTTGCTAAAAATGACCAAGCTATGGTATAATTATTTTAATATGAAGATTTCTCGAAAGAAGGAAAATGCACTCGTCTTCTTTAAAAACCTTGCGATGACGACAACTGTTTTTGGTATTGTTTTAATTTTAGTTTTCTTAACACAAGGCTGGCGGCTTGATGAAAAATTTGAAGTTCAACAAACTGGTTTAGTTCAATTTAATTCTTCAGTTTTGAATTCGATTGCCGAAATTGACAAAAAAAAATTGCCAGAAGGAACGCCTACAAAAATACTCGAAAAACCAGGAAATCACGAATTTTCAATCTGGAAAGAAGGCTATAAAACTTGGTGGCGGCGTGCTGAAGTTAAAGTTGGTGAAATCTTGTGGCTAAATTATGCAAGATTGATTCCAAAACAACTTAATGAAAAGAGCTTTTTAAATATTTTAAATTTAAAATCTGCTCAAGTTTCACCAGATAAAAAGAAGATCTTTGCAATTTCTGAAGACAATAATGGCGAAGCAGCTTTTTGGTTAATTGATATTTCTTTAAGTGAGCCAAAAATCTCAAGAATTAATTTTAACTCAAATATTTTTGAGCGTGATTCGCAAAATAATAAAAATATAAACCAGACCAATTTTTATAAAATTGCAGAAAATTTGCAATTTTCGAAAGCTTCAAACGATAATAAAAAAGCGCTCTTAAGTTTTAAAAATGGCAATAAACTTGAATGGCTTATTTTGAATTTTGAAAATCCAGATGAATCTATTAATTTAACTCAAAAATTCCATATTGATTTTTCGAAAATTATACCTTCAAATGATGAATTAACTAAACTTATTGGAATTTCTGGATCGGATTTACGAGAAATCAATCTTTCGAATAGTACAATTTCTGCGGCAATTTTGAATGATGTTGTTGATTTTGAACTTTATGATAAAGAGAATATTGTTTATGTTGAGAAAAAAACAACGAGTAATGATTTTTCGGTCGGTCTTCGAAAAAATGATAAAAATATTGAGATTGCAAAAAATATAAAAAATCAACCAAAGGTTGCGATTGGGCGATATTATCGAGAGAGTTACGTTTATATTGGGCAAGATTCAAAAATTGATATTTATAAATCTGCTAGCTGGACAGAAAAAATGCATTTAACCAAAACACTTAATTTGAAATTTTCGCCAGATTATTTAAAGCTAAATGGCGAGTCTCGGATTCTAGTTGCGAAAAAGGGCAAAGATGTTTATTCTTTTGATATTGAAACACGGAATGAATATCAGTTCTCTGTATCAAATGATGGTAAGATAAAATGGCTTGATGATTTTATTTTGGGTGATTTTGAAGGTGAAAGAATGGCAATTTATGATTTTGATGGAATGAATAAACAAATTCTTTCGCGGGCAGTTTCAAATCTTCCATTTACGCTTTCTAATGATAATAAATATATTTATAGTTTTGTTAAAAATGACTCTGGCGGATTTTCGATAAATCGTCTAAATATGACAACCGAAAATTAAAACTACACTTTTCAAACGCTTGAAAAACTAAGAATTATATGGTAGAATATAGATATCATAGTTCTTTTAGGAGGTACCAAAAATGGTAGATTCAGATATGAAGAAGATTATTGGCGGTGAAAATTACGATTCATTTTGTCGGAAAGCTGACAATAATATGCACAGAACGAGCAAGGGAAATCCGGATAGTGGTGAGTATTTCTTTGTTCAGATTCGGTTGGAAAATCTTCAATCAATTAAGATTGTTCCGAACTTTATAGAAAAATTTGATGGATATTGTAGATTTTCTGGCTGGACTTCAATCGATGGTCATTACATTTTTGTGAGTGGCCAATATGACGAATCTTTTGCTAGCAGTTATATTGAACATATTGGCGACTATAAATAATATTCATCGAATGCCCGTAAATGGGTATTTTTTCTTGTATTTTTGTGAAAATATTGGTAAAATCGTAAGTATTATGAATAAAAAATCATCTAGACTTTATTGCTTCTCGCCAACCGTAATGTTAATTACTTTTATCTTTGAAAGTTTTTCAGCAGCGTTTGCAATTTTTAAATATAAGCCAAGTAAACTTCGCACGCTAATTATTCTACTTTTAATGAGTTTGGCAGGCTTTCAGGCGGCTGAATTCATGGTTTGCGGAACGGAACATTTTTCTGGAATGGATTGGGCTAGGTTTGGCTATCTTGCAATAACGCTTTTACCACCACTTGGTCTACATTTAGCGCACGAAATTTCTAGTAAAAAAGCAGGTATTTTGGTGAAAACTTCTTATTTAACTTGTGTGCTTTTTTCGATTTATTTTGTATTTGTAAGCAAAAGTGTTTTTACCGGAGAAAATACTTGTCGAGCGAACTATTCAGTTTTTAATACGCCAAATGGAGTTGCAACATTACTTTATACGCTTTATTATTATGGCTGGCTTTTTATAGCGGTATTTTTCTGCTGGAGTCAGATTTCGAAGATGTCAAGAGAAAATAATCGTGGAATTTTGCGAATATTCATTTCACGTTCTAAAAAACTTAATGAAATTATAAATAGCGAAAACCTTCGAAAAATATCAGCTTTAAAATGGTTGATCAGTGGGTATGTTGCGTTTATTTTACCAACAACAATTGTGAATATTGTAAATCCTTCTACTATTGAAGGAATTCCGTCAATTATGTGCGGTTTCGCAGTTTTGATGGCGATTGTTTTGATTGGATTTGTTGCTCCAAGAACACTTGAACTAAAGAAGAAATAATCTTATATTTGTTGAAAAAACAAAAATATGGTAAAATAATACCAATATGAAGAAAAATCTTACACTTGTTGTGAATCCTCGTTCAAGCGGTTTCGAACTGATTCGAAAAAAGATTTTACCTTTTTTAGATGAAACCCATTTCAAAAAAGGCAGTTTTAAAACTTTTGAAATTCAGCCAACTTCACCTATGGAAAACGCTCGCGAAATGGCAAAAGGTTTGGAAGATGGTGATGTTATTCTAGTTGCTGGTGGTGATGGAACGGCACATATTGCAGCAAATGCTGTGGCTATTTCTGGAAAAAAGAACATAAAAATTAAATTTACAGGATTCGGGAACTTTAATGATTATGCTCATAGCTTTTCAAAAAATAGCGGAAAAGCGGCAGTTCAGTCTTTCGAAACGCTAAAGGTTCAAGCTAAAATTAGACCAATTGAATTGAGAATTAATGGTGAATTTTTTAGATACGCACCACTTTACGCAACGGTTGGCTTGACTGCTGAAATGGCTGAAATTTTCGAAGGGGGAAGAATTCGAAAGGTTTTGAAAAAGGTTTATAATCGAAATATACGTTTAATTCTTTCGCTTTCTGCTGCAACACGATTTTATTTTAAACATTGCCGTAATCACATTTTAAATCTTTCGAAAATTAAAATTAATGATGAAGATTTTTTAAATATTCCACAAAATCCAACTGATATTGTTTTTATGAATGGGCCAAGGATGGCGAGGATTATGCGAAGCTCAATTAATAAAAAAGATAGCGATAATTTTGGATTTGAAGTCTTAAATTCAGCGGGGCTTATACGGAATTCTCCGTTTTTAATGAAAGGTTTTTTTGGTAAAATTCCGCTTAAAAGGGCTGATCGTGTAGAGATAGCTTTTCGAAAACCGCAAAATATTGTAATTCAAATTGAAGGCGAGGTTTGCAAAATTAAAAAAGTGCAAACTATTGAAGCAAAGATAAGCGATAAAATAATTGAGATTTTATAGAGGTTGAAATGAACGAAATTGAGCTAACAAAAAAACTTATTGAAATCGAGAGCGTTTCTGGAAATGAGACGGAGATTTTAGAATTTTTGGCAGATTTTTTGCGGGAGAATTCGGCCGAAGTTTGGCAAAATAAAGATTTTGCGGCTGGTGTTTTAAAAATTAGAACAAATGGAAATGAGCTTTCGAAAAGTAGTCGAGCAATTATTTTGACGGGACACATTGATACTGTTTCAGCTGGTGATTTGCGAGCTTGGAAGAAATCACCTTGGGAAGCGACTGAAATAAACGGAAAAATTATTGGCTTGGGCGCAAGTGATATGAAAGGTGGATTGGCGGCTCAATTTATTGCCGGTCTTGAATTTGCTAAAGAAAATAATTTCGAAAGTAATTTTGACCTTTGGCTAGTTGCAGTTTCGAATGAAGAAATTGATGGTCGTGGAAGTCGAAATTTTGTGAAATGGTTGAATGAACAAAAAGAATTTGATTATAGCGAATTTTTTGGAGTAATTGCCGAGCCAACAAATTGTGAAAATATTGAAATTGGTCATCGTGGAAATCGTTTTGTTCGATTGAAATTTAAAGGTGAAAGTGGTCATGCTTCACAACAAGCGAATTTTCAGAAATCTGCACTTTCGAAAGCTTCATTCTTTCTGTCGCAAATCAATGATATTTTTGAAAATTGGCAAGAAAGTTTTTCGAATAATTTTTTAGGTTCGCCAAGTTTGGTTCCAACTTCATTAAAATCTGGTGAAGATAAGAGTCCAAATAAAACTGCACCTTCTGCTGAATTGATTCTGGATATTCGAACCACGCCTGAACTTGACTCTGATTTTGAAAATGCCTTCAATTTATTGGCTGAAAGATATGATTTTAACTGGGAATATCATAGTGAGCCGGTTCCTTCAAGCCTTGTTTCAAAAAAATCAAGGGTTATTGAAAATATTTTGAAGGTTTCAAAATTAAGTGAAAAATCGATTATGGTTAGCCCAGGAGCAACTGACCAAGGTGAATTTGTGAATGGGCTAAAAAATGCTCAAGTAGTTGTTTTTGGCCCCGGCGAATGGGATGAGGCTCATCACCAGAATGAATTTATATATATAGATAAGCTTTCGAAATATAAAACTTGGATTATTAATTTTTTGAAAGAATTTTAATGGAAAGTGTTGACTTGAATAATGTTTTTTGGTAAAATTAAAACATACGCGGGTTTAGCTCAGTTGTTAGAGCGCTTCCTTGCCATGGAAGAGGCCAGGAGTT
>CAUQKG010000005.1:0-55507 GCA_963518805.1 uncultured Saccharimonas sp. (SeqCode) | reverse complement strand
ATTTTATTCAAATCTATTTTGTATTTTACCATAAAATAATTCTTATGTCAATAGTTTTTTGAAAAAATCTAAAAATATCCTGACACAATCTTGTTTACTTGAGTTCGAATATCTAGTGAAGAATATCCATTTATAGTAAAATAATAAAGATTTCCATCGAGCATTTCAACCTCGATTCGGCAAGATTTCTTCTGCCAATTTTTTGGGCGGCCAAAAGCTAACATTCCTAAAAATAGAATTCGAAAAATTCCCGGCTGATAAACTTCATCAGTGGTATCAATAAAATTAATCTCTTGAATTTCATTTGGTTTTAAACAGATCTCAAGCGGGCGAGATAGAGCAAAATCTTCATAAAACTCTACCCCGCTAGCTGAAAAAATCAAACTACCAGCAATATTTTTATCACCGTTAAAATTAGCTTGAAATTCAAACTTTTCTTCCACTTACAACCTTTCGCGAATCAATTTTTGCGCCAATGCTGGATTTGCCTTGCCTTGCGACTTTTTCATAATCTGACCAACCAAAAAGCCAATTGCCTTATCATTACCGCTTCGAATATCTTCAATCGCTTTCTGTGAAGCCGTATCACTCATTACTTCATCAACGATTTTTGCAATTTCACCTTCATCAGACACTTGGAGGAGATTCATGTTTTCAGCGATTTTTTCTGGCATGAGTCCTAAATTATCATCATCAAACATCGCCAAGAAAATTTGATGACCACCATTCGAGCTAATTTTTTTCCCCTGAACTAAATGTGCCAAAAGTGTTAATCGATGAGGGCCCAAATACCCTTTATAGACCTTCTCTAAATCAATCTCCTCGCTTGGCGTTGAAGCAAACCAATTAAAGATTCGCTTCATGTTTTCTTTATGCTCTTCAATAGTGTAATTATCAATTCCGACTTCACTGATTAATTCTTCTTGAGAAACCGGCCAAGGACCATCGCCCCAAGTTGCAAGGAGCAGTTCAGCAATTCGATAATCGCTCAAAGCGTACTCAACTACAGAGCTATCAAGCCCAAAAACACTAAATTTTTCACGGAAATAATCTGGCATAATCGGAAATTGCGCTTGCATTTTCGAAATTTCTTCATTACTTAGAACAATCGGCGGAATGTCTGGATCGGGCATATATCGGTAATCTTGAGCCTCTTCTTTACTTCGTTGCGAAACTGTTTTCTGCTCATCATCAAGCCAACCGCGAGTTTCCTGCTTGATTTTCTCACCTTTTTCAAGCAATCTCACTTGGCGTTCGAATTCATATTGAGCCGCTCGCTCAACACTTCGAAAACTGTTTAAGTTCTTAATTTCAGTTCGCGTTCCAAGCTTTTCATCGCCAAATTTTCGCGCTGAAATATTTACATCAAAACGCATATTACCTTGATATAAATCACCATTCGTAACATCTGCAAAAACCATTCGCTTATGGAGTTCTTCAGCATACGCACGCGCTTCTTCAGCAGAATGAATATCGGGCATCGACACAATTTCGATTAAAGGTGTTCCAGCGCGATTCAAATCAACCGAAGAATGGTCACCAAAGTGAGTGAGCTTTCCAGCATCTTCTTCGAGATGAGCATGCTCAATTCGAACTTTTACTTCACCGCCGCTAGGAAGTGGCGCAATAATCTCACCTTCACCAATAATCGGCTGATAGAGCTGCGATGTTTGATAACCCTTTGGTAAATCTGGGTAAAAATAATGTTTGCGGTCAAATCGGCTCACATTGGCAATTTTTGCGTTCAGCGCTTTTCCAGCTCGCACAGCTAGGCGGACCGCCTCTTTATTTAAAACTGGCAACATTCCTGGCAAGCCAAAATCAATCGGTGAAGTTGCTTCATTTGGTGATTTTTCTCGCGCGTCATTATCACTTCCACTAAAAAGCTTAGTTTTAGTTTTTAGCTGAACATGACACTCAATCCCAATTGTCATTTCATATTTTTTTAAAATATCTTCCATTAAATTGCTCCTAAATCTTTCAAAGCTTGCTTAAAACTGTTCATTGCTCGGCGAGTTTGGTCGAAATTAATTTGTGCATCATTCTCATGTGCAACCACATTTCGAAGTTTGTGGGCGTGCCAAATTGAATTCGGGCTTGAAAATTTATCTTTCGAATTTTTCAGCCGCTCACCCATCGTTTGGCCAGAAATTCGAAGCTCCCGCATCGCTGTATCAACAAGTTTATCGGCATTGATTAACGCTAAGTGCCAAGTTGCAGGTTCATCTTTTTTGATTGAATTTTCTATTTTTAGCCAATCGCCCTGAAACTTTAATTTATCAAGTTGTATTTTTTCAGTTTTTGTAATTCCAATAAAGAAAAACAAAAGGCCAGCACAAATCAAAATAGAAACCGAAAGAATTACTAAATCCATTATTTTTTCTCCAATTCATCAGCTAAAGCTAGAATTTCTGCATCAGATTTCATCTTTCCGATAATTTGAATACCGACAGGTAGGCCGTTTTCAGTTTTACCAGCTGGAACAGAAACCGCAGGAAGCCCAGCAAGTGAAGCTGGTACGCTCAAGATATCAGCTAGATACATTTTTACTGGGTCGTGAGCATTTTCACCAATTTTAAAAGCTGGAGTTGGCGCAACTGGGCCAACCAAAAAATCAACTTCTTCGAAAAGCTTATTAAATTCGTCGATCAAAAGAGTGCGAGCTTTTTGCGCCTTCGAATAATACGCATCATAAAATCCACTTGATAGAACATACGAACCAATCATAATTCGGCGTTTATTTTCAGCTTCAAAACCTTCATCGCGAGATTTACCAAAAACTTCGCCCAAGTTTTGAGCAGATTTTGAACGTAAACCATAACGAATTCCATCATATCGTGCTAAGTTTGAAGAAACCTCAGCTGGAACAATAATATAATAGATAGCGAGCGAATATTTACTCATTGGTAGAGAAACCTCCACAATCTCATGTCCAGCTTTTCGCATTTTCTCAATATAATCTTCAGTTATTTTTCGAACTTCCGGGTCAACACCTTCGCTAAGAAATTCTTTAACTACTCCAATTTTTGCCTTTTTTGGGACTTGCTCTTCTTGCCAAAAATCAGGTAAAGTCATTGCATCACGCGCGTCAAGACCAGCCATGGTGCGCATTACAAGGTTACTTTCTTTAGCGGTTTTTGCGAAAACACCAACCGTATCAGTTGAAGAAGCCATTGCTACTACACCAAATCGTGAAACCGTACCATAAGTTGGCTTTACGCCATAAACACCGTTAAAGCTTGCTGGCTGACGAATTGAACCGCCGGTATCAGTTCCAAGCGCAAAGGGCACGATACCGAGCGCAGTAATTACCGCCGAACCGCCAGATGAGCCACCTGCAACCCGAGTTTCATCAACTGAGTTTTTAGTTACGTCAAAAGCCGAATTTTCAGTTGATCCACCGTGGGCAAAAGCATCTAAATTTGACTTTCCAATACAAATTGCACCAGCTTTTTCAAGTTTTTCAACCGCAGTCGCCTGAATCGGCGTTTCGAAATCTTTCAACATTTTGCTTGAAGCTGTTGAAGGTGAACCAAATACCAAAAAATTATCCTTCGCTACAAAAGGAACACCTGCAAGCTCACCAACTTCTTCACCTTTTGAAATCTTATCATCAATTTCTTGCGCTCGCGCTAAAGCTCGCTCTTCGGTTAAGCTCGTAAAAGCATTGAATTTTTCAGCATTTTTTGCCTTCAAAATAGCTTCTTCAACAAACTCAACTGCAGTTTTCTTTCCAGATAAAACTTGCTCTCTAATTTCAAAAATACTCGTCATAATTCTCCTACAAAACCTTTGGAACTTTTACCTGATTATCTTCAACATTTTCACCCGCTAACTTTAAAAGTTCATCTCGTTTCACGCCATAATCATCAATTTCATCTTCTCGCCAAATATTTTGATTTTTCGAAACCGAATAAGTTGGTTCAACGCCATCTGTGTTTAATTCGCTAAGTTGCTCGATATATTCAACAATATTCCCCAAATCAGTTTGAAGATTCGAAATTTCTTCTTCACTTAGCGAAATGCTCGAAAGTTCTGCCAAGTGTTTAACTTCATCTTTTGATATTTTTTCCATACACTTAAGTATATCACTTTTCGAAAGATTTTTAAAGTAAAAACTCCCAAAAAATTGGAAGTATTTAAGTTTATTTTTTCTCATTTTTTTCGATTCGTTGATTTAGCTCGTTTATTAAATTCATTTGAGCGGCATTAATTTCACCCGAAGTCTTAATATCATTATTAATTCTTTGGTGAAGAAAAATTACTCCAACTGAAAGAATTAAATTCCAAACAACAAACAGGGTAATTACAGCTATTTTAAGAAAACTCTTGTCTTTTTTGCTAATGAATTTCATGAATCTCCTATTTCACCATCTTCTTTCGAATCTCTGCAATCTGGTCGCGCAAATCCGCCGCTTCCTCAAAAAGCAAATTCGCACTGGCAAGATTCATTTGATTCGTCAAATCTCGCACCAAATTCTCCCATTCTTCACGCGGAATTTTTCGCAAATCCAATTTTGGTGTTTTATCTTTTTGCGGAATAATCGCTCGCAAGCCTTCACTAATCTCGCTAGCCACACTTTTTGGCGTAATTCCGTTTTCGAAATTATATTTTTGCTGAATCTCTCGCCGCCGATTCGTTTCACCAATTGCAAGTTTCATTGAGCGTGTGATTTTATCAGCATACATGATTACCTCACCATCTTCGTGCCGAGCCGCCCGCCCAATAGTTTGAATTAACGCACTTTCTGAACGCAAAAAGCCTTCTTTATCAGCATCCATAATTGCTACCAGTGAGACTTCTGGCAAATCCAAACCTTCACGTAAAAGGTTAATTCCCACCAAAACATCATAAACTCCACTGCGCAAATCACGCAAAATATCACCACGCTCCAACGTGTCAATTTCGCTATGGATATATGCCGTTTTCACACCATTTTCTTCTAAAAATCCACTCAGATCTTCCGCCATTCGCTTGGTTAAAGTTGTCACCAAAACGCGCTGATTTTTCGAAATTCGCTTTCGAATTTCTTCCATCAAATCATCAACTTGACCTTCAATTTTTCGAACTTCAATTTTAGGATCAAGCAAACCTGTTGGGCGAATTACCTGCTGAGCTGGTTTCGGTGAATGTTCGAGTTCAAAATCACCAGGAGTTGCTGAAACGTAAATTGCTTGATTGATATGCTTATAGAATTCTTCGAAAGTTAGTGGCCGATTATCGAGAGCTGATGGCAAACGAAAGCCATTATCCACCAAAACTGTTTTGCGAGCACGGTCGCCATTAAACATTCCACGAACTTGCGGTAAAGTCATATGCGATTCATCAACTAAAAGCAAAAAATCATCAGGAAAATAATCTAGTAAAGTTGCCGGTTGTTCACCCGCTGAACGCTCAGTTAAATAGCGCGTATAGTTTTCAATACCTTTTACAAATCCAGTTTCACGGAGCATTTCAAGATCATATTTAGTGCGCTGTGTTAGGCGTTGAGCCTCCAAAAACTTCTTATTTTTTTCGAAATATTCATAGCGTGCATAAAATTCCTTCTCAATTTGCGGAATCGCTCGATCAATAATTTCCTTTGGCGTAGCATAATGTGAATTTGGAAAAATATCAAAAAACTGTGGCTTTTCTAGGATTTCGCCCGTAAGTGGATTTAATATAATCAAGCGGTCAATTTCATCGCCGAAAAACTCCACTCTCACTGCCAAGTCTGAGCCAGCCGTAAAAATATCAACCGTATCACCACGAACCCGAAAAGTTCCGCGCGCAAAATCTACATCATTTCGCTCATATTGAATATCTTTCAGGTGTCGCAAAAACTTCTCGCGATTATATCGCATTCCAGGCTTAATGTGAAGCGCCATTTGCATATAACTCGCCGGCGAACCGATACCATAGATACAACTCACACTCGAAACAATAATTGTATCATTTCTAGTTAAAAGCGCCTCGGTTGCGGCGTGGCGGAGTTTTTCGATTTCTTCATTGATTCGTGAGTCTTTTTCAATATAAGTGTCAGTGCTCGCGATATAAGCTTCTGGCTGATAATAGTCAAAATAGCTCACAAAATAATGAACTTCATTTTCAGGAAAAAACTTTTTAAATTCACTGTAAAGCTGTGCGGCAAGAGTTTTATTATGCGCCAAAATTAAAGTCGGCTTTTGAACAGCTTGAATAATATTCGCCATTGTAAAAGTTTTTCCGCTTCCAGTTACACCTAGCAAAGTTTGTTCACGCTCACCATTTTTTAAGCCTTCAACTAGTTGCGAAATCGCCTGTGGCTGATCTCCGGTAGGCTGATATTTTGATTTTAACTTAAACTCGCGATATTTCATTATTTCTATTTTATAATATATTTCATTAAAAAGCAAAACCGCCCATTTTTGAGCGGCTAAACTACTTTATATATCTAAAATTTTCTTTTTAGCTTTTTTGAATTCTTCTTCAGTTAAAATTCCCTCATCATAAAGTTTTTTAACTTTTCGAAGTTCACTACTATAAGAATCGCTCTCATCTTTAGACTCTTTAAAATTTAAAATATTATCCCTTTCATTCATCACATATTTATATGCTTCGGCAATTTGCGAATCATCATAAAAACCTTTACAAATTCTTTTTACATAAGAACTGTCTGTTGAAGTAAAGCTAAGAAATATCCACATAGATAATCCGTATATAAGAAAAATCATAAGAACGCCAAGTATAACAGCATTTCCAGAGCTATAGCTATACGTCGCCTTTGGATCATAAGAAGCAACTAATAGAGAGGAGAATAGTCTAACGAAGCCATTTATCATAACTAATATATTTCTTAAATCTTTCTCAACACCTATATCGTTCATTCTACGAAAATCAATATATAAATATGAACCAAAAAGACAGATAGCAATCAAAAAGCTAATTACTGTAACGGAACTATCACTACTTAATAACCCGATATGAAGAATAAACCTATCAATTAAAATAATTATAAAACTACTAAGAAAATACATTGGACCATTAATCCTTGGTTCATTAGCTCTACCATCTTTAACAACTCTAATATATTTAGCCATCTCAAATAAAGCTGGTCTATCTATTAAATTCAAATTTATTTTACTCATTTATAACCACTTTCACTTTCATTATTATGTATTTATATCTCAATTATATTGTTTTCATTTATGCAAGTCAATCACTTTACCTGAAAAAATCAAAAAACCGCCCAAATTGAGCGGTTAGTTTTATCCGTTTCCAGCACGCTTTTCTGAAAGATGTTCATCATCTCGTGGTGCAATAAAATCTGCGTTTCTCTCATCTAGCCTTGCAATCACTTTTCGAACGAGCCGCTCAGGGTTGTTATCATAAATGATATCTTTTGTTCCTGGAGCTTCAACATTTTGCAAAAGTGTTGGAACATAATCTGCCAAAGCGGTACTTCCAAGTAAAATACCGCAAACCTTGCGAGATTCCAAAGCAGTTGCAAGTTCGTGAAGCGAGCCCATTCGACCACCAACTGTAATTACCGCATCGCTCGAAAGCACCAAATGCGTATCACGCCCAACATAACTCATTCCCGTAAAATTAATATAATCAAAAGGCTTAAATGGTAATTTATATGTATTAACATGCTGGCGAAAACTTGAAGCCGGCGAAAAACCAATACTCAAACCCGTTCGCCCCTTAACGCTCACTGCGCCCAAAGCTGCGTGGTGCGGTAGACCGACCGTTGCACCAGTTGTTAGAATTTTCCCTTGCCGAACAATCTCTTGCCCGAGCCTAAAAGCCAAATCTCGTGAAGCTAAAACACTATCACCTGTTGCCGCTCCCGAAACACAAATTTGATATCTCATTTTTCTCCTTTTAAAATAATTTTTCTTCTATTTGCTTAATCGAATAATTTGAAAATTCCTGCTGATATTTTTCAAGAATTTGTTGTTTTAATTCTTTTTCGAAAAAAGTTTTTGAATGTTCAGCCAAGTTCATTATTCTTTTATTTTTTTCAACATCTTTTTTGTTTGCTGAAACCAAACCATCTTCTGCAAAAAATATTGCATTGCCAAATTCAGCCCAAAATCCTTCATCATTCAGATGATTAACTAAAGCCGAAAAAGCTTCAATCATCAAAATACTATCACCAGAAAACCCCAGCCTTCTCTCAATATTATGCGATTTTCGATACAACTCCGCCATAATTTGAGCTGAAACACTCTTTAACTCTGGTTTTTTAGCTTCTATTTTCGAAACACCAAAATCAAATTTTCTTGCATAAGCACCGCTCAATCCGAGTAATTCTGAGATTTTATAACTTCTCATAACCGAATCTCCTGCATTGGCATTGAATGAAGCTTGGTGTTTTTATATAAAATCCCTTTTTTTGCGCCCATATATTGAATTACTGATGTCGAATTTGCACTGGCGAATAAAATACTTTCTTTAATATCAGCGCCCTGAGCCCACTGGCTCACAAAGCCTGAACCAAATGCATCACCAGCACCAGTCCTATCTAGCGATGGCACATCTTCATACATTCCAGTACGAATAATTTTACCATCAGAAGCCGCCCAAACACCATTCGCTCCATCTGTTAAAATTGCAACTTCCACAAAACTACAAGCATTTCGAACCAGCTCTTCAGCAGAAACTCCCTCAAAAATTAAACTTGCCTCCTCTTTATTTACAATTAAAATTTCAACATCTTGAAGTAGAGTTCGAACTTTTTCAGGCTCTTGGAGTTCTTTTTTGCCGGGGTTCCATGCTATTTTTGCGCCTTTTTTTATAGCTTCTTTAAAAATTTTTAGGAGCGCATCAAATCTACCAGCTAAGTTCGAAACATAAACCCAATCAAATTCACCGTATTTTAATTCAAAATTTTCAGCGTAAATATGTTCCGAGGCACCACGATAAGTTAAAATTGTTCGTTCACCATTTGGTGCTAAGATAATAGTTGAATAATCTGTATTAAATCTTTTCGAAAATTCAACACGCGAAGTGTCAATAGATTCTTCATCAAGCATTTTTAAAATTTGTTCGCCCGAAGAATCCTCTCCAACCACACCCATAAAACTTGAAATCAAACCTTGCCTCGCAAAAGTTGTTGCAGCGTTAGTAGCACCACCGCCAATCGAAATCTCAATATTTTGAATATCAATTTTTGAACCGAGCTGGAATTCAACTACATCTTGGTTTTCCGCCATTGAAATCAAACGAAATTCAGGTGAATTACTCAAAAAAACATCCTGGGTAGCTGCTCCGATTGAAAGAATTTTTGGCAAATTCACTTTTAAATTGCCCCTTTTCGGTTAATTTCAGCTTCCATCTGCTTATAGCTTTGTTCAGGATTTTGTGAATTCATAATTGCCGAACCAACATTTATAACATCAACACCAGATTGCGCCAAATTGAAAATATTCGAAAGATTAGCTCCGCCATCCCAGCCAATCTCAACATTACTATTAATCTTTTTAATTAAACGAATCTTCTCGAGTTGCATCATACTTGCACGACCGCCCATTTCGCCTAAATTTCCGCTAAAAATCAAGATATGCTCAGCCGCCTGAATTGCGGGCGCAACAGTCTCTGGAACAGTTGAACGAAGCAAAGCTAAACCAGGTTTAATCATTGTTTCGTTTTTAAGCCTTTCGAAAATTGGCACTAAATCTTCTTCAACTTCAGCATGGAAAATAACCATATTTGGATTAAGCTGAATAATTGTATCGATATGTTCGCTCGGGCGAGCAACCATCATATGAATATCAACCTTCCACTCTTGAGGCCACCAAATTTGCGTTTCAGGCAATGTTAAATTAGGCGCAAAATTACCATCTGTTACATCAATATGAACTCTTTCTGCAAAAGGAAAAATTGCCTCAACTTGAGCTTTATATTCATCTGGATTAGTTGCTAAAATTGCTGGTGCTATTATTGACATTTATACCTCATCAATCTGTTTATTTCTTCTTACAAATCTTGGAGCAGCTGCAAATGGAGTTTTTATCCAAACATCAACTGTTTCTTTCCACTTAGCTTCAGCCTCATCTTTATCGAAAACGCGGGCAGGCAAACAAATTATATTGCTATCATTATCATTGCGAGTCCATTTAGCTTCTTCTGGTTCCCAAACAACAGATGCACGAATACCTTTAAAACGATTTGCAGCCATTCCCATTCCTTGAGCGCCGCCACAAATCAAAATCGCTCTTGGGTCATATTTTTCATTGGCTCGTATTTTCGAAACCGCCACACGAGCGAATTCAGGAAAATCATCATTTGGGTCATACTCAAAACCGCCGATGTCTTCAACATCGTATCCGCCCTCTTTTAAGTATTTAAAAACTTTCTCTTTTAAGTAAAAACCCCTGTGGTCTGCGCCAAGAAAAATCTTCATTTTACTCCTTAAATATTAGCTGCAACATCTGCAACAATTTCTACTAATCTGTTAGAATATCCCCATTCGTTATCATACCAAGCAACAATTTTAACCAAATTTCCACCAACAACATTAGTTAGTTCAAGGTCAACAATAGAGCTGTGGGAATTTCCTTTAAAATCTGTAGATACAAGCGGTTCTTCAGTCACAGTTAAAATACCTTGATAAAAAGGGTCGGCTGCAGCACGCTTAAATATCTCATTGATTTCTTCTTTCGTAGTATTTCTTTTCAAAACAGCAGTAATATCGCTTAACGAAACTACCGCAGTTGGAACACGCACAGAAAGACCGTCAAACTTACCAACCAAAGAAGGAATAACTTTTGCGGTTGCAATAGCAGCACCAGTTGTTGTTGGAACAATATTCTCGGCCGCAGAACGAGCCTCTCGCAAATCTTTTGCAGGAGCATCTAAAATTCGCTGGCTTGCAGTGTAAGAATGAACTGTTGTCATCAAAGATTTTTCAATTCCAAATTCTCGTTCAAGAATTGCCATAACAGGAGCAATACAGTTTGTTGTGCAGCTCGCATTCGAAATAATATCATCTTCACGAGTGAGCTCATGCTCGTTCACACCAAGCACAATAAACTTTGCACCTTCACCTTTTGCAGGAGCCGAAATTACAACTTTTTTAGCGCCAGCATTAATATGCGCGCGAGCTTTTTCTGGTTGAACAAATAATCCGGTCGCTTCAATAACAACATCAACACCAAATTCTTCCCAAGGCAAAAGTGCTGGGTCTTTTTCCGCTAAAACACGAATTTGCTTTCCAGCAACAAAAATCGAATTATCATCATAAGAAACATCATGATGATAAGTTCCGTAAGTTGAGTCATGTTTTAAGAGATGAGCTAGAGTTTTTGTATCTGTTAAATCATTAATAGCAACAACTTCAATATCATCTCTTTCGAAAGCTAATTTAAAAGCATTGCGACCAATTCGCCCAAATCCATTAATTGCAATTTTTTTAGACATTTCGTCTCCTTTTTTATTAAATTTCCTACAACCATTTTAACATAAACGCTTTTAAAAATCCAGTTTTAAAATCGTTGACTTTCGATTAAGCTTATGCTAATATTGTTGCGTTGATATAGGAATTAACAAATAGTAAATTTCAAAAAGGATTTTCGAATGAAAATCAAAAAATTATTTTAGAAACTACGATATTCCTGAGTAAGACTTAAAATTACTCATTTTTAACATAAAGGAGAATATATGAAAAAGCCACAAAGTAAAAAAGATATTGTAATTATTTCATCAATAATGTTAGCTTTTATATGGTTAACTATATTAACTGGATTATTTATTTGGCACTACAAAGGCTCTGAAGAAAATTATTGGAATACAATGGTTGAAGTACATAGTAATAGAGATAAAATAATAAAACTTGAAGAAAAAAATAAGTAAAAATCTTTAGCAAAAAAGACATTCACCCGAACGTCTTTTTATTTTTTCTATTTCTCGTTAGATTTTCTTGCTTTAATTGCCTCTGCATTTTTAATCGGTTCTAAATCACCCCTTTGGCGAAGTTGTGAACGGAGCTTAATCCTTGCGTGCGAAGTTTTTACTAATTCCAGCCAATCAATTTTTGGCTCAGAATTTTTTCGCGTCAAAACCTCAACAACATCACCCTTTTCAAGCGGCTTATCGAAAGCGTGAATTTTCTCATTAACCCGAAAAGCATAAGCATGTTTACCAATATCGCTATGCACCATATAGGCAAAATCAAGCGGTAATGCGCCTTCTGGTAGATTATAAATATCACCCTTTGGTGAATAAACAAAAATTCTATCACCAAAAATATCAATCTGAAGCTGCTCTGGGTCAATTTCCTCACCATCTCTTAAGCGTTGCGCCACATCTTGGAGTTGAACAATCCATTGCAATTCATTAGAAAGCCCGCCATTACCCTTAACTTCACTCCGCTTTTTCGAAGTAGCTCCAGAAATGTAATCTTTACTCGATTTCTGTTCATGATAATGAAAACTTGCTGCCAAACCGCGCTCGGCAAATTCATGCATATCGCGAGTTCGAATTTGAAATTCCGCAATCAGTTTTGAAGGAGTAATTACTGTTGTGTGAAGTGATTGATAGCCATTTGGCTTTGGCATTGAAATATAGTCCTTAATTCGTTCAATCATCGGTTTATAAATCGAATGCAAAATCCCTAGAACACGATAGCAATCATCTTTCGAATTAACAATAATCCGCAGAGCCATCAAATCATAAACTCGGTCAATATCACCTTTTGTCTTTTTTAATTTTTTATGAAGCGAATAAACACTTTTTACGCGACCGGAAATTTCAAAATCTAAGCCAGCCTTTTTCAATTCTTGCTCAACTTCTTCTCGAACTTTCCCTAGTTTTCGTGTACTTTTACCGAGGCGCTTTCGAATTTCATTTTCAAGCCGTTTATATTCTTTCGGGTTTAAATACAAAAAAGCTTGCTCTTCCATCTGCATTCGAACTCGCCCCATTCCTAAACGATCGGCGATTCTTGCGAAAACATCTAAAGTTTCACGAGCGATTTTTTTCTGTTTTTCAGGCGACATATATTGCAAAGTTTGAACATTATGCAATCTATCGGCCAACTTAATAATCACCACTCGCACATCTTGCCCAACAGCAATCAACAATTTCGAAAGGTTGTCTTTAGTTTGAGGTAGATAGGTTTCAAGATTCCCCATTCCAGCGCGTGCTTTACCAACTTTAGTTACACCGTCAACCAAAAACGCAATATCGTCATCAAAATTTTCAGCAATTTCGTCAAGGGGAGTTTCAGTGTCTTCCACAACATCATGCAAAACACCAGCAACAACCGTGTCGATATCCATTCCCCATTCAACCAAAAAGCTCGCAACTTTTAATGGGTGCGTTATATATTCTTCGCCAGATTTTCGCATTTGGCCTTTATGTTTTTCGGTTGCAAATTCAATTGCTTTTTCTAGTCTTTTTATATCTTCCACCGAATAAAACGGTTTCGCAATTCTTAAGAGTTCAGCCTTTTCCATATATTAATTATACATAAATTCCAAAAAAAATCAATTATTTCACTTGACTTCTATAGATAAATATTGTAATATATAAAAATACGAAAGTTGAACATTCCAAATTGATTTTCGATTTTCGATTTTTTTTAGGAGGTGCTGACATGGCACAAGAACCGTTGAAAGAATTGACAGACAACTTACTGTCTATATTTAAAGAAATTGCCGCATCTGAGTATGAAGAGCAAAGGCGAAGAATAGATTCGCTCGAAAAGAAAGTAGATAAAATATATACTTTCGTTTTCGAATTACAAAAGCTGATTAACTCTTTTGCGGCAGAAGAAAGCGAGGAGGACTATCAAATAATTCAAACCGAAAAACCTTCGGAATTAAAATTTGATTATCCAAAAGCTGATAATTTTGAGGAAAGTAGCCCCATAAAAAAAGACTATATAAGCCGAATAGATAATATAAGGGGTAGATTCTCAGAACAATACCTTAATATAGTGAAAGAAACTAAAGTTTGTATTTTTAGAAAAAACAGCAAGAGCATCTTGACCCATACTAAAAATACTTATTTACCATTTTTCGCACGAGGCTCTTTAGTGAGGAATCTATCTTCTAATGATGATACATCTCTCGAATCCATTAAAAGATACTTAGCAGATAGCCAATTTAGGTATGTCATCATAAACAAAAAAGAAGTGACGGATAATCTTCTAAAAAATATCCAAAAACTGGACGCAGAAGATTATCTTAGGGTATTGTTTGTGCAGATTAACAAACCAATATACTCAATATTCAACAAGATAATCAGCGATAGAATGGAGGCTGATAGAAACAGCAAATCAAAATAAACTGAGCAATATGCTCAGTTTTTAATTTATATAATTATATTTACTATCTCAATTCAAATCTATAATTATTTTTCATTCCAGCGAGCGATTGATTCAGCAATAACTTCTTTTGCTTCTTCAATGTTGCCAAATTTTTCAACTTTTGTAGTTCCAGCTTTTTTCAAATCTTTGTAGTGATTAAAGTGAAATTCAATTTGTTTAATAAGTTGTTCTGGTAAATCAGACAAAGTTTTATAAGCATTTCCAGTGTCACGGTCATCAGCAGGTACGGCAATAATTTTGTCGTCAACTTCTCCATCATCAACGAATTTCATTACACCCAAGATTCGTGCTTCTAGAAAAATTCCAGTTGTAAGTGGGTCATTTGTAATAAGTAAAACATCAAGCTCATCACCATCTTCATCTAAAGTTTGCGGGATAAAACCATAATTAGTTGGCTTTGCAAAAGCTTTTGGTTCCACGCGGTCAAGTTGCATTACAGCTAAATCGCGGTTCCATTCAATTTTGTGAGTCGAGCCAGTTGGGATTTCTACCACAACATTAATAATTCCATTTTTATAATCACCAGGAGTTAAAATTTTATTAAAATCTGCCATATTTTCCTTTCTTTTATTCTTTAATTTTAGCAAAAAAACTTTAAAAGTTCAACCACTAATCACGATTAGCAAGCTTGACTAAACTATCTTCTAGTGTTTTTTGAGTTCGATGGCGAGTTTGAGCTTTAGTTTTAGCTTTCGAATTCTGCTTAATATTTTTTGATTTTCTAGAAGATTCTTTCGATTTTTTTTCACTTGTTATATTTTTTAAAACTGGTGCTCGCCCTTTACTTTTTTGAGTATCAACTTTCGAAACCTTAACACCGGCAGGTCGCGCAAACATCATCTTTCCTGCGGCAGTTTGAAGTGAACGAATAAATTCAACTTCACTAATCGTGCCAATAAATCCTTCGCCATTCTCAACTACAACCATCGTACCATCTGGTAAATGACCAATTCCTTGTTTTTTCTCATTACCTTTTTGAGTAATTTCAAGCATAATTTTTTCGCCTGGTAAATAATCTGCGCGAACTGACTGAACTAACTCATTAATATTTAAAACTTCAATCCCCTCAACTTTTGCAACTTTATTCAAGTTGTAGTCTGCCGTTAAGATATCAGCATTCATTTTTTTGGCTAGCGAAATCAAACGATTATCTACCCCTTCTGCTGCAGAATTTCCATCCGCCAAAATGCTTACAGTTATTTTTTCTTCATTTTGAAGAGCAGAAATAATATCCAAGCCATATCTTGCACGAACTCGTTTTTCGTCATCGCCGCCATCTGCCAAAATTTGAAGCTCACCAACTACGCTCCGCGGAATCAGAATATCAAAATTAATAAATCCAGTTCTTGCTACTGCTAAAAATCTGCCATCAATTAAAATTGATGTATCAACCAATACTTGTTTTTTTGTTTTCGAAATCAACGGTTTGTCATTTTTCGAATCGAACCAAATTCCACAAACAATAAATAAAATTAAAAATAGTAAAAATGTTTCCATACTTTCCTTTATTGTAAATATTTAATTAAAGCTTCTCGCAAATCACGAACAGATGTCACAATGCTATCTTTCGAAGAATTTTTTGGAGCAAGAACATTGTTAAATCCAAGCTTCTTTGCTTCAGCAATTCTTCTTTCAGCTTGAATCACTGTTCGAATTTCACCACCCAAGCCAACTTCACCAAAAACTACTACACCATCAGAGAGTTTTCGCTTTGCAGCTGCCGAAGCAATCGCCATAGTAACAGCCAAGTCGGCCGCTCGGTCGTCAAGTTTTAACCCACCAACCACATTTATGTGAATATCTTTATCACTTAGATCAAGTTTAGTTCGTCGCTGAAGGACTGCAATCAATAAATTGAGGCGATTTATATCAAATCCGCTAGCTGCTCGCTTTGGGTACCCAAAATTTGAGGTTGTTACTAAAGCCTGAATCTCAACCAAAATCGGGCGAGTTCCTTCTAGAGTTGCCATAATTATCGAACCATCCGTATTTTGGCGCTCAGCTAAAAGTGCTGCTGAAGGATTTTCAACAATTTTCAAGCCATTATCAACCATTTCAAAAATCGCTGCCTCGCTAGTTGAACCATAGCGATTTTTTACTGCCCGTACAACTTTAAAACCACCATATCGGTCACCCTCAAAATTTAAAACTACATCAACTAGATGCTCAAGCGTTTTTGGTCCAGCGATTGAACCTTCTTTTGTAATATGGCCAACCAAAATAACAGCCGTTCCAGAACTTTTTGCTGCTTGAATTATTAAATTAGAAGAATTCGTAATTTGCGAAACCGTTCCTGGTGCGCTCGAGATTTCTTCCATCGCCAAAGTTTGAATTGAGTCAATAATCACTAGGTCAAAGCCGCCCTCACGAATTGTTGCCGAGATATCATCAGCCGAAGTTGAGGCAGCAAATTTAAGATTTTTAGCTTCAGAAGCACCAAGCCTTTTTGCACGTAATGCTACTTGCTCCGCCGATTCTTCACCTGAAACATACAAAACATTTTTCGAACCAGCAATAAAAGCTGAAATCTGCATTAAAAGCGTAGATTTTCCGATTCCAGGCTGCCCCGCAATCAAAAGCACTCCTGCCGGCAAAATTCCACCACCTAAAACAATATCAAGATCTCTTATACCGCTCGAAATTCTTTCTTGTTTTTTTTCAGAAATAACTTCATTCAAATCTTGCACATTCAAAATACGACCAGTTTTTGCACTTTTACTGATTGTGTTTTTTCCTAATGCTTCTTCAACTTGCTCAACCAAGGTATTCCAATGGCCACAGTTCTCACATTTTCCCGACCATTTAGGATAAGAGGCTCCACAATTTTGACATACAAATTTTGTTTTTAATTTCGCCACAACTAATATTTTATCACAATAAATCTTTTTTGAAAACTATAAACTTGGTGAATTCAAATTTGAATTTATACTTTTATAGAGTTCATTTTGTTGAACTGAAACTTCATTAAGTTCATTTATTTTCGAATTATAACTATTCACTAAATCATTAATTTTCAGCCTTGAAGTTTCAAGATTTCGAATTCTTCGCAATAACTTTGCACGGTCAGCGTTAAATTCTGCTTGAGTTTCATACTTTCCAGTTTTAGCATCATTATTAAACTCAGAAATGTCTTCCTCCAATTCTTTAGAATCTTCAGAGTATTTTTTTGTAGATTGTTCAATTTCTGGCTTCATTTTTTCAAGCTCCGCAGTCAAAGATTCCGCTCGGTTCTTTAAATCTTTAAAGTTTTTATTATAACTTTGATAGATCTGAGCAATTTCCCTACGATTTTTAAAAAACTTAGCATAATGCTCTTCGAGCTCTTTTGAAATTTCCAGCTGCTCAGTACCAATTAGAGAATGAAGCTCATTGATTCGCTCACCAGGCTCAGTCCGATCATAAGACTGCATCAACTTTTCGAAATCTGCATCTTTAACCTTCTCGTACTCAGCATTAAGCAGTTTACCAATCTTATCTCGTTCACTCAAGCTCATTCGCTCCCAAATTGCATGCAAAAGCTCGTGAGCCGCCGTTACTTCTTTTATACCATCGAGTTTCGAGTTTTTCACATCATAAAGATGAATTTCACCCACCTTATAACACCCCAAAATCGCTGAATCTTCTTCACGATTTTTGCAATTTTTATTAAATTCCTCTGAATCTTCAACCTTTGGATTAGAGGCGTAAAAAATTGTCTTAGCATTAGTGGTTGGTTTAATTTTATTTTCTATTTTTAAAATTTCAGGATCCGGCTTATAATTTTGTGCCGCAAAATAATCACGAATTCCGCGTTGGTTAGATAACACAAAAAATGCTGCGCCACTAAGAATAGCAATAACGACTAAAGTTCGAGCTACCTTCCAAAAAGTTTTCTGTTGAAAAATCATATCATAACCATTATAATATTTTTATGAGAAAAAAGCAAAGTATTTTTCGAAGAAGGAGATTTTTTGGTTTATTTTTTGTAGCCACGATCGCAATTGCAGTAATTTTAGCAAATCCAGATTTTTGGCAAACTTCAAAACCAAATTCAAACAAAAAATCAGATTTCCAAACTTCTTTAACTGATTTAAACTCACTTGAAGTTAAAGGCCGTTCACCAAAAACTGGTTATTCTCGCGAGCAATTTGGTAAAGGCTGGGCAAAAGATTCTAGTGGTTGCGATACACGAAATCGTATTTTAAAACGTGATTTAATAAATGTTGTAGAAAATTCAGACTGCAAAATTTTAAGCGGAATCCTAAAAGACCCCTACACTGGTAAAGAAATTAATTTTTCACGCAAACAAAATGCTTCTGCTGTTCAAATCGACCACGTCGTTGCACTTTCTGATGCTTGGCAAAAAGGCGCTCAACAATTTTCGAAAGAAAAACGAATCGAATTTGCGAATGATCCGCTAAATCTTTTAGCTTCAGATGGCCCAGCCAATCAGCAAAAAGGTGATTCTGACGCCGCCTCCTGGCTTCCCTCAAATAAAGATTTTCGCTGTGAATATATTTCTCGTCAAATTTCAATCAAGAAAAAATACTCAATTTGGGTAACTGCCTCTGAAAAATCAGCAATGCAAAATATTTTGCAAAATTGCTAATCGGTAATTTCAAACCAATCAAACTTTTTAAAATTCTCACCCTCAACTATTGCCGCAGCAAGCCGCATCTCTCTGTTTTTCAACTTATTCTTATAAGCAAAAAATTCTGCCGCAAATCTCATTTGATTAACCTTATTCTTTGAAATTGCAGCCTCTCCACCGCCAAAATCATTATTTTTTCGAAATTTAACCTCTGTAAAATAGTAATTTTCACCATATTTTGAAACAATATCAATTTCACAAAATTTTGTTCGCCAATTTCGCGCAAGAATCTCGTGCTTTTCTTGCTTTAGGAATTCCGCTACAAAATCCTCGGCTTTATCACCAAGCTCTTTTGTGGTAATTTTTTCAGCTTTATCCACCTTAAAAGTATTAACGTTCTTATTTTTAGAATTTTCTAAAAATTCCGCAATCGGTTTAAAACTTTTACGATGGATTTTGCTCACTCCAAATTCAGATAAAGCCGCTCTATGTTTTGATGTGCCATAGCCCGCGTGGCTTTCAAAACCAAATGGTGCAAGCTCAGGTTTTTTCGAAAGTTCCGCCATAAAATTATCCCTCGCAACTTTCGCACAAATTGCGGCTGCAGAAACGCTTGAAATTAGTAAATCAGCCTTTTTAAGAGTGGAGGCGTATTTTTCAAGTGGTGTGCCAGCCAAGAAATTTACAGTACCATCAATTATAATTTCATCAAATTTAATATTTTGTTTTTTACATTTTAGCTGTACTTCCTTAACAGCTCGCCTTGTTGCAAGCCTTAAAGCAGCACTCAAACCAATTTCATCAAGCTCATCGTTCGAAACCCAACCCAAGCCAATAATTGCAGAACTTTTATCGATTTCTTTTGCTAAATTCTCGCGCTGCTTTTTAGAAAGAGCTTTCGAATCTGTTAGCCCTTCAATTTTGGCACCATTCAAAACGCAAGCTCCAACCGCCAAGGGCCCAGCCCACGCTCCACGACCAACTTCGTCGATCCCAAGAATCATTTTATTTCCTAAATACATGAAAATTATAATAAAAATCGGCTTTTAATTAAAATTTTTAAGTTTTAATTACTATAACAAATATCTATGTAAACATACTAACAAAAAAATATACTTTAGTCAATAAACTTGATTTTTTTCGGGGGGTGATATAATTAAAACTATGAAAAAATATAAGCTTAACCATAGTTTTACAATTATTAAAATTATTTTAGTTCTTGCGGTGGCTGGGTTATTTTTTTTGATGGCGTTTCTTGCAGTCTCTACTCTCGGGCGATTTCAACGAGACACGGCAAGGAAAAATAATGCCCGTAATCTTTTAGCTGCAATTATTCAATTTAAGAATAATAATGGTGGCAAGGTTTCCTTTAATGAAAATAACGATGCCTGGGCAAAACTTAAACTTTATTAGAACAAAAGCCAATACTTAAATGATTTTCCTAATGGTCATATCGACTACTTCGGCTCCTTTAATTCTACCACAACTCAAATTGTTACATATAGTAGACTTGATAGTGATTGGCGTAGGCCGGGCAGTTGGAATATCGTTCTTGGCACGGTTTGCGAAAAAAAGCGATGGTGATGGATACTATTTAAAATATGGCGGATCTGTTCCAGCTAAAGATATTGCTATATTAGTAAGTATAGCTTGAGAGTGTCCATACTAATAACAATTGGGAACACTGCATAGATTCAGAAAGTAATTAAAAATAGAAGAATGATTATTCTTCTATTTTAGTATTTTTGTGGTTTAGCTGATTTTTGAGAATATCTCGTACCCAAAAAATAGTTTTGAGCTCTTCGCTAATATGCCGTTCTTCCGCTCCAAAATCCAAATAATGCGCACTCGCTACTTCAATATTATCGGTATAAATCGTTATATGTTGATCACCTATCCCAAAATCACCTACATTAAGGTCGTGGCTTAGAATTTCATATCTTCCATCAGAATATAATTCCCAGGGTTGATCATAACCTCCGCCGTCATGTGCCAAATTTGGATCATAACTATCATTCAGCTGCCCTTCATCAATGAGAGCGAGATTTGATAAATCTAAATCATCTATTGCTCTTTTAACATTTTCCGGCGATGATTTCAATGTATAATATTCGTTATAAGACGGCTGATTTCGAAAACCCTTATTTGCGTTTAACGCCCATTCAGCATAAGCGTTATCTAAAAGATATTGTTGAGTTTTTGATTTGTTCAAGTTTTTTTCCACAAGATTCCTTTGATGAGACTTTATAACCTTCGCCTAAAGTCATCTCAAACTCTAGGGTAATATAATAACATAATAATAAAATAAAGTCAATAGTAGTAATACATTTTTATAAAAAACAAAATCGCCCAAAATTGAGCGATTTTCGAAAATCTTAAATTAGGTCGATTTGATTTGTATTATAATTAAGCAAGCTCAACAGTTGCGCCAGCTTCTTCAAGTTTCTTTTTAGCTTCTTCAGCTTCATCTTTAGAAACTTTTTCTTTAACTGGTGCTGGAGCACCGTCAACGATAGCTTTAGCTTCACCAAGTCCAAGACCTGTGATTTCTTTAACTGCTTTAATAACAGCAACTTTTTGCGCACCAGCGTCTTTCAAAGTAACTGTAAATTCTGTTTGTTCGTCAGCAGCGTCAGCAGCACCGGTAGTAGCGGCAACAGCAACAGCAGCTGGTTCAATTCCATATTCCTCTTTGAGGTGTTCTTTCAATTCGTTAGCTTCAAGAATAGTCAATTTTACCAATTCTTCAGCCAATTTTTTAATGTCAGCCATTTTTGACTCCTTTAAAAATTTAAGTGGTTAATATTCTAAAATAAATTAATTGGTTGCTTTTCGAAATTCCAAATCTTCGTTTGTAAGACCACCAGCAATTGCGTTGATTGGCGAAAGAAGTGTATCCACAATTTGACCAATAAGTTGGTCTTTGCTTGGAAGTTCTGAAAGTGTCGTAACAGTTGCAGTATCCATTACATCACCGTTGTCAGCAAACGCACCAACAAGTTTCATTTCTGGGTGATTTTTTGCAAATTTACCCAAAACTTGCGCAGCAGCAATCTCGTCTTCGCTTGAAATCGCGTAAACAAGTTGACCTTTTAGCGCAGAAGTGTCAGATTCTTTCAAAGCTTCAACTTCTTGCATTGCAACTCGCACAAGGCGGTTTTTAACAACTTTGATTTGAACACCAGCTTCGCGAGCTTCTTTTCGAAGTTCTTGAAGGTCGGCAACTGTCAAACCTTTATATTCAGCAAAAGCTGTCATTTTTGCGTCTTTAAGAGCGGCGCTTAATTCAGCAACCAATTGGTTCTTTTTATCGCGTGATAATGCCATAAAAACTCCTTTTTTGGTTAATATTCTTCGACCTAATTGTTAAGATTCTGGCGTTTTGAAAGCCTCCCTTCAAAACTCGTTGGCAGATAGAAAAAGTATTCCTCGGTAGCAGATTAAGCCTAGCTAACGCGAGGCGGCTACTGTCTCTGGCAACTTGTTTTATTTTAGCACAAAAAAACTAAAATTTCAAGCACTTTAAGCTCAAAAATCTTGCAAAAACGTCTATTTTTATTATTGACAAGTTAGAATATTTTTGCTATAGTTTAATAGTTATCATTCACAATCCAACAAATGATAGCTAAAAACCACCTCCGAAAAACGGAAATAGTTCCTTAACTAAATACCATTTTACAAATGGCAGTTTGTAAAATAGTGAAACACCTTTCAGTCCCCCCCGATAGGGATAGGTTATTTTCGGTTATGCCTATTATGGTATAGCCGCTTTTTATTAGGTGGCAGATTAGAGTATCTAGCTCGAAAAGCAGAGTGCAACGGCAATAGAATATTAACTGTATCTGCTACCGTTTTTAGCCGCCGCCGAGTTTTTTCATAGTAAAATAAAATGTTAAAAATCTAAAAACTTGAAGAGCAGCTCTCGCCAACTTTTCTAAAAAATGTTATAATTAAATTATTATGAAAAATTTTAAAAAGCCTGATTTCAAAAAATACTTTAAAGAAATTTTTAAAAAATATTTATCTGAAAAATCACAAAAAAAAGTTATAAAATACGCAAAAATTGGCAAAAAAATTATTCAAAGCAAAGCTACTTTTTTGATATTTTTAACAATTTGTATTTATTTATTAGGATCTTTTCTTGCAAAATATATCTTAAATCTCCAATTTGGTGGCTGGGAAAAGGCTAACGAATTCCTTTCGAAAAATCCAAAAATTGCCAATTACAGCCAAATTGTAACAATTTTAGTCAGTTTTTTATTTGTTGGAATCTTTCGAAATTGGCGAATTTCAATGGGCATTTTGTTTTCGCTCGCCACAATTGCTATGTATATCAATACTGAAAAAATGGCCTCACGTAATACGCCGTTTTTACCTGAAGATTTAGCGATGTCTGGTGAAGCTGGCGGACTAGCCTCGATGATTAATTTAGAACGATTCTTAAATATGCTTTTTACGATTGCGGTAATTATAATCATAACAATTATTGTAAATAAAATTTCAAAAAAAATCTGGCATTTTAAATTTTCAAGAAAGCAAAAAATAGCGATCTTTATTCCGCAAATTGCTTTAATTCTAATTTGTGCGCACTTTTTAAATTTACACACTTTAGAAATTCGAAACCTTAGCGGAAAAGGCACTTTCATCAAAGTTGAAAATCTCGAGACTTCTATTGATTTCACTGATCAAGCTTATAACTACCGAACCAATGGATTTATTTTAGCAACAATCTCAAACCTTCAAACTAAAACTCAAAAACAGCCAAAAGGCTATTCGAAAGAAGCCGTACAAAAAATTGTCCAAAAATATCAAAAAATTGCTGAAGAAAATAATAAAAATCGCAAAAAATTAAGTGATGAAAAAGTAAATGTCGTTTACGTGATGAGCGAGAGTTTTATTGACCCAAAGCTTGGCAAGCATCTTTACGATTATGGAAATAAAGAGCCAATTCCATACACGCAAGAAATTAAAAAATCACAAAGTTCTGGCTGGGCTGCTTCAAGCGAATATGGTGGCGGAACAGCCAATGTTGAATTTGAAGCTTTAACGGGATTAAGTAATTTCTTCCTAAATTCAATTCCCTATACTTCGATTGTATCTGCAAATAAAGACACACCTTCAATCGTGAAAAATTTTAATGAAAACGGCTACAAAACAATCGCAATGCATCCGTATAATCGCAATATGTATCGCCGTGAAGTTGTTTATCCAAACCTTGGTTTCCAAGAATATAAGAGTGCTGATGGTTTCAAAAATAATTCAAAAATTGATAACTCAAAATACATTTCAGATGAATCCGCCTTTAATGAAGTTTTGGCTGAACTGAAAAATAGCCAAAAGCCTGAATTCATTCATCTCGTGACGATGCAAAATCATATGCCATACGAAGAAAATGCTTATTCAGAACATAATTTTAACGTTAATGCAAAAAAAGGCGCAAATCCAGAAAATGCAAAAACTATTCAGGCTTATCTTGAAGGAATTTCACGTTCAGATAAAGCAATGAAAAATTTTCTTTCTGAAATTGAAAAATTAAACGAGAAAACTATTGTAGTTTTCTGGGGTGACCACTGGCCAGGAATTTATGGCGAAATGTTCGAAAAAGAATTAAATAAAAACGATATTCGCCGCACACCACTTTTCATTTATTCAAATTTCGAAAAAGAAAAGCAAGATTTAGGAACCTCAAGCTTGATTTATAATCAAATCTTAGCTTTAAATTCTTTTGATTCAAAACTTTCAGCATTTCAATACTTACTAAGTGATTTGCGAGAAAAATACCCAGCTCTCACCAAGCAGTTTATAAAAACAGATGAGAAAAGTGACATTTTAAAAGATTTCGAAATGATTGAATATGATATTTTAAGCGGAAATAAATACAGCCTTGGTGATTTTTATAAAATAAAATAATCAAAAACTCCTTCATGAGAGGAGTTTTTGATTTTTTAAAAATCTTAATTTGAAGAAGAAAAACAATATAATCCGCCAGCTTCAAGTCTTGTAAGTAAGATGAAATTCGTTGCATTAGCAGGTTTGTCAACGAATTTCCCAGCCTCGCAATAAGCTTTTGAGTTGTAGTAAATTTCACCAATTTCAAGATTGTCTTGGCCAACCCCTGTCCCACAATTCACCTTACTTCCACACTTTAAAAACGTGTAAAATTGCCCTGTACTTGGATCCAAAAACTCACTCTCGTGGGGCCTTAGATAGTTTTTAATAAAATTTTCAAGCTCATTATTAGTATCATAATCACTCACGTAATTACCTTTATTGTTCGTTCTCGACTCCTCTAAAATTGCCGCAATTTTCGAAATAACCTGTTTTCTTTGGGTGTCCCTCTGCGAACGCTGCAATGTTGGTAAAGCCAAAAATACCATTAGAAATATTAGGCCAGCAATCGCAAGAACTAAAACAACCTCAATAATTGTAAAACCACTATTTAGCTTAAGCTTTTTCATACTCTTCAATTATAGCACACTCTCTAAAAAAGTCAATCAAAAATCGCCCAAAATTTGAGCGATTTTAATTTTATAAAAACAATTAAGCGTCTTTAGCTACTTCGGTTTTTTCTTATTTAGCTTCAACTTTTTCTTCCGCTTTTGGAGCTTCAGGCAAAGTATTTACAGCTTCACGGTCAAAAGCAACCTGTTTAAGACGAGCACTTTTACCGCTTCGGTTTCTTAAGAATGAAAGGTAATTTCGGCGAACTTTTGAACGGCGAACAATTTCAATCTTTTCAATTAACGGGCTATGAAGAAGGAAAGATTTCTCAACTCCAACACCGCTAGCAATTTTTCGAACAGTAATTCGAGACGTATGTGATTTCTTGCGGTCAGTTCGAATAACTACACCTTCAAAAATCTGGATTCGCTCTTTATTACCTTCTTTAATTTTTTGGTGAACGCGAACAGTATCGCCACTTTTAATATCAAGAACGGCTTCTTTTTTCTGTGCGTCATTAACTTTTTTGATTAACTCAAAACTCATATTTTCCACTCACTTTTAAATTTAATATATACAATCAAGATTCATTATATCATACTTTTTAGTTTTTGTGAAGAGCTAAATTACACGATTTACTTCTTCAATAGTTGTATCACCACGAAGTGCCGAAATCACGCCCTGCTGTAAAAGGGTTAACAAGCCATCTTTGCGAGCTTGAGCCTCAATAGCTTCAGTTGAAATCACGCCTCTTTCACCGCGTAAAAATGCTGCAATATTATCGTTTACAACCATCATTTCCATGACCACAATTCGCCCCTTATAACCAAACGGACTATCTTCTGAAGCTACTGGCTTCCAAAGTTTAAAATCTCCAGTAATATCTTGTGGAAGTTTTTCAGCTGGGACACCCTCAAGAACGTTTCGAACCCATTTTTTAGTTGCTTCATCTGGGATATATTCTTTAGCATTTTTGTCAAGTTTTCGAACAAGTCGCTGAGCAATCAAAAGTCGAATTGCGCTCGAGAAAATTGGATTCATACCAATCATATCGATCATACGTGAAAAAGCCGCACTCGTTGAATTGGCGTGAAAACTTGAAAGCACCAAGTGGCCAGTAATTGAAGCCTGAATTGCAGTTTTTGCCGTGTCATTGTCACGAATCTCACCAACCATCACAACATCTGGATCAAGACGCAAAACTGAACGTAATCCGTCAGCAAAGCTAGCGCCATGTGTTGTATCAATCGGAATTTGCGAAATTCCACCAATACCATATTCGATTGGATCTTCAAGCGTAATAATCTTGCGATCAAGCGTATTTAAGGCATTAAGCATAGAATAAAGAGTTGTTGACTTACCGGAACCAGTTGGACCAACCATCAAAACCATTCCACGCGGGTGCGAAATAATTTCATCAATTTCAGCTCGCTCTTTTGGCGCAATTCCAAGTAAATCAAGCTGAAGCATGCTTTCATCAAAGTTAAATAAACGCATCACTGCGTCCATTCCATACATTGTCGGCACAGTTTCAACACGCAAATTTAAAAGATGCGAAGTTCCGTCACGATAAATATCCTTCTGCATATGGCCAGACTGGGAAGTTTTTGAAGCGCTCGACACCCCCGCTCGCGAAGAAAGTTCACCCATAATGACACGGTATCGATCTCGCCCAAGCTCAGCAACTGGATGGAGCGCACCATCAACACGCATTCTAATTCGAATCGTCTGGCGTTGATTTTCGATGTGAATGTCACTCGCGCCAAGCCTATCTGCTTGATCAATCAGATAATCAAAAACCTGATCGGAAGCAACATTTGCCAAAGTTTGGCTAACCTTATCTAAAGTAGCACTATCGCCCTCACCGGCAATTTCAATATCGTCATAAACAACCTTTTTCGGCGGGTCATAACGCCGCATAATATTCTTCCATGCACTTTCAGAAACCAAGAAAAGCTCAAGAGTCTTGCCTTCATCTTGATATTTTTTACTTAATTTTTGAATAACTGAGCGTGGAGTTAAGCTGGTAATCAAAACTCGCCAAGGCTTATTTTCATCAACATCACCAATTTGAAGTGGCGCCAAAAATGCCCGATACATCTGCTCATTTGTAAAAAGATCTCTCGCGAGAGGAAAAGTATCTTCAAAATCTCGCGTATCAAGATACGTTAGCCCAAGGATTCTAGCCCGTTGCTCGGTCGCCTCTTCTTCCTTTTGCCTACGCATTAGCTGAACTTTATTTTCTTCCATTAACTTAATTTTACCACAAGCACTTTATTTTTTCAATCAAAAATGCTAAAATATTCTCATCGCTTCAAGCGAAATTTTTAGAATGAGGTAAGAAAAAATGCACCTTAAAGAATCTTTAGAACATATAGTTCTGGCAAGCAGCCGGGATGTTCGAAAACTCGAAAATACCGAGATTCCAAAACTTGATTGGAATTCACATCTTCAAATCGATGGTGAGTTCATAGTTGAAATTGGCGTGACTCGGCAATATTCTGCTTTTATGAAAGTTTGCAGTATCGGCAACACTAATTCCAACTCAAATACAGCTTTAATAGAAGTTGAGAAAGAATACTTGGAAGATTATTATAACTTTAAGCTGGAAATCGGAAAAGTTTCGAAGGAAGTAGAAAAATACACTTTCGAGCTTCTTGGTCGTACTTTTTCGCTTCTAAATTCCTCAAGATAGAAGCCGTTTCGAGCCTTCGGGCTCTTTTTATTTTTTAAAAAATCTGCTAAAATAGAAAAAATGAAAAATCCTAACTCTTTCGAAAATCAAAACCGTGTGCAAAATCGTGAAATAGTTGTTTTAGCGCACAATATTCGTTCAACTCATAACATTGGTGCAATCTTACGCACTAGTGAAGGCTTTGGTGTTTCAAAAATTATCTTCAGCGGATATTCACCCTTCCCAATCTTAAAGGACGAAAATTTCCAAAAAACTGGCCGCTTGCCGCACATTGCGCAAAAAATTGATTCACAAATTCATAAAACCGCGCTTGGGGCTGAAAAAATTGTTCCAGCTGAAATTTCTAAAGATATTTTTAAAACAATTCGAAATCTAAAAAGTCAAGATTTCGAAATCTTTGCGCTTGAACAAAGCAAAAAATCAATCTTTTTAAAAGATTTTATGGCCAATAAAAACGCCAAAATTGCCTTGCTTTTAGGTGAAGAAGTTGAAGGAATTTCGAAAGAATTGCTCGATTTATGCGATAAAACTCTTGAAATTCCAATGTTTGGCCAAAAAGAAAGCTTTAACGTTTCAGTTGCAACCGGAATAGCCCTTTATAAAATTGCTTGTGAATAGTTATTTTTCAATTTTTGCTCGGGCTTTTTCAATAATTTTTAGTGTAAATTCTGGCGAATCTGTAAAATCTTCAGGGTGCTCTTCAATCATTTTTCGAAATTCTTTAAAATTCACTAGCTTAATTTCGGCAACTTCATCGCGCGCAATCGCTAGCTCTTCAAGATTAAAATTTGTTTTTGCAGCAAAAACTTGCATAAAACGCCGCTTATTTTCTTTAGTATGAATAAAAACCTTTTCAACTTTAATAAAATCTTGAAACCGCAAGTTCAAACCAATTTCTTCGATAGTTTCACGATGAATCGCATCCAGATAACTTTCGCCAATCCGAACATGACCAGCCGCCGCCGAATTTTGCCATTTTCCGGCAAATGTAGCTTTCGAAAAAGATCGCCGCTGAATCAAAAAATCACCATCTAAATTAAATAAAATCAACGAAACCGTTCGATAAATTCGCCCCGTAGTTTTATCAAATTCAGCCTTATCAATTTCGTCAATAATTTTATCATTTTCATCAACAATCGGTAAAATTTCTTTCATCTAAACCTCGTCTTCAGCAACTTCTGTGAAGCTACTAAAAAAGTCATCTTTGGTTTTTTTCCATTTTTCATCCTGACGAACCAACCATTTTTCATCATCTTTATTTAAAAGTAGGATTTTTGTGGTCTCCTCTAGGTAAATTTCACCTTGAGAACCTTTAAGTAGAACTAAAGCCCCCCGCTCCATAATCTTATGAACGAAAGTTCCCGCATCAATTGCATTTTTTGCTTCATAAACCTGACAGCCTCGCAATCTTGCAGCTGGAGCAAGAAACTTATTTGCATGCTCGCCAACAGTAACCACCCAGGAAAGAGAAATCCCGTCAAGCATTTCACCTATTTTTTGATGTTCGAAAGCAGAAGCTTCACCAAGCTCATTCATACTTCCAATAACTGCAATCTTCGAAGGTGCAGAGAGAGAATAAAGTGTTTGAATCGCGGCTTCTAATGCGGCTGGACTCGAATTATAGGTATCGTCAATTAAAACAGAGTCTTTAACGCCTCGCATAAAATTCATTCTACCAGGAACTGGTTTCAAACTTGCCAAACCACCTACAATTTCTTGTGGGTTCAAGCCAAGCTTAATAGAGACCGCTACTGCACCAGTAATTGGCCTGAGAGAATGCTCGCCAAAAACTTTTGCTCGAACATTAATTTCACCATATTCTGGAGTTTGAATTTTACCACTAAAACCATCGAGCAAAGAGAAATTATTAGCTATAAAATTATAGTTAGCTCCACCAACCGAGCTATAAGTTGCAATATTCGAATTTCGAACATATTTAAAAAAATCTGGCGAAATATCATCTTGATTTAAAATTGCCATTTTAGCAAAACTCGCAGCTTCAAGTTCTTCTTGCGCAACAGCATCGATACCTCCAAAAAACTCCATATGTTCAGGAGTAACAGAGGTAATCACTGCAATATTTGGAGCAAGATATTTACTAAACTGTTCAATATCACCGGGGTGATCAGTTCCAAGTTCTTGAATGATAATTTGTGGCTCTTGATCACTTAGTGATTTAATTCGCTTTCTTGCAGCTTTAAAAACTCTATGCCACTGCCAAAAATTACGAGGATTTCCAGGAAAGTTTATTCCCAAAATCGCCAAAGGGGCACTCAAATGTGTATTGTGGTTCCCCTCATGTAATCGTACACGATATTTTTGACTCAAGATAGTTGCAATCGCAAGTTTTGTACTAGTTTTTCCAACAGAACCAGCAACCGTAATCAATTTAATGTCTGGGTGAGTTTCGAAATATTTTCGAACATATTTTTCAAGTTTTCTCTGAATTCCTTTTTTAAACATAATCTTATTCATTATAATATAAAATCACCACTTTTTCAAGCAGTGATTTATTTGTTGATGTGTGCCCACCCTGGGCGGTTTTTGTTATTTATTTTTATTTATAAGTGTTATTTAGGGGAGAAAACAAACATCGCCCTTGATAACACATCAACTATAATAAAATTATAGCAAAACGTTTAAGCTTTGTCAATAACTATTTTAAAAAAGGTTTATTTTCACTAACTTGAGTTAATAATTCATCATTCGAAAAATCTCGGCGAATATCAAATTCTTCCCAATCTCCATATTTTCCATCAGCTTCACCCAAGTTCAAAACCCTCCGCCAAGCAAAATTTTCACGGATATCACTCGCATTCATTGGATTGATTCTTGAATACTCAATTGCCCCCAAATTTGGTACATCGTAAATATCTCGTATTCGATTATCATTCCACTGTTCAGGTAAAAATCCTTCAATTAAATAACAAGCAGATTGAATCAACTGTTTATGAGAAACAATCAAAACATTCTGGTTTGAATCCTCCCTCTTTAGACGCTCGCAAAAACTTCGAAAACGCAAATAAACATCAAAAATACTCTCACCACCATCAAGCCGCATAAAAAATGGATCATTATAAAGGTATCTCATTGTAATTGGAAAATTATCAACTCGCTCATTCATATCTACGCGACCAAAAATTCCCCAGTTTCGTTCTGAGAGTAAGTCATCAATCTTCCAGAAATGGCAATTTTCTCCACTTAAAATTGCAGCAGTTTCTCTTGCTCGAATAAAAGGTGAGGTATATTTCGAATCAAAAAAATCCAAACTTCCATAAATTTTCGAAAGTTCTCTACTTGCTCTCTCAGCCTGCTCTTTACCTTTCGGCGAGAGCCGCTGCCGCCAGTCTGCACGCGCCTCAACCTTTTTTTCTAGATCAATTTTCTGCCCGAGCTTTTGAGCGTGCTGAACAATGTTAGCCTCACTTTGCCCATGCCGAATCATCACTAGTCGCAGCGGATTTGCCATTTTTTCCTTTCTTTTTATTTAAAAATTCTTAAGCTTTAATTGTATTATATCACAACTTATATTTTTTCGAAAGTGCATTTTGTAATTAGGTCTCAAAAATGGTATAATATCTACACCTCACCCAGCAGTCCAACAACTAACCAACTCTAGCCCCCTTAACCCCAGCGATTTCAAGTCGTTGGGTTTTTCGTGAAAAAGTGTTTGACTCTTCCCCTATAGAGAGTTATGATGGACACACTAATAAAGCAAAGGAGATTTTATGGAAAAATTCACCAACAGAAATATTCAAAATAATGAGCTTGAATAAGTGGAGTTTTCGCTTCAAGACCGCATTGGGCACATTCATAATCTTGAAAACAAAGACACCACCCGAGACCAAGAAATTGCTATAGTAACCAGCATGATTGGCAGAATCCCTACGCTGGAACGCCAAAATTCAGACAGCCAAGATTTTCACGATATTCCGGTCTGGACGCTTCAAGAAATGCTTCGGGTGAGTTACGAGTTGGGCAAACTGTCGCAAGAAGCTCCGGCACCTACCGAGCTTTAAATTGGCAACAAAACAAAACTAAAAGCCTTCGAAAATTTTGACTACTACTGGAGAGATATGATTCAACCAAATTTTGAAGTTTTCTACCGCCCGAACTCCGCTAAATTGAAACTGTTAACCTTACGACTTTTGAAGAATTACACGGTTACACGATGGAGGATGTGTTTTTAAGCCCTATTTTCGAAGTGAAAATCCCCATCACGGACGAAGATTCTTGGGTTTATACTTTCCGTTTTCTTAATCCTGAGCGTGCCGAAGAACATTATACTGCTTGTTGCAGAACGGAAGATTTGGACGAATTTGCCGTTTGGAATTGCAAATTGCAGGAAGAAAAGGTCGAAGTCTTAAACATTGAACTACAAAACCAAGTTTAATTTTAGTTATTTTAACGCTTTTTTCAACAAAACTGTTGACACAATTACTTAAAGTCTGTATAATAGATTAAGTTATCTCATATAGCTATAAAATATATGCTTTTGAGATAAAGAAAATCCCAACGATACTTGCTCTACCGCTGGGAAGAAGATTTCTTATTTTTAGTTATCAGCCTTATAGTTAACCAACAATAGAACGACAAGACTGATTTACACTGGTATCACCACTTTTTAGTGGTGATTTTTTCTTTCATTTGGTGAGGCTTTATTTTTAGGTTTAAAGTGGTTGTTTTCCCTCCTAGCCCCAGCAGATATAATCCCATCTAAGTTTCTGGATTTTTTGTCAGAATTAAGAATGGCGTGTATGCTATATGAAATAATAGAAATAGCTATAATAACCCCTACAACTATCACAACAAGATTCCAAAAAGGCATTGGTTGAATGAAGCCATACACACTCCCAGTTCCTCCAGCACCTATAAGCATTGAAATTAAATTTATTTTTTTATCTGTCCCGTCCTCACTTTCATTAAAAATGATGTTGGTTGGATAAAATAAGAAACCTTCAGTGTTACTAATATAAACCATATTCTTACACTTTGTCAATAGTAGTATATTATTTGTAATAGATTTTAATTTTTCTGATAGTTTTACACTGTATTAGAAAATTTTTAAGAAAATTTTCTATATATTTTCAATTCGAAACAAACGCCCCGGTCGCAAAACTGGGGCAATTTTGTTGTAATTTTCGGCTAACAAATCGCTTCATCGATATAAGTTACTGGCGTTGCCAAAATGTATAGCAAAATTTCGCACATCTCGCCTCTACTTTGGCAATCAAGTAATTTTTCAATTTTTGCAATAAACTTTTCTTTGCCTTCGTTAATAGCGAAAACTGTTATTTTGCGTTTAAAAACATCAGTTTCAACATAATCAAAGGCAAAACCTTTTTCGAACACTCGTAGTTTAGTTAATAATACGGGTAAAGACATCGGGTCGTTAAGATAAAATCCTAATTGGTTTGGTTGCCATTCAATTGGCATTTCTGGCACTACGCCCCAATATAGCTGGCTACGAATGTCACCTTCTAATTTTTGTAGATACATTTCGGTTTCTAAATCGATATACATATCACTCCTATCTGTTTCTTTCTTTTACCTGTCAATCATAACTCTCTTTGGCACGGAAGTCCAGCCTGTTTTTGAGTTTAATTTACATCAGTATTTGGGCTAAAATTAAGATTTTTTGCTGGTGTTTTTGCGAAAATGTGGAGTTGTGAAAAGCTCAACTGCTGGAGATTTTCGAAAGGTAATCCATCACAACAGAAGCAAAAAAAGGAAATAAAAAGCTTAGAATATTTTCTTGAAGACTCCTCCGCCCTCCTCTACACAGACTAATATTGTGTAAAAATACAATAAGTCGTGTGCCAAAATTGGGCAGAAACGGCGGTGTTAGTGCAAAGTTAAGCAACCCGAACCGAAAGGCGAAGCGAACGCAAGAAGCTATCGATTTACCTTAAGCATAGTTAAATGAAATAAAAGCTGAACAATTTAATTGCTAAATTCAAACCAGTTCCTAATAATATTTTAGAAAAGTCCGTGGACTATTCCAGATGCAATCTACTATATTTTACCTTTTTCCACTGCGTAAAAGCATTCACCCAACCAAAAAAGCCCGAGTCTCCTCGAGCTAAATGTGAGTGTCAGACTTTAACACAAAAATAACTATTCCTGTTATTTTGCAGATATAAATTATTGTTAACGGTTGATACTGTATTTTTTCCCCTCCTCATAAATGCGTCTTCTCCACCTTCCAAAATATCACATACATGTTCCCTGATGTTGTATTTATACCACACCTCACCTAATCACGCTGGCTACTATAGCAATTTCTTGGTCTCGTGTGGTGTCTTCGTTTTAGAAATTGTGGATATTTCGAATGCGGTCTTGAAGCGAGAACTGCTCTTGTTCAAGTTCATTATTTTAAATATTTCTGTTGGTGAATTTTTCCATAAAATCTCCTTTGCTTTATTGGTGTGTCCATCATAACTCCCTTTAACTAATAAGTCTAATCTTTTTTTAGTTAAACTTATTTTTCCACTCCCCAAATACAGTATTAGGAATAAGATAAACATCCCCTAAAGAACGAGTTAATGCGACATATAGCCTATTTCTTGACTTATTAGATAGATTAACCCAGTTTGATAAGTCACTTGTTGGCTCAGTTAATATTACACAAGTTTGAAGGTAAGTATCGCCTTTTGAATAAGACCAATTAATAGAATTATCTATCCTATTATGGTTTATTCTTTTATCCCAAACTAATTTAGGAATGTTAGAATCAATCAGAATTTGATTCGCTTCAGAAGCACTGTTTAACCACCTAATTTCCCCATTGTTATCAGATAGAGATTCAATAGGAATCCTCAAATGAGTATTAATGAAATCACAAACTTTTGGAGCTACCCTCCGACTTTTTATTAGAGTATCTGTATCAATCTTAATTCTAGGAGATAACTTATAAGATAAATCTTCAATAGAAGAGATTTCAGAAAATGGCAAATCTGAGCCTTTTCCATCCCTTCGAATTGGAGCTACTAAGCTTTGAAAAATATCTCCTACAGCCACGATGCTATTCTTAGATGATTCCAGAAGATACTTTAAAAGTTTAAAATTCCAACCGTTATAATCTTGAAATTCATCTATATAGATAGTATCACAAAAATTATTCAATCTATTGAGAGACATCTTTTTGAAATTATTATCTTGCTTTATAAAAAATTTACTCAATCTGGATACATAGAATTTACCATCTATTAAAAAATGCTTAGGGTTATCCAATTTAAAGTAACCATATTTACGAGGGTCAGTCTCTGGTTCAATATTGACTTCAACACCTTTGCTATTTATGATTGGAAAATTAGCAATAGGCTCAAAAGGTCTAATTAACTGATTATATACAAATGAATCAAAAGTTGAAACTTTGATGTTTTCTGGAATTTTCCCTTTGAAGCGTTTTAACAATTCATTTCGAATATTTTCAACATTTTGATTGGTAAATGTAATAAGAAATACTCGTTTGTCTTCAGAAAAATCATTTGCAATAAAATAAGTTTTTCCTGCACCAGCAGAAGCTAATACTATTCTTTTATCCATTGAATCGCCTCAACTAAATAATTTGGAATAGAAAGTGATTCTATATTTTTCTCAATAAACAGTGCGGTCTCAGTTTTATTTTTCAACATATGTGCACAAGCTTTGGACATATTACGTTCCTTATATTTAGGTTTAGTATTTTTGTCTTTATATTCTTCATCAAAAGTGCTCTTATTGGAATTATAAAAAGCAACTTCGAGTGTCCAATTTTCAATATTCTCATCAGAAAAAATACTAAATAAGTCTGTATTATCGTATTGTTTATTCTTTCCATCATTATCAGTAATTACTACAACTTTTTTATTTAAGGACTCTGCAATTTTACGATACCTTTCGTAGGAAATACTCCCCATAGAAATTATCTCAATACCATCAGCCTCAATCTTACTACTTAAAACCTTTTGATAAATAGCTGGAAGAATGATATACTCCGCCGCACCTTCAACTAAAATAACCTTCTCAGCCAATATAAATCTCAAAATGTCCAAGTTATCAATTTTCGAAAAATACATTGATGTATCATCATCTAAACTCTTTAAGCTTTTTGTTTCTTTGTCTGAAAGCCATATTACATTCTTCAAGTCCAGTCTACTCACCACCAGCGAACTATGCGACACTACAATTACTTGTTCGTTAGTTCGTTGTTTCAATAGGTCAATTAATTTTCTTGTATTAGTAAAGCTTAAATGATTTTCAGGCTCATCAATAAAGATAATATCAAATATTCCATTAGATAAAGAGGTCTCAATTTTAATTAAATTTTCTTTTCCTTTCCCCATATCTTGAATTGAGATATTGTTTTCATAAATGTCAATCAGTTTAAGGAGGTCGGTTTTAGTAGAATCAAATCCAATATGTTTATCATCATCAATTTTTAAATTTTCTTTTTGATTATCAATAAAACCTTGAAGTTGTCGCTTGAAGTCAGAAGCTACTTCTCGGTGTAAATTTAAGTCCACTTTAGCCTGATAAAGATTTCTAGCGTACCCACCAAACAAGTCATATTTCTGAGAAGAATTGTCCAAAAATATAGTATTTCTTGAAAGTAGCTGGCGTTTATAACTTTTTCCTTGAAAAGTGTTCCAAGAGGCACGATAATACTCTACTGGAATTATTTTGTTTTTAGCAAACTCATCAAAATTGACATTATTTAAAAAATCCATATCAAATTCATATACAAATCTAATCCCACAGTAAAACTTATCTTTTTCAGGAGTATTATAGTGAAGGCCAGAAAATTCTGATGCTATGATAGAGCCTTGAAAATCTAAAAATACTTCGATATCAATCTTAGGAAGTGTATCTTTACTTGGATTATCAAAGAAACGCTGGATATCCTCTTTATTCAAATATCTATCAAGCGATGAATCTGCACGATTGAAAACAGATTGGTTTAGAGCTATATCCAACGCTAACAATAAGCTGGATTTTCCACTTTCATTTTCCCCTACAATAACCGAAATTTCATCATTGAATTTTACTTCCAATTCTCTAAATTTTTTAAAACCTTTAATTCGAAGAGCTTTTATTATCACGATAAATTACCTCTTTTATTTAGCTATCTATACATTTATTATACCACTTTAAAGCCTACATTTGCTTCATACCAAAAAATTTCGAAAAAGTATTGGAAGTTTAAATTTTTTACTATTGTTCGACATCACACCTATTATATCCAAACTTATTCTTTGTTAGGGACATTTTAAAACGCAGTTTTTCTTTAGATTTTGAAAAATATTGTGCAAATACAAAATAAGTCGTGTGCCAAAGTTGAGCTGAAAAACGCTCCACGCTCAGCAGTCTAAAAGTAATCTGAGTTCACACATCTTATGAGTAAATTAAAAGACGGTTCAAAAAATGAGCCGTCTTTTTTCTATTATTAGTCAAATATAAATATTGTTTTTTTTGGTTAGATACCTTAGATTTGAATAAGAGAAGATAATTTTAGTTTTATCTGGCAGTATAACTAGACTGTAAATCCTTAACTTATTTTTCTTCTTTTTCCGCCTTACGCTTTTCTTCATGCTTATCCAGACTTTTCGAAAAGAATTGCTCGGTTAAATCCGTTAGCCAATCTGCTAAACGGTCGCCTGCAAATTGAATAGCGATAAGAATTCCAGTTGCTACAATAAAAACCAAAATCAAGTAATTATCCAAATTAGCCATTTTAATTATTTTCTCCTTGTTTTCTTGCTTCTACTAAAATATCTTTAAAATCGTCATCTTGCCAAAGTGTGAAAAAAGTAATTCCACCAACTATAACAGAGACCATCACACCTGTAAGGCTACTTCCACGCTTTTTCGAAACCAGTTCGTTTATCTCTTTGCCTGCGGATTTAAATAGCCCAGCTGAGAGATACGAATCAGGTTTAAATACAGAACCTGCTGTATAGCTTTGCCCGTAATAAAGTACCGAACCATTATCTCTAAATCCATAAAATAGAAACCCAATGATGGCTATTGTTATAATTGCTAATCGAATTTTAATGCTATTTTTCATATTATTCTACCTTTTTAAATTCAAACTTTAACGAATTTTCTCCAATCATAAAACCATTCTGGTTATCAGAATTATCATTCAATGGCTTATTTTCGAAATATAAAGTCTTTTGGTCATCGGACAGGGTTGCAATTCCGGAAATATTTTTTCCTTCAATTACAATTTTGTCGCCTTTTTGATGCCATTTGGCGGAGAAAGTTTCGCCGTTATCCATTGTTAAAGTTCCGTCTTTTTTTATCTCCATAGTAGCATTCCAGTGAATATATTTAGAGATAATTGAAGCAAGGTCGGCTTGTCCAGTTGCTTTACCTGCAATTTTTGCACCATCTTCTCTAACACTTCCTTGGTCGAAGATATCGGTTTTCCATTTACCTGTGAAGTTCTTAGGGGAACTACAGCCTAAAAGCGTAAAACATGACAGTAAAATTATAAATGAGAAAAATAACTTTCTTTTCATCGACACTCTTCCTAATAAATTACCAATATCTATCAAAGGCACTAAGAATATAGCTTAGGTCTTTAGATTGTTCTTTAATCTTCCCACCAACGACTAATTGATATTCAATTCCACCAAGAAAACCACCTGAGCTTTCAATAATCTCAACCAATTCACCACGAACAACTTTTTGATTTAAACGAGTATTCATTTTAAGCCTCTTTCTATTTGAATATTTTATGGCACAATACCACAATCTCGTGCTAATTCTTCTAATGTAAGTCCAGAATACCGTCGTAGGTTCGACAGTTCCTTCTCGATTTCCAGTCTTCCACCTGAAGAATCAACTCTCCACTGCAAAATTGACTCCATAGCTCGAATACCTTCTTCAATTGTCTCTAAAGTTTCTTGAAGCGATTCTCTTTCTTGAGTTAGACTGATGTATTGTTCACGGTCTGCCGAAGCCATTCGTCCACCCAGTTCGTTAATATCAGCCATTACTTCTAAGCGAATTCTTTTCGATTTCTCAAAAATTTTCATTGCTAATTCTTGTTTTTTAGTGTATTTATCAATGGCAGATTTTCTATTAAACCAGAAAATTCCACCAGCAATTGCAATTACCAATATGAAAAAAGCCATATTTTCTCCTTAATAAAACCTCTAAGTATTTGTAGCGCATTAAAAATCGTATTTATTTTAATACGAAATACCTCCTTTTTTTATTTTCACTCAAAAAATCCCTGCTACAATAGGGGTTGAGCTTGTTTTAGTTAACGGTCGTTTGTTAAAACAATCAAAGTTATCAATAAAAATATTTAAAATGCTGATTTAATAAGGTTTTAGTTACCTTGTTGAATTGGCATTTTTTATTTTTTCATTGTTTTAGTTGACGACCGTTTGCTAAAACTGTTGATAGGTTTAATTTACTATTTTTCTAAGGATTTGTCAATCAATTATAGGTGATTTTTTCTATTTATTTGAATACTATTGCGCCTTAGCACATTATATATGGTTGCGGTGGAAATATTTAGCTGTTTGGCAATCTTGCGCACAGATAATTCTTTTCGTAGGTATTGCTCGATTATTTGTTTTTCGGTAATTTTAGGCAACCCTTTATTACCAAGCTTCACACCTTTTTCTTTGGCTTTACGGAGTCCGTCTTTAGTACGCTCAGAAATCGCTTGAAGCTCCCATTCTGCCACATAACCCAACATTAAACAAAAGAATTTTCCAGTTAAAGAATCTGTTTCAATATTTTCATGAATAGATTGAAGATGAATACCATGTTTAGTTAAATCTTCAATAATAGCAGAGAGGTGAAGCATCTTTCTTGTAAGCCTATCTAATTTATATACGACAAAATTTGTTTTAACACCTTGTTTAGCATAATTTTTGGCTAATTTTAACGCCTTATCAAGCTTCGATCTATCTTGATTTCCACCTGAGTCTTTTTCGATATAGAGTTTATCGCAGAAGTTCAGGGCTTCTTTTTGAACAGATAACCCAAACTCTTGGCGGTTATCTGTTGAGCTAACTCGAGCATATCCGATAGTTATTGTTTTGATATTTTCTAATTTGTTCTTGTGATGATTTATCAAAATTTCTCCTTTCTTTACTATTGTAGCAGGTTAGTTCTATTTTAGAAGAAAAATTAACGAAATGAAAAAGACCCACGAGGGTCTTGAGATTAAAATATAGGTTCTCCAAAGTTAGCATTATTATATCTAAACATCTTTAGCATTTCATCATATACTTCAATATCCATTCCAATAGTTTTAGAAACAGCATCATCAATTCCATCCGCACCAATAAGCATAAGTTCATCTTTTGGGATAGCTTCAAGCTCTTTCTTTAGGTTTATCGCAAAATATTTCATCTTGTTAGATAAAGCTGTATTCATGTTGCGCAATTCTTCTATTCGTTCGATAGGCATATCAAGAACTCTTGAAATTATCTCGTCTTTAACGCATAATATTGCCAATCTTCTTGCAATAGAATCATCTGAATATGGATCAGAAAGTGTGTCAAGCCAAACAAATGTGCTATTAATATCTTTTGGTAAATCCATACTTTTCCCTCCTTAAAAAAAATTAAACCTACCGTTCACCCACGGTAGGTTTTACCGTAAATGAACGCATAAATTCTTTTTTCAAAGAAGAATGCAAGTTACATAAAACAAAGATGTTTTACTTGCTTATTATACAATACATAAAAATATATGTCAATTCCATTTTTGGTTTTCTTCTATCTCTTCTTCACTACAACTAACAATTTTAGCACTATCTGGATCTGGATTCAGAAGAGACATAATGGGTCTAACCATAACTTTATAGCCTGTTCCTTTAGGAAAAAAGCCCTTTCCCTCAAACTCTAACAACATTCTATTTCTTTTAAATTTTCTTAGTTCCTCTTTTTCAAGTGGTGCAAATAGGCTTCCATCCAGTTTATGTGCGCTAACACCTTCAGCAACCAGCTCAATAATTACTTTAAAATATTTAGACAGTCTGGGTAAGCGGTAAATAATATCACCTATGGGAAAACGGAGATAAGAAGTGCAAGTCCTTTCAACTCTATAATAATCCGAAGGAACTATGCCATCAACTTCATAAACTTTACTCCAGGTTCCTCGATTCATAACATCATGGAAAGATGAAGATACTCTAACTCTATCAGTATATTCTATATCATTGATTGTTATTGAATTTAATTCGTGTAATTGTGATAATTTTTCACTCTCAAATAAAAATTTAAAGGAAACAAAGTAACTCTTTCCTGATTTTTTAATAGTAGGTGAATGATACTTAAATTTCGTTACCATTCGATACATGTCTAAATCTTTCACTGGAGATATGTGTATATAGATATCAACTTCGTCAAAAAATTTTCCTTCAGCTAAGTCAAACTTAACAGATTCTATAAAATTATCTAAAAAAGAATTATCTTCTTCTACATAACAAATCTTATTTGTCTCCTCTACAGGAATTTGATACATATCTGAAGCAATAAATAATAGACAAATAGCAAAAAACTCTACAAAATTTCCATTTTGGTATAAAGAGGAGAGTTGCCCCATATTTAAGCAATTCACATATTCATCTTCTCTAATCTTAGCACTATTAATATACCTATTAAACTGAGTGCATATTTCTTTTAATTTATCACCTTCAGAAAGCGGACTGTTGTTAATTGCTTCAATAAATTTATTTTTATGAAATCTACCTTTTCCTTCTTTAAGTTCCGATTCATAATATTTCCAAATTCTATAGTCCAAAAATTTTTTACCACTACAAATCTTTGAGACTTCAACATTTGAATATATCATTTGCTTGTTTTGTGGATTTCTCTCTTTTACTTTATTAAATTTAACTTGCCACCAAGTCTTTAATTCATCATCAACTTCATCATGAATAATGATTTTAAGAATACTATTTACAATCGTTTGCTTATTACTCCAATTATTATCGAAATTTGTTCTTCCTTTAAATTCTTTTAAAACCAACTCTAACAACTTTGAAAAATAGGGTAATTCCTTGCCTTTAGGTCGAGCCATAAATGAATCCTCCTTAAAATCAATCTTTCACTGCTTTAAAATCAATCTTAAATTCAAGGTTAACTTTTTTATATCAACTTTTAAATGGAATTTTGGTGATATACTAAAACCATCAAAGGAACAAGTCGACTTCCCCTCTGATAAACCTTTTACTTTTATTATACTCTTTTAAGGAGGAAAATTCTTTTGCTAACATTACTTATCTTTTTACCGTATCTTCTAACCTCAGCTGTTGCGATATATTTCACAAAGAAAAGGTCTAGAAAATAATTGACTACAGGTTTATATTAGGTTATGTAAGCCCCACTAATATAAACCTGCCTCTATGGGGCTATTAAGGAGAAAAACTATGCTTCCACAAAATACTCAAAACCAAACAGATGTAACTTCTCAACTGGCGAATCCATTTCAGCTTGAAGTGGCAAGAAGTCTTTCAAAAGAAATGGCTGTGCTTCAGAAGAATCAGCTTCTCACGGCAGATATTCTGAATAAGATTGGAGATTTGTCCAAGATTGAAATGGAAATTCTTGCGAAAGCTCCCCACGCCAAGGAACGCACAGACTTCATCATTAAGACTTTTGCCTTGGTCGCCTCCCAGCAGATAAGATAGGAGGTTCCCTATGAACGAATTTATCTTCCCCTTAATCGTTGCGTTTGCTCTGGGCTTTGTGGCTAGCGTTATTGCCTTGTTGGTATATCTTGATTCTCAATCTAAAAAACAACCCGTCAAAGAGAAAAACAAAAATCTTCCTCCTGTTTACACTGAAGAAGAAATTGAACTAGCTCAATTTCTCGAAAAAAGGCAAGCTGTCAACGAGGCATTCCTCTCAGCTCAGGCGGAACTACTCAAAGAACTTCGAAAGTGAAGTAATTTTTACATCACCGAACAAAACAGCAATATGATAGCACCTTAACAGATATAGCACTATTCGCATCGCTCCCAATCCATAAACTGCTTATGCTCCCTTTTACTAGTGGTTTCTGGTATGCTCGGAGCGTCACAAAACAGAAAGGATTACATAATGACAAATAATACACAACCAAAGAAATTCAAAACCATCCTCGCTGATGTTCCCTATATGAAAAATCAAACAGGAAACTACGGAGCCTGCAAGCATTACAATCTGATGAGCCACGAGGAAATCCGCAATATGCCCATCAAGGACATCGCTGCAGACAACGCCCATCTCTGGTTTTGGACTTCCAACTCTTATATGGAAGAATCTTACGATATTATTCGAGCGTGGGGCTTTGAGCCAAAAAGCATTTTTACTTGGGTTAAACCAACTCTGGGCTTGGGAACTTATCTCCGAAATTCTACCGAGCATGTTATTTTCGCAACTCGAGGAAAAGCTCCTATCAAGTTCAAGGGGCAGATGAATTGGGGTTTCTTCCCCAAACAAGACCACAGCCACAAGCCCGAAGAACTCTTCGCTATCATCGAACGCTGTTCTGAGCCAGATTATTTGGAGCTCTTTGCACGGAGACCTGTGTCTTCCAATAAAAAATGGGCTATATGGGGTAATGAAGTTGAGAGCGACATTATTATCTCTCACTATCCCGTTCCTCAATATTCTAGAAATCCCATTGACTACAGAAAGGCAGATGATGACGCGTGCGAAAAATAGTTGGCTACATCTTGCTTTTCGTTCTGCTGGCATATTTAGTCAATCGGGCGATTCACTGGCTAATCGAAATTGCCCTACCCTTAAGCCTGATTGCCGTATTACTTGGTGGCGGAATGCTTGCTTTTCGCTACTGGAAAAACATAAGAGATTGGAGGTGACCAATGAAACGCCCAACAAATTTTGAAATTTATGAAATGGATTACACTCGCCCCGTGGAATTTCAAGACATACTAGATTTGATGGTGCGACTCTCAGGCTACACCAGACGCCAACCCTTCGTTTTGGAGATTCGTTTAACGAAAAACGAGGTGCGATATTTGCTTCTCAGTAGCCCACTGGACACGCCCTATTTACACAAAATGATGCAGGTTTCCAATGACATTCAGTTTTCGAAACTTCACCCTAAAGAGCGAAAAACATCTGAAAAAGCGTGGCGTGTAGCTATCAAACGCAACCATTTTATCCTCAAAACAGATGGTGTTGAAAATTTCACTCGTTCCTTTTTAGCACTGTGCCATCACCTCAAACCATTGGAGGAAATCTGCGTGCAGATTGTGGTGGGCAAGTCGCGTCCGCCACAACCGCTGGCTCGTGATTTGTCGCACCTTAACGCCACTTGGTGGCAGTGGATTTCAGGGAATATCCCAAAGCTTTCCAAAGACGCCGACAAGCTGATTCGGGAAAAACTCCGCCACGCCCAGTTTCAAGCAGATGTACGGATTGGCGTGCGAAGTGATAGCCATTTTCGCAAGAATGAGCTATACCATACCGTCTTAGGAGCCCTTCGAATGTTAGAATCCAGTGGTGTCGAACTTTTTCTCAACCCGATTTCAAGCGAGAAAGTGAATAAGGTTCAAATTCCGTGGGCTTTTCCGCTCACCCTTTCTTCGCAGGAGCTTGCCAGCTTTTGGCTTGCCCCTATTGGCGAAGGCGAGCTGGCTGGGATTGCCAATATTCACCCCAAAATTCTCCGCCTGCCTTTGGGATATAAAGTGCCAGATGTGCCTGTCCGAAAATTTGGTGAAAGTATCAAAAACGAACCGCTCCAAATCTTGCCCCGAGACGCCACCCGGCATCTCTTGGTGTTAGGTGGAACCGGCGTTGGAAAATCCACCTTGCTTGCCCAGCTCATTTTGACAGATATTCAGGCAGACAGAAGCACGCTGTTAATTGACCCCAAAGGCGACTTGGTACGAGAAGTGTTGGCTCATTTCCCAAAAGAACGGCGAGCAGATTTAGTTATCATTGATCCTAGCTCCAGCAACAAAATTATCGGTCTCAACCCCTTTGACCTGACTCGCTACACCTCGCCTGAGCTGGTGGCGGATATGTTACTCAATCTTTTTCAAGAACTTTTCAGCGACAACTGGGGTATTCGCACGGTTGATGTGCTCAGCCATGCCTTAACCGTGATGGCACAAGTTGAAAATTCTAATTTACCCCAATTACCTCAGTTTTTAACCAATCCTATCTTTCGAAATCGACTATTAAGTCAGATTTCCGACCCTTTTCTCTTGGATTTCTGGCAGGGTTACAACCAGCTAAGCGATGCCAACCGTGAGGTGTTAATCTCGCCAGTGTTAAACAAAATCCGTCAGCTTTTGCTTCGAAAAGAACTGCGAGCCATGCTTGCCTCTACTTCGAAAAAATTTAACCTAATGGAGCTCTTCACCAGTAAAAAAGTAGTCTTAGTTAACCTCAACCGAGGACAAATCGGGGTGACAAACGCCAAATTTATCGGTTCGCTTATCACCAACTACATCTACCAGCTAACCCTCCACCAAGCCCGTCTCGCCCCCGAAAATCGCCCTTTCCTGCCCATTTATATTGATGAGCTGGGGCAATTCCTTAAGCTACCTGTGGATTTGGAGGATGCCCTCGCAGTGTCTCGTTCGATGAAAGTGGGCTACATTCTCGCCAGCCAGCACCTGACGCAACTGCCATCTACTCTGCGCACCAGCGTTTTGAGTAATTGTCGCAGTAAAATCATTTTCACGCTGGAACACCACGAAGCCAAGGAACTCGCCAGCCAAGCTCCAGAACTCACTTTCGAAGATTTTATGACTCTTGCACCTTTTCACTTTTATGCCCAAATGCCGATTTTTTACAACCACTTCAAGTGGGTCTCAGGGCGAAGTCTGCCTCTTTCGAAAAACGCTCAGCCAATTGATGAACTTTATGCCGAAAGTTTGGAATACTACGGCGACGATTTAGCCAATTTCGAAAATACGCCACTTCAAAACAAGAAAGATGAAATTACACCCGAAAACTTAGGACGAAAGAAGCGAGGAGGACAAAATGGAGAAAATTGAACTAACGGAAAAAGAACGAGAGATTTTAGCCCTACTCGCCCAGTGCCGTTATGCGACCACCAAGCAGATTGTTGCCCTCTATTTTCAGGATAGCCAGCATTCGCGAACTGCTTTCCGAAGAGCTAACTTGCTTTTAAACCAGATCAAAAATCGCCAACTTATCAATCACCTCGAACGGCGAATCGGTGGCGTGCGAGCAGGTTCAGGCAGTTTCGTTTGGCACATCACGATAAAAGGGTTGAAAGCATTACACCGTCCACAACGCTTTAAAAATAAGTATGAACCCACCGCCCACCACTTGGAACACACGCTGGCGGTGACACAAGCGTATGTTTTTCTGAAATTGTTGGAAGAAGCTGGTAAAATCCAGCTGGAACGGTTCGATTTTGAACCCACTTGCCACCGCACCTACGCCACCTTTTCGGGCGAGAAGATTTTTCTGAAACCTGATGCTTTTATTCAGCTGGTTTTAGGTGAATACGAGGACAGTTATTTTTGCGAAATCGATATGGCGACCGAAAGCCTCAACCGAGTGGTAAATCAGTGTAAAAAATACATCGCCTACTACCAAACAGGCATCGAGCAGCGAGAACAAGACGGTATGTTTCCACTGGCTCTGTGGATTGTGCAACACGACAAACGAAAAGAAGCGATTTCGAAGAAAATTGAAAGCGAGCTGAATAATTTTCAGCCAATGTTTCAGGTGGTGACACTGGAGGAATTTAGTGAATGGATTGGAGGACGAACAGATGAATAATGAAAAAGAACGAATTGTCAAAATCGGGCGAACAACTTTTAAGATTAACCGAAAATTTGGTGGTTCGAAAAGTTTGAAAGAATTACTTGAAAAGCTGATTTTGCAGGAAAAATAAAGAATTGTTCTACGCATTGACAAAGCATTTATTTTATAGTATAATTCAAACATACTTAAAAACGAAGTAGAACTTTACAGACCTGTGGATTGTAATTGTTCTATTTCGTTTTTTCTTTTTGAGGAGGAGGTAAGATGGGAATAATTAATTTTTTTAAAGATAGAGCACACGAACGCCGAGTCAGGGCTTTCGAGGAACTTCTAATGTTCTCCCGAAGAGCAGACAATGGAGAGATAACACTCCCTAAAGGAGAATACATTCCGATTTTGAAATCAACAAAACAGGTCGAAAAATACAATCGTAAAATTAAAAAATTGAACGGTTTATGATTTATGAGTCCTGTTTGGGACTCTTTTTTTAAGAATATTAATGTCAGTATCTACAATGACATCCCCATCTTCAATTTCTAAAATAGGATGAACTTCAACAACTAAATCTACTTCTAACGATTCCTTAATATTATTCGCTAAATCCAAAACAAATCCTTTACAGCTAACATCTTCGATGAGATTATAAATTTGTTGACCAAATCTTGTTAAAGGATAGCTTTCGAATTTAAACACCATCTCATCTGATAAAGTTTCTGAATAAAATCTAACAAATAAATTCCCATTATAGAATCCGTTGCAAGTTTCGACATCTAATTCAATATCATGGTTTTGGGTCACACCCATATTAATCAGACCGCACTCTTCCATGAGCAAAAAATCATAGTCATTAATTCCATACTTTTCATATATTTCTATTTGTGAATCTGATGGAGCATAAATATATATATTCCCATCAGGTTCTGATAATGCTAATTTTGCCAATTTTGAAAATGTTTCTGCTTCATATTGGCTAAGTAATTTCATAGATTCAATAAATCGAAAAGAATATTTCCCCTTGTTGTTAGCTTCCTCACTCAGAATTTTCGCCCAAATTGCTTTCATATCATCATCTGACACTCTTGATGCGGCATCAAAAAATCTATCAAACCACTCAAAGGAAAACTCAACACCTGAACTATTTTCTATTTTTCGATATGTTTGAGCAAGTTTACCAATATCCATAATATTCTTACATTTAGTTAACTCTAAAGGAGAAAATCTTGGGTTATTTGTATCAATCATTTCATATAGCTTTGCAACACTTCCACTCTTTATGACTTCCTTTATCCCAAGTCTATAACCCATATAAGAAACTACAGCTCCAGAAATAGTAGGAAATATTAAATTTGGAAGAGTTTCATTTAGAATAACAGGCAATTCCATATTAACACCTCAATGTTTTTATTAACTTCATTCTACCACAAATTACCTAAAAAATCGCTTACAACCCATAAACCGCTGGACTTCTTCGCCCTTTCGAGGTATCCTGTCCATGGGTTAGAGTGTAATTGAAAGGAGACACGATGACAAACAGCACATTAACAAAGCAGATTCCAGATTGGACAAAGGTTGAATTTGAAGACCTGAGCGAGATTAGTGTTTTGTATTGCAGGCTTTCAGCAGAAGATGCAAACGAAGGTGAATCTAACTCAATTTCCAACCAACGCTTGATTTTAAGCAAACTGGCGGAGCGAGAGAACTTGAGCAACCCAATTGTATTTTACGATGATGGCTACTCAGGTTCAAACGCCCAGCGTCCAGCTTTCCAACAAGTTCTGGCATTGGTTGAAAACAACCAAGTTTCGAATTTTGTGGTAAAGGATTTGAGCCGTATTTCACGAGACTACCTGCTTTCAGGAAATCTTTTGGAGGTGGTTTTTCCTTCGAAAAACATTCGCTTCATTTCCCTGCAAGAAAATATAGATAGTAACAAGAAATCCAGCCAAGATGCCTATCTCACACCGTTGGTTTCGCTCTTTAACAACTGGTATAGTATGCAGTGTAGCGAGAAAATTAAGCTTTCGAAACATACCAAAGCCAAAAATGGCGAAAAAATCGGCTGGATTACCCCTTATGGATACCTCAATAATCCAGAAAATCGTAAGGAGTGGTTGGTAGATGAATATGCTTCAGAAATCGTTAAACGGATATTTTCGGAGTATATTTCAGGCAGAACGCCAACCGAGATAGCTCAAGGTTTAAGGTGTGACAAAATCCTCACTCCTGCTCGTTACAAAATTAATCTGGGCATTGCGAACTATCGGATTTTAGAGAGCGACCCTTGTTATTGGAAAACTCAGATGATTTGGCAAATATTGGAAAAAGAGGAGTATATCGGCTCAACCATCAACTTGAAAACCGCAAAAATTTCCTACAAACAGCGGAATTGTCGCATGCGACCTCGTGAAGATTGGCTAATTTTCCCAGATAGCCACGAAGCGATTATTTCGAAGGAAGATTTTGAAATTGCAAGAAAAATGATGAACCACAAGCGAGTCGTTCAAAGGCATAACTGGAAAGATAAACCAGGACACGAAAATTTGTTTGCAGGCTTGCTTTATTGTGAAAATGAGCATAAATTAAGTTTTTGCCCACAAGAAAAAGATGGTGTGAACCTCGACCATTATAAATGTTACCATTTTAAGCGAGCTGGCGATACTTGTTCGGGCGGTCATTATCTTCGTAAAGAAGTACTGGAAAATCTAATTTTAAACGAGCTTCAAGAACTGATAAACTCGTTTCAGATTAACGAAGTAGATTTATTACAACGCTTGAAGAACAAGTTTGAAATCAAAGAAACCAAGAAGTTTAGCGAACTGAAAAAACAGCTGACCAAAAACGAACAGCGAATGGTGGAGTTGGATATTATCATCCAGAAACTCTACGAAAAGCAACTGTTGGGTGAGATTGCGGATGACCGCTTCAAAAAATTATGCAACAGCTATGAGGCGGAACAAGCCGAGTTGAAGGAAAAAGTCCAAACCGCCACCGAAACTCTTGGGGTGAAAATGGAATCTGCCTACAACATTGAAAAATTTATGACAGCCATTCGAAAATATACTCAGCTTGAAAAGTTGACACCGAAAATTATCAACGAATTGATTGATAAAATTATTATCCACCAACCGATTGGTAGAGGCAAGAATAGACAAATTAAACTGGAAATATACTACCGATTTATTAGTGATATTTAAGTATTTAAAAGAGTGAGTTGTGGATTGCTCTATATATAAGAATAGGACTGCTGAGCGAAGTGTGGTATAATTATAAAATGAATCTAAAATCTTGGCGAAGAAATCTAAAAAATGAATTTATCGATATTGACGGTAATAAAATTTCAATATATAAAAATTTAGAAGAAAGTAAACCAATCGCCGTTCTCTTTCATGGTTTTGGCGGAAACTATTTTGGACTAACTCCACTTGGATTCGAGCTTTCAAAAAAATATTCAATCATTATTTGTGAATTACCCGCTCACGGTAAAAGCTCACTTAACACCTTTCAAAATATCGATATTTTTCGAATTTTCTACCAAAAGATGATTTCAAAACTTAGTAATTTTGGTGAAATTAATCTTATTATTGGCCACTCTTTTAGTTCTTATTTTGTCAGCGATGATGAGATTTCGAAAAAAATTCCAACCATTATTATAAATCCTGTTTTTGAGCCCAGCGATTCATTTTTAGCTGGAATGAAATTATTAAATAAATCTAGATTTTTAATGATTTTTTCAAATCTACCAGTTTTTTCACCTTTTAAAGCAGCCACCCTACAAAAAACTTGGTCGCTTGAAGCAAATAAAAATATTTATCAAAATATGTTTTTATGTCAAAATTCAGCAAGGAATTTGCTCGCACAAAAATTGACAATTCCAATCGCACTTGATAAAAAAGTGTTCGAAACCGATAATTATATCAAAATTGCTATTATTGGCGATAAAGATGGAACAGTTCAGCCTTTTAACGAGGAGGAATTCCACAAAAACTTCCCTAAATCAGATTTTCATATTCTTGAGAATTCCGGTCATTTGTTACCAATGGAAAAACCACGAGAAATCGCTAAAATTATTTTCGAAAATATTAAATAAACTCCGCTTGTCACGGAGCTTATTTTTACATTTTTTCAATTTCTTGTAGTGAATTTTTAAGACGTTTTATACTTTCGTCCTTACCAATTGCTCGCAGAGTTTGGTTCAAGGCTGGCGAAAATGGCGCCCAAGTTAATGAAATCCGAATAATCTGGAATAAAATTCCCGGTTTCTGGCCCGTCTTTTCAAGCAACCTATTTAGCAATTCTTGGATTTTGTCATCATTCCACGCCTCAAGCTGTTCCAACTCAAGAATAACCAAATTCAAAAGTTCCACAATTTGCGATTTTTCAAGTTTTTTAAGCTGCTTATTTTTCGAAATCATCTCTAAATCGGCTTCTTGTTCAGTAAAAAAGTATTCGCTAGCAAGCGGGAGATCTTTAAGTGTTTTTAAGCGATCAAAAACTAGACCAAGAACTTCTCTTTTGTATTCTTCACTAGCATTCTTAGCATTTTCTCCCCAAAAATCTTGCACACGCTCAAATAGATCTTCAAGAGAAATTTTGCGGATCCATTGACCATTGAGCCACAAAAGTCGCTGTTCGTCAAACCTTGCTCCAGATTTTTGCACACGATCAAGAGAGAATTTTTCGATTAACTCTTCTTTAGTAAAGATTTCTTGTTCAGTGCCATCGTTCCAGCCAAGTTGAGCCAAAAAGTTCAGCATTGCCTCTGGCAAAATTCCATCTGCCCGATATTCGCTAACACTTTTTGCCCCATCGCGCTTACCAAGTTTTTTATTGCCTTCCGGCGCCAAGATATGCGGTAAATGAGCTAAAATTGGTGGCTGAATTTCAAGCGCCTCATATAGCGAAAGGTATTTTGGCGTACTAGCAATATACTCTGAGCCACGAATTACATGCGTAACTTTCATTTCGAAATCATCAACAATGTGTGCAAAATTATAAGTTGGAAGGCCGTCTGCTTTAATTAAAATAAAATCGTCTAAAGCCTCAGAGCCAGCTGAAAGTTCACCCATTACAGCATCATGCCAAGTATAGCGTTTAATTTCTGGTGTCTTAAAACGGAGTGGCATTCCAAGCTCCCATTCTGGTGGATTTTCGGGGCGATGGTCGCGATATAAAAATGCACGCTTTTCAGATTTAGCTTTTTTTCGAAATTCTTCAACTTCTTCTGGTGAATATGGATCAGCATAAGCTAAGCCTTTTTCAATCATTTTTTGTGCCCACTCAAGATATTTTTCACGGCGCATAGTCTGATGATATGGTCTAAAATAACCTTTTTCTTGATCTTTTTTGCCATAAATTGGACCTTCGTCCCAATCTAGACCAAGCCATTTTAAAGTATCAAGAATTAAATCCTCTGCACCATCAACAAATCGAGCTTGGTCGGTATCTTCAATTCGCAGAATAAAATCTCCGCCGGTTTGCTTGGCGATCAAATAGGGGTAAAGTGCGCTTCGAACATTTCCAACGTGAATATAACCAGTTGGACTTGGCGCAAAACGAGTTCTTGCTTTCATAATTATCTATTATACTTTAATTTTTATTTTTTCTCAACCCAAAACAAAAAAGGCCAAAAGCCACTTTTTTATACACTAAGACTGGTTGCAATTTTTCGAATTTCTTCATCTGAAATCTTATTGCCAGAAACCTCAACTTTATAAAGTTTTCCATTATTCACCCAAACAGATTCCCCGCGACGGTTCGAATAAATCGTTAAGCCATTACTATAGGTTGTTGAATAATCTTCACTCCATTTTTTTGTAACATAATTCTGCAATAATGCTGAACTGTCCCAGCCACTTTGCGATTGTTGAACCTTATAATTCGAATCACCTTTTTTATATTCGAAATTAACATTTTTTCCATCAAAATAAGCTAGGCCTTTTGGAGAATATCCACTTGCAATATAAGCAGGAGTTTCAACCGCCATTCCAGATTGAAAAGCTGTAATTCTGCTTGCAATATCTGGTAGGTTGACATAAGTTAAATATCCAACGCCAAAAATTGCAACAGCAAAGCCCATCGAAAAACTAATAAACTTCTTGCGCGCAAAAAAACTCTTTCGGTGAATTCCTCGGCTTTTTTTGCTTTCTTCGCGAGACTTTTCAATTGCTTGACTAATTGCAAATTCTTTAACTTCTTGGTTTAAAATTTCTTGTTTTTGAACTTTTTTTGCTCGAAGTTCTTCATTAGCTTTTTTAGCAAGTGGATGTTCTTCGAAAGGCGCAATCTTCTCAACTTCTTTAATTTGCTCTTTTGAAATTGGTGAGATTATTTTAGATTTTTTCGAAAAACGTGAAATTAAGATTCGGTCTTGTTGAGTCTCTTTTGCTTCACGCGCGCGCAAAATCGCCTCTTGATAATCGTGACGACGTTTGAATTGACTAATCATTTCATCTTGGTGAAGAGAAACTCCTTGCCTCTTTGGAACTGTAACATATTTACGATTCAAAGTGCTTGAACGCTGCAAATTATTATGAATTTTCGAAATATCTTTATTTTTAATACTACAATTATTTTTTGGAGCACTTAAAAGTTCACCCGTGATTGCATCATATTTTTTTCCGTTTATGATAATTTCGTCTCTCATTTTATTCCCTATTTAGCTTATGTATATTTTACTTCATTTTTACTAAATTTTCAAGGGTTTTCAAAAAAATAAATTGCTCAAACTTAAGCTTGAGCAATTTATTATCTTAATCCCATTTCCAGCTAAATAATCTTTCAAAAAATGTTAGAGAATTTCGTGGAAGAGTCACTTTTTTATTATCAGAATTCTCCTGCGCGGCCGGTTTTTCAGCCTTGGTTGGATCTGGAGAAACCTGTTCGGCAAAAACGAGCAAACGCTTTTCAGCGGTTCCGAGAGGAACACAAGTAATCAAAGTTAGCATCGGTTTGTCTGTCCCAATTTGAACTCTATTTACTTGATTCGGCATTACAACTTCTGTTTTTGTTACATTATAAGTATATCGTTTGCCGTTATAATTAGCATAAATTACATCACCTTGTTTAAGTTTATCAAGCTGAGCAAAAATAAATTTATAATCGCCTGTGTCAAACAAATCATTACTTGAGTGCCCACTCAAAACAGTATTTCCATTTTGCCCCGGAACCGCATTTGCGCCTGGAATTGAAAAATGCGCAACGCCCTTTTCCATTGCTTTCAACTGAGATGCATTATCATTCCCAACGCCATAAACAACTGGAACATCAACATTAATTTTTGGAATAATCAATTTTGGCTCTTGTCCAACCGAGTTAGAAGAATTCGGGCTATAAATTGTTTGAGCAGCATTCGAATTTCCCGGCGCAACATAAGCTTCAACTGAAGCAAAAATCAATCTATTATATTGCAAAAATAGAAACAAAGCTACCACAACAACTGCTGAAAAAATTGGCACAAAATGGCGGGATTTTCGAATTTTCTCAGTTTTCTGACGCGCTTTTTCTGAAATATCTTTTCGAAGCTTCGCCAAAGCTCGTTCTTTTTTCTGGCTTTCCGTTAAATCTTCTGAAACTTCTGGTTGAATATTTGCCGTTTGCTTTTTTTGCTGCTCCAAGGCTGCTGAATAATAGGTTTCGTAATATTTTTGATAATAATTCTGCCAAGCCGCGTGGTATCGTTTCCATTGCTCACTCGGCTGATTTTCTTGCTGAATATTATACAAATTTTGAACAGCTTGCTGAGGCTTATATTTTATCGCTCCTAAATTATGTGAGTTTTCATCAACTTTTACAATATCTTGCTTATTCTGGAGCGGTTGAATAACTTTTTGACGAGTCTTAAAGTCGTCAGTCTCTTGACCAACACCAAAATTAAAACTAGCTTTTGGTTGCGGTTGAAATGGTTTCGAAACTTCCTCAATTGAGTTCTTAATTAATTCTTCTCGCCGCTTGTCAACTTTCTTAGAATTATTTTGATTTTTTAAATATTCTGCCAAGTTAATTCTCTCTGGCCGAGCTTCTTTTTTACTCTGCTGGATTTCTGCAATTTGTTCAGTATTGGCTTTTTGGTAAAGCTGTTGAACTTTTTGCCTTCGAAATTCAATCGCAGCACGATTTCTATTATTTAAAAAAGCACTCTGCAATTGCCTCTCAGGTATATTCAATCCATTGTTTTGATTTTTTTTATTATTATCATTCATTTCTCTTGATTTTTCCCTACTCTTAGTATACAATAGATACTGAGCTATGTAAATAGTCAAAACCATAATAAGCCGCGATGGTGGAATTGGTAGACACGCTAGACTCAAAATCTGGTGAGCATTACGCTCGTGCCGGTTCAAGTCCGGCTCGCGGTACCAAAAAAGGAACAGCTAATTGATGGGTAGCTGATTCTTTTAGTTTATAGAAGGATTAGATCTACGGGATCAGATGGCCGTAGGTCTATTTTGTCGTTCCAATTGAGGCGATTTCATACAGATCACCTCTGAGGACTAACAAAACCTTCAAATGTGAAACTTAACAATATGGCAATTATTTAACAGAAACCTTCCCTTTCGAAAGCAAGCTGATCAGTAATAATTTGAAGCTTAAGCAATTAGATTGAGAAGCTTTAAAATATAGATAAGCTAATCGAAGCTATCAAAAACTTTAGTAGTCTATATTATTGTTATAAAATAAAGACCGCCTAAGCAGCCATTTGAATATCTATATTAATGCGGGTTAGAGGACTCTAACCCTGGCCTCTTCCATGGCAAGGAAGCGCTCTAACCCGCAGCATTATTGCCGAACC
>CAUQKG010000004.1:0-60692 GCA_963518805.1 uncultured Saccharimonas sp. (SeqCode) | reverse complement strand
CAAGCAGTCCATTTAGACGTTTTTCGACCAAGGGTGTCACATCCATGACTTTGTCAGCCGCCTTGTGGAGAGCTTTGTCAATCTTGTCTATATCAAACACTACACGTCTACCATCTCGTTTTTCAACGAAAGAAATCTTTATTCCTTCGAGCTCTAAAGATTTTAGTTGTTCCCCACTAAATAATTCAAGTTGTTTTCCCATTTTATTCACCCCGTATTTTCTATAAAATTGAGTAAGTATTTTTTAAAGTTCTTCTGCTCGACTATTTAATTATAGTGCTTTTGTTTATAAAAATCAATAAAAAACGCTATATTTAGCGTGTAATATTTACAACAAAAAACCGCTTCTTTCGAAACGGTTTATTTTTCTGTTGTGCGTTGCCATTCTCGGCAGGATAAACTTGCTAATACTAAATATAATAAAGTAAAAAGTATTTCTCGCCATTGATTGTATCTCATTAATTGAGAAATAGCCTCCGGATAATCCATGAACGCTTGAGTCGCAATAAACGCTGCCCCAAATAAAGCGAGATCTTTTCTAAACTTCGCAATACCAGTTGCCTTCACTAAAATCGCTAAGCTTATTACTATTTCTAGTAATAATCTTATTATTAAAATTGGACCAGAATCATTTTCGATAGTTAAGACAGAAAACAATTCCATCTCTTTTCCGGTAACCTGCCTAACGATTAGCAAAATCGCATTCAGCGCAATTATAGAAGAAAGGAAAATCAGTAGTCTTCTATTTACCCTCTCTCTGCCAACAGAATTGAGCAGAATTAAAACAATTGCAAATAGTATAATAATTATTTTTTGCAACATGTACTTCACCTCCGATATAGTGATTAATACATTATACAATTTTAAATTAAAAAAGTCAAATCAAAAAACCAATTGGTAAAAAGAAACTTATAATCCCACAAATTAGAGAAATTGCATAAAAAACTCGCCGATTTTCTTGACGGTTTTCGAAAAAATAAATTAGCAAAAAAGAACTGAAAACCCCAATTGGAATACTTATGTTTGTTTTGGTTTTTAACCAGATTAAAGCAAATAGAGCGCACAAAATAAGTTTCACCAAAAAAACTGAATCACTTTCGGGATTTTTTTCGAAACCACGACGGCTTAATTTTGTGCGATTTCGCGCATAAGTTCTCTGTTTGCTATTTTTGCTCATATTGCTTATGATTATATCATATTTTTGACAAAAATAAAACCGCCCGAAGGCGATTTTGAAAATTACATTTTGATTTCTGCATCAACCCCAGCTGGAAGGCTAAGATTTTGCAAAGAATCAATTGTCTTTGGTGTCGCATTACTAATGTCAATGAGGCGCTTATGAACACGCATTTCGTAAGCTTCACCACCCATTTTGTAAACATGTGGGCTTTTTACTACTGTAAAAGTGCTTCGTCGTGTTGGTAGAGGTACTGGTCCTGCAACTGTTGCACCAGTTCGAATTGCTGTGTCAACAATTTGCTTTGCACTTTGGTCGATAACTTTGTGGTCGTATGCCTTTAGGCGAATACGAATTGTTAGGCCTTGTTCTGCCATTTTTTACTCCTTATATTAGGCTTGTAACTTCTTTCGCAACTTTAAGATAACTACGAACGAATTCTCAAGCAATTTGTATTACCATAATATTTTAACATAAAGTTATCTAAATTACAATAGAAAAAATACCCCACTTAAACAAGAGCTTTAATTAAAGAAGATCTTTTAACAATTCCCTACATTTTTTGTATAGCAAAAGATACAAACGATAGGTTTATTACAAATTATAGCTGCTAAAATAAAAAGCACCAAATGGTGCAATTTATTAACCCTTTCGTGGTTTAACTTCATTTCGACCAAGAGACTTCTTAGTTTCTGTGAAGATTTCATGTTTTCGAGTTTTTGGATTATATTTTCGCAAAGATAATTTTTCAGGTGTATTCTGAGTATTTTTGCGAGTGTAGTAAATTCGGTCACCAGTAATTTCGCTTACAAGACCAATAATCTTTCGTTTCGTATTCTTTTTAGCCATAATCTCTCTTAAATTTATTATTTACGTTCTGTTCTATTCTATCATAAGATTTCGCAAAAAGCAAGACTTTTAATCTCTTGTTGACTTATTTTATTTTTTATGGTATAATTTTGATCATGAATAATTTTTTAAAATTTATACAAAAAACTTTAAGCAATTCAAATGAACGCATTGTGCTACAAAGATTTTATTTATTTATAGCATTGTTCGGATTCGTTATCGCAAGTTTTTTAAATATTTTCGAAAATTCAATTAGTAAAGTTATCTTAATGATGGTTACTGCTGCAATTTCCATATTTTTTGTAAATGCAATAATATGGGTTATCGGTGAAGCTTTAAAGAGTAACTTTCTAAAAAATAATAAGAAATAGTTATAATAAACTTTTATTATATAACTAAAATAGAACTGTTTCTTTAATCCAAAGTTGTTCGTAATCTTCATTTCCTAAACTGAGCTCATTCGAAATCCTAATCATCTCATCAAGACGCTCAACTTCATCTTTAATATCGAACTTATCTAAAACTTTAAAAAAATATTTATCTCCAATTCGATATTTCATTATCGTTACTGTTTTCATAGCCCTCCATAAGAATTATTTTTATATAAAATATACCTAAATATTATATATTAAAAACCTTACTTTGTCAATAGAGGTCTCGATTCAATCGCTAGCTAATCGTATTGACATTAGTGTAATTTATATGGTATAATTCATCTATTCGCCGCGATAGCTCAGTTGGTAGAGCGCATCCATGGTAAGGATGAGGTCTCGGGTTCAAGCCCCGATCGTGGCTCCATTTTTTGTCTAAATAGCAAAAATTCGCACCCTTTTAATCAGAGTGCGAATTTTAATTTTCAGATCTTTAGCTTTCAATAATTTTAATAAATTCTTCTAGCTCTTTTTGTGCTTCTGGTGTGGTGCCAACAAGCTTCTTCATCGACACAAGAATCTCATCCGAGACTTCTTTAATTTCCCTGTCAATTTCTTTCATTTCTTCTGCGATTTCCGTAAGCGGTTTTACTTCATCCTCTTCGAAAGTATCAACATATCGTGGAATATTTAAATTATAATCATTGTCGCGAATCTCTTCAATACTTGCCACGTGCACATATTTTTCAATATCTTGCCGGCTTGAATAGGCCTCTAAAAGCTTCGAAATATCTTCTTTTCTTAACTTATTCTTGTTTTTAGCTTTTTCGAAATGACTTGAAGCATCGATAAACAAAATATCTTTCGTATTTTTTCGTGCTCCACGGCCTTTTATTACCAAAATACATGTTGGAATGCTCGTGCCATAGAACAGGTTTGCTGGCAAGCCAATTACCGCATCAACCAAATTTTCATCAATTAATTTTTTGCGAATTTTAGCTTCAGCAGCACCACGGAACAAAACTCCGTGCGGCAAAACAATTGCCATTGTACCGTCATTTGCCAAATGATGTAAGCCATGCAAAACAAATGCATAATCTGCTTTCGATTTTGGTGCAATTCCAAAGTTTTTAAAGCGAACGTCTTTATTACGATCAATATTTTCAATATCCCACTGTTGCGAATATGGCGGATTAGCCACTACCGCGTCAAACCTCAGCGGGCTTTGCACACCGTTTTCTTCAATTGAAGGCCAGTCAACAGCACTCAGAGTATCGCCTCGCTTCAATTTCATATTACTATAATTCACGTCGTGCATCATCAAGTTCATTCGTGCCAAATTATATGTCGTAGCATTCAATTCCTGCCCGTGAAATTCCACTTTCCCAGAATCTCTCTCTGAGGTTAATTCTTTTTGAACGGTCAAAAGCAACGACCCCGAGCCCATCGTTGGGTCATAAACCCTAAATTGCTCGCCGTTATTATTTTTGTGAAGCGTTGTGATTTTTGCTAAAATCTGGCTCACTTCGTGCGGCGTATAAAACTCTCCACCCTTTTTTCCTGCATTTGCCGCAAATTCACCAATCAAATATTCATAAACATCGCCCAAGATATCACGGCCAGATTCATCTTTAAAATTAAAATTATCAATCATCAGCACGATTTCGTTCAAAGCTCGTGCCCGCTCGTTAATATCAGAACCAAGCCGCATATCGCCCAAATTCATATCTGAGAAGATATCCGCCAAAGATTCCGCCTCTCTACTATTCTGTGTAGCATTCTCGCGAAAAGCATCAAACATATCTTGGTAGTCGCTCGCCTTAATTTTATAATCTGCAATTTTCGAAATCAACTCACCCCAAGAATACTCCGGCAAAACTGCATAACTCAAATTTGTCTTCAAATCTTTTAGATATTCTCTTAGCTCTTCACCGCTTGCAGTATAAAAATCCTCAAGGCCGTTCTCTTTCAAGTAATTGTCTTGCTTTTCTGAAAGATATCTATAAAACATAAACGGCAAAATATAGTTTTTATATTCGCTAGCGTCCATTGTGCCACGCAATTTGTTTGCCATATCCCAAAGCTGAGCTGAAATTTCTTTTGATTTATTCATAATATCGCATTCTCCTTTCTTTTTATTTAGATAAACATTTTTCTGAGTAGAGTTTGTTTGCTTTCTTTGAGCTGGTTGACTTTTTCCTCTTGCTTAGTAATGGCCTTGTCTAGGTCTTGGAAGAAAGAACCGATGGCTTGTTGTTCAGGGAGGGAAGAAAGAAAATACCTTAACTCTTTTAAGTCTTTTGCATACATATGAGTAATTGTCGTTCCTACAGTTATAGGATACATTTTCTCCTTCATAGAGTTTATATTATAAGACATAAAAATGTTATCCACTTTCTTTTCATCAGGACTTGCAATAATTATATCCCCACCCAATTTAACACCACTCTCAAGTAAAGCAACCACTTTTGCTGTACCAAAAGGAACCGTACTAGACGCAGGAAAAAGAAGTTCATTACCATTTGAATACATACTACATTCATTATCTGAACTTTTTCGTACCTTTGTGATAACCTCATTATAGAGAGTGTAGAGATGACCATATGCAATTGCTAAATTATCTTCTCCTTCATAAAAACTGTCTACTTGTAGTCCTTTACCTTTATAAAACTCAAACACTTCCCCCAACTTCACTTCCTTCCACTCATCTTCAAATCCCGTGAAGCGAAGGGCTGGTTTGGTTTGTCCTTTGGCTGGGAAGAGGAGCTTGAGGTAGGTTTTCTTCTGCTCCTTGAGCACCTCTAACTTACGCTGTTGAAGGCTAATAAGCTGGTCAATATCTTGGAAGAAAGAACCAATGGCAGTTTGCTCGGAGAGGGATGGGAGGGAAATGAAAATATCAGATAAATCTTTTGAGTTTATTGCTGGGTAACTTGTTCCTGTACAATTATCTAAGACAACATTTACAAATTTATTAGTCTGCAAATAAGACAATAAAAAACATCCATCTCCACTAGGTCTTAATTGTGCATAACCCGTAGAAAACACATAATCATTATCATCTTTTTCAAATAAATAGTTATTTTTCTGATAAGGTCTCACTGTTTGGTAGAATATATCCCCTTTAATGGCTAATCGCTGTGCTCTAGATGGCGATGTAGAAATAGTTTCATTTCTATACGAAACCATCTCTGTTCCTACCACCGCCCCTAAATCAACATATTTAAACTCATCAGGAACTACTGATTTAGGATTGACTTCTGCAACTTCTCCCAATTTCTTCTCTTCCCAAGGTTCAGTATATCCCGCAAAGCGATAACTTGGTTGTTTTATCATCTTGATCACCTCTGTTTCCATTTATTTAGCCCTCACAATCTGGTCTGCCAAGTTATAAATTTCATCCGTAAAGCGATTTCGCCACTCAATCCATTTCAGCTGGGCGAGTTCTGCGTTCTGATTGGTTTGATAATTCGTTTGATTCCTATTCATAATCTTGTTTAATTCGTTTTGTTTGTTTAAATCCTCTCTACTACCAACACGATGCTTGTTAATCATCTGAGTTAGCTCAAGGTTGGTAGTGTTTTCGCCAATTCCCCAGCGTGCAATAAAATCATCAATTTTACTATTTGCCGTTTGCTCTTGTGATTCGTTCAGAGCCTCGATAACTTCTTCTCGATTATTTGGTGCTGGGTATTTATTAAACTTATACTCGCCTTTAATAATTTTTCGAACAAAGTCTCTGAATTTAATTCTATCTTGCTCGTTCTCAGCTTTTTCAAGCTCGCGGTGAATTTCTTCTTTAAGCTTCTCGACAGTTTCAATATTTTTTTCGTGAACAGCGTTTGCCATTCTTGCGATCAAGTCTGTTAGATAGTCGTAGTTCACCCGTACGTTGTGAATGTGCGCCATTTCAAGCTCAATATGTGAAACATCAATGCCTTCAGCCTTTGAACGGCGCCTTTTAAGGTCGTTTGCTATCACCGTTGTTAGGCGAACTTCTTCATCTTTGGTGATTCCAATTGTTTTATAGAAAAGCTCTGGATCTTTATCAACCGAGATTATTTCTTCACCATTAACATTGCCCGCAGTATATTGTTTGGCTGCATTCAACAAGCTTGAGTATTTTTTAAGGTTTTCGAAAGTTGCATCCTGAACAGCCTCACTCGGCGAAAGATAGTTAAAATCTTCTGTCTGCGTTCGAAGCTCCGTAATAACATCTTTTAGCTCTTGAACCACACTACTAAATGGTTTCGAAAGAACGCCGCTATCAGTTAACGAAAGCTGTATTCCATTAACATTTGCAGAGTCGCGATTTGAATAGACGCTCAATGCTTCTTCCATTTCTGCTTTATTTAATTCTGGCCAGCGATAATTAATGATGTTTCCAAAAGGCTTATAGTTAAAGTTATGAACACGATTTGTGCGTGAATAAGCTTGAATCAGCGACGATCCTTTTAGAGTTCTATCAACATATAGCGTGTTTAACTCTGGCGCATCAAAGCCGGTCAAAAGTTGATCAACCACAATCACAAGATCAAGATATTTGCCGTCTTCGCTGTTTTTCGAAAGCCGGTCTTGAACACTTTCAGCATATTCCTTAACTGTTGTCATATCAAAGTTCTCGTTAAAAAGCTTATTATATGATTTTATTGCACGAGCAAGGTTCTGATTGGTTTGAAGCTGATTATCTCCGTTCGAAGTGTCCATCGAGAAGCTCACAGCCACTTTTAAGCGTTCTTCTGGTGGTAGGGTTTTGTTAATTTCTTCAAACTTATCAAAATATTGCATTGCGCGCGGTGTTGATGCTCCGCCGCCACCAACGTGAACCGTAAGAATAGCGTTATATCTTCTTTCAGCCGAACGCTCTTGCCAATATTTAAAAATATCCTCAACCACTAATTCTAAATGCTTATTACTTTCATCATATATAGCGGTTTTAGTTTTACTGTCATATTCTTCTCGGTCTTCTGAAACTTTAATCGTCTCTCTAAATGCAACATTAAAGCCTAGAACATTGCGGTCAGCGATAGCTTCTTTAATCGTATATGCGTGCAAAAGTCTACCGAAAGTATTTTGAGTTTGCGGGAATTTTGGTGTTCCAGTATAACCTATCCATCCCGAATTTGGGATTCTATTTCGAATAACTTCGAGCATTGCCTCGTTATCTGCACCGTCTCCAGTCGATCGATGAGCCTCATCAACAATAAACAGAATATTCCCGTCCAATTCCTTGAAATCTGGGCTTTTAACATATCGAGCCATCTTTTGAATACTCGTCACAATAATATTTTTGTCCGTACGTTTAAGGAGTTTATTTTTAAGGTCTGTGACATTCTTAGTATCACTAACAACCCCAGAATCGCTTGAAGTTGGGTCATAAGCAGAGTATTTATCTGCGGTTTGTCTTGTTAAGGCAATTCTGTCAACAAGAAAAATCACTTTCGAAACATTCGGTAACCGACTCGCCAGCCATGCAGTCTTGAAGCTTGTTATTGTTTTACCACTACCTGTTGTGTGCCAAATATAACCAAACTTACCGTCGTGATAATTAAAATTCGATCTTCGTATCTTATCAATAATTCTCTTGGTTGCATAAACTTGATATGGTCGCATAACTTTAATCGATTCGCGACCTTTTGTCCCATCCAAAATCATATATTGCGTCGCAATGTTGTGTGCCATCGGGATCGAAAGAACTTTATCTGCAAAAGTTCTCCAGTCGTTGACAGGCTTTGAAGTCTCCTCGTCTTGCCAAGAAAAAGCAAAATCTCGGTTAAAGTTTTCGGCTGTAGTATTCGCCATATATTTAATATCATTTGGCGTCATTGCCACCAAAACTTGTAGTGTCGAAAAAATACCACTGTATTGGTTTTCTGCAATATATTGTTCCATTTGGTTTAAAGAATCAGTTACGGTATTTGTTGCTTTTTTCAGCTCAATCTGAATAATTGGCAAACCATTTATTAATAGTGTAACATCAAAACGACGACTATTTTTTCCATCCACAACAGCTGGTCTTTTAATTTGATTTACCACTTGATATACAGTATTTCCAGCGCCAATTTGTTCTTGATCAAATATCAATAATGTTGTTGAACCGCCCTTATCGAGGTTGATCGAAATCTCCGACACACCATTTGTCCCATATAAAAACTGACCAGCTTGATATGGCGTTTTAAGATTTCTAATTCGTTCTTTAATTTGAGCAAACTCACTTTTCGAAAGAGGCTCTTCCAGCCTTGCTGTATTATTTTGTTCGATAATTCGCTTAAAATTATCCCACAAATCTTGTGTATCTTTTATATCTTTTGCATATTCCCACTGTTTAACATTTCCGATTTTTGTTAGATATTCGATAACTTCTTGCTCAAAAGCTAATTCTGATTGTATTTTATGCATTTATCTCCTTGCATTAATGTAGATTAGATCAGTTCATTCCGTAAGTTCATTATTAATTCTATACTCTTTATCTTCAAAAATCAAGATATTAAAAATATTTTAATACGATAGTCCATAATAAAAACAACCGCCCGAATAATTCGAACGATTGTTTTTTTGAAGTATTAACGTTTCGAGAACTGCTCTCGTTTTCGAGCTGAGCGCAAACCGTATTTTTTGCGTTCCTTTTCGCGAGGGTCGCGTTTTAGGAATTCAGCTTTCTTTAGAACTGGTCGCAAGTCAGCATGAGCAATAGTTAGAGCTTTCGAAATAGCAAGCTTAATTGCGTCAACCTGACCAGCCAAACCGCCACCGTTAACCTTTACAGTAATATCAAAATCAGCTTGTTTACCAACTAAGGCAAGTGGATCTGTAATCTCAGCAAGCATAGATTTATTACCATCAAGATATTCGATTGCAGTTTTACCATTAATAGTTAAATTACCTTTTCCAGCATATAGTCGAGCACGAGCTGTTGCAGCTTTGCGTCGGCCAAGACCGTAGAAATATTTAGCTTCAGCCATAATTATTTAACCTCAACTTTCTCTGGTTTTTGCGCAGCGTGATTATGTTCTGAGCCAACATAAACTTTCAAACGTTTCATTCGATCTGCTTGAAGTTTGTTTTTCGGAAGCATTCCATAAACTGCTTTTTCAATAATCATTGCAGCGTTCTTTTCGCGCAATTCTTTTAGTGAGGCTTCACTCAAACCACCAGGGAAACCACTGTGTCGGTAATACATCTTAGCTTCTTCTTTATTACCAGTAACTTTAACTTTTTCGGCATTAATAACGATCACATAATCTCCACCATCTGTGTGTGGGGTGTATGTTGGTTTATTCTTACCTGTTAGTAAAGTTGCAATTTTTGCACTGAGTCGACCAAGTGTAGCTGATTCTGCGGCATCAATCAATAGCCACTTTCGCTCAACTTCAGTTGGCTTTTGTGAATAAGTTTTCGCATTAACAGCCATTTACTTATCCTCACTTTCATGTTTAATCTCATCAACAAACTCAATTGTAGCCATTTGAGCAGCATCACCGCGACGAATTCGAGTTCGTTCAATTCGCAAATGACCACTATTTCGCTTCGAAAGTTGTGGAGCAATAATGTCTACTAATTTATTTGCTGCGTCAATATTACCAAGTTTGGCCATAACTTGACGACGGTTATGTAAATCACCTTTTTTAGCTTTAGTGATAAGCTTTTCTGTGTAGCGCAAAGTCTCTTTGGCTTTTGGCAAAGTTGTTTCAATTTTGCCATGAATGACTAACGAAGTCGCTAAGCCTTTGAGGAGCGCACGGCGTTGATCGCGTTCACGACCAAATTTTCGCCCTTTATATCCATGTCGGTGCATATTATAAATTTAACTCCGCTATTTTATCTTTTACTTCATCCAAAGCTTTGCTTCCAAAGCCTTTAAGTTCACGCAAATCTTGTTCGGTAAGGTTTACTAAGTCGTGAACAGTACGAATGTCATTATTAACAAGCGCATTTGTTGTTCGAGCTGTCAAGTTTAAATCTTCAATTGATGTATGAAGTTCACTTGCTTCATCTTCAAATTCTTCACCTAAAGCTGGAGCAGCTTCAATCGTTGTAGAACCAGCAAGTGCCGTATATTGATTTGCTAAAATTGCCGATGCTTGTTCGAAAGCTTCCCGTGGAGAAAGCGATCCATCAGTCTCGATAGTTAGGTCCAATCTATCAAGATTCGAAACCTGACCAACACGAGTATTATCAACTTTATATCGAACTCGCAAAACTGGCGTGAAAATTGCATCAACTGCAATCATATCGCTATGAATTCGGTCCTCACTCGATTCTTCAATAGTTTTATAACCATGACCAGATTCAACCACAATATCCATTGCAAATTTAGTCTTTTTATCGTCAATAGTCGCGATAACTTGATCTGGATTTACTACTTCCATATCAGCATTTGCTTGAATATCACCAGCAGTAATTACGCCGGCACCAGTTTTTTCCAATCGAAGTTCAACAGGCGAATCAGTGTGAGCCTTAAATTTTACATTCTTAAGATTCAACATTATGTCAACCACGTCTTCTTTTACACCTTCAATCGATGTAAATTCATGGCTAACTCCGTCAATCTTAAAAGCAACTATTGCTGCACCATTAATACTCGAAAGGAGCACTCGGCGCAAGCTATTTCCAAGCGTATTACCATATCCAGGCTCAAGCGGTTTTACAACAAAAGTTGCAACATTTTCGCTTAAGTCTTGAATTTCAGCAAGCGCTGGATTGTGAATTAATTTTGACATATAAACTTTTAGCTCCTTACCTTTTATCGTGAGTAATATTCAACGATTAGCTGTTCATTAATTCCAGCCTCTGCTTCTTCTCGTTTAGGAAGACCTGAAATAGAAACTGTCATTTTCTTACTGTCAGCTTTTAGCCAGCTAAGTGGAGCTGGGGCTGCATCAGCAATAACATCTTCAAGATTTGTGAAATAGCCAGATTTTTGGCTCTTTGGTCGAACAACAATCTCGTCGCCAGCTTTTAGTCGAATTGAAGGAATATCAACTCGTCGACCGTTCAACAAGAAATGTCCGTGGCTCACCAATTGGCGAGCTTGTCGTCGTGAAGTTGCGAAACCTGCTCGATAAATAGCATTATCCAAACGAAGTTCCAAAAGCTGTAGTAAGTTTTCACCAGCCAAACCTTCACGGCGTGACGCTTCTTTCATCAATCTTGCGAATTGCTTCTCAAGAAGTCCGTAAAGTCGTCGAACTTTCTGTTTTTCGCGCAATTGAACTGCATATAAACTTGGCTTTCCTTGTCGAGAACCTGAATGTTGACCAGGAATTCCACTTTTACGTGCCATAATTTTAGCAGCTTTTCGATGAAGGGCATAGCCTTCTCGGCGTGATTGTTTAACAATCGGAGATCTATCTCTCGCCATAATTAAGCCCTCCTTGCTTTCTTAGGACGAACGCCACCATGTGGGACGCCAGTCACATCTTTAATACTTTCAACGTTAATGTTTACATTCGAAAGTGAACGAATCGCTGAATCACGACCAAGTCCAACACCTTTAACGAAAACATCAACTGATTTTAGCCCATAAAGAGCTTGTGCATTTTCGGCTGCTTTTTCAGTTGCAACCTGCGCTGCATAAGCTGTACCTTTTTTACTTCCTCGGAAGCCACAAGCACCAGCACTTGCTGCCGCTAAAGCATTACCTTTTTTATCCGTAAAAGTAATGATTGTGTTATTAAAGGTTGCTTGAATATGCATTTGACCTGATGGAACAGATCGGCGCTGTTTTTTACGACTAACTTTTTCTGCCATTTTTCTATCCCTTTCCTAAATCAAGTCTTGCTTGCTGCTTTTGGCTGTGCTCCACCAACGGCGATTGCGCGACCCTTTCGAGTTCGTGCGTTCGTTCGTGTGCGCTGACCGTTTACAGGCAACCCTGATTTGTGTCGCATACCTTTATAGTTGTTAATGTCTTTTAGACGTTTAATATTATTTGCCACGAGGCGTTGCAGATCACCTTCTACGGTATAATTATTATCAATAATTTCACGTAGCTTCTGTTCTTCAGCCTCGGTGAGATTTTTCACCCGAGTGGTCGGCTCAATATTAGCCGCCGCAAGGATGGTTCGCGAAGTTGTTTCGCCAATACCATAAATATAGGTAAGAGCAATCCAAACTTGCTTTTCTGCTGGGATTGTTACCCCTGCGATTCGAGCCATACTTAACCCTGCCTTTGCTTATTCTTAGGTTTTTTCTTATTAATGACACGTAGTCGACCTTTTCGACGAACTAGAATGTCATCTGGACTGATTTTTTTAACACTTGCACGAACTTTCATAAGTGTATAAAAACTCCTTATCCTTTAGGTTTATATTATCTGCAAATCCCCATAGAAATAATAAGCCATTTTGAAAGCTGGCTTTTTCTATTTCGAACTTGCTAATCTCTTAGGCGGAAGCTGATTCTTCCCTTAGTAAGGTCATAAGGGGTCAACTCTACTTCAACCTTGTCGCCCGGTACCAATCGAATATAATGCTTCCGCATTTTTCCACTAATGTGAGCGATGATTGTATGCCCATTTTGAAGTTCAACTTTAAACTGCGTGTTCGGCAAAGCCTCCACGATTCGTCCTTCCAATTTTATTACTTCCTTTTGAGCCATAAATCTATACCATTCTACATTATACTAATAAAAAAGTCAAGCCCTTTTTATTATTTTTTCATAATTTTAAAAGCACCCTTTCGGGCGCCTAGAAACTAAAACCATAATGATTTTCTATATTCAAGAAAGAACCTAACATCTTGAATTTTACGAATTAAAGGAGTGCTTATTTCTACTCCATATTCGATAAAACAACCATTAATATCTTTCGTTGAATAAAGCTCCTGAACTATCGGTCTCCTTTTTCTTTCAGAGATAATCGTAAATTTTGAATATCTCAGTTTACACAATTCCGGTGAGTTATTCCGTACAAAATTAATGATACTCGAAAAAAAGCTTAAGGAAGGATTTATTACGAAAGTTTTATCTGCGTAATCCATCATCAAAAAATCACATTCCGTGTCGCCAACTGCAATAATAAAGAAATCGCTACGATGGAATTCTCCACTTGTTCTTTGTTTGAGAAGCTCTTCAACAAAAATATGTTTATTCTGAAAAGTTCGAATTTCAGTTTCTTTAAAAATTCCAGCTGATTCATCTTTTATATATTCCTGACCGATCCCTTTTGAAAAGCCATATTCCTTTACAAAAGCGTCAACTAAAAATTTTGGCGAACCAGAAATTGCAACCAATTCAAAACCCTCTTGTCGCAAAAACTCAATAAGCTCTTTCGAAAATATATAATCCTGATGGTCTCGATATTCAGTCGCAACCCTGCGACCAATTTCTCGAACCTCCTCAAGAGAGTATTTTTCAAGAGCAAACATCGAAAATTCAACAACTTTTTGGCAATATTTACCAAACAAATCATCTGCTTCATCACTAGAAGATTTATATGCTTTTCGAAGCTTAGAAGCTTCATCTTGAAGTTGAAGATATTTTTCTTCATTAGCTCCACGATAAGGATAATCTTGAACAAGAATTTCAAAAAGAGATTCCGTCAAAGATTTATTTCGAATCGTTCCATCAATATCAAAAAATGCAATCTTGTGTTTTGGCATATTCTCCACCCCAATCTAAAAATGTACTACCAGTAAATGATAGCACATTTTTTATTATTATGTCAAATTAAGACTTTCGAACAGCCCTTAGCATCACTCGTTTATTAAAGGTATTCTTCGAATAATCCCAATCACCAACACATGTTATAATATTCAATCCTTCTTTTGAAGGTTCAAATGAATCAAGCATCGTGCTCATTCCAAATTTATTATTTTCATCATTAATTTCATCAACAGTCATTTCACGAACATCTTTAACTTCATAAGTTATTTTTTGTCCATCGCCCCTTTCAACTATTATATCTGAGCCTTTCGAAAGGTTACCAAGATTTTCGAAAATACCCCCTTTAGTCGGACCTCCATTATGACCATCTATAAGGAGTGCACCTTTAGAGCTTCCAGGTAGGGCGCTTTTTATATACCAACCAGCATCATGAATTGAGATTGGTGAATCTAATTGGTTTGTATTCTTTATTAATCCTAATTGAACAACACGAGCATTTGAGATTTTTAACTTAGGGATTGATAAAAATCTTGGGAAAAGTGGACTAGGAACTTGATAAGAGTTCTTTTTCTCTTCTGTAACTTCAGTTTCATCAACTTGGTGAGTTAATGTTGAGCCGCCTGGAATTTGCTGCTGATTTTTTTTAGGTTGCAGAAAATTATTATATACATAAATTCCGGTATACCCTATTAAACAAACCCAGCAAATTACAAGAACTATAGATAATATTTTTTTAGCTTTTTTTTGAGAATTTTTAATCTTCATTTAAAGATCTCTTTATTTGTAATCGTCGTAAGTAACCATCAACGCTCGCGAATTTATCTGTCTAATAGTTTCGAGAGCAACAGTTACAATAATCAAGATTCCAGTTCCACCAATTGAAAGATTGCTATTTTGAATTGAAGCTAGATTATATAGGAGATAATCTGCAACAAATGGTAACAATGCAATCAAGCCAAGAGCTACTGCACCGAACAAATTTAAGCGATTAACTACTTTATTTAAATATTTCGCTGTCGAAATTCCAGGGCGTATACCTTCGATAAATCCACCTTGTTTTTGAAGATTATCAGCAATTTCATTCGAGTTAAATACAATTGAAGTATAAAAATACGTAAATACTACGATTAAAACAAAATACACAGCTGGATAAATAAACGATTCAGGAGAAGATCCCGTAAAAGTTCCTTGGTTTGGAGCAGAAAACCATTTAATTAAGTTTTCAGCTAATGAAACATTAACTTTAGCGTTCTTCATCACCTGGCCAATAAATGCAGGAAGGCTTAAGAATGAAACGGCAAAAATTACTGGAATAACACCGGCAACAATAAGTTTTACTGGCAATATACTTTTTATTCCGCCATAAGATGAATTTCCATGAACTCGTTTTGCATAGTTAATGGTGATAACTCTTTGCGCTTCATTAATCTTAACCAAAATATAAAGAAGAATTAAGCTTATTACTAGGAGTATCAATGTAACCATAAATGCAATACGATTAACAGGTAATGTAAACCAACCGAAAACATCAAAAGCACCATCTTTAGTATCTGTAATTGAAGAAATTAGAGTTGCTAATGTTGTTGGCAACTGTGAAATAATACCAGCAAAAATAACCAAGGAAATCCCATTTCCAACACCTTTTTCTGTGATAATTTCACCAATCCACATCAGAAGAACCGAACCAGCGACCATTGCAGTAACGGCAACAATCCAGTTAGATAAACTCATACCTTTAAAGCCCGCAGAGTTAGACTGAAGAACGGTTGTTTGCAATATGAAAATATAAGCAATAGATTGAATAATTGCCAAAGGAATAGTTAAAATTCGTGTCCATTGATTAATCTTTCGTCGACCAGATTCACCATCATTATTTAGTTCTTCGAGTGATGGAATAGCTTTCGTCATTAACTGAGTAATAATTGAGGCAGTAATAAATGGGCTTAAACCAACAAGCATAATTGAAAAGCTCGTCAAAGCACCACCAGTTAGCAGATTAATAAATCCTCCTAAATCAGTACTCTTAATAGCAGATTCAACAACTTCTTTCAAGTTTCCCGCATTAGCAAGAGGGATTGGCACGTGCGCCAAGAATCTAAAAATTATTAAAAGACCAACCACTCCAAAGACACGCTTTTGCATATCTTTATTTTTCATCGATTTAACTATTATTTTCCAATTCATAATAACTATTTTACCATACTTTCAACCTTATTTAAAGATTCAATTCCTATTTAATTAAAAAATATCCAACTATTAACGTAGCTAATAAAATTCTATACCAACCAAAAATTTGAAAATCGTTTTCCTTAAGATAATTCACCAGAGACTTTATAACAAACATTGAAACAATAAATGTTAAAATTAAAGCAACTGATAAATAAAAAATCTCAGTAGTAGAGTATTTAAAGCCATGTTTAACAATCTTGAGCGTGCTCGAACCTAACATAATAGGAATACCCATAAAAAATGAAAATTCTACTGCGATTTTTCTCGATACTCCCGTCAATAAACCACCAATTATCGTTGATCCACTTCGAGAAGTTCCAGGGATAAGTGCTAAAATTTGGTATACACCAATTTTAAGAGCATCTAAATAAGTCATCTCTCCAAAACTTTCAATTTTTGGCTTTATATTTTTATTTTTTCGAAATTGTTCTATAGCAATAAATAAAATACCGTAAACCATTAGCATCGCTGAAATAACCCACATATTTTCGAAATATTTTTCTATAAAATTATTAAATAGTATCCCCATAACTCCTGCAGGAATTGCACCAATTAATATTTTTTTCCATAATTCAATTGTATTCTTTTTTTCACGACGGTTTTTGTGCTTATCAAAAGGGTTTAAACTAGACCAATAAGTAAAAATAACTGCCATTATAGCTCCAAGCTGGATAACAACCATAAATACAGATTTAAACTCACTCGAAAAATTAAGTTTGGCAAATTCGTCAAATAGTAGCATGTGGCCAGTACTTGAAATAGGCAGCCATTCGGTAACACCTTCAATTATACTAACTATAACGATTTTACATAATTCCAAAATATCCATAACTCTAACATTATATCATGCTTTCGGTTAAATTAAAATAACAACAAATTTGATTATTTTAAACAAAATAAAGAACACCCCTCTTGGAGTGTTCTTTGAATTATAAACTATTATTTGATGATGTTTGTAACAACACCAGCACCAACAGTTCGTCCACCTTCACGGATAGCAAAGTTCAAACCTTGCTCCATGGCGATAGGTGCTTGCAATTTAACTTTGAAAGTTACATTATCACCAGGCATAACCATTTCTTTATCAGCTGGAAGTTCAACTTCACCAGTAACGTCAGTTGTTCGGAAGTAGAATTGTGGTTTGTAGCCCTTTGAGAATGGAGTGTGTCGTCCACCTTCATCTTTCTTCAAGATGTAAACTTCAGCTTCAAATTCTGTGTGTGGAGTAATTGTGCCAGGAGCAGCAATAACTTGTCCACGCTCGATTTGATCTCGGTCGATACCTCGAAGAAGAAGACCAGCGTTGTCACCTGCTTGACCTTGATCAAGAGATTTTTTGAAAGCTTCAATACCTGTAACAACAGTTTTTTGTGAATCTTTCAAACCAACAATTTCAACTTCGTCGTTAAGTTTAACAACACCTTGTTCAATTCGTCCTGTAGCAACTGTACCACGACCTTTGATTGAGAAAACGTCTTCGATAGGCATCAAGAATGGTTTGTCCATATCGCGAACTGGTTCTTCGATGTATGTATCCATAGCATCAACCAATTCCATAATAGCGTCTTCGTATTTTTCATCGCCTTCAAGAGCTTTAAGAGCTGAACCTTTAATGATTGGAGCGTTGTCGCCATCAAATCCGTTTGCTGAAAGGAGTTCACGAACGTCCATTTCAATCAATTCAACAAGTTCTTCATCGGCCATATCCATTTTGTTCAAGAAAACAACAATCTTAGGCACACCAACTTGTTTTGCCAAAAGAACGTGTTCACGAGTTTGTGGCATAGGACCATCTGTAGCTGCAATCACAAGAACAGCACCATCAACCTGAGCAGCACCAGTGATCATGTTTTTAACATAGTCTGCGTGTCCAGGCATATCAACGTGAGCATAGTGTCGGTTCTTTGATTCGTATTCTTGGTGAGAAGAAGCAATCGTAATACCACGAGCTTTTTCTTCTGGTGCGTTATCGATTTGGTCGTACGCAATTGGTTTGTTAACTTCTGATGGAAGTCGTTTTGCAAGAACTGCTGTGATAGCCGCAGTAAGAGTTGTTTTACCGTGGTCAACGTGTCCCATAGTACCAACGTTTACGTGTGGCTTTGAGCGGTCAAATTCTGCCATTTTTAGAATTTCTCCTTTTATTAATAATATTATGCGCGTCGCACGAGTCACTGTTTTAGCAAAACACACGACGCGACGCTACCTATAATTATACCTAATCTTCAATATTTTGTAAAGAGGTTTTATAAAAATTATTTCGAAACTTTATATAAACCCTCGTGCCTCTGGTTTTCATAAATCAAAGTCGGAATACTCTTCGTCTTAATTTCTTCATTTATAACTCGAATATTCTCTTTAACACGCTTCTGGATTTCATCACTTTTAGCTTTTTTCGAAATTTTCTCAACTTGCGCATCTGAATAACCCGCATCTTTTAGCCAAATTCGCAAAATCTTTTCAGTTTCCTCCGCTGTTGTTGAAGTTTGGTTTTTACCATTAAACTTCTCTTGAAACAAAACTCCTTTTTCATCCTTTTCAGTAAAAATCTTCTCAACAATCATCCATTCAGGTGAAATCTTCTTGCCATTTTCAGGTTGGATTCCTCGAACAGCTTCAATATATTTCGAAATCAACTCAGAATTTTTAAACTTTCCATCAATCGGATATGGTAAGAGATGGGTTTTATGATTTTTAAAGAATCCGCTATTTTTCTGATTTATAAATGAACGCCGACAAACAATACAACCAGGGTCAAAAATATCAATTGCCACGCTTGCATCTTTCGAAACTTCATTAGAAAATTCACCACGATAAGTTGAATTTTTTACAACATAATCTTGTGCATTCCAACTTCGAAACTTCGCAGGCATCGCATTAAAGATTTGTCCCCAATCCGTAAACCATGAAACTATTGGATTTTCAGTATTTCCGCCATCAATTGAGCAAGCCTCGGTTGAATTTAGTGCACAAGAAGCTGGCCGTTGAATATCACAAGTTCCAAAAACAAATAGCGCTAAAGCTGATTTAATTACTGTTAGAACCGACCAAACTGTAATTAGAACAATTAAACCAGCTACCGCCTCAATCGCCCAAGAAACTGGTTTTACCCATTTTTTGTGCTTCACAATTACTTTTCGAAGAATTGAATTTTTAATTTCATCTTTAAAATTCGAATCACAAGCGCGCAAAGTTACTCTTCGCGAGAAACAATGCATTGATTTTTTAAACATTTGATTTATTGATTTCGCCTGTTTTTTAAGGCCAAAAAGCTTCAAAGCAGGTGTAAATAACCAAATAATTAGCAAAATTATAAATGCAGCAATACAAATCATCAGCCAAAAATCCTTTCCAAAATTTCTTTCAATTTCGCAACATCGGCCTCAGTATTATGCAAACCAATTGAAATTCGCACCAAATGTGGTAGTTTTCGAACTTCTTTCAAGTAGTAATGCGCGCAAAAATAACCGCTTCGCACCATAATTCCTTCGTCGCTTAAAGCTTGCGCAATTAAGTGTGAGTCAAGCTCATTGTGATAAAAGCTAATAACTGGTGCTGATTTTTTATTAATTACATGCACGCCTTTTTGCGTCTTCAAAAACTCAAAAATATCTTTCGAAAACTCATCAACTCGTGAAGTTTTCTTTTGCTTTTTCAGCCAATCAATTGCTGTTTTTAAGGCAATAATTTCACCCCAAGCTTGAAGCCCTGGTTCAAAAAGCGCATGAATATGTTCACCATCTAGCACCTCATAAGATTCTTTCGAAACACCCGAGACCATTCCGCCGCCAACAAAAGAAGTTTTTATAAATTTCGCAAAATCTTTCCGCACAACCATAATTCCAAGGCTTGCCGAATACATCTTGTGCGCGCTCGAAACAATTGCATCAGCTGGAACTTTTTGGAGTAATTCGTAGCTCGAACCTAGCGCTTGCGCGGCATCAATAATTACAAATCCACCCTGCTTTTTAATTTTCTTTACCAAATCTTTAATGTTTTCAAGTCGCCTTCCATCAATATTTGAAGCCGCATTAACCACAACCAAAGCTTTCGAAAAATCATTTTCGAGCGAAATTGAGCCATCTTCTTCACGCTCAAGCAGGATTCGTTCAATTTGGTGTTTTTTAGCGAATTCAATTATTGAAAGAAAAACTGAATTATGTTCAATCTCGCTAGTTATCACTTTTGAAACGGGCAATTCAAGTTGCGAAAGCAATAAATTTAAACCATAGGTTGTGTTAAGTGTAAAACTCACGAAATAGTCTTTTTCTTTTAGCTTTAATAAATCTAAAACTGCTTCACGAGTTTCTTCAACCTTTTTATCAACTTTTCTGCCCCAAGCATATTTTACACGCTCTCCGCAAGAGTTAAAATTCAAATAGTAATCATTTAAAGCATCTAAAACTGGTTGCGGGCGCAAAGATTGGCACGCCGAATCAAAATAATGAGCATTTTCTGGCAAATATTTAAAATCGTCCAAAACTCAAACCTCCTTCTTTAACTTTTACCATTTTAACATAAAAAAACATAGGCGTAAAGAAAAAACCGCTCATTTTGAGCGGTCAAAATTTTACATAAACGCACGTCTTCCTACACTTTTATTTACTCTTGCGATATCACGTGCAATATCACGATTGTGTTTATGAGGTTGGTCAGGACGCTTCCGAACACGTCGGCCGTGTTTTTTATCATTATATCTAGAGCTCTTAATTTTGCTAACTCTTTTAGTGTCTTTTTTATCTATATCTTTTAAAACACGGATTATTGATCGTAAACCTGGAATAACTTTACGATCAGCAAGGTTGATCAGTTTATCAACTCTTTCAAAGTAATTTAACCCTCTAGAAATCTTGTCATACTGGTCATAATCGAGACTTGCAAGATACTCTGAGATCTTCTTAGATTCGCTAATCAAATCACGCCGATATTTTATAATATCGGTGAGCTTATTTTCATAAAATTCAAGCTCATATTCTGCCGAATAGTCAAAATCCTTCAAAGCTTTCTTAAATCCTGGGCGAGTTCTCTCTTTCAAGAACTCTTTTGAAACCTGCGAGCTACGCAAAGCTTTAGCACGTTTTTGTTTTTTACAAACACCTCGCCAATTAGTTAATTCATCTATGGCACTAATACACTGCTCAATTACTGACGCAAGATCAATTTCTTCATAAACAGTAATCTGCACTAAACATATACCGTGATCTTGATTTAAAATTTCTGTTGTTGACATAGGCGCCAACCTCCTTGTAAAAGATTCATCTAAAGCTCCAGCTAAAGACAAAATATATTCTAACATAAAAAATAATTTTAGTCAATAAAAAATCGCCCTTTTTGAGCAATTTTTGAATTTTAAATGCTATTCCAGTCATATTCACTAAGAAACTCGAGAACTAAGCAACCGCTTAATCTCTTATTTCTTCCTTTTTAGCTTACTAGTTTTAGCATTAGTCTTCTTATAACTATTTTCGAAAAATTTTGCTTTAATTGCTCGCACCAAATAACGTTTGCGATATTCGCCAGCATACTCAACCGCTACACCGCGAAAACCAGCTTTAAAACGCAGCAAACTTGCCTTTGGTTCTGCCGTAATGCCATAAAAATTATATTTCGAAGCTCCTGCACGAATCGCTTCTTTAATCATATAATCTTGCAAAAATGTTGAAGCTGGAATTTTGCGATATTCCTGTAAAGAACCACCTTCAAAATAAACAACTTCATTTTTCGAAAAGATAAATACGCCAGCAGAAATTAATTTTCCTTCAAATTCCACACCCATAAAATGAGCCTGCTCGCCAAAACAAGTTTTTAAATTGTGATAATATTCTTCATCCCGCGTGCCAACACCATTTTTTTGGTTTGAACTCTTTAGAATTGCCACAAAATCAGCAAATTCATTCTCTTCAACCTTGCGAATATTCACGCCTTTTTTTATTGCCGCGCGCAAATTCCGACGAGTGGTTTGGTTATAAGTTGCCGCCACGTCATCTTCGCTTAGCTCTGTTAGATCTTTCAAATAAACATGCATGTTTACATCCATATCAAACTCGTACTTAAAGCCAGAATGATATTTAAAACCAGCTTTCAACAGCGGCTCGCTTAGCCATTTTAGATTGGTGCTTTCAATAATTTCGAGTTTATCGTTACGAAGTGTCCGCACCACTTTTGGTAAAATCCGGTAAGAAATCGCTCCGTGCTCGCGCGCAAATTCTTCACTCTTCACCAAAAAATCCATAAAATCTGCTTGCAAAACGCCGTTTTGCTCAACCATCACCAAATCGAAACGCTTATTTTTGCTAGAAATCAACCCAGCAACTTCAATTTTTTCGCCATTTTTTAACGCCACAAAATAGCATTCTGCGCCGCGCTTCTTGCGCATTTCGGCAAATTCTACACTTTGCAACCAGTCAATGTTTTTATCTTGGCAATAGTTTTGATATTCTTCTTTTAAAATCTCTACAAGGCTTTTCATATATCTTCTATTTTAACACAAAAAAACTAATTTTAAAACCAGCCTGATAGCTCTTTTTGCTATTCAAAGCTGGTTTTAAGCTTTTTACTTTAGCTAATTTTAAGCACCAAACAGACATCTCAAGAATAGCTAACAAAATCACCCTATTTTAAACTATCGTATGTTAAATCAATAATTTTTTCACGACCTCCAGTATCGAAAAAATGACTAGCAAATGCTAATGTTTGTGGAGCATTATTAAATATTTTTCTAATCAACTCTTTTTGTTCATTAGCAATACCTGAGCCTCTCTTTAACATCCTGTGACATACAGGACATAATTTAACCATGTTATTTTCATCATCTAATGTTTTATTTGACCCAATTGAAATAACATGGTGTACCTCAAAATAATATCTACCTGTATTTCTAGTGATAAACGATCTGTCTTTTATGTCGTATTTATCTTTACAACAAACACACTCATCCGGATTAAAATATTTTACAGTCTCTACTAATGCTCTACTCCTTACTGTTTTCGCTCCTGACATAGGGTCAAGCTTAAGTTCTTCCCGCATTTTTTTAATTTCTTCACCTGATATTTTTTCTTTATTTAATAGTTCAGAATAAAAATTTAGCTTCAGGTCTAATTCATTTTTTACTTTTCCATTTTCAACTTTAGATTCATAATTATGAAAATAATATACATTTTTAACAGGGTTTGTCATTGATAAACGTCTAGACATAGCGAAAACTTCAGCCTTGTATTTATTCATAATACCAATATTGCGCATATACCACCAAATATTCAACCTTAACTGAGTGTTTCTCTTTTTTCCATTCTTGTAGTAATCCTGCTGCAACTCTCTAAAGTTTATATTTACAGCACTCAAAGGAATTGATAAGTAATCAACTAATATTCTTGCTTTCCTAAATTCAAACTCGGAATCATAAAAATAGTCTTGAGCTATATAATCCAACTTCGTATCAATACTTCCCCTTAATTCCATATATCCACGAATGAAAGATTTTTTATCTTCGCTTAATTGTTCGTCATATACCCATTCGCAATCCGATACAAGTTTGGCGTAAAGTTTATTATAAAAACTATCTCTATTGACATTTAGATCATTTTCCAATAGAAAAAAAGCTTTACCAGTTTTATTAAGTTTAACCCCCAATTCATTAGTGATCTCATCTTTTGTAAACCAATAAGGATATTGCCCCGACATATCATTTAGTGTTTTTATATATTCATCATTATATGATTTAAATCTTGTTTCTTTTGTCTCTATTTTTTTTGACTCTTTATATGCTGTGTAAATATAGATATACCTGCTATCTTCCGTGAACAATCTCCTACCAAAAAATCCGCCTAAAAGTATTGGTGGAATATCTTTTTTTTCTATAAAATCACTCAGTTTTAATATTTTCATTAAATTACCTCTTTTTTATATTATACTACACATTTTCACTTTTTCATACTGTAGTCTATTGAATATAAAAAATAACAATGGTATAATATTCTTGAGGTAATAAAAACAACTCCCTCACATGAAAAGGAGATATTGTTAAATATGCAATTTAATATACTTGATTTATTCGCAGGTGCCGGCGGTTTTTCTGCTGGATTAGATAAAATTAAAAATATGAAAACCGTTGTTGCGGTTGATTTTGACAAATACGCTACGGAAACATTTCAAAAAAACTTCAAAAATACTGACGTTATAACTGGTGATCTCACTGATAAAAAAATAAAAGACCAAATTATCAAAGTCGCCAAGATGAAAAAAGTCAATATGATTATAGGCGGCCCCCCATGCCAGGGGTTTAGTCTTAAAGGTAAAAACCTTGGCTTTAATGATCCTAGGAATTTTCTTTTCCTAGAATATTATGAACTTGTCAAAGCACTTAAGCCTGAAATATTCGTAATTGAAAATGTCAAAAATCTTCTCAATTCAGAAAAAGGATACTTCAAAGACCAAATCATAGAAAAATTTTCATCATTAGGTTATATTATAAACTACGGCGTATTAAATGCTAAGAACTTTGGCGTACCAGAGAATCGTGAAAGAGCTATAATAATCGGCTCATTAACTCGAAGTGTAGGATTACCTACTGGTAATAAAAACATCGTTACTGTACGGGATGCAATTTCCGATTTAGACTACTTACATTCAGGGGAAGGTGTATTTGAGTGTGATTATAAAAATCCCCCCAGATCTAATTATCAAAAAAAATTACGCGGAAAGAAATTATATAATCATACAGTAACCAATCACTCAAAAACTACACTAGAAAAACTAGAGATGATTCCCCCGGAAGGAGATAAATCATCGCTACCTAAAAAGTTGCACGGAAAACAAAAATTTACAACAACTTGGTCTAGGCTTCAATGGGATACTTACAGTCCAACTATTGATACCAGGTTTGATACACCATCTAATGGCAGAAATTCGCATCCATTTTTAAATAGATCTATTACACCTAGAGAAGCTGCAAGGATCCAAAGCTTTGATGATAATTTTATTTTTTACGGACCTAAAAGTTCAATTTGTAAGCAAATCGGAAACGCCGTTCCCCCTCTACTCGGCGAGGCGATCGGTAAATCAATAGTTTCCGCCTATCAAACAGATAGGTTTAAGGATAGTAATTATGAAATCTATTCGGGTGATTCTTATGCAATTTTCAAGGAGTTGTTACAAAATAATACAAAAGTCAATCATATCATTACCGATCCGCCATACAATATTTCTCAAGATAATAGTTTTTCTACAATGAGAAATCCAAGAAAAGGTATCAATTTCGGAAATTGGGATAAAAATTTCGATTTATATAATTGGATATCCGACTACTCTCAGCTATTAGAAAAAAATGGATCAATGATCATATTTTGTTCCTATAGATTCATGAGCCATATAATTGATAAGCTTGAAAATTCAGGCTTAATTGTTAAAGATATAATTATTTGGAAAAAATCTAATCCAATGCCTAGAAATACAGACAGAAGATACGTCCAAGATACCGAATTTGCAATATGGGCCGTCAACAAAAAAGCAAAATGGGTATTTAATAAACCTGCCAACATCCCTTATCTACGACCCTGTTACGAAACATCTACGGTTTCAGGAAAAGAAAGAACTAATCATCCAACTCAAAAAAGCCTAAAACTGATGGAAGAATTAATTAAGGTTCACACTAATAGTAATGATACTATCCTTGACCCCTTCATGGGAAGTGGTTCCACTGGTGTAGCTTCTATAAAAAATGGAAGAAAGTTTATAGGAATTGAACTAAATAAAGAATATTTCAATATCGCTGCCGAAAGATTAAAAAAGAAAAAATAAAAATATACTTTAGTGTATTTTAAATAGTATTAGAATCACTAGAATTCACTATACTATCACTTAAATAAAGCTATTTTATATACTAGCTTTATTTTTTATTTTTAAAAAACCACCTCCCGAAAGAGGTAGTTTTCAAGTTTTTGAAATTATTACTTAGCGTTTCGCTTTTCGATAATTTCTTGTGCAACGTTAGGTGGAACTTCTTCGTATTGCGCAAGCTCCATTGTTGAAGCTGCACGACCTTTACTCATTGAGCGTAGGTCTGAAGTGTAGCCGAACATATTTGCAAGAGGCACAAAACCTTTAACAAGTTTTGTTCCACCCATTAGATCTTCCATAGCGTCGATTCGACCGCGTCGTGAGTTCAAGTCTCCAATTACATCACCCATGAATTCTTCAGGAGTTGTAATTTCAACTTTCATCACAGGTTCAAGAAGAACTGGTTTAGCTTCTTTAATACCAGCACGAGTTGCTAAAGCACCAGCCAATTTAAAGGCTAATTCGCTTGAGTCGACATCATGGTAAGAACCGTCATAAAGTGTAGCCTTAACATCAACTACTGGGTAACCAGCAATCACACCACCTTCAAGCGTTTCAAGCACACCTTGTTCAACTGGTTTGCGGTATTCTTGTGGCACAACACCACCTTTAATTTCATCAAAGAATTCGAAGCCTTTTCCTGGTTCATTTGGCTCAAAACGAATCCAAACATCACCATATTGACCACGACCACCAGATTGTTTTGCATGCTTACCTTGAGCTTCAGCAGTTCCACGAATAGTTTCACGGAAGGCAACTTGTGGCTCACCAACATTAGCTTCAACGTTAAATTCACGTTTCATTCGGTCGATCAAGATATCAAGGTGAAGTTCACCCATTCCTGACATAATTGTTTGACCAGTTTCTTCATCCGTATGAACTCGGAAAGTTGGGTCTTCTTCAGCAAGCCGTTGAAGAGCAATACCCATTTTTTCTTGATCGGCTTTAGTTTTTGGCTCAACTGCGATAGAAACTGGAGGTTCAGCGAACTCAATACCTTCAAGAATTACACCATGGCTCAAATCACAAAGAGTTGCACCAGTTGTAACATCCTTCAAACCAACAACTGCAGCAATGTCACCGGCGGCAACTTCTGAAATTTCTTCGCGCTTATCAGCATGCATTCGAACGATTCGTCCGATTCGTTCTTTTTTACCAGTCATTGTGTTAAGAACATATGATCCAGCAGTAATTTTACCACTATATACACGCACGAATACGAGTTTTCCAACAAATGGGTCAGTCGCAATCTTAAATGCAAGTGCAGAAGTTGGTTCGTCTACAGATGGTTTACGTTCAATAGCTTCACCAGTTTTTGCATCTGTCCCTTTAATCGAAGAAACATCAAGTGGACTTGGAAGGTAATCATTAATAAGATCAAGAACCTTTTCCACGATCACACCACGGCCATCACCACCGGTTACCAAGAAGAAGTCACCAGCAAGAACTCGTTTTCGAAGAGCAGCTTTAAGTTCAGGGATAGTGATTGATTCTTCACCTTCTTCGAAAAATCGCATCATTAGTTCATCATCAGCTTCAACCGCATTTTCAACAAGTAGTGAACGCGCATTCTTAGCTTTTTCAAGCATATCTGCTGGAATTTCACCAACTTTTAGCTCATGATCTGCATAATTATCATAAGTGTAAGCTTTCATATCAATCAAGTCAACAACACCATTAATTTCTTGTTCGAAACCAATTGGCAAGTGAATCGGGAAAGCTTGCTTACTTAGACGATCGTGAATCGATTTAATTGATTTGTAGAAATCGCCACCAGTTTGGTTAATCTTGTTAATAAAACAAACGCGTGGCACACCGTATTTGTCAGCCTGTCGCCAAACAGTTTCAGACTGAGCTTCCACACCCATTTTACCGTCAAAAACAGTCACAGCACCGTCAAGAACGCGGAGTGAACGCTCCACCTCAGCAGTAAAGTCGATGTGCCCTGGGGTGTCGATAATATTAATTTTGTGGTCTTTCCAGAAACAAGTAACAGCAGCAGAAGTAATTGTAATACCTCGCTCTTTCTCTTGAGCCATCCAGTCGGTTGTTGCACCATCACCTTCACCACGAACAACACCGATTTTGTGTGTCAAACCAGTTCGGTAAAGAATACCTTCTGTTGTTGTAGTTTTACCGGCGTCAATGTGCGCAATAATACCAACATTTCGGAAATTTTCCAATGGAGTATTTTTATTCATTTGATTCCTCTTAAATTTATTATTTTATTGCTGTTTCACGCTAGTTTTGTTGTTTTTTTCGAAACCAGCACAAAAACAGCGCTTCGCTAACAATTTTATCATATTTTTTAAAATCTGTAAAGTAAAAATAATCAAAAGAAAAAGCCAGATTTTTCTGACTCTATCAGTTAATAGCTATCTTTTTAAATAAGCACTAACTCGAATAGGAATAGTATTTTTTGGTTTAAAAACTTTTGGAAGCAAAAAGAGTGAAAGTCCAAAAAATCCAAACATAAATATTCCAAAATTCCAACTTGTCAAATAGGTTAGGTAACAATATAGGCTAAAGACTGTAGTAAAGTACAAGAACACGAATAATGGTTCCTTTGCTTCTCTTAATGCTTTTTTCATAAGGATAATATTTCCTCCAAATTTTTATTTTCCACTTTTGAGCGGAACTTTTATTCTATCACAGTCTACAATAAAAATCAAGGATTAAATCGTTTCGCCGTTTCTTGCCCGATTCGCCCATTCATCAGCCATTTCGTTAAACTCATGACCAGCGTGTCCTTTTAGCCATTTTAACTTAACTTTCGAATTTTTATAAAGCTCAAAAAGCGGCTTCACAATATCAAGATTCTTAATTTCACCATTTTTTTTCTTCCAGCCATTTTTCTCCCAAGCTGGCGCCCATTTCACTAAAACATTAACCCAAAACTCGCTATCTGTTAAAATTTCAGCTTCTTCACCATCTAAAATTTCGAAAGCTTTTTTCAAAGCTAATCCTTCCATTCGAATATTAGTGCTTGGATTTTCAGCCCCCAAAGCAATCGGTTTGCCGTTTTCAATCACGGCAAAACCACCAGGGCCAGGATTCGGTGAAGCACTTCCATCTGTAAAAATTGTTCGCATTACTTATTTTCCTGATTATTTTGCGGAATAAAGTTCTGCACAAAGGCTGAGGTATTTGCTTGATTTTGCATCTTTTTAGCTTTTTTCATTCTTTCGAAAGAAATCATTACTAAAACCGCACTAATAATTCCAACGATCAGCAATCCGCTCGGAGCAACTATTTTAATAATTTCAAAATCACCTTCAACGGCAGAATTTGGATCTTTCTCATCATAAAAAACTTTTACTTTTTCACCAATAACTGGTTTTTCGTTCTTTAACTCTGAGCGAAATTCAATTGTTTCATTCTCTTTTACTGAAAAATCCACAACTGCTGTATATTTATGTTCACCAGTTTTTTCATTTATAATTTTCTTTTCGAAACCATAAATTTGCCCTTTGGTTTGTTTCCAAGTTTGTCTTTTTAGAAAATCATTAAAAGGTTTTGCAATCCAAATTGAGCCAGTAATAATTAAAACAATCGCTAAAATTGCAAAAATAATCCCACGATTTCGAAAAGCTTTTACGCCAACTTTTTTAACTTCATTAGAACTCATATATTCTCCTATTTCGTTTATGCTAATATTGTATCATTTTTCGTTCTTTAACGCAAATTAAAACACCGGCAGCAAAGCCAGTGTTTTAAGTTTTTTACTCTTCTACTACAGAATCGTTAGTTTGGTTTTCGAATTCTTTCTTATCCTCAACAGGTTCAGATTTTGTGTTAACCCGAGCGCCAGTTCCAACAGGAATTTTGCGTCCGATAATCACATTTTCTTTTAATCCGCGAAGCTTATCAATTCGGCCAGAAGTTGCTGCATTAATCAAAACACTTGTTGTATTTTGGAACGACGCAGCAGACAAGAAACTGTCACTGAAAATTGAAACTTTTGTGATTCCAAGAAGTTGTTGTTTGAATTCAGAAGGTTTTTTACCTTCAGCTTCAAGAAGTTTATTTTCTTCAACAACGGCAGCTTTTGAAACCACATCACCAATGATAAACGATGAGTCTCCCGCATCTTCAATTTGAACTCGGCTAAACATTTGGCGAACGATAATTTCAAGGTGCTTCGAAGCAATATCTTGACCTTGAGCTGCATAAATTCGCAAGATTTCATTCATGATGTAGCGTTGAGTTTCTTCAACACCCTTAAATTCCATTAAATCACGAAGATTGAGTGAACCAGCAGTTAAACGGTCACCAGCCTGCACAACATCGTTTTTCGAAACAGCGAGAGCTGCAACATTTGGAATTTCGTAGCGAACTGGGTTTACATTTTCGCCATTTTCAGTTTGTCGTGGTGTAATTTGAACAATATTCATATTGCCATCTTCCCAGATATCAACCACACCAGAAACTTCAGTCATATAAGCTTGCCCCTTTGGCGAACGAGCTTCAAGAAGCTCTTCAACACGTGGCAAACCTTGTGAAATTGCACCAGAACCAGCAACACCTGAGCTGTGGAATGTATTCAAAGTTAGCTGTGTTCCAGGCTCACCAACAGATTGAGCAGCAATCACACCAACCGGTTCGGCTGGATCAACAAGAAGTCCAGTCGCCATATCAATTCCGTAAGACTTTTGAGGAATTCCTGCAAGGTCTGGAGTTGAAAGAACACTTTGAATTTTAACTTCTGTAATGTTTTCATCTTTTTCAATTGCGTCAGCAATCTCTCGAGTGATTAGCTTATCAGCCTCAATATATCCAGGAACAGCTTCAGCCGTAAATCGACCATAAAGTCTATCACCGAATAAAATCATTGTCTCTTCACTTTCTGAGCGATAAATCGCAAATCCTGGATCAACTTCATCAGCTCTATCTTTAACAGAAAATACATCTTGAGCCACGTCAACAAGACGGCGAGTTAGGTAACCAGAATCGGCAGTTTTAAGCGCAGTCGAAATCAAACCTTGACGTGCACCACGAGTCGCCACGAAAGCTTCAAGCGAGCTCATTCCGTGAGTGTAGTTTGAGCGAATTGGAAGCTCAATTTCACGGTTAGTTGCGTCCACCATGATTCCAGTCAAACCAGAAGCAAGGCGAATATTTGTTGCATTACCACGTGAACCAGAAACAGCCATCAATCCAACAGGTGAATCTGCGCCTTCATGAGCTACACGCTCAGAAATTTCATCAGAAACTTCATCAATAACCTTGTGCCAGTTATCAATAATTAAGTTATAGCGTTCTTGATCAGTTAAAAGACCTTGGTCATATTGTTCCTGAATCAAAGTTGTTTTAGCGTCACCACTAGCAATAATTTGAGGAATTTTTTCACTTTCGTAAACCGTGTAGTCTTCCTTACCGATCGACAAACCAGATTTTGTAACAAATCGGAATGATAAACCTTTAATTTTGTCAGCAATTTTCACAGTCATTTCAGCACCATAATGCGCAAACATATCAGCCAAGATTTTATTAATTTGTTTCTTAGTTTGTGGGTTATTGTCGAACGGATAATCTTCTGGTAGTAATTCGTTAAATAGCACACGGCCGAGAGTCGTATTTCGAATCTCACCTTTTACGAACACACGAATTGGTGTTTGGAGTGCGATCTCGCCTTTGTCATAAGCCATTTCAGCTTCAAAAACATTAGCGAAAGGACGCGGTTTTTTGTTCATTTCAGAATGCTTGTCATAAGTGATGTAGTAATTTCCGTAAACAACATCCTGATCAACAGAGAGCACTGGTTGACCATCTGCCGGCTTTAGCAAGTTGTGAGAAATACTCATTAAATCACGGGCTTCTGCCTGAGCAGCATCAGAAAGTGGTAGGTGAACCGCCATCTGGTCGCCGTCGTAGTCGGCGTTAAATCCGTTCGCTACAAGTGGGTGAAGCTGAATAGCTTTACCTTCAACAAGTTTTGGCTGAAAGGCCTGAATCGAAAGTCGGTGCAAAGATGGAGCACGGTTTAAAAGAATATATTTTCCTTCAACTACAGCATCCAAAGCATCCCACACTTCTGCTTCACGAGCATCAATCAAACGAGTTGCCGAACGAATATTATGCGCATATTCTTTTTCAATCAACCAAGAAATTACGAATGGTTTAAAGAGTTCAAGCGCCATTTGTGTTGGCAAACCACATTGGTGAGCTTTCAAAGTTGGACCAACCACAATCACTGAACGACCAGAGTAGTCAACACGTTTTCCAAGCAAGTTTTGGCGGAAACGACCCTGCTTACCTTTTAGCATATCGCTCAAAGATTTAAGCTTTCGGCGACCACCGGCCGTATTAACTGAGCGACCACTTCGTGATGCATTATTGTCAATTAGCGAATCAACAGCTTCTTGAAGCATTCGCATTTCATTACGCTTAATTACCATTGGGGCATTGAGTTCGATCAATTTCTTTAAACGATTGTTTCGGTTAATTACTCGACGATACAAATCATTTAAATCTGATGTAGCAAATCGACCACCAGTCAATTGAACCATAGGTCGCAAATCTGGAGGAATCACAGGAAGAACAGTCAAACATAAACTTCCTGGCTTAATTCCAGCAGCTTTCATTCCTTCAATTGTTTTTAGTCGTTTAAGAATCTTCTTCTCTCGCTGACCTCTTGCTTTTTCAGATTCTTCTTTCAAACTTTCGATAAGCTCATCAATATCAATTTCGTCAAGCAAAGTTTTAATTGCTTCACCGCCCATTCCAACTTCAATAATATCTTCATACTCTTCAGGAAGATTTCGAAAATCAGTTTCGCTCATTAGAGAACCTTTTACAAAACTGTCAAGTTGATTCTTTTTCGAAACATAATTTGCGTTAAGCTCTTCGATTTCTTTAGTTTGTGCTTCAGCCAATGCTTTAATATCAGCGCCAGCTTCTTCAGCAGCCTTTTCATAACGAATTTTAATCGCCATTCGAGCACCTTTATCTTCAGCTTCAAGATCGGCAATCATTTGATCGCGTTTTTCTTCATCAACATTAAGAATTACATAACTTGCAAAATAAACAACACGTTCGATATTTTTAACCGTCATTCCAAGAAGAAGACTCATTGCACTTGGAGCTCCACGCATAAACCAAATATGCGCGATTGGAGCTGCCAAAGAAATATGGCCCATTCGTTCACGGCGAACGATTGATTTTGTTACTAACTCACCGTTTTTATCAACAGCGGCCTCACGAGAACGAACACCCTTCAATTTATTATCATAAGGGTTGATATCTTTAGTTGGACCAAAGATTTTTTCACAAAACAAACCATCACGCTCAGGTTTTTGAGTTCGATAGTTGATAGTTTCTGGCTTAGTTACTTCGCCGTAAGACCAGCTCAAAATATCTTCTGGGCTAGCAACCGCGAGGCGAACTGCGTCGAAATCAGCAATCTGGTTTGAATTCACCACTTTCGCCATTTACGCTTCCTCCTTAATTTCTTCAATTTCATCAATATCTTGAATATTCATATTGTCTTCAAATTCACCGTCAGATTCATCTCGAACAGTTTCGAAATTTTCATCTTCTTCGATTGTTGAACTCTCCGCATCTTTATTTCGTTCCGCAAGAAGCTCATCAGCGTCAATGCTTGAAGCATGTTGATCAAGCAGGTCAACGCGCAAGCCAAGGCCTTGCAATTCTTTCACAAGCACATTAAATGATTCTGGCAATTTTGGACCAACAATTTCACTATTTTTAATGATACTTTCGTAAGCTTTTGAACGACCAACAACGTCGTCAGACTTAATTGTAAGCATTTCCTGAAGCATATTAGCGGCACCGTAGGCTTCCAAAGCCCAAACTTCCATTTCTCCAAATCGCTGACCACCATTTTGAGCTTTACCACCCAAAGGCTGTTGAGTAACCATTGTGTAAGGACCAGTTGAGCGAGCGTGGATCTTATCGGCAACCAAGTGGTGAAGCTTGATCATATGCATAAATCCAACAGTCGTGCGCTGCTCGAATGGCTCACCAGTTTGACCATCGAATAACTGAACCTTTCCGTCTCGAGGAACGCCTGCGGCTTCAAGTTCATCACTTAAAGTTTTAGCATCGACACCGTCATATGAAGGAGTTGCAACTCGGTATCCTTGAGTTTTCGCAGCCATTCCAAGGTGAACTTCGAAAAGCTGACCAAGATTCATACGTGAAGGCACACCAAGCGGCGAAAGAATCACATCAATCGGAGTTCCATCTTCCATAAATGGCATATCAGCTTCTGGCAAAATTTTTGCAACAACACCTTTATTTCCGTGTCGTCCAGCCATTTTGTCTCCAACCATAATTTTGCGAGCTTCAGCCACAAAAATCTGAATTTGTTTAAGCACACCAGCACGCATTTCATGACCATTTTCTTTCGAAAAGATTTTCACGCCAATAACTTTTCCAGAACCAGTATTTTTCATTCTCTGAGAAGTATCACGAACATCTTTCGCTTTTTCACCAAAGATCGCACGCAAAAGTCGTTCTTCGCTCGAAAGCTCTTGTTCACCTTTTGGAGTAATTTTTCCAACAAGCACATCGCCAGGTTTTACCTCTGAACCAATTTGGACAATTCCATCTTCATCCAAATGTCGCAAACTGTATTCGCTAGCGTTTGGAATATCACGAGTGACAACTTCTGGCCCAAGCTTAGTTTCACGAACTTCAACCATATAATCTTTAATATTAATATTCGTTAACATATCGGTCTTAACAAGACGGTCAGAAATAATCACAGCGTCGTCCATGTTGAATCCGCCCCAAGACATAAATGCCACGCGGAGGTCACGGCCAAGAGCAATTTCTCCATCCTTAATGCTTGCACCTTCTGCCAAAATATCACCTTTTTTAACTTTTTGACCACGAGAAACCACAACTTTTTGATTGTAGCATCGGTCGTCGGCAGTTTTTTCGAAATGTTTTAGTTCGTATTTTGCTGTACCGGATACATATTTAACCTCAACAGCAACAGAATCAGCACGAATAACTTCACCATCATCTTCAGCAACAATAATTTGGCTTAAGTTTCGCGCAATATCAGCTTCAACACCAGTTCCAACAGTTGGAGCTTCATTCCAAAGAAGTGGAACAGCTTGTTTCTGCATGGCTGAACCAGTTAAAGCACGGTCGATTCGGTCACGTTCAGCAAAAGGAATAAGGGATGCCGCTGCGCCAAGAACCTGCCTGTGAACGGCGTCCATGAATGTTACTTCGCTTGAACTCACCTGCGAAGGAATTAAATTCTTTCGAGCAGAAACCTGAGATTCAACAAAGCTTCCATCTTCGTTTAATTTCGAACCAGCATCAGCGATAATTTCGCGCATCTCATGATCGGCATCAAGATAAACAACTTCATCAGTAACTTTTCCGTCTTTAACCCGAAGATATGGAGCCTCAATAAAGCCATATTCATTAATTCGGGCAAAAGTTGCGAGGTTTGTTACAAGTCCAACGTTTCCACCTTCTGGAGTTTCAACAAGACAAATTCGGCCATAGTGAGTTGGGTGGCTGTCACGAACTTCAAGGCCAGCACGGTCACGAGTCACACCCCCAGGACCCATTGAACTCAAACGGCGCTTGTGAGAAAGTTCTGAAAGCGGGTTAGTTTCATCCATAACCTGAGCAAGCTGTGATCCAGCAAAGAATTCACGCACTGCAGCAACAACTGGGCGAGCATTTACTAATTGGCCAGGAGTTACAGTTTCGATATCAGTCATCGACATTCGGTCCATCGCATTTCGTTGCATTCGAAGCATACCAACACGGAATTGTCGCGCAACAAGCTCACCAACCAATTTAACTCGTCGATTATCAAGACTATCGATATCATCAACTTCACCCTGCGAATTATTTAAGCGAATAACTTCTTTAATAATTTCGAAAAGATCTTCCATTTGGAAAGAACGATTTTCAGTTGTGTTTGGTGTTTCAAGTTTTAAGCGTTTGTTAATTTTATATCGACCAACGCGACCATAGTCAAATCTCTTAAAGTCGAAGAACATTCGCTCAATCATATTTCGGGCATTTTCAATAGTCGCCAAATCCCCTGGGCGAAGACGGCGATAAACCTCAATCAAAGCTTCATTTGGGCCAGCCGATTGATCTTTTTCAAGAGTTGATTGAATAAATTTAACATCTCCGTTATCAACATCAGCAAAAATCTCTCGCATTTCAGCATTAGTCATTCGACCAAGTGCACGCAAGAAAGTTGTTACTGGGAGTTTTCGGCGGCGGTCAATTTTCACATAAATCACACCAGTTTTAGGATCGGTTTCAAATTCTAACCAAGCGCCACGAACTGGAATCAATTTTGCGCCATAATATTTTTTTCCATCACTTCCGGTTTCAGTATTAAAATAAACACCTTCAGAACGAATCAACTGCGAAACAATAACACGTTCAGTTCCATTAATAATGAAAGTTCCTTGGTTTGTCATCCAAGGGTAGTCACCAAGGTAAATTTCTTGTTCTTTAACTTCGCCAGTAACTTTATTTGTAAGCTCAACTTGAACATGTAGCGGGGCTTCAAAAGTTAAATTATTTTCTTTCGCAAAATCTTTTGTTGTTTTTGGAGCTTGAAATTCATAACTCTTAAATCGTAGAGCTAATTTTTGACCAGTATAGTCGTCAATTGGGTTAATCTCTTCGAAAATTTCACTCAAACCATTATCAACAAAATCTTTCCAAGATTCTTTTTGGTGAGCGATTAAATCTGGGGTTTTAAGAATAGCGTCTTCTTTCGAAAAGAACGCTCGTCCTGCAGCATTAAAGTGCTTTTTTGCCATTTTTCTCCTCGCATTTAAAGTGTTATTAGAATCGGCCCGAAGATTCTCCGCCTGCGACTTTCGAAATTTTGCCATCAATTTCGAAGTAAAATTCTCCGCAAGCACACTACTTCTTGTCGTTCATTTTAACATATTTTTCAAAAAAAATCAATAAAAAACCGCCCTAAAAGACGGTTAAAATTATTAGTGCATTATCAATACATATGATTTTATACTCAAATTAGCCTCCTTAGCAGCTAGAATAGCTCTATTATCCTCCTCACTAATGGCTCGTTCATCATGATGAATATGAAAAACTTTTTCTATTGTTTCTTTCGCACTCATAATTTATTACCTCCAAAAAGTACTTTTTGCCCAAGGCTTGTATATTTTACACCCTTTCATAGAAAAGATCAACCCCTTGATTTTTTTATTGTTTTTATGCTATTATGTGGCTATTAAAATTGTTTATGCACCTTTCAAAACTATTTTAATGTTTTATTGAGTGCGTTAGAAGGAGTTTAAAATGAAGAAAATCTTCATTGCTACTGCGATTTTTATCGCTTCAATTTTTATTCTTACCTCAAACAAGGCTTTTGCACAAGATTTCCTACCAGAGGCCGCAAAGATTTCAAAAACTACTGACACGTTCAAAAAGTTTTTTGAAAAAGGTAAGGATTTTTCGAAAGAAAAATGGAACAATTTTCAAACTGTTCGAGATAATTATTTCGAAGAGTCGATAGAGGCGAAAGGATTAACTTTTGTTGATAGAAATGGTAATCAAGTTGAAAAAGCCTTTTTTTCAATCTCATCGAAGCTTCGGATTAATCCTGTAATAAAAATTACAGACGAAGACGGAAATGAAATTAAAGTTTCATCTTGGCAAGCTCACGGCGAAAAATCTCAATTCCTTTTTATTGAGACTGTTGGTTTCACTCGCGCTAAAACAAATTTCACTTCTGGCGATAATTTATTGCTACCCAACGATAATTATTATGTTTTAGCGCTCAGAATTAAATCAAATGGAGAAACAAACTCCCAAGAGATATGGCCGGTGCCAGTTTCGAAAAATGAATTTAAGCGACTTAAAGCATTAAAAAAATCCGCCATTGGCGAAAAAGTTAAGCCAATTGACGGATATAATTACTAATAGTCTCATTCGTGAGGCTATTTTTCTTGCTGGATTATTTTATCAGCTAAGCCGTATTTTACAGCCTCCTCAGCACTCATCCAATAGTCTCGCTCCATATCGTTTTTGAGCTTTTCCAAATCCTGACCACTATTTTCGGCCAAAATTTGTGCAAGTTTTTCTTTAAGCAATAAACTTTCTTTTAGGTCAATTTCTTGGTCTGTAACTTTTCCGCGCGTACCACTTGAGGGCTGATGAATCATTACTCGAGAATTCGGCAAAATCGCACGCTTACCTTTTGTTCCAGCCGCCAGCAAAAACGCCCCCATTGAAGCCTGCAAACCAATCCCAATTGTTTGTACGTCTGGTTTGATAAATTTAATCGTGTCGTAAATTGCCAAACCATCATAAACACTTCCGCCAGGACTATTAATATAAAGTTTAATATCTTCATCTGGATTTTCGAAAGCCAAATGAAGAAGTTGCGCCACTACAACATTCGCCGTGTGTGAATTCACATCTTCACCCAAAAAAATAACTCGTTCTTTTAAAAGCCGCGAATAAATATCAAACGCTCGCTCGCCTCTATTAGTCTCTTCAACAACCGTTGGAACTAAATAATTCTCTGTTTTTTGCATTTTCTCTCCTTAATCTTTCGAAACTTCAATTATAATTTCGCCATTTTTAGCACTCGCCACAAATTGTGTTCCCTTTGGTGGATTTTTTGCCAGAATTTCCTCGGCTAATTTGTGTTCCAGTAAATCCTCAATTGCGCGCCTAAGCAGCCTTGCTCCACTTTTAGCGTTATAACCATTTTCAATAATAAAATCTTTCGCCGATTTTCGAACTTTCAAGTTCAAACCTTTTCGAAGCAATCGATTATTTAAATCAGCTAAAAGAATATCAAAAATCTTGCCAATTTCAGTTTTCGAGAGCGATTGAAATGTAATAATTCCATCAAATCGATTTAAAAGTTCAGGTTTTAGAACTTTTTCAAGAGCCCTTCGAGCAAATTTTTCATTTTTTGAGTGATTCTTTTTTGAAGAACTTTCTGCCTCAAACCCGAGCGATTTTTCATTCATCATTTCACTTGCGCCAAGATTACTTGTTAAAATTACAACAGTATTTTTGAACGAAACTTTTCTACCTTGCGAATCTGTTAATTCACCATCTTCTAAAAGCTGCAAAAGTAAATTAAAAGTGTCAGGGTGAGCTTTTTCAATTTCATCAAAAAGCACTACGGAATATGGCTGACGGCGAATTTTCTCCGTTAAAGTTCCGCCTTCACCATAGCCAACATAACCAGCTGGCGCACCCAAAAGTTGCGAAGTTTTATGTTTTTCGCCAAATTCGCTCATATCAATTTTAATTAAAGATTTTGAACCACCAAAAACCTCATTTGCAAGCTGGCGTGAAAGTTCAGTTTTTCCAACACCAGTCGGGCCAAGAAAGATAAACGAACCAATTGGACGATTTTCATCTGAAATTCCAGATTTATTACGGCGGATCGCTTTCGAAATTTTCTCAATCGCCTCACTTTGACCAATCACCTTTTTCGAAAGATGTTTTTCAAGATTTTGTAGAATTTTTGCCTGATTTTTTGAAATTTTTTGAACCGGAATATTCGTTTTTAAAGAAATCGCTCGCGCCACATAATCGCTCGTTAAATTAAGCTTTTTCGAACTTTTTGCTTTTTGTTCCTCTTCACTAAGTTGCTTTCTAAGTTGCGAAATTCGCGTTTTATAGAGAGCCGCGCCTTCGAAATCTTCATTTTCTGCCGCTCGAATTTGCTTTTCATTTAATTTTTCAATCTCGCGCGAGAATTCTAAAATCTTATTCGGTTTCGACACCTTCTCACTTGCAGCTAGCGCACCAGCCTCATCTAAAATATCAATAGCTTTATCTGGCATTTGGCGGTCAAAAATATATCTCGCGCTCATATCAACAATTTCGCCCAAAACTTCATCAGAAACTTCAATATTATGATATTTTTCATATTTTTCTCGCAAACCTTTTAAAATATCAATCGTTTCGTTTAAGCTTGGTTCTTCAACCTGAACAGATTGAAAACGCCGATTTAATGCAGAGTCTTTCTCGATCGATTTTTTAAATTCGTCAAAAGTTGTAGCACCGATTAGTTTAATTTTTCCACGAGCGAGAGCTGGCTTTAAAATATTTGCCGCATCCATTGCGCCCTCTGCCGAGCCAGTTCCTGCTAAAAGATGAATTTCATCAATAAATGCAATGATTTCTTGATGTTTTTCAAGCGCTTTAATTACATTTTTTAGCCGCTCTTCAAATTGACCACGAAATTTTGTACCAGCCAACATTCCAGCTAAATCAATTTCAAAAACTCGCTTTCCAATTAGTTGTGATGGAACTTGTTCTTTCGAAATTTTTTGAGCAAGAAGCTCAATTACAGCAGTTTTTCCAACTCCAGCTTCACCAATCAAAACTGGATTCGATTTCGTGCGACGAAGTAAAACCGTAATTAATCTCTGGACTTCAGTTTCACGCCCAATTACTGGATCGAGTTCGTCATTTTTAGCTTTTTCTGTCAAATCTTCGCCAAATTTCTTCAAAATTGCAATTTCACGGCTCAATTGTTGTTTTTCTGAATTCTTTCGAAAGCTTTTTTGCTCAATTTCATCAATTCCATCGGCTGAATTTTCGTTCGAAAATAGAATATCAAAAGCATTCACTAACCCCTCAATATCAGCCCCGGCTTGCCGAAGCACAACCTGTAATTTTAAATCTTTTTGCTTTAAAATTGAGAAAAGCAGGTTTTTTGTGCCAATTTCATTATCATCACCAGAAATTAAACTCGCCATTTTTAATGCAAAAACTGCACGGTCGGTTAAAGCTCGCACGTTTGGATCTGCAAAATCTGGCATACTTTTCGAAATTGGCGGATTTTCAACAAAAAAATCATATAAATCTTCAAACTTTAAGCCATATTCATATGCTAAAGTTGCTGCCGAAGATTCGCGATTTGCTAAAATTCCTAACAAAATATGTTCAATTCCAATATAGCCAGTTTTAAATTTACGAGAGAAAAATTCTGCTCGCTCCAAACTTTTGTGCGAATTTTCACTCATTCGCGAAATAATTTCTTGAAAATCTTCAGGTATCATAACTCTATTTTATCATACTTTTAGCACTCTTACAATATGAGTGCTAATAATTTCTTATTTTATTTGACTTTTTAGGCTTTTTTATATATAATTGTCATATTAAAATGCGTGAACTAAAACTTTCTAAAATTCAAACGCCGCTTGGCGAAATGACGGCAATCGCTCACGATGATGCTTTGGTTTTTTTGGAGTTTCAAGATAATGAAAATTTCGAAAAAGATTTAGCTCAAATTAAAGAATTTTTTGAAGTTGAAAATATTGAAGAAGGCGAAAATCTACCGATTAAACAGATACGCATTGAACTTGAAGATTATTTTAAACACCCTTTTGCAAGTTTTAAAACACCAATCGAAATGATTGGAACGGATTTTCAAAAACAGGTTTGGGAGGAGCTTCAAAATATTCGCTCTGGCTCAACCTCAACATATTCTGAAATTGCTGAAAAAATTGAAAATCCTAACGCCGTTCGTGCGGTAGGCAACGCTTTAAACGCAAATAAGCTTTCCATAATTATTCCGTGCCATCGAGTTCTTACGAAAGATATGGATTTTGGCGGTTATAACGGAGGTCAAAACCGTAAAAGCTGGCTTCTTCAGCACGAGGGAATTTAAAAAAACGCTCAACTAGAGCGTTTTAGTTTTAGAGGCTTTCAAAGTATTTTATAACTTCTTTTAGATCTTTAATATATTTTTCACGATTTTGAGAAGCCATCATCATTGCCGGAACCGCCAAAGCGTAGCCATGACAGTTTCCAGCATCACAATATAATCCGTTAATACGAACCGCATGGAATTTCATTCCATCATTCATTGCCTTCTGTACAGGAATCTGATACATCAACTCACCATTTCCGTCAAATTTTTTAGCGTAATCAGTCATATATTTAATGAGTTTATTTTCGAAAATTACTCCACGAACACTTGCGAGTTCGCTCCGAGCTTTTTCAAAACCAGGCTTTTCGTCAATCTTATTGACGGACAAAACCAAATTGTCATCTTTATTTTTTGGATGATGAATAATTTCACCCACGACAATTGCATACTTTTCATACTCAGCCTTATCTACGACCTGCTTAACCGGCAGAATGCTTCCGCCAAACTTCTCGTAAGCTTCGAAAAGTTGTTGAAATTCATTTTTGCCAACTGTTGCAAAGTTGTCATCCGGAAAAAAGTAAGCAAAATCGCTTTCGCCAATAAAGTCAATAACTTCAGGAGTGCTAAGCGGAGCTTGATTACCATAGAATTCACAATTTTGCTGAATGAATTTTGCTGGAGCTAAAAATTCAACTCGTTCAACTTTTTCAGCAAAATCATGTTTACCCTTGCTTCGAAGCTCTTCAATAATTGATTTTTTACTTTCGAAAATACTTTCTATTGAAGTCTTCTCTGGGCTAATAACGATTGCAATATTCTGTGCAGAAATTCCAGCCTGAACTAGTTTTTCCACCAGAACCACAATTGAATTTTGTAGGTAACCCTCAAAGGGTAATGGTAGTAACTCTTTGATAATTCCTATAGTTGCCGGATATACTCGCGTGCCCATTCCTGCAGCAGGAATGATAACTATCAAGTCTTCAATTTTCTTTCGCATATCTAAATGCCTCCTTCTTTTTAGGTACTTTGGTTGCCCAAAGCCAATGTAATAATTATAACACGAGAAAAGCTAGCAGTCAATTCTGCTAGCTCTTAAAATGTTTATTGCTCTTCTCCGCCGAATTTCTCGCGGTCGTTTTCATCTCCGTCAAGGTTTTCAACAACTTCGCTTTCAGTCGCTTCATTTAAAGCACTAAACAAGCCATCTTCAACATTTCCGCGTGGTTTTTTTTCGGTAGATTTGGCAAGTTCAATATCGAGTTCGAAACCAGTTAATCGACTTGCAAGGCGAACATTCTGCCCAGCACGACCAATTGCAACACTTTGTTGATCTTCACTCACAAGCACAGTTGCTCGTTTGCGTTCGTTTTCACCAGTTTCTTTAATTTGAACTTCAACAACTTCTGCAGGACTTAACGCCTCACGGATAAATTCGCTCGGGTTTTCGCTCCAAGTTACAATATCAATTTTTTCGCGTTCACCAATTTCATTCATAACAGATTGAACTCGCACACCGCGACTACCAACGAAAGTTCCAACTGGATCAACACCATTCATAATTGAACGAACCGCCATCTTAGTTCGGCGACCAGCCTCACGAGCAATTGCCACAATTTCAACCATTCCAGTTTCTAATTCTGGCACTTCTTGTTCGAAAAGAATTTCAACAAATTTCGCATCAGCACGCGAAAGAATCAATTCTGGCGCACGACCATCTCGTTCAATTTCTTTAATAAGAACTTTAATCCGCTGGCCAACACTAAAATATTCACCATTAATTTGTTCACGGAGTGGCATAACCCCATTTGCTTTTCCTAGGTCGATCCTCACAAATCGTTGGTCAATTTTCGAAACCGAACCACTTACGATAGTACCAACTTTATCTTCGAATTCTTCAAGAATAATCTCACGCTCAGCTTCGCGAAGTCGCTGCAAAACAACTTGCTTAGCAGTTTGAGCGGCCACACGACCAAAAGTTTCAACCGGGAATTTCTCCTCAACAATTTCGCCAATTTCAGCATTCGCATCAAGTTTTTTTGCATCTTCAATAGAAATCTCGTTATTAATATTATAAGCTTCTTCGCCGTCAACAACTTCATATTGAACAAAAACTTCAGCATCACCAGTTTGAGTATTTAGCTCTGCTCGAACATTTTGGTCACGATTTCCGTTCTCGCGTCGCCAAGCAGCCGCAATCGCCATTTCAATAACTTCTAAAACTTTTTCTTCTGGTAAATTTTTTTCAGCTGCAATTGTTTTTGCCGCCAACATCATTTGTTTAATATTTAAATCTTCCATTTTATCCTTTCGAAATAATTTCTTATGAAAAATGCCGACCTGCTGGCCGACTACCTTTCAATTTTAGCACAATTTATTTTTTTCGTCAAGCTTCTAATTTAATAAAGTTAATCTTTGGTATTTTTCAAGTGATTTTGGCTTTTCTCTCAAATATTCTTGCCAATCTTTTTGATTTTCAAACAAAAAATCCACCGCAGATTGTGCTCGCGAAATCATTTTTATGTCACCGATACTTGCGAATTCCAGATTAATTTCACCACTTTGTGCCTTACCGTAAATTTCACCAGCACCACGAAGCTCTAAATCCTTTTCTGCCAAAATAAAGCCATCATCAGTTTTCGAAATTTCTTGGAGCCTCTGCGGCGGTTTCGCGTTCGAGCTCATTACAAGATAACAAAAGGCATCATCACCGCCACGACCTACTCGCCCACGAAGCTGATGGAGTTGCGCTAAACCAAAACGATCAGCGTTTTCGATCACAATTACACTTGCATTTGGAACATCAATTCCAACTTCAATAACAGTAGTTGAAAGCAGAATATCAGCTTTTTTCGCCAAAAAATCTGCCATTATTTGTTCTTTTTCTTCCGACTTCATTTTACCATGAAGCTGTAAAATTCTAAATTCCTTAAAATCACGCTTTAATCGTTTAAATTCTGCCTCAACACTTTTAATTTCCTCGTTTTTTCCTTCTTGGATTGCTGGAACAATTACAAAAACTTGCCGTCCATTCGAAATTTCAGCTTTAATCCTCGAATTCATTGGTGCACGAGAAGCTGGTGAAATAATTTCAGTTTGAACTGGCTTTCTCCCTTCAGGCTTTTCTTTTAATATCGAAACACTCAAATCGCCAAAGAGCGTTAATTGCAACGACCTTGGAATTGGCGTAGCAGTCATTGCAAGTAAATGTGGCATTTTTTGGTGAGATTTTTCAAGAATTTTTTGCCTTTGAGCAACACCAAAACGGTGCTGTTCATCAATAATCACTAAACCGAGATTCGAAAATTCCACTTTTTCTTGAATAATCGCACTTGTACCAACCAAAATATCAAGATTGCCATTTTTTAGATTTTCGAAAAGTGTTTTGCGAGCCTTTCCTTTTACCTTCCCTGAAAGAAAGCCAATCGAAATATCGCACCAAGTCAAAGTTTTTGAAAAATTCTCAGCCAATTGCTGTGCAAGAATTTCAGTTGGTGCAAAAACTGCCACTTGATAACCATTTTTTACAGCATTTAATGCAGTAATTGCCGCCACGGTTGTTTTTCCAGAGCCAACATCTCCCTGTAAAAGTCGATTCATCGGAAAATCCTGGTTCATATTTTGCATAATCTCCCAAGAAGCAAGCCTTTGTGATTGCGTCAAATTAAAAGGTAGCTTTTCAACAAATTGCTTCACATCTTGAATTTTTGGCTCGATATTATATCCACGAAGTTGCTCATTTTCAATTTTATTTAATTTTGCGGCCAAAATTAGCTCAAAAATTTCATCAAAAGCCAGCCGTTCAAGTGCCAAATTAAATTCTTCCGCCGAGCCCGGAAAATGCACCCACTCAATAGCTTGCGCACGTGAAATCAGTTTTTCTTTTCGAACAATAATTTCAGGCAAAGTTTCAGGCAAAATCTTCATCATTGGTTTTAATTCTGTCAAAATCTTTCGAATTGTTTCAGTTTTTAAACCTTTTTTTTGCGGATAAATCGGTAAAATTTCGCCATCTTTACCTGAAAAATTTTGATTTTTCGGCAATTCTTCGCGTTTCATTAAGCTTGGATTCGTAATTTGATAACGATTATAGTTAAATTCATATTTTCCCGAAAAGAAAAATTCTTCTTCATCCTGAAGCTGTTTTACGCGATATGGCTGATTAAACCAAATTGCTTTAATTTTCTCTTTTCCATCAGTTAAAATCGCCTCGGTTATCGTCATTCCACGCCGAACTCGACGCATCGAAACTTTTTCGGCATAAGCTCTAAAAAGAACCTTCCCCGGCTTAATCTCACTCAAACTAGTTAAACTTGCAAAATCCTCATATTTTCGTGGAAAAAACTCCAGAATATCACCAACAGTTCGCAAATTAACACTTTCGAGTTTCTCGAGCGTTTTTTCACCAACACCCTTTACCAAACCTAATGAAGAATTTAAATTCATTACTAAATTTTAGCATCTTTTGGAGTTTTTTTCAATTTTCGTTAATAATAAAAAATCGCCCGTTTTGAGCGATTTTTGAAACAGATTAAACTTTATTTACAACAGGAATAACAATTGGTGTATGACCAGTTGAATCAAACAATAGGTGCGAAATATCATCTTTAATTTCTTGTTTCATGTCAGTAATTTCAACTTTTCGTTCAACTTCACGATCGATTTTAATTCGCAAATAATGACGAATTTTACCAATTAATTCTTCACTATCTTTTAGATAAACAAATCCACGCGAAATTACATCTGGCGTTTTAAGAAGTCGGCCAGTTTTCTTGCTAATTGTTAGCACGATAATGAAAATACCTTCAGTTGAAATATGCAAGCGATCTTTCACAACCGCATCATGAACCGTATTTCCAGTGTTATCATAAAGAATTGAGCCAACATGAACGCGGCCGCCTTTTTTAATTTTCTTTTCTTTTGTAAGCTCGATGATATCACCACTGTCAGCAACAAGAATCTCTTCCCGTTTCAATCCAAGAACTTTCTGCGCCATTTCAGCATTATGTTGAAGCATGTAAAATTCACCATGAACTGGGAGGTAATTTCTTGGGCGAATGGTTTCTACCAATCGAACGTGATCATCGTAGTAAGCGTGCCCTGAAAGGTGGAGTGGGCCAATACCGTGATAATGACCGCGACCGTGCTGAATTACACCAGCGCCTTCCCGCAAGAGCCCGTCAACAGTTGAAGCCACACGAGGCTCATTTCCAGGAATCGGACTCGAAGAAAATACCACAACATCTGTCGCTTTAATTTTAACAAATCGGTGAGCGCCAGTTGCCATTCGGTTCAAAACAGCGTTTAATTCACCCTGTGAGCCAGTGCAGACGATCGTAACTTTCGAATCATCAAGCTTCACGATATCTTCCATTTTTACAATAACATCTTTTGGAACTTTAATTTTTCGTGATCTTAACGCAATTTCAATCGCATTAATCATTGAAAATCCAGCAAACGCAACCTTGCGGTCGTGCTTTACTGCTTCATCTAAAATTAATTGTAGGCGGTAAATCTGGCTTGAAAAACAAGAAAAAATCAATCGTGCATGCGGATACGCCGTCATCACTTCACCAACACTTTCACCGATAGAATACTCACTGTGTGGGTGTGTTCCTGGTGTATCAATATTAGTACTTTCGTTCATTAATAGATCAACACCTTCGGTTTGCGCAATTTCAGCAAGCCGTGGGAGATCGAATTGAGTATCAACCGGATCGTTTTCGAAACGCCAGTCACCCATATGAACAATATTCCCATTTGGCGTACGAATAACCATTGCCACACAGCCAGGAATCGAGTGCAAAACATGCACAAATTCAAGTGTCATATATTTCGAAATTCTAATTTGCTCATGCTTGAATGGGTCAACAATTTGATAATTTGGCGAAACTTCAACAACCGCCTCTTCCATCTGGCGTTTAATCATTCCAATCGTGAAATCAGTTGCATAAATTGGAATATTATTACCGAATTCAGGCAAAAGCTGGCGGACAGCGCCAATATGATCAAGGTGAGCGTGCGTAAATGCAACGGCCTTAACTTTGTGCATATTATCTTTTAGATAAGTGATATCTGGCGTCATGAAATTTACACCAGGGTAGTCTTCATTTGGAAAAATTGAGCCCATATCAATCACTAAAATTTCATCCATATATTCAATTGCGAACATATTTTTACCAATTCCAAATTCACCCAAGCCACCGAGCGGAATCACTCGTACGCTATCCTTTTCTGGGCGAAGCTTTTTCAATTTAGAAGCTGTTAGCTGTTCACCATTAAAACCGTTAAAAAGTGATTTATTAACAGGAATATTAACAATATGCTGAGTTGCACGCATATTGATATCATTCGAAATCATTCGTTGAGCTCGCACAACCGCACCACGACGCGTTGTTGTTGGCAAATTTACCTTTTTAGCGTCAGATTTTTGAACTCGAGTTTGCTTTGAAATATTCTTAGCTTTTTGAGCGATTTTTGCGTTCTTCTCGCTACTTTCTTTTTTAGCATTCCCAACATATTTATCTCGATTTTTTTGCAAATCTTGAGCTTTTTTCTGCAAGTTAGCACGCTTTCGAGCCTGCTTCTCATTAAAATTATCAGTCATTTTTCTCCTTAAATTAAAGCGTTCGAAAAGTTATTTTTAGGTCGGATTTTTCGAACAAGTAATATTTTAGTATTCTTATTTTATCAAATTTCAAGTTTAAAGTCAAATAAAAAAGAGCCCGAAGGGACTCTAGATTATAAAAACAAAGCACGGTATCTCTCGACTAGACTAAACCTATATTTTTTTTCAACAAGAGCTTTATAGGCTAGTTTTAAATCTTTTTTTAATTTACCGTCAAGTTTTTTTATTTCTTTCTTCGAACCTAAAATCGAAGAAATACCATTTTTAACTATGTTGTCAAGACGAGGATTACATCCTCTTATAAAATACTCGATAGACCATTTGCAATTGCTACTGATAATAATCGCAAAATTCATACCATAGGTATTATATCTTTCACAGATATCCAATCCTGTGGAATAAATATTGGCCATTGGCTCTTCACTTTTAATAACTAGCCTATCAACAATAGGCTTTAATGATTGGAGAATTACCACGGCCTCTTCAAATCCAAGCTGATCATCTTGCGTGATTAAGCTGATGATATTTTCAACAATGGCAGATTCTTTATATTCCAGAATCTTCAGAGAGTTTTTATCAACACTTTTATTGAAGTGTTCATTAAAGTTTTTTATAAAGTTCCAAATTTTTTGTAACTTCTCTTCCATAGCTTCATGTTTTTCATCATACTTTGTGTCGCTATGAAATTTTTCTGCGATATTTAAAATACCCTGCAACTCTTGAATGTCGCATTCGCTAATGGCTTTCAATGCCATCTTGACATCCCAAACTAACGGATAGAGATGCTTTTGGGCTTCAAAATAGTCCATGCTTTCTTCATTGAAAAGAGCTTCATATAATAACATTTTATTACCTCCAAAATGTATAGAATATAAATATTATACCAGATTTTCGAAAAAAAGAAAACCCTGCATATTTAGCAGGGCTAAGTTTTTTTATTAATCTTATAGCAAGGAGGGAACTTTAACATATTTCGAAAGCTCAACTTATTCTTCAATGATATAATTACCATTTAACGAAAAATTAACTTCCAATACAGCACTCTCCTTCGTGCTATCATCATCTATTAGATCGATACTATAGTTCGCTTCCGCTTTTGCTCTAATAAAACAGCGGATTATCCAGAGATAAAACTCCGTAAAAATCCATATCCCTACGACAAAAATAGACGCTCTTTCATCTGGCTGGTTTTCAATTATTAAAAGCACTATTATAAACGATAATGCTAAGACGGCAATTAAATGAGACAAATAGAATCTGATTGCGAATTTATTTATCTCTTTGAAAGCTTTCTTTACAAAGCTAAAAGCTCTTTTATCCGCTTCCGTATAGTTCTTGGGTAATTTAACTTTTTTATCAGAAGCCCACACCCAGCTAGTTATTAGTCTTTTCCCGATGTTGCGATTTTCCTCCTCACTGAAGAAGTATAATCTAGCGATTTGAAAATTAGCAACAATCGTTATTGTTATTAAACTTATCAATATTAATATTGATAAAAATCCATAACTCTGACTAATTTTTGCAACTATCAATAAAGTACTCAAGACTAAAACCCACACAAGAAGTGTAATTTTTAGCCACAGATTATCAATAAACACCTTATTAATAACATAGGCTTTTTTCGGAAAATTAAATTCACGAATTTCTTTCGTGTCTAATTTAACTTCCTCATTTTTGCTAGTATCCAAGTTTTTCATCGTCACTACTTTTGAAATCTTCATAGACTTCACCTCTTTCTCAATTTTCTTTGCAAAATGCAACTTTCAAATTATACCATATATTCTCTAAAAATGCAAATCTTGCAGGCTTTCTAAAAATCTGTTAAACTGGTTTTATGAATAATGAGGATTTTGATATTTCAAACTTTTCGAAAGATATTTTTGATGATTTTTCAAAAACAGAAATTAAAGCAAAAAAACAAAAAAATCGAAAAATTCCAGTTATAATGATTTCTGGCTTTTTAGGCTCAGGCAAAACTACACTTTTAAACCACCTTTTAAAATCAAGCCCAAATCTAAAAATTGGTGCAATTGTGAATGATTTTGGCATAATAAATATCGACAGCAAATTGATTTCTAATGGGATCAATGAGCAAAAAATTGAGCTTAGTAATGGCTGTATTTGCTGTATGATTGGTGATAACGGATTAAGCGAACCACTTTCGAAATTAGCAAATAAAGATTCGCTGCTTGATGCAATCATAATTGAAGCCAGTGGAATTGCTGAACCTTACGATTTGCTTAAAACTCTGCAATATTCTGGAAATCAATATTCTTATTTCGGTGGAAATATTTATTTAATCGATGCTCAAAATTTCGAAAATTCTAAGAAAGATTTTCCAACACATTTTAAAAAATGCCTCAAAGCGAGTGATATTATTGTTTTAAATAAAACCGACTTAATTTCAAAGAATAAAATTCAAGAAATCCGTGAATTCATTAGAAAATTAAACCCAAATTCACCAATTATTGAAAGCCAAAACTCAAAAATTAATCCTGATTTAATTTTTTCTTGGCAAAAATCCGAACAAAAGAATAAAGAGAAAAATGAAGAACATGAGCACAATCACAAAGATCACATTCATAACCAATTTCAATCTTTGGCTTTCGAAACGGTAAAACCACTAAATCCTCAAAAATTCCTAAGTTTTCTTGATAATTTACCCAAAAATCTTTTTCGAATGAAAGGAATTTGCTACTTTGGAATGAAAGGATATGAGCAGAAATATATAGTTCAGCTGGTTGGTAAAACCATTGATATTTACAGTGAAGAATGGAAAGATGAAACGCCAAAAACCGAACTCGTTCTAATTGGCTCTAAAATTGATAAAGCTGAAATTCTTGCAAAATTGAGAGATCTAGAAGATAAAAACCCAGATGAAATCACGCCGCAAAATATGGTAAATTTCGAAAGATTCTTTTTATCAAAATAAAGTAAAACCGACCGTTGAATATGGTCGGTTTTAAGTTTAAAGATTTTGTAAAAATTTATCAATAGCTGCTTTGTCTCTCTTAATCAAATCAACTCGCCCGGCGATTTCTCTCTCACCCATCTCGATCGCTCTAGTTAAGCTTGGGTCGCTTTTTAGAGGATCAAAAAACTCTTTAAATTCTTGGAGCTGTTTCTCGGTTCGCAAGATCGCGCCTGAATATCGCGGAAAGTCATTATAACTTTTATCGCCATCAAATTTTTCCTCAATTAATTTCCAATTTTCACGCAACCACTTCCATGCTAGCTCTCGAGTCTTTAAATTTCGAAGTAAATGAACATACCAGCTTAAGATATCCTGCGTTCGAATTGTATCATTTTCAAGCATTTTTTCAAGAAGTAATTCACCGGTTTGAATATTTTTAGTTGAAGTTAAAGCCACCATAATATCATCTCGATAATCAACATTTGAAGTGTTCTTATAACTTTCGAGCATTTTTTGCACTAATTCTGGAGATTCTTCGAAACGAATCTTTGCAGTTAAAATTAAACTTCGAATTTCCGAATCAATATCTTCCATATTCTGCGAATTTTTAAAAATATCTAAAGCACCCGAGATCGCTTTTTCATTTTCAGCATAAATCATGTGTGCCAAAATTGAGCTACGTTTTTGCGTGTCTTCTTCGGTTTCACCAGTTTTTTCAATGAATCCAAGTTTTTCAAATTCATTTTGAGCTAAATTGCTAACAAATTTTTTCATTTTTTTCGAACTTTCAGAATCTTCATCAATGAAAATTTTCAATTCGCCAATTAAAAGACTAATCATATCCCAAACCGTTAAAGAAGTTTCTTTATCATAACTCTGTAAAGTTCGCAGCAACTCAACACTTGGAATTTCACCACCGCGTGAAAGCAAAGAACGTTCCTGAAGAATTTGAAGGCGAGAAATTGTATCTAAATCACCATTCCTAACCTTTTCAAGCAAATTTTCGAAAAGGTTTTGACTATAATTTGTAATAAAATGAGCAACATTCCCTTGATTTATCTGAACAAAATCTGAACTTTTCTTACAAGTCAAATCTTTCGAATCCATAATCTCAGGCAAATTATTTTGATTTGAACCAAGTAAAATTGGCCAAATTCGCCCACTATCTCTGCCTTCACCAATAAAAAATTGCTTTTGTAATAATTTTAATTCTTCACCATCTTCTTCAGCTAAAACACTCGGATAGCCACTTTTAAAAAGCCAAGGATTCATAAAATCTGCGACATTTTTGCCAGAAGCTTCGCTCAAACAATCCCATAATTTCTCACCAATTGTATTTTGATATTTAAACTTATCAAAATACAATTGTAAACCTTTTCGAAATGCATCGTTCCCAACATATTTTCGAAGCATATTCATTAAACGAGCACCTTTTGCATAAACAATTGCACCATCAAAAATAGTGCTAATTTCATCTGGATGATGAACTGGAACATGAACCGCTTGAACACCGTCAATTGCATCGCAGCGCAAACTTAAAACTGCCTCATTGACTGCAAATTCTTCCCAAATTTTCCATTTTGGCTCTAAAGCGTCAGTTGCTAAATATTCCATCATCGTTGCGAAAGATTCATTCAGCCAAAGCTCATCCCACCATTTCATTGTTACAAGATTTCCAAACCATTGGTGTGAAGTTTCGTGCGCAATCACTAACGCAACATATTTTTTTGAAGATATTGAGGAATTTTTACCAGCGAGTAATGCAGTTTCACGATAGGTAATTAAGCCCCAGTTTTCCATCGCGCCACTAGAAAAATCTGGCAAAGCAATATGGTCACATTTTGAAAGCGGAAACTTTTGACCAAAAAAATCTTCATAAAATTCCAAAACCCGCACCGCAAAACTAAGTGGAAATTCCATTAATTCAGACTTTTGAGCTTTTGTTGCTAAAACTGAAATTTCAACACCACTTTTAGTCTTTTTCGAAACTCGTTGAAAATCGCCCAATACAAAGGCTAATAAATATGTTGACATTTTTGGCGTTTTAGCAAATCTAAACTGTTGAGTATTGCCATTTTCATTTTTTTCAATAATTTCAGTATTCGACAAAACTTCAAGATCGCTCGAAGCTTTAATCTCTAACGAAAAAGTTGCCTTTGCCTCAGGCTCATCAATACACGGAAAAACCTCACGAGCATGATGGCTTTCAAATTGAGTTGCAAAAAGCTCTTTTTTCTCACCATTTTCTTTATAGTAGCAAGGGTATAATCCGTGCATCGCATCTGTTATTTTACCAGAAAACTCAATTTTAAGTTGGATTTTATCACCTTTTTTAAAGTTAAGTTTTTCAATATTCACTAAAATTTCATCATTTTCGGCTTTCGAAAAGTTTAATTTTATATCGTTTGCAAAAGTAATCTTTTTAATTTCTAAATCTTTCGAATGAAGTGCAATTTCTTTTTCATCATTAATCTCACCAAAAATATCAACGATTCCATTAAATTCACGATTTTTTGCTTGCATTAAATCAAGCTTTAATTCATAATGTTTGGGCTTAAATTTTTCCACTAATCGATTAACACTCATTTAAAATCTTCTCCTTAAAATCACTTAAAATATTCTCGATCTTTGCACAATCTTGTTTATTTTCGAAACGCCACTGAGCATAAATTTTCATTTTTGGCTCAGTTCCGCTTGGTCGAATTGTAATTCTTTTATCTTCTGAATCAAAAATAAAGCTTACCGCATTTCCATTTTCCAACATTTTAAAACTATTTTTTTTATTTGTTGAAAAATCTAACTCAGTTAAATCTTCTAAATCTCGCATTTTTAATGCACCAAAATTTTCATTTCCAATTCGCATTTTTTGCATAATTTCTTGCATTTTTGTAAACCCTTCAGCACCGCTAAATTCAAGAGATTCGGTCTTCTCAACAAAATATCCATTTTCAGCATAAATTTCATCAAGCTTCTCACCCAAAGTTTGATTTTTAAGCTTTAATTCCGATGCAAGCTCAGCTATCATCAATCCAATTGTTGCGGCGTCTTTGTCTCTGGTCTGCGAACCAATGAGCCCGCCAAGGCTTTCTTCAAATCCAGCAATAAATTTCTCTCCAAGCGCTTCTTTTTGTGATATTTTTTTACCAATAAATTTAAACCCAACCAGCAAATCGTCATAAATTTTTACGCCATATTTTTTAGCTAAAACATTTAGCATATCCGTAGTCACAAAACTTTTGCAAATAAAGTCACGATTCCCAAAATAAAGCTCAGCATACTTATTTCGATCCTTTTGTTTCTTTGAAAGAATATAATCAGCCACTAAAATTGCAGTTTGATTGCCTGAAAAACTTCGAACCTCTCCATTTTTTTCAAGACTCATTACGCAAATTCGGTCAGCATCTGGGTCGGTAGTTAGAGCAATGTCTGCTTGTTCTTTTCTTAATTTTAAAATCGCCATTCTATTCGCAGAAAGATTTTCCGGATTTGGTTTTCTATCTTGAAGTGTTGAAAAATTACCATCAAAATTCATCTGCTCATCAACAAGAATGATATTTTCGAAACCCACAAACTGAAGAGTTTTCAATAAATTCGTCGTTCCAGTTCCGTGAATCGGTGAAAAAATAATTTTTACACTTCTATTTTTCGATAAAGATAATTTTGCATTAGCCTTGATATAAAAATAGTCGTTTTCTTCACCCAAAATTTTAATTTTACCGTTTTTTACAAATTCATCAAAATCACCAGTTTTAAATTCTTCAATATTTTTAGCAATTTTCATTAATTTTTTATCGTGTGGAGCTGAAATTTGTGCGCCATCATTCCAGTAGATCTTAATTCCATTATCTTCTGGCGGATTATGACTAGCTGAAATCACAATTCCTGCCGAAGTTTTAAGATTTCGAACTGTAAAAGATAATTCTGGAGTTGAGCGCGGAGTATCGAAATAAAAAACTTCGATATTATTTGCGGCTAAAATTTCAGCACATTTTTTCGAAAGCTCACAAGAGGAATTTCGAACATCCCAAGCAATTGCAACACTTGGTGAATTAATATTAAGTGATTTTAAATAATTTGCGAGAGCCTGTGCGCTTTCTGAAATCGTGACTAAATTAATACGATTACGGCCAGCGCCAACTTTCCCGCGTCGCCCAGCAGTGCCAAATTCCAAAATTTTAAAAAATGCATCCTCGAGCTCATCCCAATCTTCATTTTTTATTAAATTCAAAATTTGCGCTTTAAATTCATGATATTTTTCATCTAAAAGCCACTTTTGTAAACTTTCGAAAGCTAACTTTGATAAATTAGACTTGGCTTTTATTAATTCTTCGCTCATTTAATCCAGCTCCTTTTATATCTATTTTATCACTATCTCTCAATAAAATCAAAGCGCTTGCGTTTTTAAAATATTTATGTTAAAATAATTCCGATGAATAAAATTCTAAAAAAATCTGCAAAAAAACTAGCCGATGACAATGCGCGCGGAGCTCAAATTGGTTTGCTTGAAGAAGTTTTTAACGATATTTATCCAAGTCGCTGGGCTATTTATAAAGTTAATTTCTTTCGCGGAATAGCTTTTGGATTTGGTAGTGCTATTGGTGCAACAGTTCTAATATTCTTATTAATTTGGATTCTTAACTTTTTTGTTAACATTCCGGGCGGAATTGGTGACTTTATCCAATCTATTATAAATGCGATGCAAAATCGGCGATAATAAAAACTACCCCATCAGGAGTAGTTTTATTTTTAGCTTGAAGAGCCTGCTGTATTTTCCGTACCTATAGAGGAAGGCCCTGTATAACTTTTGGAAACTTTATATCCACCAGAGTCGGTAACTTCAACCGTAATATTTTGACCAGCTTTATTAAATGTATAATCTGTTGAGAGTGTGTTTCCAGTTGGAAGAGCAGTGCTAATTGTTGCGCCATCAACCTTAACCACGACTGAAGTTATATCGAAATTCCCCTTTGCAATATTTATATTTATTCGGTAAGTATTTGAATTTGCATGCCTTGAGTATGAAACACTCGAGATAGATGGTTGTGAGTCTGAACAGTTATGAATATTGTCTTCTTCATTCACATTATAACCTTCTGGCGCCGTTATTGTTTTCTTTTTAGAAACTGGATCAGTTGTTTCAAAAACAGTTAGTTTAACTCGAGTGGATTCCGGTGTACATTTAGTTGCTTTCTTTTTCGAAATACTATCAAACTCAATTTCTCTTGATACTGAACCGGTTTTATTTTTATCCCACCAAGATGGGCAAATATCATTCTTGCCATTTATTGTACAATTTCGAATTCCAGATGGTCTTTCAATTTTATCACCAGATTTCCATTTACCATTAGAAGCATAAACTTGATGGTGAACATCGCGCATATATTCATTAATCACTCTACGCACAGGGCTGTTATCAGGAGAGCGTAAAGCCCGACCATCATGATTTCCACTCCAAACACCTGTTGCAACTACAGGAGAATAACTCATCATCCAAGAGTCCTTGGCAGCACCTTTTCCGTTGTCTGTTGTTCCGGTTTTCGAAGCTGTCCAAACCCCAGGAACCGTAAATCCATAACTTCGACTTTGACCACCAAATGTAGTTGTTCGAGCACTTGGATCAGCAAGGATATCGGTCAATTCATATGCAGCCTGCGAATCAATCACCTGTTTTGATTCATCTTTCCACTCAAAAATCTTTTGATTTGATGAATTTTTAACTTCAGTAAAATATGTTAATTCTTTATAAACGCCGCCTCGCGCAATAGATGCAAAAGCATTTGTGTGCTCATCCTGATGAACCGAACATCCACCGCCAATTGCGGCAGAAAGACCAGCATTACTATTTTTACAATAAGATTTATCACCAAGCTGTTGCGCAACACTCAAACCTTCATCAACACCAACAATACTCAACGCCTTAACTGCTGCAATATTTAAAGAGTTTCCAAGGCTGAATCTAATTGGTACACTACCGTAAAATTGCTTCGAAGCATTCCTTAGCTGACAAGCCCCATATGTTCCATTACAATATTGCGAATCAATATTTTCGTCTTTCAAAATTGTTCCTGGTGTATAAACTGTATCCTTCTTGTTAAACAAAGCTGCATAATCGACAATAGGTTTAATACTTGATCCTGGGTCAAGAGATGAAGTCGAAGCATTAGTTTGACCATAGCCAGCTTTATTATAATCAACCGATCCAACTTGAGCAATAACTTGCCCAGTTGCAACATCAACAGATGTCATAGCAATATTATCAGCGCCACTAACATACAAAGTTTTAGCACCAGCATTAACGGCATTTTCAGCAATAGACTGAGCCTTCAAATCAACCGTAGTTTTAACAGTTAGACCACCAGCACCAACAACCTTAACACCAAGTTTTTCTTCAAGTTTCTTTTTAACCTCTTGAACAAAATGTGGTGCCTTAATATTTATATATTGATCTTTTTCTGGCTTAATTGTTGCAAGAATATCGAATTCTTTAGCTTCTTTAGCCTCTTTTTCAGTAATAAACCCACAAGAAACCATATCATTCAAAACTTTATGCTGACGCTCAATCAAGCTCTTATTATAGCTTACATTATATGGATTATAAACTGCTGGATTATTAGGGATAGAAGCTAATAATGCAGCCTCAGCCAAAGTTAGATCTTTCGAACTTTTGCCAAAATAAGTTCGTGCACCAGATTCAACTCCGTTTCGACGGCCACCATATGGAGATTCATTCAAGTATAGTGAAAGAATTTGGTCTTTATTATACATTTGTTCAACTTGAACCGCAAGAATCATCTCTTTAATTTTTCGTGGAATTCCGCTAAGTCCACGATCACTGGATTCATTAGAGAAATAAACTTGTTTAATAAGCTGTTGTGTTAAAGTTGAGCCACCTTGAGTCGCTCCACCTCTAAAGTTATTCACAAAAGCACGAATAATCGCAGTTAAATCAACACCCTTGTGCTTGTAGAAATCTCGATCCTCAATAGCAACAGTTGCTTTTTTAACATAGTCTGAAATCTCAGAATTATCAACAACTAGCTTATAATCACCAGAACCCTTATCTTCCCACAAAAGCTCCCCATTTCTATCGTAGTATTTCGAAACTGTAGTCTGAACTCTCTTAGCTAATTCCTCTGGCTTGATTTGATTTAGATCTTTAGAAACGTAGGCAAAAGCTGCTGCGATTCCGACCGCAGCAATAACAATAAATACTGCGGAAATTTTTAAAGCCATAAATAAACCGCGCTTACTAAACCAATACTTTAAAACTCGCTTTGGATGAAGACGATAAAAAAATCTCTTCACTGGGTCTTTTGGTAGACTTGCAAGATACTCTGCTCGCTCACGAGCTTTCGAATCTTTCTTTTCTTTCCTTCGATGAGCCAAATTTGTATATAAACTTAGGTTATTCTGTTTTTTTAGTGAACTCACTTTTTTTGAAGCAGTTCGTTTTTCAACAGATTTCCCATCTTTATTGAGTATTCTTCTTCTATCCATATTACACTCAATTATACCGCAATTGCTTATGGTTTTCAAGATTTTTTAATTTTTATAATACTGGAAAAAAAGCTTTTTTTGTGTTAATATAGTTAATAATAAAATATAATAACGGGAGAGTAAATGAAGTTATCAGAGGAGCTAAAATGGCGTGGTTTCTGGAATCAAACCACTTTTCAAGATTCAAAAGTTTTAGATGGTGAAAAGCGAACTATCTATCTTGGTGCCGACCCTTCCGCTGATAGCCTTCATATTGGCCATTTAAGTGTTTATATGATGGTTAGGCGATTTCTTGATCATGGTCACAAAGTAGTTCTTCTAATTGGTGGTGGCACTGGAATGATTGGTGATATGCGCGACACTGAAGAGCGCCAACTCCTCTCGCCTGAAATAGTAGCTAAGAATACCGAGGCTCTCAAATCTCAGGTTTCGAAACTTTTTGCTGGGCAAGATTTTGAAGTCGTAAATAATGCGGATTGGCTTTCGAAAATAGAGTTAATACCATTTTTACGTGATATTGGTAAAAACTTCAATATGGCGGAGTTAACAAGCCGAGATTTTTTCAAAAGTAGAATAAATAATGGTAGCGGATTAAGTTTTACAGAATTTACATACACTCTTCTCCAAGGTTATGATTTTTGGTATTTATACAAAAATAACGGCGTTTCACTTCAAATCGGAGGAAGCGATCAGTGGGGAAATTTACTTTCTGGTGTAAATTTAATTCGAAAGAAAGAAGGCGCTGAAGTTTTTGCAATGACAGCACCACTCCTTATTAATCGTTCAACTGGCCGAAAATTCGGCAAGTCAGAAGGTGGGGCTTTATGGCTTGATGCTTCAAAAACATCACCATTCAAAATGTATCAATTCCTCCTTAACTCAGATGATCAAAGCGTTTTTGAATATTTAAAAATTCTAACAACACTTTCGAAAGAAGAGATTGAAACAATCGAAAAAAATCATCAAGAGAATCAGCACTTGCGAATTGCTCAAAAAGCATTAGCAAAAAATGTTGTAGAAATTGTTCATGGCGAAGAAGTTGCAAAAAATGTAATTTCTGCGACAGAAGTCCTCTTCGGCGGAAAAGCTTTCGAAAATCTAACTAAAGCTGAAATCGAAGTATTAAAATATGAAATTCCTGTGGCTTCAAAAGATAAAACTGTTAGTGAAACATTGATCGGAACGAATTTTACTAAAAGCAAAGGTGAGGCTAAAAGGTTAATTTCAGCAAATTCAATTTCATTTAACGGCAATAAACTCCAAGAGGATATTCTAATAACTGAAAAAGGCCTACTCAAAAAAGGTAAAAATAGTTTCATACTCATTGACTAGTAAAATAAAAATCGCTCAAATTCGATTGAGCGATTTTCTATAATTAAACTTTCTTTTCAAAACCTTTTTTAGCACCTTCGAAAGTATTTAGGGCACGTTTTTGAATTTTACCAGCTTCTTTTTTTGCATTTTCTACAACTTCACCAGTTTTACTTTTAGCACCTTCGGCAAATTCAGTAACTTTTTCTTTAGTTTCTTCAACAAATTCACCTGCGTTTTCAGCAACTTCACCGGTTTTTTGCGTGGCTACATCAGCAACTTTTTTAGCTTTCAATTTTAAATCTTTTCGAGTTTCTTCGCCACTTTTAGGAGCGGTTAAAATTCCAGCAACTGCGCCAAATAAAGCACCAACAGCTAATCCTAGTCCAAATTTTTTACTCATTACTTTTTCTCCTTTTTAGTTTTAAATTTATTAAAAATGTCAAAAATTGTTTTTCCGATGATTATCGGTGAAGTCACCTGAGCGACATTTTGTGCGATTCCATCAATACTTGCCGTTATATTTTGCATTTTTTCTGCAACATCACCAATTTGGCGAGTTACACGAATTACTAGAATAAAAGTAACAATTCCAAGCGTGATGAAAACTGCAAGAGCTATAGAAAGAAAAACAACTAATATTTCTGCAGCCGAGCTCATTCTTCTCC
>CAUQKG010000003.1:0-126817 GCA_963518805.1 uncultured Saccharimonas sp. (SeqCode) | reverse complement strand
TGATAAATCTATAAAATAGACTGACGATAAATTTGCACAATTAAATTGTTAAAGTTCAGTTTTATTCAACCTCGCTTTTTGCTCCGCGCGCTGAACTATTAACCATTATACTCAATAGATTTTTAAAAGTCAACACTTTTTTAAAAGAAAATTTAGAAAAAATTAAATAGGCCTTGGAAGCCTATCTAATTTAGTCTATAACCCGAGTAAAAATGCCGTATATCCAATAAAAATTCCAATAACTGAGCCAACAGCAACTTCTAGCGGAGTATGACCTTTAACAACTCGGACTTTTTTAATTTTTAAATTCTGTTTTTCAATAATTTCATTAATTCTTTGTGCTTGAATACCATTCGAAAATCGCACTTTCATTGAATCATATATTACTATCATCGCAAATACAAAAGCTAAACCAAAAATTGAAGAATAAACACCCTCATGTAAACCAACAAGTGTTGCTAGCGCAATCACCACTGAACTGTGAGAACTTGGCATCCCACCACTCTCAGTGATGATTCGCTTAAATTTTGCGCTTTTATCTTTTCGAATTTCTAGAATATATTTAGCACCTTGCGCAATTACCCACGCCAACACGAAAACTACTAAATATCTTGGCATTATTCTTCCTCTCGACTTTCTTCCATTAAACCAACACTCGCCACGGTATCATTGTCAGAAAGTTTCATAATTCGAACACCTTGCGTCGTGCGACCAAGTGTTGGAATATCTTTAACAGCAACTCGAATTGTTTGACCACCGCTTGAAATCATTAACGCATCAGAAACAGCCTCTGGCAAAGTTTGAACTGAAACGATTGGACCAGTTTTTGCGGTTACAATTGCGGCTTTAACACCAATTCCGCCACGATGTTTAACTTCAAAATTCGAAACTTTTGTTGCTTTTCCGTAACCATTTGCTGAAATCACAAGAAGTTTTTGTGTTCCATCCTTTGCAACATCCATTCCAACAACGCTGTCATTTGGTCGAAGTCGAACGCCACGAACACCACGAGCCGCACGACCCATTGCTCGAACATCATTCTCATTAAATCGAACAGCCTGACCAGCTGATGTTGAAACGATAATATCACTCTGGCCATCAGTTTTTTGAATCCAACGAAGTTCATCGCCTTCATCAAGATTAATTGCATTTAAGCCATTAGTTCGAATATTCGCAAAATCCTTAAGTGCTGTCTTTTTTACAGTACCCTTTACGGTAGCCATAAAGAGGTAATCTTCTGTACTACTATTTTGTTCAAGCTTGATGATTGATGTAATTTTTTCTTCAGGTTGGAGTTGTAGTAGATTTACTGCAGCCACGCCTTTAGCTTGAAGACTTGCAGCAGGAACCTCATAAGCCTTAAGCCTAAATACTCGACCTTTATTTGTAAAGAACAGTAACCAATCATGCGTACTTGCTGGAATTAATTGATCAATAATATCTTGATCTTTTGTTGTCATTCCGCGCTTACCTTTTCCACCACGATTTTGGCGACGATAATCTGCAAGTAGAGTTCGCTTAATATAGTTTTCACTAGTTAGAAGAATCACACTTTCTTCCTCAGGAATAAGCTCTTCATCTGAGAATTTACCAAGCTCATGATTAATAACCTTGGTTTTACGCTCATCGCCATATTTTTCTTTCATTTCGAGAAGCTCTTCTTTAATAATTCGAAGAATTTCATTCTCATCAGCAAGAATTGCCTCAAGCTCACCAATAAGTTTCAAGAGAGCAGCAAGCTCAGCTTCGATTGCTTCGCGCTCCAATCCAGTTAATCGGCGAAGTTGCATCGCAAGAATTGCTTTTGCTTGAATTTCAGTTAATCCGAATTTTTCACGCAAAGCCTTTTCGGCAATATCTGTAGTTTTCGAAGCTCGAATCGTTGCAATAACTTCATCAATGTGATCAAGCGCAATCTTCAAACCTTCTAAAATATGTGCACGAGCTTTTGCTTTTTTAAGTTCGAATTCTGTTCGGCGACGCACAACATTTCGGCGATGCTTTACGAATTCATCAAGCATTTCTTTTAAGCCAAGCACTCGCGGCTGAACACCATCAACCAAAGCAAGCATATTGTAATGGAAGTTTGATTGAAGTGGTGTTAATTTGTAGAGCTGATTGAGAACCTTCTTTGGATACGCATCCTTTTTAAGATCTATTACAATCTTAACCGTTCCACGCGCAGATTCATCTCGAAGGTCAGCAATTGTTGTAATTTTCTTTTCTTTAACTAGATCTGCAATCTTCTCGATTAATGAAGCCTTATTAACATTATATGGAATTTCTGAAACTACAATTTGATGACGACCACGTTTAGTTTCAACGATTTCAGCAACTGCACGCATAGTAACGCTTCCGCGACCAGTTCGATAAGCTTGAATCATTGGAGCTCCACCATAAACTACCGCACCTGTCGGGAAGTCTGGGCCTTTGACATATTTCATTAAATCTTCAAGCTTGGCTTCCGGATTACTGATTAGCTCAACAGTTGCATCAACAATTTCACTCAAATTATGCGTTGGAATACTAGTTGCCATACCAACTGCAATACCCATTTGACCATTCAAGAGAAGGTTTGGTAATTTAGCCGGAAGAACTGAAGGCTCGCTTTCAGACCCATCATAGTTTAGTCGAAAATCAACCGTATCTTTATCGAGATCGTTTAGTAAAATATCACCAATTCGACCAAGCCTTGCTTCAGTATAACGCATAGCGGCTGCAGGATCGCCATCCATTGAACCGAAGTTTCCCTGACCTTCAACAAGAGGATATCGCATTACCCAATCTTGCGCCAAACGAACCATCGAATCATAAATGGAGCTATCACCGTGCGGGTGATATTTACCCATTACGTCACCAACGATACGCGCAGACTTCTTAAATGAAGAGCCTGGTCGAACACCCATTTCACCCATCGTATAAAGAACACGACGATGAACTGGTTTCATTCCATCTCGAACATCAGGCAATGCACGGTCAATAATAACAGACATTGAATAACGAAGAAATGAATCCTCCATTACATCTTCAACTGTGCGATATTCCAAAACTTTCGAATGATTTTGCTGTTCGATAATTTCACCTTCAAGAGGTTTTTTATTTTCATCTTCCATAATTAAACATCCAATTCTTCAAGGTTAACATATTTCGCATTTGTCTGAATGAAGCTCTTTCGCATTGAGACTTCACTTCCCATCAACTTCGTGAAAATTGCATCTGCACGCTCAGCATCTTCAAGCTTTAATTGAATTAAGACACGATTTTCTGGATTCATTGTTGTTTCCCAGAGTTGTGTTGCATCCATTTCACCAAGACCCTTATATCGCTGAATTCCCGTTAGACCAGCCTGTTTGATCTCATTGTCTTCTGGATTAATTTGTGTTCCACGGGCTTTTCTCTCTTCAATTAATTCTTTAATTTTCGCGTCACGTTCTTCATCGCTATAAACATAATAGTATTTATTTCCTGAACCCTTTAATAAGAATAGCGGAGGTTTCGCAAGATAGATGTGTCCACCCTCAACAACTTCACGCATATATCGAAAAAAGAAAGTCATTAAAAGCGTTGCGATATGACTTCCGTCAACATCGGCATCGGTCATAATAATGATTCGGTGATATCGCAAGCCAGAAATATCGAATTGTTCTCCAATCCCAACACCCATTCCTTTAATTAACGAAACAATCTCATTATTTGCTAGCATCTTATCTAGACGGGCGCGCTCAGTATTTAGAACTTTACCCCTTAGCGGTAAAATAGCTTGAGTCCTAGAATCGCGACCGCTTTTAGCCGAACCGCCCGCTGAATCTCCCTCAACAATATAAAGTTCGCATTCTTCTGGTTTTTTCGAAGAGCAATCCGCAAGTTTTCCCGGCAGATTCAAGCCGTCCAAAACACCTTTTCGAATCACGTTTTCGCGAGCTGCACGAGCTGCTTTTCGAGCCCGAGCTGCAAGGAGAGCTTTGTTCACAATTTTTTTAGCAACAGCTGGATTTTCATCAAGATAGTAGCCAAAATACTCATTCATTACTTGCTGAACATACCGGCGAACCTCTGGATTACCAAGCTTGTTTTTAGTTTGCCCTTCAAATTGTGGGTCTGGCAATTTCACTAAGATAATCGCAGTTAAGCCCTCACGAATATCATCACCAGAAAGGTTTTCTTCCTTCTCTTTTAAAAGATTATTCTTGCGAGCGTATTCGTTAATTGTTTGAGTTAAAGAACTTCGAAAACCAACAACATGAGTTCCACCATCGGGGTTAATCACATTATTCGCAAAAGCGCGAACATTCTCATTATAGCTATCGTTATATTGAATCGCCACTTCAACCATTGAATCTTCAACTTGTTTTTCAACATAAAATGGTTGCTCAGAAAGAACTTCTTTACCAACATTTAAACTTTTAACGTAGCTCTGAATCCCTCCTTCGAAATAGAAAGCTTGTCGCTCACCAGTTCGTTCATCATCAACTTGAGTATAAATTCCTTTTGTTAGATATGATTGATGACGGAGATAATTAACAACCCATTTATAATCAAAAGTTACAGTTTCTTTAAAAATTGTTGGGTCTGGGTAAAAAGTTATGCTCGTTCCATCTTCGCGGTCAGTTTTGCCGAGTTTCTTAAGTTCAGTAGTTGGAACACCTCGCTCAAATTCAATCCGATAAAGTTGGCCTTTTTTAACAACTTCAGCAATCATCTTTGTCGAAAGAGCATTCACAACACTTGAGCCCACACCATGCAAACCAGATGAGACCTTATATCCGCCGCCGCCGAATTTTCCACCAGCGTGAAGAACAGTTAAAACAGTTTCAAGTGTGCTTTTTCCAGTTTTTGGATGAATATCAACAGGAATACCACGCCCATCATCTGTAATATTAATTCCGCCATCACCTAAGATTCGCACAATAACTTTTGTGCCGTAGCCAGCAATCGCTTCGTCAATAGAGTTATCGGCAATTTCTTTAATAAGATGATGAACACCATCGTAACCGGTTGAGCCGATATACATTCCAGGGCGCTTTCGAACAGGTTCAAGACCCTCAAGAACTTGGATCTGAGAACCGTCGTAATTATTTTCTTTTTGTTTAGACATTCTTACCTCTCATTCAGAACTTCCATAAATAAAATTTATATCTGTATTATACCTTATTTTATAAAAAAAATCAAATAAAGCTTATTTTTTTATAAAAAATATGCTAAAATATAAGCATTAAGTTAAAAGGTGGGATATGTTTAAAGATATTATTTTAGGTTATTACCGCAGCCCTTCTATGGGCAAAAAAATACAAGACTATAAAATAAAACTAAAAAATGATTTAAAATGGTGGATTTTTAATATTTTTGCTATTATTTTTGTATTTTTTACAATATTTTTAACTAATATCCTACCTTCGAAAACTATATCTAATAATATAGTTAAAAAAACATCACTGAATCCTAACCTAACTTATAATGTAAAATCAACATCAAAACGCCCACTCCAGCCTAAAGATATTATTTCTTACACATTAACCGCAACTAATAATTCAAAAATAGTTCAGGATTCAAATTTCGAAGTCAATATATCAGATATACTGGAATATGCCGACCTTCTTGACGGAGGAGATTATAAAATCAAAGATGGCATAATATATTGGAATAATTCTAGTATTGAGCCCGGAGAATCAAAAAGCAAATTTTTTGCAATAAAAATTAAAGATAGGATCCCAACTCTTAGACAACAGGGAGAGTCATTTGATTGCTTTATTAAATTAAATTTTGGTGAAGTTTCGAAAACCCCAATAAAATGTCCTTTTATAAAAAATATCGATTACTTCTTAAATTCAATCCCAGCTCTTGAGCAATATACAATTTTACTATTTTTAATTGTTCTATTTTCTATATCAATAATTATGACACTTCGTACAAATTTATTATACAAAGAAATACGTTACTTTAGTCAATATTCAGGAGAAATGAAAGAATGAAAAATAATCAAACTTACCAAAAAATATTGGATTTTATACATAAAGATTCGAATTTCAAAAATAATCTTTTTCGAAGTATTTTTCACTCTAACGTTTTAGATTTTTTACTAAATATTGTCGAAAAAATAATAAAGCCAAAAATACTTTTTATATCAATAATATTATCATTAATTATTTATTACTCCGTTCTTTACATTTCAATACTTAACGGATTCTCTGCAAGATCAGAGATTTTGATATACTTAATATCAGCGTTATTCATCTTTTTATCTCTTATAAGATTAGTAAAAATAAAATCAGGTAGCTACTAACTACCTGATTTTAAATATAACCTCACCATCATCAACTTTTTTATAATTATTCTTAGCGATATTCGAAGAACTATTACTTAAATTATTAGAGATTCTTGTAGTTCTTATATCCTGAATTACAGAATCATTTTGGATTTGTTGTGGCTTAGTATTTTGCTGAACTTGTGTGTTATTTATATTGTTTACGTTATAAGAACTTACACTTTGGTTCTGCATAATATTTTTCTGAAAAGTTCTCGCTAAATTACTCTTTAAAGGAACCTCTGGTTGATTTTGTTGAATATTATAATTTGAATTACTACTCCTTATTTCATCCCTCTTTTTTAACCAATCATCCAAAAATGAATCTTTTTTAACACTATCATTAGAGTTGTTTATATTAGCGTTATTAGAGCCGCCCGAGAACGCCCTCTCCTGCCAACTAACTTGATTTTTTTGCTGTGTCTGAGTTTGGTGCAACTGAGGCTGAGATGAACTAGCTCCAGGATTAACACTTAAACGCCTTCGAATTTCATCTTCAACAATAGCTCGAGGACGACCATATTTTGAAGCTGAATATTTTCGAAGTCCTTCACGAATCTCTGGATTAGATTTACCAAAAGGAGGCAAAAGTTTCATTGTGAATGGAGCTGATGGAAATCCATTAACTAAAACTGTCGTGATTGAATTATAATTAGGCGTTTTAGTTAAATCTTCAGCAGTAAATGTTGGCGTAAAGGCCTTTTGAAGAACTTCCGCATCATCAATACCAATCCTACCAACAATCTTGTTAGGAACGTTACCAAAAATAGCACCCTTGATCGAATCTTTCAACTGAGTTGTAAACTGGTTTGCTAAAATTAAATTCAGGCGATATTTTCGAGCTTCAGACAAAATAGATTCAAAAGAATCAGTTGCAAAGTTTTGAAACTCATCAACAAATAAACAAAAATCTTTTCGCTGGTCTTCAGGTATGTCTGCACGGCTCATTGCCGCCGCTTGAAACTTCATCACAAAAACCATACCAAGGAGTTTTGCTGCTGCCTCTCCAAGTTTACCTTTCGAAAGATTTACGAGCAAAATCTTATTGTTATCCATAACTTCGCGAATACTAAATGCACTCTTTTTCTGGCCAATAATATTATTAACCAAGCCACTTTCGAAGGGTGCCCATTTAGAAACAACCCAAGAAACAAGTTCCCCTGCATCATTAGATTTTTGCGAAGCTGGCCACTCTTTTGTCCAGAAGTCAATTGCGCGCTGATTTCGAAGGTACTTAATTTTCTGCTTTGCAAACTCTGGGTCAACAAGGACTTTTGGAATATCCATAAAAGTTCCTCCATCAGGGTCACTCATTAGTAGCAACGCCGCATTTCGAACAATATTCTCCATTCGGGGGCCAACAACACCAGTGTTTCCTGGATCATAGAGAGATTTTAACATTGAATTAGTCTCGGAAATCACAAAATCCATCTCTTCAGGACTTGAGGCCTCAAAAATATTGAAACCAAGTGGATTCTCAGTATCACTCGGGTCGAAATAAATCACATCGTCCATTCGCGATTGAGGAATCATACCGAGTAATTCTTCAACAGAATCTCCGTGCGGATCAATAAAACAAAAACCTCGTCCGTCCATTATATCTTGATAAGCCAAATTCTCAAGGAGCTTAGATTTACCCATACCAGTCTGACCAATGATGTATGTATGACGGCGGCGATCATTGACTCCAAGGCGAATTTGTTTTTCAACACCGCGGAATTCATTCACTCCAATCAATAAACCTTCTTTCATTGGCTCAGTTGGACCATCAACTTGCCGAATTCTTTGACGCTCAATTTTGCCCGTTGGAATTGAATTTTGATTTGGCAAGTGAAAAATTGTTGAAAGCTCAACACTATTCAAGATATTCTGATTTGTGCTTTGAGGGAAAAATCGAAAAATATAAGCAGTAACTAATTCGTCAATATTATTAGTCATATTAAATTTGAAACCATTATATCGCGGCGAATCAAATAAAGAAAATGCCGAGACGATAGATTGTAAAATTGCTTGACTTTTCGAAGCCGTTGAAGAAGAAGTTACAACCCGAGTTAAAACTTCATAGCCTGGATATTTAGTTTTATCTTCAATTGCTTGGATTTCTTCATTTTCTAGAGCCGTAAGCTGTGGATATTCGGTGCTCGAAGTGTTTAAACCGTATGTAGGCGGTTTCCATAAAGCCTCCATAATATCAAGTACGGCTGTAGTATTATTATTTTTCTTACCTTTACCCTTTCGAATTGACTCAACCTTTTCATTAGATTTAAGAGTCCAGCTCTCAGGTGCGGGCCTGAACATAATTTGAATCGCCGCTCCGTCTCCACGTTCAACACCACTCAAGGCATCTAATAATGCCCGGGCAGCATCACGACGGCTTTCTTGATATGTTGCAATTGGATAAAAGTAGTCTTTTTTAAGTTCAAATTCACCACCAATCACACCCTGCATCTTTCCTTGTTGAGAAAAAATATTTTCCATTTCAACTTCTTCAAGACGAGCCGCTGGGTATGCAGCAGAGATTGCTTGCTTGATCGTTTCGGTCAAAACCGCAGGAACGACCGCATAATACCGAACAAGACCATCGCTTGCAACAATTTCGAAAGAAATATGTCTTTGACCATAAAGTTTAGTTTTAAACCCTTTCGTTGCAGTGCTTGCAATAATATTATACATTGTTTGAGCTTCAGAAAGAACTTCATCTACAACATCCCGTTCATCACGACCACCAACCTCAAGGTCATCACTTGGTGGTGGAAGGTGAATTCGAATTGGCACCATTTTTAGGCCACGCTCATAATTTTTCGCCTCTTGGACCATTCTTTTATATTGATCAAAAGCAAAATAAGAAGTCACGCAAATAATTACAAAGCTAATAAATAATATTATCCAAATTCCCATTACTTCCCACCATTTATAATTCTGTTATATCTTTTTTTCAAGTAGTCTATCTGCATTTCTTTAAATCGAACTTCACGAGCATATGGATCGCCCTTGGTTTCAACTATCATCTTCTTCAAATCTTTCAACCATTCATCCTCCATAAGGTCGATATCTCTTGCAGTAGCTGGAACTACAGCTACCGGGTTATTTGCTGATGATTGCTGAACCGCTGGCAAAATAGCTTGTGAAATTGGCTGCTGAGAATCTTGATTTGAAAAAGCTTGCATAGCTTCGGCTCTAGCCTTATCGCTATCAATTCTGTTTATATTTTGCTCAAAGCCAAAATTCCCCACTTCGTGAGGATTATTTGTTGGTTGCAATTGAGCTTCAAAAACTCGTGGAATTTCAAGATTTTTTTGCGGTTCCATATATAACTATTATATCACAAACGTTAGCGTTTTGAAATGTAAATTATTGCGATTGCTTCAATAATTATCAATAATAATATTTCGAATATTCCGACTCCGCCGGTGGATTGTTTTGCTATAATTCCAATTGGAGCAAAAGCGAGCGCAGCAGAATATTTCAAAAAGAAAGCTGGATTTTTCTCTTGTTTTTTTAATGAAGGCTGACCCTTCCTAACTAAAGAATATGCAAGCGAAAAAACCCGATGTGAAGAATATAAAAATATCGCAATAATACCAAGAAAAACCAAATATATCATTGCAAATAATGCGAGGATCCCAACTGGACCAACTTTATTAGGAGAAGTTTGAGTGAGCATTAAAAAAATACCAACACCCGACAACCCAGACAGACTAAAAATAATTTTTGAAATCATAATATAATACCATTTTGTTAGATTCAGCCCAAAGAGTAAGCAAGTATAAATGGTAAGCAAGTAGATTTCCATCATAACAAAATACCTTACTAAAATATGTGGTCTACGGCCTACCTTGATGCTCACTCTTTTGAGCCAGTTGACCGCTTCTCGCAAGGAGAAGCATAGTTTTTCATTGAGGTTTCCTTAAATATCTTCTTTTAAAGATACAAGTACTTATTTTAGTACCTCAGCGCTCTACGCTATTTTTTGCGGAGCTTTTTGGCGTTTCGAAAATAAGTTAAAAATCCAATGAAGATTTTAAACCTTAATTTCAAATCGCCGTTCAAACTCCGTAAAGAATACCGGACAACTCAAAATTATTAAATTTTAAAATTTCTAATGTGCTTGGTGGAATGTACGATAACTATTTTTTATTTTTGCTTTTTATTTCTTTCAAAGCTATTTAAATTGTATCACAACAATTTCAAAAAGTCAATACCATAAGCACAATAAAATGAGTTTTGTTGTACTTTTAACACGTTTAAATCTGTTAATTTTAATGAACAAAAAAATTATACAAAAAAGTCTAAAAAAGTATTGACTTTATGCTTATTTTAGATTATTATAGAGGTAGCTTATGAATAAAAAGTTTATACATGAGCCAAAAATAAAAATTATTTCAAGTGAATTCCGCAGTTCACATAAAACTCTAAAATTAAAAATCAAAAACTCCACATTACTATTTATAAAATGAGCGTTCCTCGCAGTCGCTCATTTTTATTTTTCAAAAAATAAAAAACATCTTGTATAAAAGATGCTCTTAAGAATATTTTTGGTGGAGCTGCCGAGAACTGCCCTCGGGTCCAAAAGGTAACATTTTAGCCTTCTACAAGTTTAGTTAATTTTGGTTAAAATTTAATACTTAAAAAATCAACAAAAATATATTAAAAGTTGCGAAAAAATCTCACTTAAAATTTATCGCGAAAATTTTAAGCTATCAGTGAAAAAATATGACACTTTTCGAAATACGCACTGCCCCATTTCGAAAAATGGTTGCCAATAAATTAAGCAACAACTGGTGCTGAAGCTGGAGCAAAGAATGCTGCAACTTTAGCTGCAAAGTTTTTTGCATTTATTTAATACTTTACGCTGTAAACGACTTGCAAGCCAAACTGTTAAATTCCTCTTGTCTAAAGCTAATTCAGCCCCAACATATTTACATTATATCATAAAATTGAGATTTTTAAATGCTTATGATAAAATTATTACATTATGGTGAGTAAAGTTATGTCAGCCGCACCAATTGGCTATGAAGCAGAGATTATTGAGGTGGAAGGAGATTCTTCGAAAGGATTACCAAGCCTACAAATTGTTGGAATGGGAAATAAAGCAATCGATGAAGCAAAAGAGCGAGTTCGAAGCGCAATTAAAAACTCAATGTTAGATTTCCCTGCTAAGAAAATCATCATTAATTTAGCACCTGCAGAAATCCCAAAAGACGGAACTTTTTTCGACCTACCTATTGCAATTTCGATTTTAACGCTCTCAAACCAGCTAAAGCAGCACGAATTAAAATCCCGCGCATTTGTTGGCGAGTTATCACTAAACGGAGATCTTAGACCAATTAAAGGTATTATCAACATCGTTGAAAAACTTCGAAGCTACGGAATTAAAGAAATTTTCTTACCTATTGAAAATTTAGAAACAAGCTCAATAATAGATGGCGTAAAATTAATTGGCGCAAGAAATCTTAAAGAGATTTTTCTTCATCTTAAAAATGAAAAAATAATAAAAAATGAAGAAAATATTAATACTTTTAAAGATAATAACGATGGCATTATTCTCGATGATATTATCAGTCAAGAACAAGCAAAAAGAGCTCTAACTATTGCAATAGCTGGAAGGCACAATATACTGCTAACTGGCCCTCCAGGAACAGGAAAAACAATGCTTGCCCAAGCCGCTTTAAATCTATTGCCACCGCTTTCGAAAAGCGAGTTATTAGAAGTTTTAAAAATTCACGGTTTAGTTGATGAAATTAGCTCAAATATTTCGAGGCCTTTTCGCGCACCACATCATACCGCAAGTAAAGTCTCCATAATTGGAGGTGGCTCGAAAGCTTTACCTGGCGAGATTAGCCTAGCACACAATGGTGTTCTATTTTTAGATGAAATGCCCGAATTTCCTAAATCTATACTCGAAAGCTTACGACAACCGTTAGAAGATAGAAAAATAACCATAACTCGCACAAATCAAAAAAGCTCTTATCCTGCAAATTTTATGCTTATTGCAACAATGAATCCCTGCCCCTGTGGTTTTTATGGAGATGCAACAAAAGAATGCACTTGTTCATCCACTCAAATTCTTAATTACCAAAGAAAGCTTTCTGGACCATTAATGGACAGAATTGATATGGTTGTTAATGTCGATAGAATACATAACAAAAATCTTCTTTCAAAAAATAACAACCAAAATTCTGAACATGCTAATGCTAAAAAACAGATAGGGATGTCGTTAGAATTACAGCATAAGCGTTATAATTGCAGTAATTTATACAACAGTATGGTTAAAACTAATGATGTAAAAAATAGATTTAATATTTCGAAAGAAGCTGAAGATCTATTAAATTTAGCAACATCAAAGCTTGACCTATCCGCTCGAGCATTTCTAAAGATACTTAAAGTTTCACGCACAATTGCAGATCTTGATTTATCAAAAGATATCAAAGTAAATCATATTAGCGAAGCTCTACAATATCGTCATAAAAATGAAAATTAAGTAAAATACTTGATTTATTTTAAAAAATTTGATAAAATAATATGCGAGTAAATTGCTGAAAAATAGCAATTCGAAAGGAAGGAAAATTATTAGCAAAAAAATTCGAATAAACGAAGAAATTCGCGCTCGCGAAGTTCGCGTTATCGGTCAAAGTGGCGAACAACTTGGAATTATGAGTTCGAAAGATGCTTTTAATCTTGCTCAAGAAGCAGGACTAGATCTTGTAGAAATCTCACCAAACGCTGAACCGCCTGTTGTTAAAATTATTGATTGGGGTAAATTCCAATATCAAAAAATGAAAGAACAGCAGAAGAATAAGCGTAAAGCTAAACAAGTTGAACTTAAACAAATGCGCTTTGGGCTAAAAATTGGTTCTGGAGACCTGGATATAAAACTTCGAAAAGTTAAAAAATTCTTGTCTGCAGGAAATAAAGTTAAAATTCAAATCGTTTTCAAGGGTCGAGAAATGGCTCATAAAGAAATTGGATTTGAAATGGCTAATAAAATTATTTCCCTTCTCGAAGAAGAAGCTATAGTCGAGCAAAAACCTCAGATGGCTGGCCGCAATCTGAGTTTGGTAGTAAGGAGTAAATAATGCCTAAATTAAAAACACATAAGGGCACAGCAAAGCGAATGAAGCTTACTGGAAGCGGCAAAGTAGTACGCCGTCGAGCCTTTAAGAACCACATGCTTTCCAAGAAAAGCAAAAGTCGAAAACGACGAATTAACACCACTGCAACCGTAGAAGGAGCAATGGCTAAAAATATTAAACGAGCATTGGGAGTAAAATAATATGCGAGTAAAACGAGGTGTAACAGCACGAGCAAAGCATAAGAAAATCCTAAAAGCAGCTAAAGGTATGCAACACGCGCGAACACGCTCATATCGATTAGCTAAACAAGGCGTAATCCGCTCATTGCAATACGCATATCGTGACCGCCGAAATCGCAAACGAGACCTTCGAGCCCTATGGATTACTCGAATCAATATCGCAGCACGTGAAAACGGAATCACTTACGGAAAACTTATTGCTGGCTTGAAAGCTAAAAATATTGAGCTTGACCGAAAAGTTCTTGCAGAATTAGCAGTTAGCGAACCAAAAGCTTTTGCGAAAATTGTTGAATCAGTAAAATAATTCTTCAATAAAAACTAAAAATCACACTTTCGAAAGAGGTGTGATTTTTAGTTTAAAATTAAAAGCTTGTCTGTAAGCCGGGTTCTGTCATGGATAGTCATCTATCTAGTTTAAGAATTACTCCTTAAATCAAGCGGTTATCGAATTATGGCGAGCAACCATTTTTATAATTCTCCTTGCAGCAGACAGGGTTTACCTCTTGCTTCGCGTCACCGCGAGCAACTGTGAGCTCTTACCTCACTCCTTTCACCCTTACCTTTTCAGGCGGTATCGTTTCTGTGGCACTTTCCCTAAGGTTTCCCTCGGTTGTCGTTAACAACTGCCTTGCTCTATGCTGCCCGGACTTTCCTCTAATTTTAAATTAGCGACCATCTAACAAGCTATCTTATATTATATCAAATTTTAATAAATATAAAAAGCCCCGCCAACTTTGATATTTTCCCCGCATAAAATTATACGGTGGATACCTCCTCAACCTACTACCACGATAGTAGATCATCAATTTGGAGTTCCTTTATAAATGATTATTCAGGAAAAATCATTCGCCAGCAGGGCTTACTTTAATTATACCAATTTTTAAAATAAAAATCCAGTGTTTTAAATTCTACAAACCAAAAATCCGCAAAAAAGCTGAAAATCCTTCAAGAATAAAACTCATTGAGAAATTAATATAATTAGAAATTACGGTAGAAAACAAAAACATTAAAGCTAAAATAAAAATCGAACCATAAGATTCCAGCCTGTCAAAAAAATCTTGAATAAACTCTGGTGCAAATGGTTGAAGAATTTTTGAACCATCTAGCGGCGGAATCGGAATTAAGTTAAAAATCGCCAAACTCAAATTAATTAATGTAAATCTACCAAAAATAGCCGCAATATTACCATGTGATAAGTTTAAAGCATGCATTATCGTAAAAGATATGAGCGCCATTATAAAATTAGATAAAGGACCAGCAAGAGCAACGAGAGCCATACCCCATTTACCCCATTTAAGCTCTCTAGAATCAACTGGGACAGGTTTTGCACCACCAATTACAGGAAGATTCGAAAATACGCACAATATCGGTAAAATAATACTAATATAAGGGTCTAAATGCGCAATTGGATTTAAAGTTAATCTTCCCTCTCTTTTTGCTGTTTCATCACCCAATAAATAGGCGACGAATCCGTGAGAAAATTCATGAACGATCATTGCTACTAATATTGAAATTATAGATATAAATATTATAAAAACCATATATCTATTATACACCACTTGACCTTTTTAAAAAAATACGTTATAATGGAACAGATTGTAAATATTAAAGTAAAGAGAGTTAAAATGGCAGTATGTGATTTAACAGGAAAAGGAAAGCAACACGGAAACAACGTTAGCTTTTCATTGCGACGCACAAAACGAACTTTTAAGCCGAACATCCAAAAGAAAACTATTATTATTGATGGTAAAAAAGTTCGACTAAATTTGAGCACCGCAGCTATCCGAACTTTGAAGAAAAAAGGTATTCTATAATATTTTTATCTCAAAAGAAAATTCCCACAATTTTGTGGGTTTTTTCTTATATAAAAAAGAGCCTATCTTCGAAAGATTAGCTCTTTAAAAAATATTATTTTGTCCGTTCAATTTTAACTATTGTCATTTTCTCAGGTAAACTTGTAGCCGATTTCACTTTATACTTTGTAGTTTTTTCAACATCAACACCTAGTTCTTTTTCGAAAAGCGCAAAATCAGATTGAGGAACTTCGTAGTTAATCCCATCATCAGCATAATGAACAGGGATAATTATTTTTGCATCAGACCTTCTAGCAATATTTGCCGCAGCGGTTGCATCTAGAGTATATCCTCCACCACCAACCGGTAAAACTAAAATATCCAAAACGCCAAGGTTCTCAAGCTGGTCGTCAGATAAATTTGGGTCAATATTTCCCAAAATACCAATTCTAACACCACAAACTTCAACACTATAAATTACAGATTTTTTGCCATCCTTGTCTTCATCAATATGCCGTTTTTCTTGATAGCCATTTATAGTAAAATCTGACACTTCATAACTTCCAGGATAGGATATTGAAAGCTTAAAATCTTCACTGCCAGTCTTAAACCTCTCCTCAGTGGCAAGCTCAACCCCTTCTTTAATAACTAAATCTTTGTCACCAAAAATAGAATGTTTAGGATCGGTTATTAATGAAATCTTTTTTGTAGAAATTACAATACTGTTTGCGCCCTTATATTCAATATCAAACATTATTTACTCCCATTATAATTTTTCAAGTATATTCTCTTTATCAAAGACTATTTTGTAATTATTTTCAAATAACCCTTTTATAAAGGTATCTTGCGTGGTGTATCGATAGTAAAAATCTTCCATAGATAAAATCATATAGTTTAACTCACGGCCTTCTTTTTTCTCAATATCTGAAGCCCAATTCGAAAGCTTTTTATCCTGGTTATTTCCAACTATTAGCATATCAATATCCGAATCCGCGTCATCAACGAAAACTCCAAATAATACAAGAATATCTATCTGTTTTTGAATGTTTTCAACTTCAGACTGCCATCTATCTATAGAAGATATCTTTTTATCAACAGAAGCACTCTCATTCATTTTAACTCCAGCAAACATTGCTCTTAACGGAAGGTAGTACTTAAACCTCTGATTCGCTCGATAAAAAATCTTCCTATCTTCTGTTGAGTTTTTTACAACACCAACACTTTCAAGATTGGTTAGCTCTCTTCGAACAGAGTTAACTTGCTCATCAATAATTCGCGATATTTCACGAACATAAAACTTCTCTTCTGGACTATTGAAAAATAGGTTTAAAAGTTTAACCCTCGTTTTTGAACCAAATAGTGCATTTATACTCTGTTCCATAAATCTATTTTACCATATTTTTCAAAAATCAACCAGACCTTTTACAACTTTTTTATACATTTTTTAATTTTCGAAATAATAAATTGTTCAGCATCTTTTAAATCAAGCCACACTATACCTTTATTTCTCTTCATAAAAGTTATCTGTCTTTTAGCCAATCTCCAATCCTGCACAGACATCTTATCAATAAGTTCCTTCTTATCTAATTCTCCATTCAACAACTTTCGAATTAATGGATATGCATTTGCTGTCATTGCTTCAGAATTTGGGCCATACTTCTGTTCAACTTTTTTGTATTCTTCGATTATTCCAGAATTAAAAAAATGTTCATTCCTTTTAAAGATTTTTTCTCGAAGTTCTTCGCGATTAGTTGTTATTCCTACAACAATATTATTATACTTATTGTGTTTTTTACAACTTTTACCCTTTTCGCTTATGCTTTTTTCTATTGATCGAATTAAATATCGCTTATTCTTATTATTTTCTGGCATTTCGATTTTATTTTCAAAAATATACTTTTGTAAATCTTCAACAGTTCTCTGGTTTAAGTCTTCTCGAAAATTATCATCAACTTCACCGCCAAAGTCATAATCATATAAAACTGCATCAATATACAATCCAGTTCCACCAACTAAAAATGGAATTTTACCACGATCTAAAATATCATCAATTTTATTATAGGCATACTCCTTAAAATCTGCCGCAGTAAAACGTTCTCCGGGTTCAGCCAAATCAAAGCCCCAATGAACAACACCTTCTCGCTCCTTAATCGCTGGTTTTGCAGAAGCAATATCAATATTTTTATAAATAGCTCGCGAATCAGCAGAAATAATCTCACCGCCAAAAAGCTTGGCTAATTTTATAGCCAAGCTCGTCTTCCCGCTTGCGGTAGGGCCAGTGATTACAACTAAAGTGTTATTTCTCATATTTTATATTTTTTGAATAAATTCCGCTAAATCTTGAAGAGCAACTTTTTCTTCAACGAATTCACTATTTTTTCGAAAACGAACACTAACTTCGTTATTTTCCTTATCTTTAGGACCAACAATTAATTGTACTGGAATTTTCATTGAAGTTGCTTCGCGAATCTTCTTGCCTAAAGATTCATTTCGACTATCTACAGAATAACGAATTTCATTAAATTTCACTGGTGTATTCAAAACGACACCAGAAAGAATTTTCGAAACTTCTTCAACATAATCATTTAAAGTATCATTGATTGTCAAAATTCGAACTTGCTCAGGAGCCGCCCAAAAATCAAACCAGCCAGCTTTATGCTCAATATAAACGCTCATAAATCGCTCAATTGAACCGAGTAAAGCGCAGTGAATCATCACTGGTCGTTCATCTTGACCTTCGGAGTTTTTATATGAAAGTTCGAATCGCTCAGGCTGAACAAAATCAAGCTGAACCGTTGCAACTTGGTGTTCACGACCAATTGCATCTGTTGCCATAAAGTCAATTTTTGGCCCGTAAAATGCAGCCTCACCTTCTTCTTCAAAATAATCTAAATTATTCGAAATGACCGCTTTTTTAAGCTGATTTTGTGCGCTTTCCCAAACCGCCAAATCGCCAAGATAGCTATCAGAATCATCACGATAGCTCAAACGCACGCGAAGCTTCATTCCAATTCCAGAATAAAGTTCGTGAGCAGCAGCTAACAGATTTTGAATTTCACCTTCAATCTGATCAGTTCGACAAAAAATATGTGAATCGTCTTGTGTTAAAGAACGAACACGGTTCAAACCACCAAGCTCACCAGTTTGCTCATCACGATAATCTGTTGTTGTTTCAAGATAACGGATTGGTAAATCTTTATAGCTTCTTGGATTCGAAGCAAAAATTTGCGTATGGTGCGGACAGTTCATTGGCTTTAATGCAAATTGCCCACCAGTGACCTGCGATTTCACCAAGAAAAGCTCTTCACCAAATTTAGCCCAGTGTCCAGATTTTTCATACAAATCTTTTTTAGTAATGTGCGGAGTCCAAACTTTTTCAAAACAGTATTTTTGGCGTAATTGATTTGAATAGTTTGCTAAAACATCGCGTAAAATTGTTCCACGTGGCGTGAAGAGTGGCAAACCAATGCCAACAAGTGGAGAAACTGTATATAAATCAAGCTCTTTACCAAGTTTGCGGTGATCACGTTTTTTAGCTTCTTCCATTTTTTGAAGATAGTCGTCAAGTTCTTCTTGAGTTTCGAAAGCTACACCATAAAGTCGTTGCATTTGTGGTTTTTTTTCATCGCCACGCCAATAAGCACCGGCAATACGCATCAATTTAAAAGCGCCAACTTCGCCAGTATTCGAAAGGTGTGGTCCGCGGCACAGGTCTTTATAGTTTCCATTAGTATAAAAGCTAACGGTTTCAGCACCATTACCAAGTTCAAGATCGCCCTCAGCAAGAACTTTCGCATTTGTTGTGCCGGCATTTTTTAAATCGTTCAAAAGCTCCAATTTATATGGTTGATTAGTTTCTTTAGCCCACTCGATTGCTTCTTCAATTGAAACTTCACTTCGCACAAAATCTTGCTTTTCAGCAATAATTCGGCGCATAGCTTTTTCAATTTTTCCAAAGTTTTTTTCTGAAATTTTATTTTCGCCTAAATCAATATCATAATAAAAACCATCACTGATTGCTGGCCCCACACCAAACTTTGCGTCCTTATAAATTCGCTGAACTGCTGCTGCCATAATATGCGCAAGGCTGTGACGCATTTTAAAAAGTTTTTCTTCTTTATTATCCACTTAAAATCCTTTCGAAAATAATATTTTAACTCTTTTTATTTTATCACCACTTGAATTTTCTTGCAAGCTTTGCTAAAATAAAACCACGGGCGATTAGCTCAGTTGGCTAGAGCGTCACATTGACGTTGTGAAAGTCAGAGGTTCGAGTCCTCTATCGCCCACCAACTTAATATAGTACCACCTTTAACTATATTTAATGTTATTGTTTTATAATCAATCTTCTAAAATACCACACTTATCATGTGGTATTTTAGTTTTATAAAAATTACTTATCACTCTTCTCGCGATTATCTTTTTTGCAAAGCATTTGGCAGTTTTCGGCCACCGTTTTTCCACCTTTACTCCATGGCTGAATATGGTCTGCCTCCATTTCTTCAATTGCGTAGTGCTCATGACAAATTGGGCAAATTCCCTTTTGCTGTTCATAAACTTGACTTTTAATATCATCATCAAAAACTCGCAAGCTCAAATATTTCTCGTTATTTGTTAGAATATATTGATAAATCCCACTTTTCTTGGTAACTTCATTATCTTTATAAAGTTCCGAAACTCGCCGTTCATTTTCTTTAGCAATCTTTTCAAAACCTTGGTCTTTAAATTTATTATAAAATTCACCCCACGGCAAACCTTTCATTTCTTTGCGATATTTAGGGAAAACTCTCTGCACCCATTCCATAACATCTTCAAAATATCGCCAAAGCTCTTTCGCGTTCGCATCGTGCTGGTGGTCGGACATATATTCTTCAATATTACCGTTTGAAATCCAAGAAATTGCAGACTCTAAATAATCTTGTCTAATTGGTACTCCATTTAAGTAATTTTTTGCTAGATTCCAAGCTACGCAATTATTTTTGCTGAAATACACTTTAGCATCAGTCAACCAGCTTCCAGTGTAAACAGCATTTCGTAATTCCTGAGCTGTAAGTTTTTCTCCTGCAATATTTATAATTTTAAACCAGTCGAGTTTTTCTTTATCATTACCTTCACAAAAATAGATCATTAGCTCATAATTTAAAATCTGTTCCTTTTCGGTTTCAGTTAGGTTGTGGAATTTTTTCCTATTACCATCTTTTAAAATCGAAAATTTATTGTCAAGATATTCGCAAATAGAAATAGTTCGTTGTTGTCCATCTAAAAGTTCAAAAGTTCCATCCTCATTATCTATCCAATACATAACATTGAGCGGGAAATCTTTTTGAACAGTTGCAATTACCTCATTCCGCTTTCTGTCATCATAAACAAACTCTCGTTGATACTTTGGCCGAATGTTTAAATTACCACCAAAGCCAACAACACCATCTTCATTACTATTTTTATATCCATTAAAAACATCTTTTATTTTAATTTGTTGAAGTCGAATTTTCATAATTACTTTTCCACCTTCTTATTCTTTATTAGGATTCTAAAATATGGAGATTTACCATTTATGGTAACATCTTTACCATCATCACCTTTTCGAAATCTTACAATCTTGAATTGATTAGGGTTATACTTATCCAGAAAAGTTATAGGAACGCCCATTATCCCGTCATAATCTTTTGGTATATCAGCAACTTTCGAAACCTCAATACCATCGCAATTATCATATTTAGGAAATTCTTGAGGTGTGTATTTCTTATACAATATTATTTCCTTTGTATGCTTTTTAGTTTCAAGATTAGTATACCAGTTTATAGCTGGAGTTTTAATATAATTGTCACCAATATATCCCTTACCCTCACAAAACTTTCTATTAGCTTCAAGATTATTTTTATATGGAGACATAAATACCATACTCTGATTAAATCCATACCCAGCCCAAACTTTATTTTCTTTTATAAGTTTAAAAACTTCCTTATACGTTATTGCATTCATATTTCCTAAAATTAGAAATTTTTTATCATATTTAATAAGCTGTGCTATATATTCCCTAAAAAGCGAAAACGGCGGATTAGTTACTACAATATCAGCCTCTTTAAGTAAATCAATACTTTCTTGATTTCGAAAATCACCATTACCATTCAAAGGTGTTTTTATACAATCTCTCGAATCAATAAACCCATCATCATTTATATCTTTAAAAAGCTCAAGCTTATATGTCGTTTTTTCTTCATCATAATGAGTTGTAATTAATTTTTTCAAACCAAAAAAATTAAAATTATTAGCAAAATATTGATAAAAATAACTTCCTTCTGGGTCATCACAATTGCAGTAAATTATTTTACCGTAAAACTGATCACGATAATTTTCACATTCTTTTTCAATATATTCATACTGCGTATAAAACTCATCGTTTTTCCCTTTGTTAGCTCTTACGAGCGAATCCCTCGCCACGAAAAATCCTTTCTTTTTCGAAAAAGGATTTTCATTTTTACTATAAATAAAATAGGACACTCCTTGCGAAGTGTTCTAAAATATTTATAGCAGACCCAATTGAGCCAACAAAATATGCTTCGCGTAGAGCGCCCTATCTAAGGCTCAAATACGCAAAAAATAACTTTTTCGAAAGTCTGCTTAATTTATAATATTTTAGAACACTCTCATTATACTAAAAAATTAACTTTTTTGCAAAGAATACAAAGAGATTTATAGCTTCTGTTATTTTTTCTTCCCCATATATAGTGTTGTTATGTTTTTTAGTTTTGCACATTTTCTAAAATCTTTTCCACAAGATAGTTTTTGGCTTTTGAAAATTTTTATTTATCTGATGATATATTTACTTTAAGTTTGTTCGCCTTATCTTATTTGACTTTCGTGTGAAATGTTTTATTTTCGAAAAATCATTTTTGGCAAAAAGCGAACAAAATTTTCAGCTTTCGAAAAAGACACTCAACATCATAATTATGCTTGCTTTTTTAAATAAAACGCAGTAAAATAAAAACGAGGTTAGACTGCGGAAAAAGTTTAATCAGGTTTGGGCAAAAAATAAAAATTATTTAAGAAAGTTTTTCTAGTAATCCTCTGTTACATTTACATTCATAAAAACTGCCCCTTTTTGTCACCCAAACGACAAACGAACTTTTTTGGTAAGGTTTAGATAAACCTTACGAGCGTTAACGCATAAGCGGTCGAAATGGCCGCTTTTAAATTTTATAAATACTCAAATTCCAAGGACAAAAATAAAACACCATTTCATAGTGCTTATTTTTTTTGCTTTTTAAGAGCTCGTTTTTTGGCTTTTTCAGCCTTAGCGCGTTCAACATCTTCAATTCGCCCCTTTTCAGTAACATCAAATTTATCAAGATATTTACCGAATGCTAAGCGAGTTTGCGAATATGCTGCTGCTGCTGCGTTATAACATATTGAAGTTACAGGCATATAGACCCACTGCGCAACCATCCATAAAGAACGGCGTTTTCTATAGCGTTCTGGGCGTGGCGGCAACATCTTTAAACTAATCAAAATTGTGATAAAAATCCCCACAGTTGCAATTTGCTGAAGCGTGCTAATTACATTCGGTAATTGATGCACAATCACACTACGAGAAGAAGCAGCATAAACAATCAGTGGCACCCAACCGCCAAAGGCAGCCATTGGTGATTGAAAAACAGCTGTTACATGCCCATCAATCAAGCGAATAAGTTTCATTAAACCATCAATAATCGGCACATTGCGGTTTTTCGAAAAATATAAATTGGCAACATATGGTATATCGCTTGCTCCATACATCCAGCGACGAAGCTGAATAAACTGCGCCTTGAGCGTTTTTGGTAAAGTTTCACTCAAAACAGCATCTTGGTAAATTGGCACACGAATCGGCACAACGTAATACTCGCCACCAAAATGGAAATAACTGCGCCAAAATTGATGTCCGTCCTCAACAATTGTACGAGTTGACCAAAAATCCATTTCAACTAAAGCATCAAGAGGTTGTGAGTGTGAAGCAAAATTTCGTAAAAGATGCGGCCGCATTGTGGAGACGATATTCCAGAATGAGTTACCAGTTGCAACCACACGCATTGGAGCTGGGACATCCCAAATATTATTCAAAAATAATGAAACTGGCTGATACGAAAGTTTTTTACGGTCTTCATGAACAATAAAGCTATAAGTTGCACAAGCAAAATATTCCTTATGTGGCTTATTATCACTATCAAGCGTTGTAACAAGTACATTTTCGAAAGGAATTTTATTATTTTCGCAATATTTTTGAAGCGCTCGCCCAGCAAAAGTTATATTTCCGCCCTTTCCAACAACTTCATTTGGTAGATTTTTTGGGTGTTTCACAATTTCAAAAGTACCGAAGTTTTTCGAAAATTCTTTTTTAAGCCTAATTGCAGTTTTTTCAATTTCTTCACCACCCCGCTCTTCATATGCCAAGAAAATGAGCAAGTTTTTTGCATCATAATTTGAAGCCAAAACAGATTGAATAGTTGGCTGAATTACTTCATAAGGCTCATTATAAGCTGCGATAATTACCGCATTTTTCACCTTTGATGGCTTTGGAAAGCTAGCTGGATTTTTTATAATATCATTCAAATTTTTAAGGTGGTTTTTAAACTCGTATTCATTATTTCTCTGATTTTTGAAAATATCTAAAGTTTTTTCAGCATTCTCAAGCTCATTTAGACGTTTATTCCAATCAACTTTTTGAGCTTTTTCAATCTGAAGATGACCCGTTATCATTCGATAAGCGATCCCGATAGCCTTAACGAGAAGAGTTGTAATGATCGTTAAAAGATAAAGAGAAGCCAAAAAAGGAGAAAAAGCCGAAAGTATAAACATTAAAATAATTGCGCCAAAGCTCAAAAAAGCTGGCAGAATTTCGAAAAAGCGATACTTCAAAGTTCGCTTTCCGAGTGGAATTTCAATATCAACTTCCTTGCTCATTAGTTTGGGATCTCACGAATTGAAGTGCCTATAATTATCATACCAACCAGAACAAGAATAATACTAAAAATTGCAAAGATTGCAGTTACACGCCTACCCGAAATACTATAAATTTTTGCAATAATAATATTATGAATAAATGAAATAATTAGACCAAAAATAGCCAAAATAATACGATAAGTCCAGGAATCTTTATAAAACTCACTAGTTCCAAAAACCGTATAACGCACGTTCAAAAGATAGTCATACGATTTTGTGTTTAAAATCATAAAAATAAAGAAAATAATTCCAGAAATAAATACAGAAGCCATCAAAATTAACATTTTGCGGTCTTTTAAAATTGGTTTAAATAGGTTAGATATAGTTTTCATAAAAAATAAATTGGAGCCGATGAGCAGGATTGAACTGCTGACCTACGCGTTACGAGTGCGTTGCTCTACCAACTGAGCTACATCGGCACATACTTAAATTATACCACAAACTTTTTGAAAAATAAACCAAAAAAGTGCTTGATTTTTTGCTGGGAGTCTGATAAAATTGTATTAGTCTAATGATGCGCTCGTGGTATAGTTGGCCTAGTACGCCTCCCTGTCACGGAGGAGATCGCCGGTTCGAATCCGGTCGGGCGCGCCAAATTTAGACTTTAAAGAATCGCTTTCGGGCGATTTTTTATTTTATTTAATCTATTAAGACAAAAATTAAAAGCACAACTTTTGCTGTGCAATTTATTTAGTCAACTTTAATATATTTTTGAATCTTACCGTCTTTTTCGAGCTGTTCAAGTTGTTTATTGAACTCGGTAAATTTAATTTTTATTGATTCATAACTAACTTCATTATCAGTTTTTTCAATCAATTTAACGATATAATAGCCATCACCCGAGTTTGAAATAAACGGTTTCGAAACTTCACCAACTTTTAATCCTACCGCAATTTTAGAACGACCACCATCAATGTTAGTTTTTCGAACTTTTCCGGGTTTTGCGTATTCAATTTTATCGCCAAAATGTTCAACAGCTTTCGAAAAATTATTCGTATTTTCACTTAAATATTTCGAAACCTCATTTTTAAGATTTTCAGCCGTTTTATCAATTTGTGCAGTCACTTTTCGGCGAAGGAGTGGCAACTCAATAAACATTCGGCGATATTCACTTGGCGAGAGACTATAATTATCGGCTGCAATTTTATATAAAGCGCTTTCAGTAAGCTCGGTATTTTGTATTTTTCGCTGCGCATCAAAAGCTTCGCTAATTTCTTTATCTGAAACTGAAATTCCAAATTCACGAGCCTTTTTTTGGGCGTAAGCATTTGCGATTGCATTTTTCATTGCTTTTGATTTATTTAAAGTTGAAAGTGCGCTTATATTATTCGCTCCTTCAATTTCATCTTTTTTAGCATTTGCAATTTGCATATTTGCTCGATATTCCATCAGATAATCACTATAAAGTGCTTTCTCGCCATCAACTTTTGCAACTGGAAACGGAAATATAGTCGTAAAACGATAAACAAACTCACTGGTATTTTGAGCTTGATAAAGCTGATACAAAAGCAAGCTCGCACCCGTAATCAGTATTACACCAGCAATAATTAAGGCGTTAATTACTAAACGATTTTTGCTGTATTGCACAGGATATTTAAATTTTTTACCCTTATTCAAAATCTCTCGACGCTGTTCTTCAAGTGTCGTATTTGTAATTTTTGCAATCTGGCTTTCGTGGGATTCAGGTTTTTTTGAAACCTTATCTCTAATTTTTTTGGCTTTTTCTCTAATATTCTTCATTTTCTCCCTCCATTTCAACTTTCGAAATCGCATCTTGAATTTTATTATAAATCTCTTCTGGATGTTCAACATTTTTAATTTCTAAATCACCCACAATTGTAAAAATATTGATTGTTCCAAAATGGAAAATTTCACCAAAAAAACCTGGGATTTCAAAATTAACACTTTGAATTTTCGAAAGCGGTAAGTCCATCATTTTTCGCCCAAAAAAGCCTTTTTGTGTAATCTGGCGAATCCGCTCATTCGAAACAATATAAAGAGAATAATACCAAAGCATGAATTGATAAAAAAATAAAATTAAACCAACAATAAATCCACCAAAAGCAATCCAGAGCGCATCCATTAGGCTATCTGATGTTAGCATAAAAAATGTTGGCAAACAAGAAATCGCAAAAACGCCCAAAAAAAGGTAAAAACCCTTCCGCATTGCAATGATATGCTTTCGAAACATAAAGAGAAATTCTTCGGCTTCTCTTTGACCTTTAAAAATTTTTTCTTTCATAAATAAATTTAGTGGTACCCCGGACAGGAATCGAACCTACAACCTTTTCCTTAGGACGGAACTGCTCTATCCAATTGAGCTACCGAGGCTCACTACTCTATTTTACCAGATTTTTAAAAAAATAGCGAGATTTTAACGCGTAAATTTTTCGCGAGGTGAAGTATAGTCATAAATTTCGAAATCTGAAAACCAATGCAAAATTTCTTGTTTAGCTTCTTCAATACTACCCGAAGCATGAATTAGATTCGGAATCCCAACATTATGCTCATATGCATAACCAAAACTCATGTGCGAATAATCACCACGGATTGTACCAGGAAGCGCCGTTTTTGGTTCAGTTCCACCAACAAGTTTTCGCACCAATTCAACCGCCTCCACGCCTTCAAAAACCATTGCAATTACAGGCCCTTGAGTCATGAATTCCAATGCCATATCAAAAGCTTTTTCACCGCGCCGTGTGACCATTTTGCCAATTCCTTCATAGTGCTTGTGATAATGCTCTTTGCTTGGGAAAATCATTTTTGTGCCGATTATTTTCAAACCAACCCTTTCGAAACGCGTTAAAATTTCTCCCACAATTCCACGTTGAACAGCGTCTGGTTTAAATAAAATTAATGTTCGCTGAATTAATTCTTTCGACATAAAACTCCTTCTTAGATTTCTTTATAAATTATACTATTTTTTATAAAAAAATGCTATAATAAGATTATGTATATTTCTGAAGGGATCGAAGATTTTATTGAATCGCTCGAAGTTGAAGGTGGCCGTTCGAAAAAGACGGCTGAGAATTATCAGCTTTATTTGGAGCGATTTGTTGAATTTGCGGGCGATATTCCGGCAAAAGAAATTACCTCAGAATTAGTTCGAAAATATCGTTTATGGCTTAATCGTTACGAAAATGAATTCGGCAAAGATTTAGGGCGAGCTACGCAAGCTTATCACTTAATTGCCCTTCGAAGATTTTTAACTTATCTTGCTCGGCGCGATATTAAAAGCTTGGAGCCTTCAAAGATTGAGCTACCAAAAATTGTAAAGCCGCAAGTGAATTTTTTGCATTACGAAGAAATTGAGCGCTTGATTGCTGAAATTCCAAATGAAACCGAAAGTGATTTACGAGACCGCGCAATTGTGGAATTACTCTTTTCGAGTGGTTTGCGTGTTTCTGAGCTTGTAAATTTAAACCGTGGAAGCATCAATACAAAGCGGCGTGAATTTACCGTTCGCGGAAAAGGAAACAAAGACCGACCAATTTTTATTTCGAAAAAAGCCGCAGAACATATCGAAAATTATTTAGACGCTCGAAATGACAACTTGCAACCATTATTTTTAAATTATTCGCGGCGATACAAAAAACCTTCAACTGATGGAAATTATCGGCGAATTACACCGCGTTCGGTGCAAAGAATGGTTGAAAAATACGCAAAACTTGCCGGAATTACAAAACATGTTTCGCCCCACACAATGCGACATTCTTTTGCAACAGATTTACTCGTGAATGGCGCGGATTTGCGCTCAGTGCAAGGAATGCTTGGCCACGCCAGCATTGCAACAACACAAATCTATACGCATATCACTGACCAGCATTTAAAAGAAATTCACGAGAAATTTCACAGCGAAACAGAATAAAAGTGGCTATTTGAAAGCCACTTTTTATTTACCAAGAGTTCGAACAGTTAAATCGAATCTATTAACTGCACAATAATTACTTTTAATATTCCCCTCACAATTATATGTGCTTACATCTATATCCCCATTGTTTGGCGTTCCTAGGATATAAGAAATATTAACGATCATTTGGTTTGATGCACTATTTTTTAAATTAGGCGAGGTTGAAAAATTAATTCCATGCAATCGAAGGTCGATTTCGCCGCTAGTTAGGATTTCTGTAACACTGTTATCACGAGGAACCCTTCGCCAAATTGTATTTTCGGCATCATCAGCGCAATAAGATCTAGCAGTATCGCGAACTTTTACTAATTTAACGGCACTAATATCATCGAAAACTATCCGTCTTCCATCTCCTATATTCCACAAGTAGCTCACGGTTCCAGTACAAAATGCGCCAGCCGCACCAGTAGATTTATAAAATTTACCATCAACACCGCCATTCCAATCATCAAGCATTGGTGAAGAATTGAAAGTCTTAGTAAAATCTGTATTAATTGTGCGAGCAGCAGTATTTAAATCTTTATAAGTTGTACCACGAGTAATCGTGTTTGTCATTTGAATAATTAAGCCAGCAACGCCAATGAGCAGAAATGCAATCACGCCCATTGCCAGCATTAATTCCATAATCGTAAAACCTTTTTTAATTCCTTGGGTCATATAACCTCACAATCGTTCCAAGAGTTGTTTTTACGTTAGTTCCTGGTGCAGGCCAACATGCACGAATATGAAAATCATAATATTTTGTATTTGGAGCATGAACTTTCTCAACCCAAATACCTTGTGCACTTCTATAAGGAAGATCATCGCGTAGCCAGTTAGCATTATTATCTCTATCATCACCATAAGCAATTCGCGGATAAGTTATAGCATTAACTATTTTTTCAGTGTGATAACCACGATTCGTCACCATATCTCTTGTTGAGATAACAAAAGCACTTGAGCCTCGACTACACTCCCCAAGCGGGGTTGCTGAGCCTTGAGCATCTTTCGTTAAGCTATTTTTCCATAATTCTGCTGCAGGGCTTGAAACTTCTGAGCTATCTGCACGGTATTCAGAAATAAATGCTGCATTTGCAAAACGCAAAGCCTCCGCTTGAGTGTCCATAGCGTTTCGTGCCATAGTAAGCTGCAAACTTGCTAGTGCGCGCGACATTCCATTATTCATTGCAGTCAGCCCAATCATCATTACAGTTGCAAAAACAGCAATAGCAAGAAGTACTTCAATTAATGTATCACCTTTTCGAAATTTCATTATAAGTTTTTCCCATCAATTATTACATCACCAAATCTTGCATCACCTTTTCTATCACCACCACAAGAAGAGCCTTTAGGACCGTCAAGAGGTGCAATTTCAACGGCAGAAGCTGAAGGTCCAATTTTTACAACTTTATTTCTATCGCCGAAGAAATTGAAGCCACCAGCATACCATTGCACTCCGTCGTTAGAAGGTCGAACGCAAACATTAACTGTTTTTCCATTTTTAATAACAAAATCACTATTCACATTTATATCTCTAAAAGCAGCTATAAGGCCATCATCATCAAGAGAACCATGTTCTATCATTGCTGAAGTACCGAAAGAAATTATTGAATTATCAATAGGAGATCTTAATATTAAAACGCCTGTGATCGTATCCAAACCATGCCACTTATTATCACCACTCGTTATTGAGGTAACTGCACTTTTGTGGCTGAATGCCCGTATCCCACTAGCACTAGTTATCCTATTATCTGTAACATTTTTATATGTTCCGCGCCATTGCAACTCTATATCCTTTGGGCCTTTTACGCTATTTTTGCCACCATCAAGAACAAACTTTGTTGCACGTAAGGCTTCTATACTATTTCTACACGCCCGTAAATCACCATGTAATCTACCGTTCTCGTCTATAGCCCGACAATCCTTTGATGTATCTATATCTTTTCCTATAACATCAAAAACCCTGAATCGATCTTGTCCAAGAGTTGCATTTTCATTCCCAGGAATAACATTTCCATTATATAGAGAAATATACTTTCCAAGTATCACACAATTGCTTGAACCCGTTAATTTGCCGCTATTATCTTTTAAAATACTTATATTTGCACCAGACGTGTCACATTTAATTTTTGTAGAACCCTTATCATTGGTTTGATTTTCTACATCCGAAAACACACCCTGAATATCTGATTTAAAAGTATTTACTGAATCATTATAGCGCTGTTTTTCAATACTAGCATTCCAGCCAACAAGCATGGTTGCCAACATTAAACCAGAGATACCTAAAACAAGTATCACTTCAATAATCGTAAAAGCTTTTTTCATTGTAAAGTTTTCCATATTTACTCCTATTATACCATAAGCTTTTTATTTTTACATTATCAAATTGATAAAAAATACCAAAATTTGCTGTTGAAGAGATAACAAAATTAAAGCCGCTAAAATCATTGCCGGACCAAATGGAATTTGTGTTCCACGTTTAACTTTTCGAAAATGTAAGATAGATTGAAAAACTGCAAAAACCAAGCCCACAACATTCGAAAGGAAAAGTAGAAAAATTGCAAAAACTGGGTGGTTTGGTAAAAGAAAAATCAAGCCAACTGCCAAAATCCAGTCGCCACCACCAACCCATTGCTCTTTCGAAATTTTTGCAAGCACAAAATAGATCAACGGGAAGAACATCATTGAGATCACTAAGTAAAAAACTGATCTCAAATTAAATCCACCAGAAACTGTCAAAAATCCAGTTGCCCAATAAATAAATGCTAAAATATTAAAAATATACAGAAGTTTGGTTGGCAAAAGCGACCACTTAGCGTCATAAATAAACATAATTGCAAGCGGAACCAGAGAAATTAATAAAATGAAAAGTCTAATTGCTGGCAAAACTAAAATTGTGCCATTCGAAATCGGGTTAAAAATTAAGAAAATAATTGCAAAAAGCACAAACATTAAAATTTCAGATAAAAATTCAAGCGAGCTGATTTTCGAACGACATTTACGGCATTTTCCACCAAGTGAAAGCCAAGAAATAATCGGAATTAGATCAAACCACTTTAGTTGATAGTTGCAGTTCAAGCAATGTGAGCGGTCATTCTTTGTTTTAACCGAAACCAAAGAGCGGAGTTTTTTCCATTCAGTAGAATCAACTTTTTTGCCAGATTCTCTCTCTTCTTGAAGTTGTTTTGCACGCAATCGCCAAACTTGGGCAACTGAAAAACTACCCAAAACGGCACCGATTACGCCACAAATTAAACTTAATAGAAAATTATCCACTCTCTCTTCCTTTCGAAAAATTAGACTTTTGTAACTAGCGAGTAAATTGGGAATAAAATTGCACCAATCAAGCCACCCGCCATCAATGCCATCACAACCATCAAGATTGGCTCAATCAAGGTTGAAATAGCTTTAATTTGCTCATCAAGTTCATCTTCATAAACCTGCGCAGTTTTGCCAAGCATTTCATCAATTTTACCAGATTGCTCACCAATGTTAATCATTTGTGGCACCATATCCAAAATATAATCTTTACCCTTTAAAGATTCTGAAAGACTTTTACCGCCTTGAACGAGTTTTCCGGCTTCATCGATACTCTTTTTCACAATAACATTATTCATTGCATCACCACAAATGTTGAGCATATCAAGCATTGCCACACCAGTTGAAAGTAAAAGCTGACCGGTTCTTGCAAATCGTGCCATATAGAGCTTTCGAAATAGCGGACTAAACAATGGAACATTCAGTTTGAAATTTGCCGCAAATTTAATTCCTGACTCAGTTTTAAGATATTGGCGGAAGAAATAACCAGCAACACCTATTCCAACCAAAACAAGCCACCAGAAGTTAATCATAAAGTCTGATATTCCAATAAGAATTTGTGTTGCAAATGGCAATTCTTGGTGCATATCTTTATAGAGCTGCTTAACTTGAGGAACAACCTGCACCATCATAAACGCCATCACAAGACCAATAACCACAAGCACAATTACTGGGTAAGTTAAAGCCCCACGGATTTTACTCATCATTGCCGCGTCTTTTTCTTGCTGAGTTGCAACACGGCGAAGCGATTCATCAAGCGTTCCTGACATTTCACCAGCAGCAATCAAAGCAAGATAAACTTTATCGAAAACATCTGGAAATTTCGAAAAGGCATCTTTCAAGCTTGAACCACTTTCAACCGAAGCCAAAATATCATCAACAACTGAACGCATTTTTTTATTTTCAGTTTGCTCAGAAACTGTTCGAAGGGCTTGCGCAAGAGGTAAACCTGCACCAATCAAAGTAGCAAACTGACGAGTAAAGACAATTTTATCCTTGGTTGTGATTCGGTTCATAAACCTCGCCAAAGCGTTTTCTTGGCCAACTTCATAAATATCGTCTTGCAAAATATAGCCTTGATCAATAAGAGCTTTTCCAGCTGCACGCTGACTGTCTGCTGAAATTTCGCCTTTAACGATTTTACCAGTAACACGATCTTTTACTTTATAAGAAAATTTTTTCATATTAGCCTCTCATCAACCTTTCAAATTCAACTAAATCAACCGCAAATTCGCGCGCATCATCATAAGTTACCACGCCAGATTGCACCAATTTAACAAGCGTTCTATCCATTGTCTGCATTCCTTGGTCGGAACCAGTTTGAATAACAGTATCAAGCTGATGAGTTTTTCCTTCACGAATAATATTTCGAATTGCAGGGTTGGCAACCATAACTTCGGCCGCAACAACTCGCCCACCGCCAATTGCAGGAACAAGTCGTTGAGCACAAATTCCTTGCAGAATATTAGCAAGCTGCGAACGAACTTGAGGCTGTTGGTGTGGCGGAAAAACATCAATCATACGATCGATTGATTGCGCTGCAGAGTTTGTGTGAAGCGTTGCAAACACTAAGTGCCCAGTTTCAGCAATTGTAATTGCAGCCGAGATTGTTTCAAGATCACGCATCTCACCAATTAAAACAACATCTGGATCTTGACGAAGCGAACTTCGAAGAGCCGCAGAAAATGAATAGGTATCATAATGAACCTCTCGCTGAACAATCGCTGAGCGTTTTGATTTATGTGTAAACTCAATTGGATCTTCAATTGTAATGATATGCTGAGCTTTTTCGCTGTTAATTTTATCAATCAAAGCAGCAAGAGTTGTAGATTTTCCTGAACCAGTTGGACCCGTAACTAAAACTAAACCACGCGGAAAATCGGCAAAAGACTGAATCACTGGCGGCATTCCAAGTTCAGCAATAGTTTTAATCTGATTTGGAATTAAACGAAGCGAAGCTGCCAAATTACCCCGTTCATGAAAAGCATTAACACGAAAACGACCCAAATCGCCAAAGGCAAATGAGAAGTCAAATTCCTTATCTTTAATCAGAATTTTTTGCTGATCATCATCAAGAATCGCAAAAACAAGATGCTCAACTTCTTCAGCATTCAATGGGTTATATCCTGGGAATGGCGCCAAAACACCATCAAGCCGCATCATTGGCGGTAAACCAACTTGCAGGTGAAGATCGCTTGCGTTTTTTCGAACGATTTCTTCAAGTAAAATTTCTATTCTTAGATTTTGATTCATATTCCTCCCGTTTTATGCGCTATCAGACGCAACCCTATTGACTTCTTCTAATGTTGTAATTCCTGTTAAAGCTTTAAGATATCCATCTTGGCGCATCGTAATCATCCCTTGCGCCATTGCTACTTTTTGAACCTCGTGCGAAGTTGCATGCTTAATGATAAGTTGTTGAATTTCTTCGGTCACCTCCATAACCTCATATAAACCTGCACGCCCTTGATATCCACCTGGCGTTTGTGGTGTATCACGACCTTTCACAAGAGTGTAAGACTTCTGGTTTGCAAGAGGTAGATTTTTATAGCCTAAGTCAGCTGAAACTCTTTCTACTTCATCTGGTGTTTTTGGCAACAAATGACCTACAGTTTCGATAATGCTTTGCGTTTCAAGCGGTGAAGATTGATAAGTATTTCGCTTGGCTGCAACCCTTCGAACAAGCCGCTGGCCAATAATCGTATTCACTGTTGAAGCAATCAAGAAAGGTTCAATCCCCATATCAATCAAGCGAGGCAAAATTCCGGCAGCAGAGTTGGTGTGAAGTGTCGAAAATACTAAGTGTCCAGTTAATGCGGCCTGAACGGCAAGGTTGGCTGTTTCACCATCACGGATTTCTCCAACCATCACAATATCAGGGTCAAGACGCAAAATAGAACGCAATCCCGCTGCAAAAGTTAGTCCAACTTCAGCATTAACTTGAATCTGATTTACGCCGTCCATCTTATATTCAACAGGGTCTTCGAGAGTAATAATGTTTACCGAATCATCTTTAATCTCTTTAATCAATGCGTAAAGCGATGTTGATTTACCAGAACCAGTCGGACCAGACGTTAAAACCATTCCATTTGGAGCAGCAATTCCCTTTTGAATTGTTCGAAGAGCTCGCCCAGCGTATCCCATTTCTTCAAGATTAAAAGAATTACCCGTTTTATCAAGCAAACGAATCACGACTTGCTCACCCCAAACAACTGGCGAAATAGCGATACGAAGGTCGACTTCTTTATCTCCAACAGCAACGGCAAACTGACCATCTTGCGGTACGCGGTGCTCATCGATCTTTAAGCTTGAGAGAATCTTAATACGTGAAATTAAAGCCGGCTCAATGCTCTTTGGCAAATTCATGATTTCTCGAAGAACACCATCTATTCGACAGCGAATTTTCAAAGATTTTTCAAGCGGTTCAATATGTATATCGGATGCTTTTGCGCGAACAGCATATTCCAAAATTGTATTCAAAGCTTTCGAAATCGGCGAGTCTTGCACGATTGTTTGAACCTGCCGTTTCGATTCTGCTTCCGCCTGAGTTTGCGCATCAACATTTTCAGCCAGAGCATCAACACCAGAAAGATCAGTTTTATATTGATCTAAAATATGCCTAATTGATTTTTGGCTCGCCATAAATACTTTTAGAGGGCGCTGAATTAGACTAGAAAGATAGTCAACGGCTTGAATATTCGTGGCATCAAGCATTGCAACAGCAATTCGTCCCTGAACTTCAGCAATTGGAACCGCCATATTTCGTTCAGCAATATCAACTGAAATTAAATCAAGAGTCTCTTGCGGAATGGTAGTATTTTCAAGATTAGCATAGGGAATCCCCGAAACATGAGCTGTTGCGTGAATAAGAATTTCATTATCAAGAAACTTATGCTCAATCATATACGACATTAGAGACTGATTATTTAAACCAGCCTCTTTTATAGCCAACTCAATTTTTGATTCTTGAATAAGACCCTCTTCAACAAGGATTTTCGCAAGTCTATCCTGAATATCATTGGTTAATAATGTCATTACATTCCTTTTTGAATTATTTAATATTTATTGTCCAATATTAACTTGAACTGTTGGATTGATAGCATCCTTATTAAAAATTTCACTACTTGGTTTTACATATTCGTTCGAAATTGGTTCAGTAGTCTTAACCTCATAAGTTTGTTCAGAAAATCCACCCTGAGCTAAAGAGTTAATAACTAAATATGAAATCAAAACACTAAAGCCCGCAATCAAAACAATCATCGCAATATCAGTTTTTTTCATTATTTTGATCCTCCTGTAGCGCTTGAGTTTTGAGTTTTACCAGTTCCAGTTGTAGAAGTTGCTGGTTTTGCAGTTTCGTCTGCTTTAACTTTCTTGCTTTCAAGTTTCATTGTATATTTAGGATAATAGTAGGCTTTCGCAGAAAAGTTAAGACTAAATCGGTTAAGCGAACGCTCGAATTTAAAACTCGTAATATTTATTGCTCGAATTGATTTTTCCATCTTTCGAACAGTGTTAATTAGGTTATTAAGTGCTTCATCTTGAGTTTTAGCGGCTTGTGCTGAATTTGAGCCTTCACCCTGAAAACCTGCAGAAATTGTTGCTGAGAATTGAATGTCTTTCACACCCTCTGGGATTTTATTTGGATCTTCAGTACCACTAGTTGCTGATGAACTAGAAGAATTTGATGTTGGGCTTGATCCTGAAAGACTTTTGTTTGCAGAAGCATCAGAGTCAATGCTAAATGAATCAAGAGTCACACCTTCAGAAAAAATATTCTTTTCAAGGCTTGCTGCAAGAGCGGCAGCATTCTCGCTATCAGGTAAGGCGTCAGCAATAACACGCAAACCGCCATCTTCGGCATTAGATTTCAATTTTCGCTCATTAAGATTTGGATCGGTCTCTAATGAGCTTAGCTTACTCTTTAAATCTTCAATATTTTGGATATTTTTTTGAATTGTTGAGATACTTTTATCTTGCTCGCCAAGAACTTTAGCATTAAATGTAAAAATCCTAAAAAGATAAATCATTCCAACAACAGATGCGCCGGCAATCAAAGCAGCACCAGCAACTGCCAAAAACATCGTTTGGTTAGCCTTATTGATGGCATTCCGCTTCAAAAAAGCTACTTCTTTATTTTCACCCATTATTTATTCTCCTTTTCAGAATCTTTTTTTGAATTTTGAGTAAAAATTCCAGCAGGAACCTGAATAGTTGAGTCTGTTACATTTTTTCGACCAAGGGCTTTTACAGCAAAGTTTTTCGAAGAAAATTTCAAAGCTGCTTCATTTAATTTAAAGCTAACGGCGAAACGCAAAACATTTTGACCTTGTTCATTAGCTCCAAGCGAACTTTCATTTCGAACAACTGATCCTTCATCAGCAAGCATACATATATTAGCATCTTTTTCGACTTCACTAGCCTTGCATTGAGAGCCTTCGCCGTCATAAATAATTTGTGAATATTTAATTGTTTTAATAAAAGCTTCAAGAGCTGGGAAACCATTTCCTGCTTGACCTTCAATTGAAACGATTCGAGTTTGAGGGTCGTAATTCACTGCAGAAAACTGAACAGCATTTTCACCAGTAGTCTGAATTGCTGGTAAAATTGTTCTAATCAATCGTGAAGTATCTGGTGAAGCATTTCTAATTTTTTGAATTGCATTAAGCTGATTTCGAAGAGTAGCCGCCGTTTCCCCATCTTTAATTTTTTGCATCTCAGCAAATTTGTTCGAGATCTCATTGGTTTTTAAGCCCATAACAAATTGCTGACCTTGAGTTGTTAGGAATAACAAAACTACTCCCGCAAGCATCGCACCACCAATAATTATAGATACGAAAGTAACTATATTTCGAAGTTGCTGAGCTTTAATAAGATCGCGTTTAACATCCGGCAAAAGATTAATTTCAATCATTATTTATTACTCCTTTCGGCTAAACCTACAGCGACCGCAAATTCATTTCCAACGCTTGCAACCTGCTGTTGATATTTCGCAGGAACATTAATATTTTGGAAAGGATTTGCAGAATAAGACTGAATTCCAGTTTTCGAAGAAACATATTCTGGCATTTGTGGAATAATTCCAGAAAATCCTGAAAGTGAAATTACCCCAACTTGAGTATTTTGGTATTTTGTTCCTAAAAATTTTATTGATTTAGCGATTTCTTGAACGAAATTCTCAAGAGTTATTTCGATGGCTCTAAAAACTTGGCCCTCTAGTTTATCTTGAGCTAAACCGAATTTCATAATAAATTGTCGAGCTTGATCTTCTTTAATATTCAAATTTTGAGTAGCAGATTTAACCAAGCTTGATATTCCAGTAGGAATTGTACGAACAAGCCTTGGAGCCCCTTGATACACAATAGATAAGTCAGTAGAAAGCTCGCCCATATCAATAATTAGCTGAGCCTGCTGATCGGATTGGCTAGGCATAAATAAGGCACGAGTCATTGCTAAAGAATCGGGTTCGCTTGCAACTACATTCAAGCCTAGACCTTCAATAAATTCCATCTTTTCTTCACTATAAGTTTTAGCTGTACTTGCAAGTAAGATCTCCAATGAATCAGGGTTGGAAGGAGATTCTCCAAGAAGAGCCCAGTCGACTTGAGCGTCATCAACCGCCATTGGAATATACTGGTCAACTTGATATTTTATATTTTTTTGTAATTCTCGCATATCCTGCTTTGGTACTTCGAAAATTGTCGTGAATGTCTTCTGGGACGTAAGACTAATCGCTACATTTTTTGTTTTAATATCGCTCTGCCCGATCATTGTTGAGATAATTTCTCCCAAACGACGACGGCTTTCATCAGAATTACTTAAAACTAACTGAGGGTCGACTGGTGTATAACCAAGACCAACCAAATTCCAAGAATTCTCTCCAGCTTTCGAAAGTTGGACAGCACGAATCGCATTTGTTCCAATATCTAACGAGAAGAAATCGCCCACACCTTTAATATTAATCATGCCTCTATTTTAACATAAACGTAATTAAAAAATCAAGCTTTTTATTTTTATTTTACAAACTTTTATGTTAAAATAAAAAGACATTAAAAGGAGATTTTATGAGTTTATCAATTGGAATCGTTGGACTACCAAATGTTGGTAAATCAACGCTATTTAACGCACTAACTAATAATGATATTTTAGCAGCAAATTACCCTTTTGCAACAATTGAGCCAAATACTGGAATTGTACCAGTGCCAGATTCACGCTTAAATAAATTAGCTGAAATTTACGGATCGCAAAAAATTATTCCAGCAACAGTAACTTTTGTTGATATTGCTGGGCTAGTTGCGGGAGCTTCGAAAGGTGAAGGTTTGGGTAATAAATTTCTAGCAAATATTCGCCAATGCGACGCAATTGTTCATATTGTTCGAGCTTTCGTGAATAATGATATCGTTCATGTTTCGAATGAAGTTAACCCAAAAAATGATATTGAGGTTATTAATACTGAGTTAATTTTAGCAGATATTCAAACTATTGAAAACCGCTTGCCCAAACTCCAAAAAGAAGCAAAGGCAAAACCAGCTCTTCGAAAACAAGCTGAATACTTGAACAAATTAGTTGAACAACTTCAAGCTGGAGTTCTTCTCTTTTCAATAGAAGATTTAGATTACGAAGCAATTCAAGATTTACATTTACTGACTGCAAAGCCCGTAATTTATGTGTTCAATGTTGATGAAAATACTTTAACCGATGGAGCTAAAAAAGAAGAACTTTCAAAAATGGTTCTCCCTGCAAAGTCAATATTTGTATGCGCCAAGTTAGAGGAAGAGCTAAAAGGTTTAAGTGAGGAAGATTCAAAAGATTTACTCGAAAGCTACGGAGTTCAAGAAACTGGCTTAAATCAGATGATTCATGCTGCCTACGACACGCTTGGGCTACAAAGTTATATGACAGCAGGGCCAAAAGAAGTTCATGCCTGGACGATCAAGAAAGGATGGACAGCTCCACAAGCCGCAGGAGTAATTCATACGGATTTCGAAAGAGGTTTTATTGCTGCACAAGTTATCGACTTTAACGATTTAATTAAAGCTGGAAGTGAGCTTGAAGCAAAGAATCGTGGAAAAATTCGAACTGAAGGCAAAGAATATATTATGTCACCAAATGATGTTGTTGAATTTAGGTTTAACGTTTAAGATAATAAAAACCGCATACGATATTGTGCGGTTTTTATTTTTGTATAAATTATTTATTCAATACTTTTAGAATATAGAATCTCTCTTGATTACCTTTAGTGCCTTTTACTCCACTATCTCTTTTATCTTTTATGTATAAATTATTTATACGACACCAATTTTCAAATTCTTGAAGTATTCTTCTTCGGTATGAATTATTTTTAACGATACCGTTAGTAGTTCCATTTCTGCCTGCTTCAAATTGTGGCTTAACCATTGCAATTATTAGTGTATCTTTATTAAATAATTTTGTAACACTTGGTAAAATTTCTTTTATAGATATAAAACTAACATCAATAACAACTAAATCAATTTTTTGACTCGTGTTAAAATCTCTTATATCTGTTTTTTCATGAAGTTCAACTTTTTTATTCACTCTCAACTTTGGATGAAGTTGGTTTGTACCAACATCAACAGCAATAACTTTTTTTGCACCATTCCTTAATGAATAATCCGTAAATCCACCAGTACTTGAACCAACATCTAAGACAACTTTATCTTTAAAATTAATTTTCATTATTTTTGCAACACTTTCAAGCTTAAGACCTGCCCTTGAAACATATTGAATATCTTGAAGGAGCTTTATCTTCGAATCAATATTAGTAAAAAATCCAGGCTTAGTCCTTTTTATACCATCAACAAAAACTTTACCCAGTTTAATATAGCTCTCAGCCTGAGAACGGCTATCAACCATCTTTTTTTGAGTTAATAAAATATCTAGTCTAGCTTTCACATTGTATATTATACCACATTTCATCTTAAAAATATATACAAGATTATTGTTCAAATTTTTTATACAATAAAAATAAGCTGGTGCTTAAAATTCCAGCCTATTTCTTAATAATAAACTTAATTATTTTTGGCGTTCTCGATATTCACCAGTTGAAGTATCGACAGAAATAACATCATTTTCCTTAATAAAGGCAGGTACTTTAACTGTAATTCCAGTTTCAAGTTCAGCATCTTTCAAAACGCTTGAAGTTGTATCACCCTTTACTACATTTTCAGTATAAACAACTTTCAACCAAACATTTTTAGGTAACTCAACATTAATAACTTTTCCATCAAAAAATTGCAAATTCAATTCTTCTGCTTCTTTCAAATATCCAGCAGCTTCATCAATAATTTCCTTCGAAAGTTGAAATTGCTCAAAAGTCTCTGGGTCCATAAAATGGAAATCTTCACCGTCATTGTAGAGATATTGAACTTTTTTATTCGAAACCTCTGCTGGCTCAACTTTATCTTGACCCTTAAAAGTTTTTGGTAATAAAGCTCCTGTAATAAGATTCTTAATTTTTAAACTTACGATGCTTCCACCACGACCAACAACTTTTTGATTATATTCAACCACTCGATATGGCTGACCATCAAGCTGAAAAACTACACCTTTTTTTAGATCAGTTGGCTGATACATTTTCCTCCTTAAATTATTTTTAAAAATAAATCTTCCCTACCCAGTTTTGAGCAAGGAAGATTCGAAAATCAATTAAGCATTTGTTACGAATGCTAGCAACGCCAAATGACGAGCTCGTTTGATAGTAACTGTCAATTGTCGTTGTTGTTTAGCGCTCAAACCAGTTTTTGTAGCTGGCTCAATTTGACCATAAATGTTAACAAATTTTTGCAAAGTTTTAACATCTCGGTAATCAAAATACGCTGGGATTTCTCGTTTAAATCGTTTAGCCATTTTACTCCTTAATTAAATTAGAATGGAATATCGGATAGGTCGATTGGTTCATCTGAAAAGTCATCACCGATAGCTGGCTCTTCATTTTTTTGTACTGAAGGTGCACTTCCGCTGCGATTTCCATCACTCACAAAGCTAAATTCTTCAACTACAACATCAATCGCACTTCGATTTTTGCCAGTATCTTTATCTTGCCAAGTTCGTTGTTGCAAACGACCGCTCACAAGTAGTTGGCGACCTTTCGATACATATTTCGAAATTGTTTCGCCAGTTTTACCCCAAGCAGTACAGTTAATGAAGCTGGTTTCCTCTTGGCGCTCACCGTTAGTACTATTCCAAGTTCGGTTGATAGCAAGAGTAAAACTTGCAAGATTTTGGCCGTTTGGAGTTGTTCGAAGTTCTGGGTCTGCAGTTAAGTTTCCCATCAAAATTACTTTGTTAAAAGCCATAACTATCTTCTATCCTATTCTTAAATTATTTTTCTTCTGATTCTACAACTGGTCGTGCTTCTGCTTTAACAAGCAAATATCGCAAAACTTCGTCGGTAATGTTCAAAGTGTTACTGATTTTTAGAGGTGCAGCAGCTGGAAGTTTAACATCCATTGCAACATAAATTGCAAAATCCTGACCTTTAATAGTGTAAGCAAGTTTTTTCTTGCCCCAGTTGTCTTCTTTTGCAATTTCACCGCCGTTAGCAGTAATCAAACTTCGAACCTTATCAAGAACTTTTTCAAGATCGCTTTCGAAGTCTGGATGAACAAGAACTGTAAGTTCGTAATCCTTCATTTTTACTCCTTTGGTTAAAGCCTATTCTTTCAAATAAGCTGAGCTAATATTCTTTTAAATTATATCATTTTTAGAGAGAAAAATCAATAAAACTCTAATATTTAATTTTAAAAATATATTAAAATATTATTAGAAAATAAAAAATCGGTGAAAATATTATTCACCGATTTCTTCATAGCTCGAAACTAAAACCTCGCGAGGTTTTGAACCGTTTGGCGGACCAACAATTCCTTTATCTTCCATATCATCGATCAATTTTGCGGCACGACTATAACCAATTCCTAGCCTACGTTGCAAATAGCTAGTTGAAGCTTTTCGTGCTTCAATTACAATTTTTACAGCCGTTTCGAAAGTTTCATCAACCGAAGAACTACCGCCATTCATCACAAGACCACCCATTGAGCTTGGTGTCTGAACTGGTTGCGAAATAACTTCATCATTATATTGCGGCGGACCTTGCGAACGGATAAAATTAGTTACTCGCAAGACTTCCTCATCGGTTACCCAAGCTCCCTGAACACGCTTCAAATTAGAAGCTCCATTCATATAGAAAAGCATATCACCATAACCAAGGAGTTTTTCAGCACCACCACGATCAAGAATTGTTCGAGAATCACCATTTGCCGCAACCTTAAAAGCAATTCGACTCGGAACATTACCTTTAATCAAGCCCGTCACAACGCTAACAACTGGTTTTTGAGTTGCAAGAACAAGATGAATTCCAACTGCGCGTGCTTTTTGAGCAATTCGGACAATCATAGCTTCAACATCTTTTGAGGCCGCCATCATTAAGTCAGCGAGCTCATCAACCACAATTACGATATACGGCAAAGGCTCAAGAAGTTTTGGCTCTTCCCCTTCTGGTGTATTCTTCTTGATTTTTTCGTTTTTCGAAATTACATGCTTATTGTAGCTCTTGATTTCTTTAATTTTTTCATCAGCTAAAACACGATAGCGCCGCTCCATTTCATTCACTGCCCAGCGAAGAGCTGAGAGCGCTTTTTCGGAATCATTAATAATTGGTGTTAAAAGGTGTGGAATATCTTCATACGCGGTCATTTCTACAACTTTTGGATCAACCATAATTAACTTCAATTCGCTTGGTGAATGGCGATAAAGCAAACTCGTTAAAAGTGCATTCATCATTACAGATTTTCCTGAACCAGTTTGACCAGCAATCAAAAGATGTGGCATTTTTGCCAAATTTCCAACAACAGGATGACCAGATATATCTTTACCTATTGCGAAAGTTAGTGGGTCGTGTGAGTTTTTCCACTCTTTCGAATCTAAAACACTATAAAGCCGCACATCGGCCGACTTCAAATTTGGAATTTCAATACCAACTGCACGCTTTCCTGGAATCGGAGCTTCAACACGAATCGCTTCAGCTGCCAAATTTAGAGCGATATTATCACTAAGATTTTCAATTCTGCTTAATTTAACGCCACTTTGCGGAACTAAAGTATATTGAGTTACTCTTGGACCAATATTTGCAGCCTCCATTTCAACTTCAATATTAAATTCACTCAAGGTATTCTTAATTGTGCGTGCATTTTGTTCAACATCACCAGCATCAGCAGGAGCTTGCGATTGCTCAAGTAAACTAAAATCTGGCGCTTTCCATTTTGAATCATCAAAAATATGCCCAGTATTTTCTGGTTTTTTGGTTTCTTCTTTCGAAACCCTTTCCAGCTTATTTGAAATTCGCATCAAGCCTTTTTTCTCTTTTGGCTCATCTTTTTCTTGTGATTTTTTATCTAATACTGCAACGCCAGCATTTAGCTTAATTTCTGGTTTTTCTTCAGCAGAATCGTTAACTTTTTTCAACAATATCGACTCTTTAGCTTTTTCGAAAACCTTGGCATTTTTAGATTCATTGGCAAAATCGCTAGTTTTAAGCATTTCGCCAATCTTTTTAATCACCACAATTGGTGAAACTCTTAAAATCGAAAGAAGCGTAATTGAAATTAACAAAAGATAAATAATTGCTGCCACCATTGAATTAACCATTGCTAGCATAATTTTATTCGAAACTTCTCCGCTCCAACCTCCATAATGAACACCAGCTGAAGCTTTAAATAGGCCAAAAAATCCGCTTAGCCAAATTAAAATTAGAATTAGCCCAAAAGTGTTTAAAATTGGAAATCTATTTTGCTCGTCACGAAAGATTTCAACAGCAATAAAAATTAGAACTGCGGGCAAAAAGAAAGTTGCCCAGCCCATAAGCCCAAGAAACGCTTTATGAATTGCAACCAATGCTGAACCACCAGCACCAAACCAACTTAAAACAAGAAAAAGCGAAAAAGCAATCAAAATAACTGCACCAACCTGTGCCCAAAAACCAGCCGGCAAAACACTTTGTTTTGGAGCTGAAACTTTTTTAGATTTACCTTTTGTTGATTTTACTTGTTTTTTAGCCATAATCAATTTATATTATATCACAAAAAAGTTTTTTCGAAAACTATTTTTAACTCTTTAATCTGCTAGCAATTTCAAGAATTGTTGACTCAACTAAATTCCAAGGATCAACACTTTCAGTTTTAATAATTTCATCTACCTGCGTGAATTCCGAAACAATCTCAGCAAGTTGGCTTTCGCTCAGATTTTGCACAAAATTCTCCATTTTTCCTAAAGCCCAAGTATTCGCACCAATTTCTTTAGCAATTTCTGCCGTAGTTTTCCCAATATTTTTACCAACTTTTAGAGCTACTAAATTAAAAATTTGTGTTGAAATCATTCCTAAAAAGCGAAAAGCTCCATCTTCGCCATCTGTAATTTTTAATTTCGAAAACTCCTCTTGCAACTTCAAAATATCGCCCAAAAACATCATTTCGATAATTGAAAATGCATTACTCTCAATATTCTGCGGAACAAATTCACGAATATTTCGCTCATTGGCCTCGCCAATTAACGCTATTTTTTCGATTGCATCACGTATTCGCCATTCATCAACACCAACCCAAGAAATTAAAAAATTCGCCGTTTTATTATCAAGCGACAAACCTTGTTTTTTTGCAAAAAGTCGTGCAAACTCTGCCAATTTTTTCGAATCTCTTGCGGTTGAATTCTTAAATTCGTATAATTCAACAATTTTCGAAATCGCCTTATAAACAACTGAACGCTTATCGATTTTATCTTCAATTAAACAAAGATGAACATCGGTTGAAATTCTTGGTAAAATTTCAGCTAAATTCTGCCAAATTTCTGAATTTTCGCTCAAATTTCGGATATAAACAAAACGTTTTTCAGATAACAAACTAACACCACAAATTAAACTCACAAAATCGCTCTTCGAAAGCTCGTCGGAATTACTCTTTTGAATTTCAAAACCAGATTTTTCAGCATCAATCTTCATTTTAGCGAGTTGAGCAGTGCGTTCATAAGAGTTATCACCATAAAGAATTGTTGTTTTTCCACCAATCATCAGTTTTCACTACCTTTAATTTTTTGGCAATTTGTGCAAAAATGTGTTCCTCTACCACCAACACGAATTTTTGAGATTTCTGTTCCACAACGTTTACAAGGCTCGCCATCTTTATGATAAACGGCGGCATAATTTAAATAATTTCCGCGTGAGCCATCTGCATTAACATAATTTCGGTCGGTTGAGCCACCTCTTTTAATCGATTCATTCATCACAAAACGAATCGCCTCATGCAAATTCACAAAATCTTCGTTCGAAAAATATTTAACTCTAGTTTCAGGGTGAATTTTTGCTCGCCACAAGGCCTCATCAGCATAGATATTTCCAACACCAGCAATAACGCTCTGCTCCAAAATCGCAGGCTTTATCATACTATTTTGTTTTTTTGAAAGACGATTTTTTAAAATTTCAACCGTAAAACTGTCTTCAAGAGGTTCAGGACCAAGCTTTTGAAAAAAAGGCAAATTTTCAATTTCTGGTATTGGTAGTAGTTTCATATAACCAAATTTTCGCTGGTCATTAAAAAATAATTTGGTTTCATCTTCAAAATCAATCTCAACTCGTGTTGATTTATTTGGAAGATCATTCAGAAAATCCTCATTTGGATGCCCTGCGCCCCAGTTTTCTTCGCCACGATAAACCATTTGCCCTGTCATTCGAAGGTGCGTTACAAGCGACCAACCATTCTCTAGTTCAATAATTATAGCTTTTCCGCGGCGGCGAACATTCAAAATTTCAGCACCAATCATAAAATCCTGAACATCTATTTCAGCATTCGGAAAACTTTTAGGCCAATCGTGTTTAACTTTCGCAATTTTCTTTTTTAAAATTAGTCGATTCAAACCTCTTACAACTGTTTCAACTTCTGGTAATTCTGGCATTATTCCTCCTTAAATTCTTTCAAAAATTCATTCCAATTTTGATATAAAAATGCGTTTATTCCAAGTTTTTTGGCAGCTTCAACATTTTGCCAAGAATCATCAAAAAAGTAAATTTCATTTAAACAAGCCCCACTTTTATCAATTGCAATTTCAAAAATCTCTTTTGAAGGTTTCGAAAAACCAACCTCACCCGAAAGCACCAAGAAATCAAAGAGTTCCTCCTGCTCCTCTTTCGAAAAAAGCTGATTAAATTGATATTGTGCGACATTAGATAAAACGCCAATTTTCGAACCTTTAACTTTATTTTCTCGAATAAAATTCAATAAATTTTGATCCTTTTGCCAAGCATACTCAAAAAGATGCTCCGAAGAAGACTGGCGAGAAACCAGTACTCCGAAACAATCAAAAATCAAAACTTTAGCGTTTAATTTCATTTATCCCAAGATCGCGAACGATTTGCTCATGTCCAGGAACTTGCGCAATGAACAAATTTTGTAATTGTTTTGTATTTGCAATAAGTGAACCTTTTGAACCCGAGCAAGTTGAAGTCCAGAGGTGCTTTTCAGTTTTGTCATCTTTTAACATTGAGAAATCATAAAGATGACCAGTAGCACAAACACCAGCTAAATCATCTGCCTCGCCGCTAAAAGGAGTTCCCTTCATCATATTCGCTTTATTTAAAGCATTCACAAATTGTGTGTAAGATTCAGTATTGTTATCAAGCTTAACTTCTTTAATTACTTCACCAAGATAACCCTTGTAAGTTGTAAGTTTTCGAAATTTTAGTGAAACCTCAACTGTGTAAGAACGAAAATTCTCTTGTGCAACAATCGGCCCACGAACTACCATTTTAACACTGCGGTTTTGATCAGCGCTTAACAATTCTTTACTTGAAGGCGAATTATCTTCTTTCGAAGTTTCATTGTTCGCCTGCTGAGCTTGATCTGAACTATTTCCACCATTCATAAATGCGTTAACAATTGTTACAACTGTAATAATTGAAAGAATTGCAATCGCAATAATCAATAAAATTGGTGCAATTCGTATAATTTTTTCTTTCATCTTAACCTTTCCCCACCACGTTTAGTCCAAATATTCATGAAGCTTTTTCGAATCTTTATGCTTTTTAAGTTTCATTAAAGCTTTAGCTTCAATCTGGCGAATCCGCTCGCGAGTTACCGCAAATTCAAGACCAACTTCTTCAAGCGTATGGCTTTTTGTACCATTTAAACCAAACCGCATTTCAAGAATTTTCCGCTCACGATCGGAAAGTGTTGAAAGAATTTCGCGAACTTGTTCTTTCAAAAGCTGAACCGTTGCGGATTCTTCTGGGCTAGCAGTATCTTCATCTTCGATAAAATCACCAAGTGTTGATTCTTCGCCTTCCTCGCCATCACGACCAATTCCAGCATCTAAAGAAGTAATATCTTGCTTAATTTTTTGGATATATTCAATTTTTTCAACATCCATATCCATTTCTTTAGCGAGTTCCTGGTTGGTTGGCTCACGGTTTAACTCTTGTGTTAATCGGCGAGAAGTTCGCATAAGCTTATTAATCGTTTCAACCATATGAACAGGAATTCGAATAGTCCGAGCTTGGTCAGCAATTGCGCGTGTAATTGCCTGCCGAATCCACCAAGTTGCATAAGTTGAGAATTTAAAACCTTTACTTGGGTCGAATTTATCGACCGCACGAAGAAGCCCCGTATTTCCTTCTTGAATTAAGTCAAGTAGTTCCAAACCACGGCCAGAATATCTTTTCGCAATTGAAACAACCAAACGCATGTTTGCTTCAGCCATTTTATCTTTTGCACGTTGATCGCCTTGCATTGCTTTTTCAGCAAGCTCGGTCTCTTTTTCGAGTGAAAGGAGTGGAATCTTACCAATTTCACGAAGATACATTCGAACGCTATCATCTGTTATATCATCGTTATAAGCACCATTCAATAAATCTTCTTCGGTGATATCTTCTTCGTCTTCAACCGCAAGGTCGTCAAAATCTGGTTCAAAATCATCAAGCGAAAGAGTTGCATCCACAATGCCGTCTTCATTTAGAATTTCTTCTGGTAGTTCTTTTTTACTCTTACCTTTTACCACTATTCAGCTCCTTATTTAATTGCATAATTTCCATCAAAATCTTCATTCTCAAATTTTCATCACCTTGAATTTCGGCATCTTCGAGTTGCTCTTGAAGATTTACTTTTCGTTCTTGTAAATTTTGGGTTTTAATTTTATGAATCAAACGCTTCATTTCGTCGGTGGCACTGCCTTTTATATTCCCGAGTCGTTCGTCAGCCTTTAATAGAAGTATTTTAACATAATCATCGAAGTTTTTCAAGAGATCGAGATTATTTGATTTCAAAATTTGCAGAATTTGATTTCGCTGTTTATCGTGCAAAATATCATCTTGCAACTCTCTCAACATTTCAGCAAGCTTCTGTTCTTTAATCGCAAGAGCTAGCAAATCATCTTCATAAATATATTCATCAACAAATTTCTCATCAGTTTTCTCAATTTTTATTCGCCTTTTCGGTTTAACTGACCTAGGCTTTTCGTCAAATTTTCCAAGTAATGTTGTTTTCGAAACACCAATCCTTTTCGAAATTTGTTCAATATAAAAATCTTTTTCCACAGGGTCATTTAAGTTTTCCACAAGTTTCAGCGCTATTGTGGAAAACTCTTTTTTCCCTACAGCAGTTGCAATATTTAGCCGCTTTTCATATTGGTCAAAAATCCATTCTATCGCCGGTTGTGGTTTCGAAATTGAGTCCTTCCAAAGTTCCAAATCTTTTTGAATTAATTCATCTGGGTCTTTAGCTTCACCCGCCGATTGGTTTAAGGTGATAATTGAAAGCTCCACGCCAGCTTGCTGGCCCAATGAAATCGCTCGCTCGGTAGCACTAATTCCAGCCTGATCACTGTCAAAACAGAGGCGAACATCATTCGAAAACCTACCAAGAGCCTTCAAATGATGAACTGTCATCGCTGTGCCAGCTGTTGCAACCACATTTTTCACGCCAGCTTGATGGCTCGAAATTACATCCATATTTCCTTCAACCACAACCACAAAACCAGCTTTTCGAATTTCATTTTTTGCTTGCGAAAGGCCGAAAATATTTGAAGATTTATCATAAAGCAAAGTTTGAGGCGTGTTTAAATATTTTGGCGCATTTGGCTCGTCTTTAATAATTCGACCAGTAAAACCAACTGGCGACCCACCCGAATCTTGCAAAGCAATCACCATTCGATTTCGAAAAATATCGCCGCCAAATCGGTTCAGCAGCCCAGCATCACGAATATCGCTCATCGCAAAACCTTTTTTTAGCAAAAAATTCGTGAGCATTTTTTGAGTATTTGGAGCAAAACCAATTTTGAACTCTTGCACAATTTCTTTCGAAAGTTTGCGATTTTTAAAAACATAGTTCAAGGCTTCTTTATTACGAACCAACATATGCTGATAAAAATTTGCACTAATTTGCAAAATTTTTCGAAGTCGTTCTTTTTTTTCAGAAATTTCTTTTGAACGCTTCGAATCAAAAGTTTCAATTTCGATGCCAGCTTTTCGCGCAAGAAATTCTAAGGATTCGCGAAAAGTCATTCCTTCAACTTCCATAATAAAACCAAAAATATCACCGCCTTTTCCAGATGAAAAATCGTGCCAAATTTGTTTATCAGGGCTAATTATAAAGCTCGGAGTTCGCTCATTTGTCCAGGGACTAAGTGCTTTAAAATTACGCCCAGTTCGCTTGAGCTCAAGATATTCGCCAGCCAAATCTTCAATGCTTATTCTTGCTTTAATTTCGTCTCTGGCATCATTCATATCTATATTTTAACATAAAAAGCAGCCCTCATCAATCAAAAAATGGGCTGCGTTTTAGAAAATTATTTTGCTTTGTGGTAGTTTTCAAGCTGTTTTGAAGATTCTGCAAGATTTTTTTCAATTTTTTCATATACTGACTTTTGTGAAGAAGGCGAAGTTTTTTTGCGTCGTGTAATTAAATCTTTTACACGAATTAACTGATACGCCATTTCACGGGAATAAACTTCATCAATCGTAGCGTTCAAGAAAGCGTCATCGAGCGTTGCGCTAAGCTTATCAAAAATCGCATCAGTTTGTTTTATTGCTTGCGAATTCTTTTTCGAATCTCCACGAGGAACTTCAATCTTCCGACTCTTCATAAATTCTTTCAAATCCTGTTCATTTGAACTAAGTGAAGTGTTAATTCCAGCATTAACGGCCGCTAAATCTGAACTTTTAATCTTATTTTGAAAAGATTTTGTAGTTTCCTTTAATTTCGAAATATTATAATAAGCACGAATCACCGCTTGAGCATTATCGTCGCCCTTATTGCTAGTTACAATAATAAAAATCGAGAAAAATAGCGAGATTACTAATGCTGAAGCACCTAGAATTTTTCCTTTAGTCCAAAATGGAGCGGCTTTTTTTGGTGCAATCTTATTGAGATATTCAACTGTGTAAGGGTTTTCAGTTGCAGCATCTTGCGAATAATTTTGATCTGGCATTAAATTTGGAGCAACTTGCGGATTTTGAACAGGTTGATTCGGCTGAACTGGAAATTGTTGTTGATTTTGGTAATTATTTGGATATTGCGGAAAATTCTGTTGTGCACCAAAATTTTGATTTTGGCTGCCAAATTGTTGCTGTGGATTTTGCCCACTCGAAAATTGTTCATTCGGGAATTGATTGCTTGGGAATTGACCATTTTGAGCAAAATTATTCGAAAAACCACCGTATTTTTGTTGTGGTGGATAAGGATTTTGAGGATAATTATTTGGTGCACCAAAATTTTGATTTTGGCCGCCCTGATTCCAATCTTCATTTGGTTTCATATTACTTATGATTATATCACAAAAAAGTTTTTTTCGCAAAGAAAAACCCTCGCTTCTTGGCTGACCTGATACCCAGCAGTTTAGTTAGATGGGTTAATATTAGCGAGCCAATTCGTTTGGCTCGCTTTTCTCGTTGTTTAGTTTTCCGATGAAATTATAATAAATGTCAATTTGAATAATACGATTGCGTTTCGTACCAGTTGGTTTATGAATCACAATCTTGTCAATCAGTTATTACTTTATAAGATATGTGAACTCATATTTTATTAGATTACTAAATGTCATACTTCTTTTCAAAAAATTATGGACAAAATAAAACTTTTACTTTGTAATATGAAAGCTATTCAGTAGAAGGCAACAATAAAACTGCAAGTATAGATCAAAGCGATGAAGCAGATACTTGCAGTTTCATATAAATGCTTTGTTATTCTATTGTTTAAGTTCTTTCCTATTTAACACCATTCTGAACGATGCTGTTTACTTTTTATTTTTCCGATTTATTAAATCCATATATGCAACATCAATGTAATCTTTTTTCTTTATATTTAACTGTTCTGTTATAAGTTTAACATTTTTCTTTGCAGTTTGTATTGATTCTTTTTCAGGAATTACATATTCCAACTCGATAAAATCACCTAAGTTTTCGACCCTATCTAAGTGGAATCTGATATTATCTTTCAAAAATAACTGCCGAACCTTTTTAACTTCACCAGCTCTACCAAGAAATACTGAAAGAATTTTATCGACAAGTTTAGGGTGTTTTATATTAAAGCGTTTATATTTTGAAAGTTTCATATCAGCAGAATTAGGGCGACTATAAAATATTAATTCGTGACTATCGTTATTTATCGTTCGCATTTTTAGCCTATAAGATTTAAGATTATAAAAAATATCACGCTGATTTAATTTTACGGGTTTATCTTGAGTTATTTTTGCAAATATCTTTTTTGTTTGTTGATAATCTTCGATTTTAGCCTTTATTTCGATATTTCGGGGCATTTTAACCTTTCATTATTACTTGTTAGTATATCTCTTAGCCAATCTTTTGAAATAGAATTTCTATTGATTTGTGTAGATGTGTGTATAGTATGAAGAGGGAATTTATCTTCTTCTGCATGTCTCAGTAACTTAAACATACATACCAATATCTCAGAAAATACGATATCTAAAACCTCTGATGGAATTGATGGTAGTAGAAAGTTTACAGCAGTTCCTTCCTTGACTACAATAACTTCATTGTTATTGCTCAGTTTATATTTTACCATATGTTTGCCAATTTTTGAAGTAGATTTAGCTTATACTTTTGCTATTCACTATAGAAAGAAGATGAAGTTAAAGAATTGTTCATTGAATAGCGTAAAGCTCGGATAGAAGATAATAATGGATTTTTTGTTTTTGGAATAATTATAATATAATTGTTTACTTCTTTGAAATTTGAGAAATTTAGAGATTTATTGAACTTTATTTTTTGTAGCATCTTTAGATTTATATCAGAAAAATATAATGATACAATAATAATAATGGTAATAATAAATAAGATAATTTGAAAGCTAAGATAAAATCAGTCCTTATCTTTTTGCGGTTGTTATAAGACACACTAACTCAGATTGCTTTTAGGCTACTGAATATCAAGTCATATTTGCAAGGTTATTTTCTATCTAAAAGAGAAGCTACAGAATATATTTTACTCGCAAACCAAGCGATAACTCAAGCGAAACAAATCTCGCAATTCTTCGGCCGAAACTTGCCCTTGACCAATAATTAAATTCCACTCACGCTCGCTCATCAACTTCGAAGGTACTACACTTTCTTTTTCACGCAAAATTCGAGCAAGCTGCGCGCCTGTTTTCATTTCAACTTTTAAAGGTTTTGAACCATCGTGAATAATTGCGAAAATTGCTTTTGGCTCTTCACTTTCTGCAATTTTTGCAAGTATTTTATTGCCAGTTTCACGCTCAAAATCACCAAGCTCACCAACCATTTTTTCTTGCCAAATTTTCTTCAACTTTTCAAAATTAACTTCAAAAATTTCAAGTTTATTTTCTTCATCTTTTCGAACTTCCGCCGCGTCAAAAGTTAACAAAAAATCTCTAATTTCACTTTGATCCATTATTTTTTCACCTTTTTTAAATAAAATTTCAACTCTTCAATCGAACCACGAATATCATCTAGAGCGCGGTGATTTTCAGGCTTAGCAAAAACACGTTTAAATTTTGCACTCATCACAACTTTCCACGCCGAGACATCTAGCATTCGATAATGCAACATTTTTTCAAGATTTTTCCATTCTTCACGAATAAATCGACGATCTTGGTGAATTGAATTTCCGCCCAAAAGAATTTTTTCACCTTTCGAAAGTTCTTCGGCAAAATTTTCTTCTATAAATTTAATTAAATCTGCTTCAACTTCTTGTGAATTTTTCGTAGCACGAGAATTTTGTAATTTTAAAGCATCGCGCGTTTCGCTAAAAGTATCCCAAAAATCACCAACCATTCGGCTTTCGAGAATTTCATTTTTAACTTTTACAGCACTTTCGAAAGTGGCAATTTCATTAAAATCCCAATCTGTCGCAATTGCCGCAACTTCTAAAATTCGGTCTTTTTCAGGTTCAAGACCAGTCATTTCTAAATCAATCCAAAGAATTTTTGCGTTTTTCATTGTTTAAATTATATCATTTTTTGGCAGGATAAGCAAAAACTAATCTAAAATTCCAAAATATTCAAGCTTTTTAGCTTTCGAAATGTCGAAATCAGCAATTTTTGTACGCCGAAGTTGCAAGCAAAACGCACCGCAACCCAAATTTTTGCCCAAATCTTCTGCCAGCGAACGAATGTAAGTCCCGCTTGAAACGTGCGTGCGAATTTTTAGTTTTGGAAAATTATAACTTAAAATTTCGAAATCAAAAATTTCAACCGTGCGTTTAGGAATTTCAAAATTCTCACCCTTTCGCGCTAAATCATAAGCACGCTTGCCCTCAATTTTTATTGCACTAAAAGCTGGTGGAGTTTGTTCAATTTTGCCAAAAAAGTTAGTTTTAATTTCTTTTTCAATCTGTTCAAAAGTTGGGATTTCAAAATTCTCACATTTCGAAATCTCGCCTTCAGGATCGCCTGTACTGGAAATTTGCCCAAGTGTAAATTCCGCCTCATAAACTTTATCAAGCTTGGTAAGGCTCATTGCATTTTTAGTTTCCTTGCCGTAAAGCAAAACTAAAAGCCCAGTCGCAAAAGGATCGAGCGTACCAGTGTGACCAACTTTAACTTTTTTACCAAATTCGTCTTTAAGAACGCGGCGGATTCTAGCGACCACGCCAAAGCTGGTAATTCCGGCGGGCTTATCAATTAAGATTCGCCCGCTATCGTTTTCGAAAAATGCCATTTTACATTCCTGGAATTCTGAATTGTGAAGGATCGTTAGGGTAAATTTGGTCGGTCATCACTTTATTTTTGCTATTTTCAGTGCCCATTGCAGGTTGCTCCGCTGGATTTGGAATAAAATCAAAAGTTGGAACTTCTGGTGGCATTGGCATCGAGCTAAAATCTGGCATAGCTGGTGGCAATGGCATTGCAAAATCATTCGAATTTTGTGCAGGATTTTCAGTCGAGTAAGTTTGCTGATTCTCAAAATTATTTTGCGGTAAAGTCTGCGCATATTGTTCATTCGAAATCGGATTACTTGATTCAAAATTTGAAAGCGGCTGGATTGGTGTAGCTTGAGCATAAGGCTGAGTTTCAGGAATAAAATTCTCATTCGCCTGTGGCTCTTCATAAACCGCATTTTGAACTTTACCATGGCTTAAAACATAATCATTATTTTGTGGATTTGAAGTTGCTGCAGAGTTTTCTCCACGAGAAATTCCACTTGGCTCATAAGGCTGAGCGCCCATCAAACCACTTGCAATTTGAGCATTTTCGGCTGGGTGATAATATTCATCGCCCTGATTTTGCGCTGGCTGAACATTTTGAGTTTGAATCTCTTGATTGGCAGGAGTTTCAGCTGAATTTTGCTGTTCGAAAACTGGCGCAACTTCTGGTTGAGTAGTTTGAGATTCAATAGTTTCGAAAGTTTGTGTTTGAGTGTTTTCGAGAGTTGGGATTGAAATATCAACTTGGCGAGCTGGCTCAAAAACTTGCTCCTGAACTGGAGTTTCCGCAATAAATGCATTTGGATTTTCGAAAGGCACGCTTGGTGCTGGAATTTCTGGCGCATAATTTTGAACTGGCGCTTCAACCAAGCCTTGCGTATTTTCAGGCTGATTAAATTCTGAAGGAGCAGGAGTTTCAGCTGGATTTTGTTGTTCGAAAGCTGGCGTAACTTCTGGTTGAGCAGTTTGAGGTTCAATAGTTTCGAAAGTTTGTGGCTGAGTGTTTTCGGTAGTTGGGATTGAAATATTTTGTTCAGCCGGAGTTTCTTGGCTTTCCGATATATTTTGTGTCGAATTTTCTTTAACTAAATTTTCATTTTGAGCTTGTTCATTTTCAAGATTTTCGCTTGGATTTTCGAAAATATCCTCGTTCAAATTTTCTTGCGCAAGTTCTTGATTTTGCTCAGGAGCTTCAACTTCTTCAAGCTCAGCAAAAGCATTTTCTGGTTTATTAATATTTTTTAGTTTATTTAAAGATTCTTCAAGTTCGTCTTCGGCTTGATTTTGTGATTTTTCAAGATTAGCTTTTTCTGCTTCATTTTTGGCTTCTTCATGCGCAATCACAAATGCACCGTTACGCTTTTGCTCTTTCTTTGAAGAAGATTTTTCACTCGATTTTTCTTTTTCATTCGAAATTTCTTCTAAAGCTTCTTCCATTTTAGCATTTTTTTGCACAGCAAATTCGCCCGCTTTTTCTTCAGCTTCACGGATTTTTGAAACTACAAGTTGCTGGTCAGCACCAGATGAAATAAGTTTTGCTGCAAGACTCATAACTTCAGCCGTAGCTTTTGCATTCGAAAAGCGATCAGTTTCAGCAACAATTCCAGTCAAAAGAGCAGTCGCAACTGGTTGAGTAAGATTTTTCTTTCCAAGGGATTCAATAATTTGAACAGAAATTTCACTCAAAGAACTGGCGCTTTCGGCATGCCAGTGAGTTCCGTTAAGATTCGTTTGGTTTTCACCAACAGTTAAAATTCCAACTGAAGCATCATGAAAAATTCGCCCGTGCGCCGCCAAAGCGCCATCGAGTCGATCTTGACTTTCAACATTTAAAGCTAGCACAAAATCAATGTTAAAATCACCCTGTTCAAATTCGAGGTCTTTTTCAGAAATAATTGAGCGATATGGCGTAATAAAAATTTTCACATGATCACCAACAAGCTTATAACGAAGATGATCAGCTTTTTCTTTATTTAAAGCAATAATAAAATCTCGCAAAGAATCTACCGAATTTTCGAAAGTTTTTTCTGGGCGCAAAAAAGCTAGCGCGTCGGGCATTTTACCGCTTGAAACCGCCGTTGCATGCTTGCCAGAATTATTAATTGCGAGCGTTAAAGCCAATGCTGAAGAAAGTTCATCAACACTTGGGCTATCATTTACCGCAATCAAAATGCTTTCTGATTCTTTCAATTTTGCGATAATCTGCTCTTGAGCATTATTTTTTGACATTTATTGAATCCTATTGTTTATTTTTATAATTTATAGTTCTATATTAGCATAATCATAATGAAATGTCAACAGTTTATTTGAAATACTTGCTTTTTATTTCGAAATAATATATAATTAATGTTGAATTGTAAATAACAACCTAAAAGAAGGAATTAAATGCCAATTATTAAATCTGCTGTAAAGCGAATGCGACAAACCGCAAAACGACGCGAACGCAACGTTGGAATTAAAAAAGATATCAAAGGTGCAGTTAAAGCTTTTGTTGCTGAACCAAGCGCAAAAAGCCTTTCAAAAGCACAAAGCGAACTAGACAAAGCTGTTAAAAAAGGTCTTATCAAGAAGAACACAGCTGCTCGCCGAAAAGCTTCTCTTGCCGCTGCTGCAAAAAAAGCTGGCGTAAAACTTGCTTAATTTGATACATTTTCGAAAATCGCTCAAAATTGGGCGGTTTTTTGTTTTTCTTTTTCAAAAACTTGACAATTCTACTTAAAAATGCTATAATTTAAAAGATTTGCCGTTTTGGCAAAAATAGAACATTTGGAGGAACGGTTATGACATCTTTAAAAGAAAGATTGGCGGCAGAAAAACAAGCTGCTTTAACCTATGAAAATATTGCCAAGCAAGTTGAAGGCATCCTTGTCGAGGCCGCCAAGGATGGTAGATCAAGCGTGCTCATCTACCTTGACAATGAGAATGATTACAAAACCCAATTTGTGCGTCTTTTTCTAACCCAGGAAGGAATTGATTTCGAAAAGGCTTATGACACATATACGGCAACTGAATTTCCCTATATCGATACCCACATGGGTACGGGTTGTTATGAGGGTGTCGACCCTAATAAACCAGTCGCTGTGACCAAACATCGATTCAAGGGTATTCGTGTATTTCTTTAGAAAGGTCATTAAAAAACAAAACCCGCAGAAATTCGCGGGTTATTTTATTTCTAACATTTTTTGAAAATTATTTACCAATTTGAGTCACTCATCGAAAGCGACGGTTTTACTTCAAGCTTGAGCGGATTTTGCGATTCGCTCAGCACAGCTTGAAAAGCGCCCAAAGTCGCCACCATTGCGGCATTATCAGTGCAAAGTTCTGGCGGAGTGAAAATTAGAGGATTTGGCAGTTTTTTCGAAACTCTCTTGATTAATTCCTCTCTTAAAGCTGAATTCGCTGCTACACCGCCTGCAATCACAACAGTTGTTGGTGAAAAATCTTCAACCGCGAGCTCAAGCTTATCAACTAAAGTTTCAACAGCTATTTTTTGAAAACTTGCAGCGAAATCATTTTTCTGTTGTTCATTTAATTTTGCTGCCAACTCAAAAGATGGAAAGTTAAAATCTACGCCAACCTCTTTTTGAACTGCACGCAAAACTGCTGTTTTTAATCCCGAAAAACTGAAATCATACTTCCCTTTTAAGCGAGCTTTTGGCAATTTATATTTTGAAGAATCGCCACTCAATGCCGCTTTCGAAATTGCGGGGCCACCAGGATATGGTAAACCAAGGATTTTCGCAACTTTATCAAAAGCTTCACCAACTGCGTCATCTTGAGTTTCTCCCAAAATTTGGTAATTTCCGTGCGATTTAAATAATACAATTTGTGAATGCCCACCTGAAACCACTAATGCTAAAAATGGAAATTTTGGCGGCTTCTCGTTTAGAAAATTCGCATAAACATGAGCTTCAACATGGTGAATTGGGTAAAACGGTTTATTAAAAATTCGAGCGTAGGTTCGTGCTGTAAGCGTGCCAACCAACAACGAACCCACCAAACCAGGTGAATAAGAAACGGCAATTCCGTCCAAATCTTTAAAGGAAATTCCCGCTTTAGAAAGTGCTTCTCGTACAACAGGGTTAGCATATTCAATATGCGAACGCGCCGCTACCTCTGGAATTACCCCGCCAAATTGCGCATGAATATCAATTTGCGAATGAACTACGCTTGAAAGCAGCTTCAACTTTGGCGAACTTTCACGCGAAATTTTGCTCGCATCAAACTCCACCACGGCCGCCGCAGTTTCATCACAAGTGCTTTCAATTCCTAAGATTTTCATAACTACCATTTTACTACTTTTTAGAAGTTTGGTCAATTTTCGAAAATCTCTATTGGCTTTTTCATTTTCAAAAAAATAAAATTCGCCCGATTTGAGCGAATTTTTATATTCTCACTTCCCTATTTTTTGAATTTTCGAACAATTTTTTTAGCAGTTGGTAAAAATGAATTCCAGACGAAATATGTTTTCGAAATCGGAAAATCCAGCGTACCAACCAATAAATCTTCATGATTTGCAAAACCAGCTTTAAATCTTGAAATTCCATCGTTCAAAAGGCCATTAAAATCATATCGCTTAACTCCACGATTTTTCATTTCAATAATCGCAATCCATTTTAAAACATAATTTGCGCGTGATTTTTGCCCCGCCTCAGTCACTCCGCCATAAAGTTCAAACGCCACATCATCACTTTGAGCAAACCATAAAAATGCCACCATTTCTTGATTTTTAAGCTTTTCTGCTATATAATCTTCAGTATTTTTATTTTTTTCTATAGACTTGCCCTGCTCTTTTTCAATAAAAGCTCCAAAAATCGGTGAATTTTCGCCCATTTTTTTATAAAGTTCATGATAATAATTTTTCGAATGGATCGCAAACCCTGCCCTTTTAGCAGTTTCTGTGTAAATTTGCAACGCACGATCAATTTCTTCTTTCGAAAATAGCTGCCGAACTCGCACTTCTCCACCACTTTTTCGAATATACTGTCGCGTTTTTTTATTCATTTTGGCGAGTAATTCATCTTCATTTTGCGTTAAATCAAGAATTAAAGTTCGCGGAATTAAAATTGTATTTTTTGAGCTTCTCCAGCCGTCACGCAAGTCAAATTCACCGCTGTTCCAATCTGGTTCCATAGTTAAACAAACTGGCTTTGGCTTGATATTCTTCGAAACCCAAAGAGCAATTTCACGCGAAATGCGGGCTCGCTCGATTGGCTTTTTCGAAACCACCAAAGCACCGCGCGGAATATACGCAAAATTACGAAGTGGAAAAGGGAGTTTTCGAACCAGAATTTGTGCCGCTGCCACAATATCTGAGTGGTCATTTTTTTTGCGATCAATGTATTTTTCTTCACCATTTTTCAAAAAAACTCGCACAACTTGCCAATTTGGTGATTGCGATTTTAACTCACCCCAGCCCCAAAGTTGCAAAGGGTGGCCGCCGTGCTCGTTAATAAAATCATTCCATTCTTTTTTATCAGTAATTTCGATAATCTTTAGCATATTTATATTATACACCGAATGTGGTATAATTGTAAATGTAGAATTTCGCACAGTTTAACTTTCGTGTGAAATGTTGTTGAATAAATGCGATTTTAAAGGGAAATATGAAAATTACAAAGACTTACGAACCAAACAATTACGAACCTGAAATTTATAATTTATGGGAGCTATCTGGCGCTTTCGAAAGCAGTGGAGTTGGCCCAAAATATTCAATCGTAATGCCGCCACCAAATGCAAATGGAAATCTTCATATTGGCCATGGACTAATGGCTGCGGTTGAAGATATTTTAGTGCGTTATCACAAAATGAAGGGTTATGACGCAATTTATTTGCCTGGCGCCGACCACGCAGGCTTCGAAACTTGGGTTGTTTATGAGCGCCTTTTAAATGCTGAAGGGAAGAGTCGTTTAGATTATTCTCGTGATGAACTTTATAAAAATGTTTGGGATTTCGTAGCGAGCCAACGCGGGAATATGGAACTTCAACTGCGTGCTTTGGGAGCCGGTGCGAGCTGGAAAAACCTCACTTTTACATTAGATGAAAAAGTAGTTAATCGCGTTTATAAAACTTTCGAAAAAATGTGGAATGATGGCTTGATTTACAGAGGTGAGCGTATTGTTAATTATTCAACAAAATACCAAACTTCTTACGCCGACATTGAGGTAGATTATAAAGAAGAGAAGGGGAAACTCTGGACGATTGCGTATCCAGTTCTTGATGAGTTTGGTGGAATAAGCGAATATATGCTCGTTTCAACAACTCGACCAGAAACAATGCTCGGCGACACAGCTCTTGCGGTTAATCCAGAAGATGAAAGATATGAAAATCTGATTGGCAAAAAAGTTCGCATACCTTTAATAAATCGTGAAATCAAAATTATCGCTGATGAATATGCCGACCCACAATTTGGAACTGGCGTTGTTAAAATTACACCATTCCATGATCCAAATGATTTTGAAGTTGGTAATCGCCACAACTTGCCAAAAATCCAAGTAATTGGATTTGACGGAAAAATGACCAAAAATGCAGGTAAATATGCTGGCTTAGAAGTATTAGAGGCGCGTAAAAAAATTCTTGAGGATCTTCGAAAAATCAATGCATTGTTTAAAGAAGAAGATATTACTCATGTTGTTGGATATGATTATAAATCTGGAGAACCAATTCAGCCGCTTGTAAAAGAGCAGTGGTTTATTTCAACTAAGCCTTTAGCTAAAAAAGCCCTTGAAGCTCTTGAGAATAATGAAATTAAATTTACGCCAGAAAATAAGAAAAATGTTTTAGCGGAATACTTGAAAAATATTCGCGACTGGAACATTTCACGTCAAATCCCTTGGGGAATTCCAATTCCGGCTTTTCAAAATATTGAAGATCCAACTGATTGGATTTTTGATGAGCGCGTGCATGAATCACAAATTGAAATTAACAGCAAAACATACAAACGCGATGAAGATACGCTTGATACTTGGTTCTCGAGCGGTCAATGGCCGTTCATTACAACCGATTTTTTGGAAGGCGGTGAGCTTTCAAAATTCTATCCAAACAGTGTAATGGAAACTGGTCATGATTTGATTTTCCCTTGGATTTCTCGAATGATTATGTTGGGAATTTACTGCACAGGGCAAATTCCATTCCGCGAAGTCTACTTGCACGGAATGGTTCTTGATGAGCATGGCCAAAAAATGAGTAAATCAAAGGGAAATGTAATTAACCCAATGGATGTAATTGCCGAGTTTGGTTCCGACGCTTTTCGCCTTGGAATTATCGCTTCGCGTTCAGCAGGGCAGAATCAGGCATTTTCGAAAAATAAAGTTATCGCTGGCCGTAATTTCTGCAATAAATTATGGAATATTTCACGGTTCATTTCTGAAAAAGTTGGCGAAATTAAGAGCACGAAACAGCCTGAAGCTTTCACGCCAGCAGATCACTGGATTGTGAGAGAACTTAATAAGGCAATTGCCGAAATTGAAAACCATATGCAAAATTACCGTTTTGCGGAGGCCTCAGAAACGGTTTATCATACAATTTGGAGCACCGTGGCCGATTGGTATATTGAAGCTTCAAAAACACAAGACAACCCTGAACTTCTTGCCTGGGTTCTTGAAACTTGCCTTAAAATCACGCATCCTTTTGCACCATTTGTGACTGAAACCATCTGGCAAACTCTGCCTTGGACTGAGAGAATTTTAGCGAACGAAAAACTAGCCGAATCTTTGAAATTTAACGAATTCGAAGCACTCCAATTTGAACGAATCCAAGATTTAGTTGGTGAAATTCGCCTGATTACGGCTGAGCTACCCGGCAAAAAACGCTATAATTTGGTTTTCGAAAAAGATGAACTGATCGCAAAAAATGCTGAGACAATTCGCCATCTTTCACGCGTGCCAGAAATTATCCAAACAGATGCACCACATGGATTTAGCCTTGCTGCCAGTGGTTTGGGTGCTTATCTTGATGTGCCAACCAATATTTTGGCTGAATATAAAACCGAACTCGCCGAACGAATTAATAAAATTTCGAACGAAATTAATTTGCTTGAAAAACGCCTTTCGAATGAAAATTATGTTTCAAAAGCACCAGCACATTTGGTTGAAGAAACTCGCGAAGAATTCGCAAACAAAAAAGCCGAGCTTGAAAAAGTTAAAAAAGCTTTCGAAATTTTATAAAAGCATTTCCGCCAGAGAATGGTGGTTACAGATTTAGCATTTTTAATATAAAGAGCAGAAGCTTTTAGCAATCAAACAATTAGTAATAATAAATTTTATTATTTTTAGTATCGTCTAAGAAAGGTTTTTATGTCTAAAAAAATATCCAACAAAATTAACTGGCAGGTATTTTTTAATATTATTATCGTTATTAACTTTATAATTAGTATACTCGCTATTTTCTTTATTTTTAAAATAAATGATGGAGTTAATTTTGCAACATGGAAAGATACACATAACGCAACTATAACTCAATCTCAAATAGAATGCCTCAAAAAACCTTCAGCCGAATGCGAAAAAGAGGTTGAACGTAAAAAAGATGATATGAAAAAATTTATCGAAAATTATTTAATAAATAAATAAATAAATTATAATTTCGCAGAGCGCTTGACTTCTTTAAAAAAATTTGTTAAAATATTCAGGATGATTACTAAAGAGAATAAAGAGAAGGCAATCGCTTTGACTCAGGTTTCAAAGAATGACGTTGGTTCGCCACAGGCACAAGTGTCAATCTTGACGGCTCGTATCAAAGAAGTGACGGAACACCTTAAATCAAACAAGCAAGACTTCATGGCTCGACGCGGTTTGATGCAAATGGTTGGTCGCCGTAAAAAACTTCTAAAATATCTTGAACGAAAAGATTTTGAAGCCTACAAAGCTGTTGTTTCTAAATTAGGTTTGCGAAAATAATTTCAAAACCGTAAAATCGCCACGCTTAAATGCTTGGCGGTTTTATTTTTGCTAAATTAACTAAAAAATGTTATAATGAAAGAGTAAAATTAACGCTGAATGTGTGGTAGAAATTATTTTCGAAAGATTTTCGAAGAAGATTCCTGCAACTCATTTGGCAGAAGGAGAAAATATGATTATAAACCCAACAGGGAAAAGTGTGATTTCGGTTAGCACTGATTTTTTGGGGCGAAAATTAACGCTAGAAGTTGGCAAAGTTGGCTTTCGTTCAACTGCAAGCGTGATTGCAAAATATGGCGAAACTGTGGTTCTGGGAACAGTTCAGCTGGGCTCAAAACCGGTAGCTTTGGATTATTTCCCGTTATCAATTGATTATGAAGAAAAATGGTATGCTAGCGGACGGATTTCTGGCTCACGATTCATTAAGCGCGAAGGGCGACCAAGCGACGATGCAATTTTAATTGGGCGTTTGATTGACCGACCAATTCGACCGCTCTTTCCAAAAGGCTATCGTAAAGAAGTACAGGTTGTTACAACCGTGCTTTCTGCCGACCCAGAATTTCGCCCAGATATGATTGCAATGATTGCAGCCTCAAGTGCGCTTCATCTAGCTGGCGTGCCGTTTGATGGTCCAGTTGCCGGGCTCCGAATCGGTAAAGTAAATGGCGAGTTTAAAGCCTTTCTAAATCCTGAGGAGCGCGAAAATTCCTCGCTTGATTTGGTTGTAGCCGGAATTGAAAGCGGAATTACCATGGTTGAAGCAGGTGCAAATGAAGTTCCTGAAGAAGAAATTATCGCAGGGCTTGCTTGGGCTTTCGAAAACTTCCAACCGGCAATTAAACTACAAAATGAACTTCGCGCCAAATATATCGAGGCGGGATATTTTGAAGAACGAAAATTTGAGCTTATTTTGCCAGACGAAGAAATCTCGAAAGAAGTTGAAGCTTGGACAGAAGGAAAATTCGGCTCCGAGATTCGTGAAGCCTACCCAAAATACAACCAAAATATTGCCGAAATTCGTGAAAAATTCCACTCAGAAATGCTTGAAAAATTTAGCGAAGAAGCTTATGAAGAAATTCGAAAAGATTACGATGAAGCTTTCACTTTGGCAGTTCATAAAGCTGTTCGAAAGGGAATTGTGGAAGATGGCGAGCGACCAGATGGGCGGGCTCTAGATGAAATCCGCCCGCTTTCAAGCGAAATCGACTTTTTGCCACGGGCGCACGGTTCGAGTTTATTTACTCGTGGTGTAACTCAAGCAATGAATATTGTGACACTTGCACCACTTTCATATTCACAACTGGTTGATACGATGGAATTTAACGAAATTGAACGCCGTTATATGCACCACTATAACGCTCCTGGTTACACCGTCGGCGAACCTCGCCGATTAGGTAGCCCTGGTAGGCGAGAGATCGGCCACGGATATTTAGCTCAGCGCGCTTTGGAAGCAGTTTTACCGAGTGAAGAGGATTTCCCTTATGCGATCCGTAGCGTAACTGAAATTATGAGCCAGAATGGTTCAACATCAATGGCCGCAACTTGCTCAAGCTGCATGGCACTAATGAGCGCTGGTGTTCCATTAAAAAATGCTGTTTCTGGAATCGCAATGGGGCTGATGATGGATGGTAACACACCTTACATTTTAAGTGATATTGCTGACGCAGAAGATTTTGCTGGTGATATGGACTTTAAATGTACAGGCTCAAAAAATGGAATTACCGCGCTGCAAATGGATATGAAAGTTCATGGTCTACCAGTTTCGGTTCTTGAAAAAGCAATTTTAACTTCTCGCAAAGGACGCGAACATATTCTGCGCCATATGCTGAGTGTCATTTCTGAGCCGAAAGCTGAGCTTTCGCCATATGCGCCTCGAATCGAAAAAATCAAAATCAATCCCGATAAAATTGGTGCTATTATTGGTAAGGGTGGTGAAACAATCAATAAAATCACTTCTGAAACTGGAGCCGAAGTTGACATTAAAGAAGATGGCTTAATTACAATTGCCAGCCCAAATGCCGAACAAATCGAAAAAGCTCTCAACTGGATTAAATCTTTGGTTGAAGAGCCAGAAATCGGTAAAATCTACCGCGGAAAAGTGGTTTCAATTAAAGACTTTGGCGCTTTTGTAAATATTCTTCCTGGAATTGACGGAATGCTACACATCTCACAAATATCTGAAAAGCGAACCGAAAAAGTGACCGATGTTTTAAGCCAAGACCAAGAAATTTGGGTTAAACTAGATAAAATTGACGAAAAGGGAAGATTAAGCCTCACGATGAAAGGTGTAAAGCAATAATTCTGCTCACTAGACCACTCATAAAATATGAGTGGTCTTTAATTTTTAAGAATAACTCTATATTGACTTATTGCTATTATTATGTTATAATTATAGCGTAGTGGAAATTGACTAATATTATAAAATCTTTTCATTATAATACATATATCTACTACTAGAAAAGAGTACATTATGACAAAAGCAAGAAATGAAATAATTCTAAATCTTTTACAAAAAAAGGCCGAAAAAGAGTTTGAAAAAGCTCTTGAGGCTAAAAAAGTAGAAATAGATGGTGGTTTAATTTTTAGTATAATCGTAGGGAATATCCCTCAAGAAATAAAGCTAAAATTTAAATTTATTCACCCTTACAATAGTGTCGATGTCTTTCTAACTATAGATAGAGCATATTACAAAAGCTATCTATCTACACCTGTAGACGGCTGGGTGCCTCTATCTGAATATGTAGGAGTTAAAGTTAAACCTCTATATATTCCAGACTCTCTGATAAAATATATCGAGAGAGAACTTGAAGGAGATATCATCAGCGGTCTCAAAGAAGAGATTGCTAGTTGTAAAAAACTTAGAGAAGAGTGCAGAAAGACTGCTGAGGCACAAGCTAAAAGACCTCAGTATGAATTTATGCACTTCTAGCCTCGCTCATAGTGGGGCTTTTTTATGTGTTTCATAAATAATCAAATAAAAAATGGCTCGTTCGAACCATCTTTTAGCTTATCTATAAAGTATGTGAGCTCATATATTTCAGAGTGCTGAGTTTCCAGACAGCCTTATGATGAGCTTTTTATTTGGCGGAGGATGGGAGATTCGAACTCCCGCTCCAGGTTTCCCCAGACTAACGATTTAGCAAACCGTCCCCTTCAGCCACTTGGGTAATCCTCCAATATTTCTATTTTATCAAATTTCGCCAAAAAACACAAGAGCATTGACAAAAATCACTTTTTTTGCTATAATATAGCCATTATGAAGAATTTTAAACAAGTTTCGAAAATCTCAATCAGCGGTTTTGTAGCTTCTACATTTCCTGCAACCTTCTTGGCATTAAATGCTTTTGCAACCGGTGGAATATTTAGTGGTGGCGTTCAAGGTGGAGCTGATAAAGGCCGTGGAGAAGGTGTTCCAACTCAACTTTTCGGTGAAGGCAACACTGGAATTTTCACCCAAATGGTGAATATGATGCTTTTTGCAGTTGGAATTTTAAGCGTTATAATGTTGATTTATGGCGGTTTACGCTATATACTATCAAACGGCGATTCGAAAAAAGTTGATGCTGCAAAAAATACAATTCTTTATGCGATCATTGGCTTAATTATCGCAATGCTTTCTTATGCGATCATTAACTTTATAATTAGCTTATTCTTGGGAGGAGCCGGAACTGGTTTCGGCAGTGGCTCAAACGGAGCGAACGGTATTCCTCCAACGAATGTTTAGATTTTCGAAAAATAAAAGACAGTTAAAGTGGCTGTCTTTTTTGATTTTTTGAAATAGTTCTTGCCTAAAAAATATATGTAGCAGCTTCCTAATTAATTTTGCTGATGTTTTTGAGGAAGAGCTCCAACTGTTTAGAAAAATAACACCATTTACTTTTTATGACAATTCTTTTGATGAGTTTTCGGGCGAAACTATTTTAGACCACTGCTTAATCTCACACACCGATTTTTTGGATTTGTTTACTAAATATGGTGTTAAAGGCAACGAAGTTTCACGCCTGATTGAATATGGTTTAATTTCTGGTGGTGGTAGACATGAGATAATTGTAGAAAAAGGTGAGCTATCTGGCTTCCAAAATGACAACTTAGTCCTAACTTTCACCACTGAATCTGACGAAAGAACAACATTCGAATATAGCGCCTTTCACTTAACAGATACCGCCAAAGCCCTGATTGAGATTCTAGAGATTGAGACAGATGATGAGTTTTTTAGGGAGTTGGGGGAAAGGTTCAAAGAAAAAACGAAGGATTCCCTTGTGTTATTAGCTGTCACAGGAATTGATGAAATACACCTGTTCAAACCTTAATAAATATAAATAGTAGGTAAAAAATTTCATGCTATTATCTGTGGCTTTATGATATAATTATAATTGAAGATGGATTCATTTTGGAGGTAAATATTATGGTGATAAAATTGCCAAATTCAAAACAAGACAACCTGAAGTCTTTTGCTGAAGAATTTGTTTTTAGTGATTCTTTGGTAAAATTAGTTAAGTTATTTGGTGGGGAGTACCCAAGCCAAAATCTGAATGAGTGCCTGAGTTATTTGCTAAAATTCAGTGACAAATGGGACTATCGAAGCAGACACCAGACGGAGAATAAAGAAAATGCGCGTTGGCTTATTTCCGAAGAGAACTTCACTTCAGAACAGAACAAGGCTATCGACCAAGCTTCGTTTGATTTGAATCTAAGGGAAAATAGTATTCCATCACGAAACCGGTATGATTATATCTGGGTTTTAGGCGGAGCGAAACTGTCCTGCTTGCTACGAACTAGGCTAGCTAAAGAGGTATACGACAAATTACAGCAAGAACCACGTAAAATAGCAATGCTGGCTTCTTTTCGGCCACTAAATGATAGTGAGAGGCAGGCTACAGATACTTATGCTAGGTGCGCCGAGACGGAATTTGACCTTTTTCTAGAGGCTCATAAACTCTTCTTTAATTCAAAAATTATTCAAACAGAAGAATCGAGTCTTGACGAAAGAAATCCAAATAAAAAGTGGAAAATCATAAATTTTGAAAATAATACTTCAATTTTTTCATCACCTTCAAGAGAGCCCGAAGCTAGACGTGCCAATTCGCTCGATACGTATCTATTTTTCATGGAGCGGCACTCTGTAAAACCAGGTTCTAAAATCTTATTAGTAACAAGCGAAATATATGTGCCCTATCAACATCTGGAGGCCTTACGTTCAGTTGCCATTCCATTTAATGTCGAAATTGAAACGATTGGCTTTCCTGCTGAATGGGGAGGAGAGCTCCAAGGAATGTAAAATAAAGAACACTACCTCCAAGAGCTTCGCTCTACAATCCAGTCTTTAAGCAGATTATGGAATACTGAGGTGAACGATAGTTGCAGTTAGAGAAATATTCAAATATCATCGCTATTATAGCCAATATAGTAGTCATAATCTCAATTAGACAGTTAAAATATTCCTCTAAAAGTTTGAAGTTTCAAGCCATAGTTCATGCTATGGAGATAATGAAGGAAGTTAGTTCTGTATCTAGGGTAATATATAAAAATAAGAACCTCATAGTCTATACTCATGACGATTTCCCGAAGAACCCTCCTAAAAAACACAGAGACTCAAAATCCTCACAAGAAAATTTGAGGAGAATTAGAGAGAAACAATATAATAACTATCTATCTAGCGAGGAGTATGATAGCGCCAAGAAATGCATATCACTACTCAATGATGTCGGAGTTTTGATTGACAATGGGATTATTGATTACGAAGACGTGCTCTCTACGTATCATACAGTGATAATAAGACTAGTCTCAGTGTTAGAGCCTGTTAGAAGAGATATTGAATTTAATAACGAAAATTCTATAGGCGGTAACTATGGACACAGAATTTTAAGATTATATCATCAATCTATAAATTATAATAAAATGTATTCTAAGCATAGAGATGTTCCTATCTATATCATTGCTGGTGGCAACAGGACTTGTATCGTCCCTGAAGAAAAAGGAGGGAGACTCCGTAAAATATTCATTAGTTTATTTTATAGGATGCGTTTTTTGAAAATTAAATTCTGGTATTAGCTTTCGGCTACAAGTTCCACCAAATCAAACTAAAAGACAGTCCAAAGTATGACTGTCTTTTAGTTTGATTTATAAGGCGCATGAACTCAGATTATTTAGACTGCTGGGTGTCATACGTCCATCTAAGCAACTTTTTTATTTTGTCTATTCTTATAAATATTGACGTAAACTAATGATCGGGTCTTTTCGGGCTGCACGGAAGGCAGGATAAAGGCCAAAGATTACACCAACCAACATCGAAATTCCACAAACCAAAACAGCAATTTGCCAAGAAATAACCGGACTAAACGGTAGAAATACACTCACTCCAAAAGAAAATGCATAACCAATGAGATAACCAAAAAATCCGCCGCTTAATGAAATTATCATCGATTCTGTTAAAAATTGAAACAAAATATGCCGATTATTCGCACCAAGTGCCTTTCGAATACCAATTTCTCTCGTTCGCTCACTTACATTCACGAGCATAATATTCATAATACCAATTCCACCAACAACTAGCGAAATGCTTGCCACAATTGCCAAAATAAATGTTGAAAGCTCAATAAATTTATCTGATGGATGCGAAATATTTTTACCAGTCAAAACTTCGAAATCCTTTTCGCCATTGTGGTTTTTTAGCATTCCTTTTTCAATTTCTTGCTGAACTTGATTCAAATTATTAATACTTTTCACACGAATATTCACTTGCTGAATCTGTAGATTTTCACCAATAATTCGTTTTGCAGTCACATATGGAATAATTGCCGTATTGTTAAAATCAACATTACTAAAGTTAATTGATGAACTTTGATGAGCTAAAACGCCAATCACAATGAATTTTTCGCCTTTCATTGTAATTTCTTTTCCTAAAGCCTGAGTTGTTCCAAATAAATCAATGGCCATTTGATTGCCAATTACAACAGTGTTTGCATTAGCGCTTTCTGCAATAAACTGACCTTCACGAACTTTCAAACCTACAGTTTGATCAAGGTTTGGGCTGGTTGCCAGCAAGTTTGCATATTTTTCATCTCCATCGCCCTTAACTTTTGCTGAAAAATTCGCAAGTGGTGCCACAGCTAAAACATCTTTTACTTTCGAAATTAAGCCTAAGTCTTCATTCTTGATTGAACTCTGTGTAAAATTTCGAGAAGTTGCCAAATTTGTAATAACATTTTTATTATTTGCAGTTAATTCTTTTGGCCGAACCACCGCCAAAGATTCACCCTCAGCTATAATTTGATTCGAAATCATCGAGCTAACCCCGCCCGAAAGTGAAAAAATTATCACAACACTAGAAATCCCAATCATTACACCTAGCATTGTAAGAAAAGTTCGCAAACGGTTGGCGTGCAACGATTCGAATGCATTTTCAATATTAGTTTTTAAAACTCGCAAGCTCATTTAAACCCCCAATTCTTCTTTAATTTCATCGATTTTTTCTTCAACTTTTTCAATTTTATCAAGCGTATTTAGCTTTCCATCTTTTTTCGAAGATTTCTTTGCAGGTTTTTTCTTAACATCTGTATCAATTTTACCATCGAACATTGTAATAATTCGTGTTGCGTAAGCCATTAAATCTGGATTATGCGTCACCATAATAATTGTGTTGCCTTTTTTATGAACTTCAGCAAGCTCTTCCATAATAATGTGTGAACTTTTCGAATCAAGATTTCCCGTTGGCTCATCAGCAAGAATGATTGAAGGCTTATTCACGAGCGCCCGCGCAATTGCTACGCGCTGAGTTTGCCCACCAGAAAGTTGCCACGGCATATAAAATTCGCGCTCACCAAGATGAAATTGTTTTAAGACTTCTGAAGCTTTTTCGAGCCGTTTAACTTTTCCAATTCCTTTATAAACCAGCGGTAAAGCCACATTTTCAATTACGGTTAGGCGGGGAATTAAATTAAAATTTTGAAAAATAAAACCGATTTTTTCACTTCGAATTTTCGCTTGGTTGCGGCGCGACATTCGCGCAACATTCTGCCCGTCAAGAACATAATCTCCCTCAGTCGCACGATCAAGAAGGCCAATTGTGTTTAAAAGTGTGGTTTTTCCGCAGCCAGAAGGCCCCATAATTATAATAAATTCACCTTGTTTAATACTTAAATTTACACCGTTTAAGGCATAATTTTCAGCGTCACCAACACCAAAACGCTTTTTCAAATTTCGAAGTTTAACAATCTCTTTTTCATTTTTCGCCATAGTAATTCTATTATATATTTTTTCAACATTTTTCGCAAATACTTTCAGGCGAGTTTTTTCGAATTTTTAAGGGGTTTCCACAGCTTTTTCCACAAAAAATAATTTATTCGTGGTGATATTTTCCACCAGAAGAAATTTCTTGCGCACGATAAATTTGTTCAACCAAAATTAAGCGCACAATTTGATGCGGAAAAACTAATTTCGAAAGGCTCCAAACAAAATTTGCTCGCTGGCGAAGCTCCTCAGACACGCCAAAAGCCCCACCAATCACAATCACAAAATTCTGCGAATTCACAAATCCGTTCGAAAGCATTTTGGCGAGCTCTGGGCTAGAGATATTCTTGCCGCGCTCATCCAGCAAAATAACAAAATCGCTCGGTTTAATTTTTGCTAAAATCCGCTGAGTTTCTTCTTCACGCGCTTTTTCTTCGGCAAAATTCGAATGTGGCAAAATATCCCAGCTCAAATTAAACGGTTTTTTGAGCCGTTTTTCAAAAAGTTCAATTCCATTCAAAACCCACTTTTCGTGCTTTTTGCCGATCGCGATAATTTTCATAATTAGATTTTACCATTTTTACAGGATTTTTCAAACTATTTTCGATTAAATACTTGACTTAATACTATTATTATGCTATAATAATAGTATTCGTTAGCTAGGTAACTAACGATGGAACATTACAAGGATTGAGTTTAATATTTTAGCCTGCGACATTTTATTCACCAGATTTGCTACTTGGCGATAAGTTTTGAAAAAGATATTTTGAAAGCTTTTCGCTGAGTAGTAACTCAAGCAAAAAGAAAGGCTCTCATTACCATTTATGAGGGAGATGGATTAATAGAATGACCAAGATTATAAACATGACCCCACATCCACTTTGTCTGTTAGCAGAGGATGGAAGTGTCCTCCGCGAGATTAAACCGAGCGGAACCATAGCTCGGGCAGAGCAAACAGATGTACCGGTAGGAGACATAGATGGCTTTCCACTAGTGCGCTCCTCATTTGGGGAGCCAATTGATCTGCCAGATTGGAAAGAGGGAATTTTCCTTTTTGTCAGTCTGGCGACAGCAAAAGCCGCTCAAGCAGCAGGACGTCGAACCGACGATTTACTACTTTCATCTCAACAAGTAAGAGATGAAAACGGCAATATCGTTGGTTGCAGAGGGTTTGCAATTTTATAGCCCTACTGCAAAAACTCAATTATCACGAGTCTCGTATAATAACGAGGCTCTTTTTCTTGAACTTAAAATCCATTCATTGAGCTTTGTACATAAATTACTAACCCAAAATTACAACTTTATGCGGTTATTTGCTTGACTTTTTTCAATTTTAGTGATATAATTAAGTTACTTGCGTGGAGCGAGAGGACATTTCAGAAGTAGGAATCTGGCTAGTTTTGCCGAATTTTCAGTTTCGAAAATTGAGTTTAAAAATTGAGCTCAGCTTTCGAAGCTGAAAGTTTCGAAAATATTCTATAGCCGGGCGGGCTTTAAGCGCGGAGAGAATAAATGACAAATAGTATTGCGTATGTAAAAGTGTATTTACTCAGAGCCATTTTCGAATCAAGAAAAATAAAAATTTTCGATCAGAATGATAAACTTGTCGATGAGACTGATAAAATTTTCTTGGCCTCAATCGACAATCATATCATACCCGTCTTTGCGGACAGCCGCAAAGAAATCGAAAATTTTATAAATGACAACAAAGACCGTATAAATGAGCTGGTAGAAAAAGGTCTCTACAGTGATATCTTCAAAGATATCAAACCAGAAAACCAGTTAATGGAGAAAGGTTTATATCTTCATCACAAACTGGATTCGTTGATACTGATTGATACAGAAAAAAATAGTATTAATGTTATTGGTTATACGCTTAGCGTAATCAATAGCAGATTCCTGCAGCAATATTAACTTATTTTAGTTCCCACAAAATTGTGGGGATTTTTTATTTTTCGAAAGTTATTTTAGCAGCGATTTTTGCAAGTTCTTCGGGCGATGTTTCAGCAGGGTAGCCGTGGTGGAGCTGCAAAACATTTTTATCATAAAGTGGCACAAGGTGAATGTGTGCATGCGGCACGCCAAAACCTTCAACCACAACACCCACGCGAAGCGGTTTCATTTCAGCTTGAATTTTTTTGGCAATTTTTTTGGTAATTTGCCACAGATAATCATAATCACTTTGTTCTAAATCCCAAAGCAAATCAACTTGCTTTTTTGGAATAACCAAAACATGGCCATTCGAAAGCGGCTCGATGTCAAGCATTGCGAAAACTTTTTCATCTTCATAAACCTTGTGGCAGGGGATTTCACCCTCGATAATTCTTGTGAAAATTGATTTTTCTTGCATTAAATTTTGCTCCAATCTGTTCCTTTTTTATAAAATCGCAAAGTTTCTTCGTTCGAATTTTGCCAAAAATCCAAAGCAGGCTGAAGAATTTCCCACGCGCGCAAAATTTCATTGCTCTCAGCAAAAAATGCTTTTTCATTCCGAATCGCTTCAGCCAAAACTTTTTCATAAGCTTCGGCAGGCTGAGCATTTTCATCATAAGAAAAACTCAAATTTCGAATTTCTGTGCGACGATTCAAGCCTGGAATTTTCGTTGCAAGTTCAATTTTCACACTCGCCGAATCATCAAGCGAAATCTGAATTAAATTAGCTTGATTTTCTTCAGTTTTGCGCAAATGAATGCGAATTTCGCTGCGTTTTTCGCTCAAGTTTTTACCAGAAATTAGTTCGAAAGGTACATTTTTCCAATTTTCATCTTTCGAAAATAATCGAATTTTAGCAAAAGTTTCAACACAAGATTTTGGATTTTCAACTTCTTCACGATAAGTTTTATATTGGCCACGAATTGCATTTTCTTCAGGGTTTTGTAATTTTTCAATCTGTTCTAATGCTTTAAAGCGAGATTCAGGCAAATCGTTCCAGCTATTTGGAAAATCCGCCAAAAATAATGCCAAAATCTGAATTAAATGACTTTGAATAAAATCACGCAAAGCGCCACTTTGTTCATAAAAAGTACCGCGACCTTCAATTCCAATCTGTTCGCTGGCAATAATTTGTACTTTCGAAATAGATTTTCCATTCCACATTTGCGAAAATAATGCGTTTTTGTGCCGCAAAATTAGTAAATTTTGTGCCATTTCTTTTGCTAGATAATGGTCGATTCGAAAAATCTGCTTTTCACTAAAGAATTCCGCCGTTCGAGAAATAAATTCTTGCGCTGATTTTAGATCAATTCCGAAAGGTTTTTCGAAAAGAATTTTAACATTTTTACCATTTAAACCAGCTTTTCCGGCTAATGTTGAAATCTGCGCAGCACTTGCTGGCGGAACTGAAAGATACAGCAAAATTTGCGATTCTTCATTTTCATCTTGAAGGTATTTTTTAAGTTTTTTGTATTCTGTTTCATCTGCTAAATTCATTTCGAAAAAACTTAAAATTTGCGGAAGTTTAGAATTTTCAGCGCGAGAGAGCCCGAGCGAACTTTCAAGAATTTCGAAAGGCTGAATTTGCCGCCGAGAAACGCCAATAACTTCAAGTTTATCTGGAGAAATCTCATTTTTTTCAAGCAGGGAATCGAGTGCAGGCAAAAGCTTGCGGCGCCCTAAATCACCAGTTAAGCCAAAGATTACAAGTTTAGTTTTCATATCTACCTCTTTTCTATTTATATTTTAGCACATTCAGCTTAGAAAAATCTTAAAATTTCGAAAAAATATTAAAAGAAAAACTCCCAGATTCTTGGGAGATTTTCTAAATAATTTCTGGTACACGAGAAAGGACTTGAACCTTCACGCCAATTGGCACTAGTTCCTAAGACTAGCGTGTCTACCAATTCCACCACTCGTGCAAAATTACTTTATTATTTTAACTGATATTTTTCAAAAAGTCAAGGATTTTTCAAAAAAATATTGGTTTTGGCGGAGAGAACAGGATTCGAACCTGCGAGAGCTTGCGCCCAACACGCGTTCCAGGCGTGCGCCTTAAACCACTCGGCCATCTCTCCATAAAAATATTTTACTTTATTTTTTCGAAATTTTCAATTGAATCGTGATATAATTTGAAATATGGAAGTTAAAAAATATAAGCCAGAAGATATTTACCCAACACCGCAAGAAAAACCAAAAGAAAACCAAGAAAAATCGCAAGAAGCCCAAAACAATGAGTTTATCCTTGAGGAATATAAAGTTATTCGAAAAGGTAAAAGCGAAGATTTTATGCCAATTCAAATTGCTGCAATATTGGGATTTTTAAGCTTATTTCCAGCTCCTTCGCCAGCTCCAATTATTAATTATGGTTTTAGCTTGCTTTCAGTTATAGCTGTTAGCTATTCACTTAAAGCTGCAAATAAATTTGAAATTGAAACTGGGCGAAAATCAAAGGTAAAAATCTGGGCAGAAATCCTGTTAACACTTCAAATATGTATTTTTATAATGTATTTGATTTCTGGCATATTTTCTGCCGGAGGAATGTTGAATGGAGTTAAATTATTTTAAACAAATCAATTATAGATATTTAAAAAAATTATCAGAATAATACGCAAAAGAATATAACCGAATGGTTTATGTTCAGAGAAGTATTGTTTCGAAAGATTTAAAATAATTACCAAATATTTCCACACCTAAAAAGGGGTGGTTTTTTTCTTTCGAAAATTTGCCTGAAAATCTAAAAAGTGATATAATTTAAGAATGAGCATTAAGAATAATTTAGCAAAAACGGCTCGCAAAATTCTGCCAAAAACGGCAATTTCTGGGCTTGAAAAAACTTATCGAAAATCTCGTGCAAAAGTTATCGCCACGCGTTATGGCAACCCTGCGCGCGACTTGCGAGTGATTGCTGTAACAGGTACGAACGGTAAAACTACCACTGTTAATTTTCTTAATGAAATCTTAAAAGAAGCTGGCTATAAAACTGCGATGTTTTCAACCGCAAATATTGAGATTGCGGGTATTCAAACAGTAAATGATACCAATTCTACAACCGCAACAGTTTCGAAATTGCAAAAATTTTTCTCTGATGCAAAAAAAGTTGGTGTTGAATTTGCATTAATTGAGGCAACTTCACACGCACTTGATCAATACAAATTTGCTGGAGTTCCTATTGAGATGGCAATTATGACCAATCTTACACAAGATCATCTTGACTACCACAAAACAATGGAAAACTACGCTAACGCTAAAGCAAAACTTTTCGAAATGCAACCACGATTTATTGTTTTAAATACTGATGATGCTTATTTCGAATTTTTCAATAAATTTGAAGCTGGCGAGCAAAAAATAACTTATGGCGAAAGTGATCCTGCAGAAGTTAAAATTGAAAATTTCAAACTTTACAAAAAGGGAAGCGAAGCTAATCTACGAATTGATAATAATGTTACACTTGAAATCGCCACAAATCTACCAGGCGAATTTAATGTTTACAACATGACTGCGGCGGCGGCTGGTGCTTATCTTTTGGGAATTTCACTCGAAGATATTCAAGAGGGAATTGCTAATCTTGAAGGAGTTTCAGGAAGGTTTGAATATGCTGTTTCGAATTTACCTTTTGACGTGGTTGTAGATTACGCCCACACACCAGATGCGCTTGAAAAACTTCTTAAAGCTTCAAAAAAAATCACTAAAGAGCGCACGATTTTGGTTTTTGGTGCTTGTGGCGACCGTGATCGCGAAAAACGCCCAATTATGGGAAAAATCGCTCAAGATTTAGCCAACCGAATTATTATTACCGATGAAGAAAACTACACTGAAGATGCTAAGCAAATTCGTGAAGAAATTATTGCAGGAATTTCGAAAAAAGGTGAAAAATTGCCAGCAAATATTCAAGAGATTCCAGATCGTGAAGAAGCAATTCGAAAAGCTTTACAAATTGCAGGCAAGGGCGATATTGTATTAATTACAGGTTTAGGGCACGAAGTTTACCGCGTAATTGATGGTAAAAAAACACCTTGGAACGATACAGAGATTGTGCAAAAAATCACAAAAGAAATCTTCAAAAAATAGTAAAAAATCGCTCATTTCTGGGCGATTTTAGTTTTCGAAAAAAATAAAAACCGTTCTTTTGAACGGCTTAAGTTTAATAGGTTTGGCTATTTAGTTGCTCAATAAATGAGCTGAAGCTAGTATCCGAAGATTTGCTTCTTCGAATGTACCAATTTGCAATTTCATTATTCTGAAACGCAAGTTTGGCTTCTTTAAGATTATTGTCATTTAGCTCAAAAGAGAAACTCTTTCTACGGAAAACTCCAATAGGCTCATTGACAATAATTTCAAGAATCAATTCCCCAAAATTGGAGGTATCATTGAGTAGATAAGATTTCTCTGGCTCTTTAACTCTTTCAGTAGATAGAGTAACAGCTATCGAAAAAAATATATCAGTTTTACCGAACCTGTGCAAATGTACTTTTTTCATTTTTCCACCCCTTTTCGAAAAGTATTTAAATTTTAGCACACTATTGATTTTTTTGCAAATATTTAGTAAAATAGAATAAGCATAAATATATTCAAGGAAAGATTAAATGAAAGTAAAGAATAATAGAATTTTATTACCAGCAATGACGGTAGCGGTTCTAGCACTCGGTGGCGGGTATTATGGAACACAAATTATTAACAAACAAAATATTTTTTCGAAAGCATCAGCTTATACTTCAGCGGCTAATCCCGTTGATCCAAGCAATGCTCCAGATAGTTATGAAATTAAATTTACAGATGCGAATTTTAAGCGTGCATTAAATTCAGTTTTAATGAAAAGTGATCCAAGTCGAACACTTGATAGTCCAATTACGGCTGGCGTAGCTAAAACAATGACAGAGTTCTGGCCAGAAGATGCGTATCGAAATTTTGAGAATGTGGAAGGTATTCAGTATTTTAAGAACTTAAAATTAATCCATGTTCATGCAATCTGGTCATTAAAAGACATGTCTGCCGCAGCAGATCTCCAGAACATAGAAACAGCTTATGTTGGAATGAACAGCGTTAGCGATATTTCATTTGTTAAAAACTGGAAAAAGGTTGAGTTGCTATGGATTCATCATACTAAAGCAACAGATTTTTCACCCCTTAAAGATTTACCAAAAGCAAAAGTTTATGGAATTTCAAGCCAAAATGTAGCAATAAAGCTTTCAGCAGGCCAAAGAATTTTTAAAAATCCTTTTATCAATTTTGATGGCACGATTATGCCAATAGAAAATAATCAAACTTTTATAAATACAGATAAAAACGGAAATCCGCAACAAGATGGTGGATATATTAAGGTTAACGCAGATAAATTTACGGGCACAGATAATTTTAGTGTTATAAATAAAAAATATACTCTACCTAATGGAAATACCATGGATGACCAAAGTGATTTTTATAATACATCTGACGTAACAGTAGAGAATATAAATTTTAACCTAAATGAAAAACCAGAAATTAATTTCAATGTTCAAGGTAACAGTATTCCATTGGAAGAAGGCTCGCCATTAGTTTGGGATAAACCAAGACAAAATAATTCTACAATTAATGATGCTATAATAGAATCTTTCAAGAAGAGTTATAATCCACAAGCTGGCGGAAATTTCCTTACAGCAAGTAGCCCAACATCAGATATTACTTCTTTTACAACTGATGCCAAAGAAGTATTCAGCAATAAAGAAAACCAAATAAATGGCGACTATTTAATTACAGCTAAAGCCACAAATAAATACGGAAATACCACAACCGCCCAGTTTAGGCTTTTAACTGCTTTTGCTTCTCGTGAGCCAGCTAAAAAAGCTCTTGAAAATTTCGAAAAACAGCCAGATTATATTAAAAACGCAATCCCTGCTAATTTATTAACTGAGGTTAAGCGTACTGCAACACAACCTTTAGGAATAACCAACGATGACGTTAAAAACGCAGCAGATTCTTTAAATAATAAAATTACTGAAATCGTAGCTCTAGAAAATGAGCGTAAAACTGATACTTCAAACGCGATCAATGAATTGAAGAAAGTGATTGAACATATCGCCGATTTTAAGGATGTCATGAATGAAAATGACAAGATTCTTGACCCTGTGGCGAAACAAGCAAATCTTAAAGAGCTAGAGAAAATTGCTGAACGATATAATAAAAATACCAAAAAGTTGGAGCAAACTTTAGACAAAATTGCTAATTTGAAAAATCTTAATAATTTTTCTAAGGAAACTTTAGCACAGTTGCAAGAAGTTGTAAATGCGGCGTCAAACTTAAATATTTCAAGCCAACTTAAAACTGCCGAAGCGATAAAAAATTCAACCGAATATCTTGCTTCAGAGAGTGAAATCTTAGAAGCAATCAATGAACTTGAAAACGCTTTGAATGGTTTGCGAGCTGATAAAACAGCCCTAAATTCACAAATTAAAGATTTTGAAGATTCACACAAATGGCTGAAAGATGAAGTTAAAGCTGAAGCTGATAAAGCTAAAGAAGTTCAAAAAGCAGATAATCCAACTTTCGAAGAAATTAAAAAAGCGGAAGAAGATTTGAAATCGGCTATCGAAAAAGCTAAAAAAGCAGAAAGTGAGCGCCAAAAATCATCTGAAGATAAGCTGAAAGAAGTTGAAAAAATCGTTGAAGATAACAAAACGAAGAAAAATGAGCTTCCAGCTGTTGATATTGAAAATATTGAGAATTTAATTTCGAAAGTTAAAGATGATAAAAAACGCCAAAAATTGAGCGAAAAATTGAAAGAAATTAAAAATTCTATCGAGCAAAAAGAAGCTCAAATTGAAGCAGACAAGCTTGCAGAAGCTATCAAAAAACGCAATGAGGAAATCGCAAAGCAACGTTTAAATTCTCCAGAAACTGGATATTTACACGAAAAACAAAACCAACAAGACAGCACTACTATATTAGTTTTGATTAGTTTAGTCACTGCAATTTTCACACCGATAATTGTATTCTTTACTAAAAAATTGAAGAAAAATTCGAAAAAAATCTAATTTCGGAAAAGAAAAATAGGCTCTAAACTTAGGGCCTATTTTTATTGAGTTCTAAATAATTTTACAAAATCCTGAGTGCAATTTAAGATTTTAAAAAATAAAACTGCGATAGTTTAAAATCTATCGCAGTTTTTTATAATTATTTCGATTTAAAGTAGTCAATCTCTTTAATCACATCGAGAAGCGCATTTGCACGCTTTACTTCATCTTCAATCATTCGAGCAGCATTATAAGCTGGTTCAATTAAGGTATTATCATCACTTGAACGGAGAAGCAAAAGATAAATATCAAATTTTTCTTCATTCGAAACCGTTAATTTATCAACTAATGGTCGCAAATCTTCAAGAGCATGACCTTTAATTGTATCTAAATCTAAGCCACCAAAACTTGGCATTACAGTTGGCTGAGTTTGTTCAACAACCGGTTGAACTTCTTCAGTAGCTGGAACCTCAACTTGGTTTAAATCTTCATATTGGAGTTCATCAGTGCTTTGATTATCATCAGAATCATCTGAAGAACCGCTAACACCAGAAAGAATCTTAGCGAGCTCTGGATCGTCGCTAACTGGCATTTTACTTGTTTGATTCATATCAATTTCCATAACCCACCTTTATATTTAATTGACTTTACTTTTTATTAATTATATTGTATCATAGAATTAAAGCATAATCAAGATTATTTTTTTGAAAGGGTGGAAAATGTTAGATAATTTTAATTTATTAGTTCAGCGCGACCCGCAAAATGCGCTTTTAGTTGCTAGCGAGCAGTGGAAACAGGCGCTTTTTCAAGCTGAAGTTATTTCACCAGAAAATGATGGCCGTGAAATCAAAAATATTGTTATTACAGGAATGGGTGGCTCAGCTTTAGCTGGTTTAATTGTGAAAAAATGGCTCGAAAATGAAATAACTTTACCAATCGAAATTATTCGAAATTATAATTTACCAAAAAGTGTTTCGAAAAATACTTTAGTGATCGCAAGCTCGTATTCTGGAAATACAGAAGAGTCAATTTCGGCGTTAAATCAAGCAATTGAAATTGGTGCACAAGTTGCCACAGTTTCTTCGCACGGCAAAATGGAAGAAATTGCTCGCAAAAATGAAATTGCTCATGTTAAATTGCCAACAGGCCTTCAACCTCGAATGGCGGTAATTTATAATTTTAGAGCTTTAACTAAAATTTTGGTGAATTTTGGAATTATTTCGAACGAAAAACACGAAGAAATTGAGCATTATGCCGATTTTTTGCGAAAAGAAAGCGAATCCTGGGCAGCAAGTGTTTCGAATGAACGGAATTATGCCAAGCAGTTAGCACTTTATTCTGCAGGGCGAAGTGCAGTTTTTTTGAGTTCGAGTGAATTTTCACCGCTAGCTTATAAATGGAAAATTTCTTGGAATGAAAATGCTAAGAATATTAGCTTCTTTAATGAATATCCAGAATTTAATCATAATGAATTTATCGGTTGGAGCTCGCACCCAGTTGAAAAACTTTTCGCAATTTTTAATTTACGAAGCAATTTAGACCATCCACGCGTGCAAAAACGATTCGAGATATCAGATAGACTTTTAAGCGGAAAACGCCCAGCAGCACGAAATATTGAGCTAAAAGGTTCAACTTATCTTGAACAAGTGCTTTGGGGATCGATTCTAGCAGATTTTGTCAGCATTTATCTTGCCATCTTAAATAATGTAGATCCAACGCCTGTAGAATTAATTGAAAAACTCAAAGTCGAATTGGTAAAATAATAATTTTAAAAATGCTATTATTTTTAAAATAGCGGTTTTTATTTTAATTTATACGAAAAAAGCCCACAAATGCGAGCTACTTTCGTGGCGGAGAAGGGGGGATTCGAACCCCCGATACGGTTGCCCGCATACACGATTTCGAGTCGTGCGCCTTCAACCACTCGGCCACCTCTCCAATATTTACATTTTATCATATATCAGAGATTAAATAAAGATTTATTTTGCTGAATAATATATATGCCCAGGCTGAAGATTGCCAAGCAACTTATCAACAGTTACAAATTGATAACCTTGAGAACTTAAATTCTGCAAAATACACGGAACCGCTTCAACTGATGTTCGGTGAATATCATGCATTAATATTATTGCACCAGGGCGTGCATTCGAGATTGCTCTATTACAAACAATATTCGAATTTCTATCTGCCCAGTCACGAGTGTCAACAGACCATAAAATTGAACTCATTCCAAGATTAGAAACAACTCTTTGCACGGCAGCATTAGTTGCGCCATATGGAGGCCTAAGTGTAGTAGGTTTTACACCTATAATTCCTTGTAGAATATTATTAGTTGAGGCTATTTCATTTTGAACTTGCGCAGGAGATAGGCTTGGCAAGGAAGAATGAGACCAGGTATGGTTACCAATTTGATGTCCATTATCAAAAACTCGCTTTACAATAGAAGGGTATCTCTGAGCACTTGGGCCAATCATGAAGAAAGTTGCCTTCGCTTTATAACTTTGAAGATAAGAAAGGAGTTTATCGGTATATATGCCTGGTCCATCATCAAAGGTTAAAGCAATACATTTCGAACAATCTTTATCAAGAAGAGGAGATTGAGAAGTTAATGGTGCTGTCTTTTGAGCTTGTTTCGAATTTTGTATATCAGGAACTTCGAATATTTTTCTTGAAAAATCATTTTGCAAGAAATTAGAAATTTCTGAAACTTTAATTTGAAATTGAACCGAAGAAAAATTAGAAGGAATAATTTGACCTTTAGAAAAAGGGAAGTCAATCGTTTGTTTATCTAATATTATTATATTTTCGAAACTTTCAAAATCTAAATCATTCAAAATTTCATTCGAGAATTCTTTTTTACTATTTTTTAAATAATCTCGAATTTTATTTTTAATAATTTCTAAAATATTAGATTTATCTTTCTCTTTATTGTTTAAAAAGTCACTAAATTTTATAATTTCTCCATTTTTAGCATTAAACGTCCAAAATAAATTTTGATCATTCAAATTTGCTCCATGAGTATCTTGTTTGATTGAAATTAAAATTGAAATAGCATCATCGTTATTATAATAAACTTGATAGCTAATTCTTTCAGTTGAAATATTTTCGAAAGTTGATTTTTTCGCATCATCTTTAAAAGTCTCATCAATTTCTTGAATTTTATTATTTATAAATTCATTGATTTTATTATTCTTCGTAACAGGGATTTCCAATATAGCATCTTCTTTTGAATTTTTTCTTTCAATAAATTTTGAACTAATTCCATTATATTTCGAATCTTTAAAATAATACTTTGTAATATCTTGATTATGTTTTTCTTCTACATTATGGTTAATTTTATTAAGAAATATAACCCCACTCAATAGAAGTAATAAAATGATAATTGAAATATATATAATCTTATTATTTTTTATTCTTTTTGGTATTTTTTTAATCATAAAACGATTATATCACCAAAATAGAAAAAACACCAGATTGCTCTGATGCTTTTTCTATGGTACACCTGGCAAGATTCGAACTTACGACCTTTGGCTCCGCAAGCCAACGCTCTATCCAGCTGAGCTACAGGTGCATATGCTACTTTTCAGTAGCTAACTTTTGAAGTTCTTCCGCACTAAGCAGACATTTAAATTTTAGCACATTTTTTAAAATATTGCAAGATTAAAGATTTATTTTTCGAATAATTTTATCGATTAAATCAAGTTTGACTTCTTCCATTGGTAGGCGAGCGCCAATAATATCTGTGATTTTTTCACCATTTTCCTTTGGGAAGTAAATAATTGTGCTGGGCGAAAAGCGTTTTTTAGGCAAAAGAATAATAGCATAAGTATTTGTTTCTTTTCGAATACCAAAAGCTCGAAATTCACCATAGGAATGAAAAGTTTCACCCATATAAACTCCATGCGTAGAAAGACTATAAGATATGATTTGGGCGTGGTTTGATTTTCGAAGAGTTAAAATTCCAATGGCTGACACTATAATTAAAGCAAGAAAAGTCCAAGATTGATTCAAAATTGCAAAAAGACAAAATGCTAAAATGATAATTGAAAATACAATATACCAAGATTTATTTTTATCACCGATTATTAAGTCTTGAGCTTGCCAATTAACGATTTCTCGTTCTTCAGCAATATTTTCAGCGGGTAATTGGTTATTTTCAACTTCACGAACTTGTGTATATTCTTCTGGGTTAAAGGGTTTAACTTCTTCAAAAACCGGCTCGATAGATTCTTTAGGGTTTTCAGCCATAAAACTACCCGCCTCAGGTGTTCGAAATTGTGATTCAGGCAAACCCGTTACGCGAGGAACGCCATTTCGGTTTTCATTATCGAAATTCATAATATTTTAATTATACCATAAGCTATTTAAAAATTCAAAAAATCTCTATTAAAATAGAAAATCCTGCCGTTAAGCAGAATTACCTATTTTGGCGGAGAAGGAGGGATTCGAACCCTCGATACGTTTTACCGCATGCCGGTTTTCAAGACCGGTGCCTTCAACCACTCGGCCACCTCTCCAGATGAAAACCATTATAACATACTTTTTTTAAAAGCTCAAGTTATTTTTCTTGTTGAAGTAGATAAAATGCCCAAATTTCTTTTGCACCATTTTTGCGAAGAATCTTTGCAATAGAATCTAAAGTTGCACCAGTTGTGCGAATATCATCAAAAATTACATAAATTTTATCTTTCGAAAGCTTTTCTCCCATAAGTTCATAACTACTTTCCGCCTGAATTTGTCGCGTTTTAAAATTTTTGCCACGTTGTGTGGTTTTTGCTATTCTTTTAATTAATGTTGATTTTTCAATTTTTAGATTCTTTGTAAGCTGACGAGCCAAAAGCTCAGTATGATCTAAACCACGTTCACGAATATGGTTCAAAAGTGTTGGAACTGGAATTAAAACCAATTTTTCACGATTATTAATAAATTCGCTATTCGAAAGCAGAAAATTAGATAAAAGTTTCGCGAGATAATAAGCATTCTGCCTCTTGCTTTGAAATTTAAATTCATCAACTATTTTTTGAAGCTCTCCAGACCTTTTCGAAAGATAAAATTCTTTCGAAATCACACTATTCGAACGAGAAAGGGAATTGCCAAAATTGCACCTTGATTCAAGGCATTTTTTACAAATAGGGTCGCCCAATTTCTGGCAAAAATAGCAATTATCTGGAGCAAAAGAGTTCAAAATTATTTCGTATATGCTTTTCTTCATAAAAAATCGTTTCTACCTCTTGATTATATAATAAAAGTGCGGTATAATAAAGTAAATTAATCTTATTTAGGAAATTTAATGCGGAGGAAAAATGGCTAGAAGGCAAAATGATGATAGCTTTTTGAATGATGAATTGGAAGCTGCTTTCAATTTTGGTGATGATTTGATGGAGACTTCAGGAAATGAAGCTTTCAGTGGATCTGAACAAATTGAAATTGCGGAAGAAGAAAATGAACTTCCTGGTCAATTAGCTGTTGATGTTTATGAAACAGAAGATAAGCTTTTTGTTAAAGCACGAACTGCGGGCGTAAACAAAAATGACTTAGATGTTTCACTTTCAGATGGAACTTTAACGATTAGCGGAAGTCTGAATCCCGGTGATCAAGAGGGAATTATCGCTCATCATGCACAAGAATGCTACTGGGGAGAATTTAGCCGAACACTAGCTCTTCCAGTTCCAATCAAAGAAGATGAAGTTGAAGCAATGTTGAAAGATGGAATTTTAACAATCAGCTTCACAAAAGTTAAAACTCAAGCAACACGAATTAAAGTTCTGTAGAAAAATAAAATTCTCGAAGTATAAGACTTCGGGATTTTTATTATATCAAGTTTATTTTTAAAATTTATAATTTTTTGAATAAATAAAAAGACCTCTGCAAAAATGAAGCCTCTTTATTTATTATTTTATTATTCTTTATTAGTAATCGAATGAATAACGAAGTTGACAATTGCGTAAGCAAGGATTGCAATTACAAGACCGATAATAGCATACATAATTGTATTTTTAGCATTTTGAACAGCTCCAGAATCACCACTCGAAAGAACATATCGGATTCCACCGTAAATAAGCATGATCACACTAAGAATACCAATAATGAAGAGCATAATATTGATTGCTGTTGTGAAAATTGGAGAGTCGCCATCAAACAAGCTTGTCGGACCGCCGTTTTCTTCTTGAACACCTTTAGCACAGCTATCAGCAGACTTTAAACCGCCAGTAACTTTACAATCAGCGGCGTAAGCTGGAATTGTTGCAAATGTAGTAGCACCAACAGCGAATATTGTTGCGGCGGTCAATAGAGCCATTTTTACAATATTTTTCATTTTAAATTACATTTCCTTTCTTAAATTATATATACTTAAATTATATCAAATTTTTACTATTTTGCAAGTATTTTAATTGTTAGCCATTATTCAACTAAGCAAATTTAAGTTTTAAGCTTTATATTACCGACTACCGCCTGCAACAGTACTAATAACAAAGTTCACAATTGCATATGCAAGTATTGCGATAATTAAACCTATAATAGAGTAGACGATTGTATTTTTCGCACTAGTGAGGGCAGCGCTATTTCCAGCTGAAAGAACATATCGAATTCCGCCCCAAATAATCATAATAACCGCCATAACACCAATTATAAAGAACATTATATTTACAACATCTTTAGCAATATCACCAGCTGAACGAGTATCTTGTTGGCCAGTTGAATCTGCACCTTGTTTAATTAAATCTGCTGCACTATTTGCATAAGCTTGTTTTTCGAAAAATCCAGCGTTGAAGGCAAAAGAGCCAGCTACCGCAAGGATTAATCCAAAAGCTATTAAAATTTTCTTCATTTTATTCTCCTTATATTATTCTAATTATTATTTGAGCTATTCGAACCGCTCGAACTTTGTCCTGAACTGTTTTCACTATTTTGGTTTTTACTTTGCGATCCAGTATTAGTTGAGCCACTTGAATTATTAGATTCACTAGAATTGCCTGAGCTTCCAGATGATCCTCCACTAACTCCTTTTCCGCTTGAAGTGTTAATAACGAAATTAACAATTGCGTAAGCAAGAATCGCAACAGCTAAACCAATAACGGCATAAATTATCATTGTTTTGGCTCGAGTAATTGCTGATGGATTTCCGGCAGCCGTTATGAATGTTAATCCTGCATAGATAATTACAATAACCGCCGCTATACCAACAACCCACAGGAGAATGGAGATTATATTTTTAGCAATATTTGTAGCATTTTTTGAATCACCAGAACAAACTGCAGTCTTTCCAGAAACAACATGTTTGCAAGCATTAAATGTTCCACTACTATTAGCTCCATTCGTTTCACCTTCCGCAAAAGCAATAGGCGATAGAATTATTGAGAACAAAATGCTACTTATTAAAATTATTTTTTTCATTATATTGACCCCGTTAATAATCCGCCAAGAACTAAGTTAACAATTAGTGCGGCCGATATGATTACCACAATACCTACACAAGCGTAAATTAGTGCAGATTTCGCTTTCGAAATTGTTCCTGGATTTCCGGCAGCCGTTATGAATGTTAATCCCGCCACGATAATTATAATCACACAGATAATTCCAGCCCATATAAAAGCAGTATTAAAAGCATTCTGCATCGAAGCATCGCTAGCTTTGTTTTTATTCGAAGTATCAATTCCGTTTAATACTTTTGATTTATCAAAGGATGCTTCTGCTAAAAATCTATATTCTTTCATTATCCTAAAATCCCTAATATAAATGTTACTATTGTTGAAGCAAGAACCGCAATTACTAGTCCAATTATCGCATTAGTTAGTGATTTTTTAGCACCCGCAAGTTTTCCTGGGTCACCAACGGCAATCATATATTGATAACCTGCATAAATAATGAATCCTATTGCAGCAACACCAGCAATTCGAAAAGCCATATCAATAACATTCGCAACCACTGTCCAGACAAACTGTTCTAAAGTAACTTCGCCCTTTCCAGATGGCCCAATATTTTTAATTTGGCATCCACCTTCGCCAGATTTAGTTAATCCACGATACCAAGCGGGGAGACCGAAAAAAGTTTGATTATCATTACAACCAACCGCATAAGCATTATTCGAAAAATATAAAACTGGCATAAAAGTTATAAAAATTGCTAGAATAATCTTTTTCATTATAAAATTCCTCCTGGAATAATCCATTCTAAGAACGCCCACATTAAAATATAAGCTATAATACCGATAATTGTATTCATAATCATTGTTTTAGCTTTCGAAACTTGTGCAGCATTATCGCGAGCAGTAATATATAGAACACCAGCAAAAACAATCGAGCCAACTGCTGCAATTCCAACGCCAGTAGTTACTACAACTAAAACCATATTTAAAATATCTTCAATTTTCCAGTCTGAAGGGAGAATTGCAGTTTTTGCATCAGCAGGGGTAGTATCTTTATTTTTTTTACTGTCAGAATTACTGTTTGAATCCGATTTTGATTTTAAATCACTAGGGTCCACATAATTACCATTACTATCTTGAACCACTTCTTTTGCAAAAGTATAATTCAAAGAGAAAACACTCTGAAAAGCTGCAAAAAAGCTCGTCAAAACTAACCCAACTATTATTATATTTTTTATTTTGTTTACCATGATAATTATACTTTAAACCATTTTTAGGGAAAAAGCAAGTGTTTTATTCTAAAAACTTAATTTTAAGGTTGACAAAAGGGTTGAATTATGATAAAATCAGGTCATATGCAAACTTTGGCGAGGTTTAAAAAAGCAAAAACTCAAGATTTTCGAAATGTGTTTTTCATCGCGATCTTTACAGTAGTCGCAATCTTGGGATTTTTTAATTCGAATATCGCCCTTGCTCTTGATGGAGCAAAATGGACAGATTCTTCAAAAAATGGCATAACATATAATGGAAAAACATATTCAAAAGTTTCTGACACTTCAAGATTTCCAGAATCAATACGTTCAAAAAAACTTTATGCCGAAAATTCTTCATTAAATGCTGGTGAAAACAAAACAACAGTAATCGCTCTTGATAATGAGAATGATACTTCAAGCGGAAAAATTTATTCATTTGATGTAAGCGCGCTTGGGAACGTAAAACAAAACGGTGAAGCACAAGATGTTAAAGTTGATGGCGTTTCGAAAGATGAAGACAAGTCACTCTGTAGTGTTGAAGGTGGGGGTGGCTGGATGGTTTGTATGGTTGCTAATACAATTTCGAAATGGATGGATGGTATTTATGACTGGCTCCAAGCATTTTTACGAGTACAACCACTTTATACATCAAATCAATCTGGTCTTTTTCAAGTTTGGGATTATATGCGAAATGTTGCAAACGTCTTTTTTGTGATTGGATTTGTTTTTGTAATTTATTCGCAAGTAACAGGATTTGGAATTAGTAATTACGGAATTAAAAAATTATTGCCAAAGCTAATTATTGCAGCAATTTTAATTAATGTTTCTTATTATATTTGTGCGATTTTAGTTGATATTTCGAATATTTTAGGTGCACAAACTCAAAATCTTTTGATTGGAATTAGAGATAGTATTTTTAATAATGGCGGTGAAAATAAGATAAAAACAGCTAATCTTGATTGGTCAAATATGACCGCTGCAGTTTTGAGCGGAACTGGCGTAGTGGCTTATGGCGCTTACACCGTAACGGTTGCAACTATGGGTAATATTGGTGCAGCAGTAATGATGATTCTTGGAGCACTAGTTGCAGTAATTTATTCAGCAGTTGTAGCTTTAGTGATTTTAGCCGCACGACAGGCAATTATTATTGTTTTAGTTTTCTTAGCGCCACTTGCATTTGCGGCGAATATTCTACCAAATACTGAGAAATGGTTCGAAAAATGGAAAGATTTATTCACTACGATGCTCGTGATGTATCCATTAATTTCTCTTCTTTTTGGAGGTTCGCAATTAATCGGAACAACAATTATTGCAAGTTCGAACGGTAGCTTTTTAATTTTCTTACTTGGTGCCGTAGTGCAAGTTGTGCCGCTAGCGATTACGCCAACAATTATGCGAATTAGCGGTAGTCTGCTTGGTAAATTTGCTGGAATTATCAATAATCCAAACAAAGGTCCAGTTGATCGTGCAAAGAAGTTCCTTTCAGAAAACCAAGAAATGTATCGAAATCATGCTATCGCAAAAAATCCAAATTCATTGCCTGTACGAATTGGCCAAATGAGCTATAACCGCCAACGTCGAATAGGTGCTTCGAAATCAATTGCAGAATTGTATCAAAAAGAACGCTTTACGGAGCTTGAAAATGAAAGACGAGATGCAATTCAAAATATGCCGGAAGGTTCGAATGCGTTTTCGAACATGTATTATAATGCTCGCAAAAAGCATTTAATAAATTCAGATACGCAATATCAAGAAATGTTAGCCACTGAAGCTCTCAATCGTGCAACCGCAAGTACAAATGCTGGGCTTTCGCAAATTAAAGCAGAATTATTTAATTCAACACTCAAAAAAGATGCAAACGGAAACATTACCGGTGTTGTTGATTTAAGCGAAGCATCACTAAAAGCTTTACGCGGAAAATTTGGCGAGCAAGCACTTCGATTTGTTGATAATATGAATCAAACAAATGCGTTTAAACTTGCTGAAAAGAATAATAATCTTTCACTCAATAATGCAATGGCAAATAATATGCGCTACAGCAACGACTTGCTCGAAACCGCATCTGGTGTGCGTGGTGAAGCCGGAAAAGTCTCGGCACTTGCAAGTTCTTTAGTAGCAGCTTCGAAAGAGAACAAAGAAGAAGTCGAATCACTCACAAACCTTACAAAATCACTTAATTTTTCAGGTAGTGATTATAGCGAAATCTTTTCGAAAAATATGGGTGAAAAAATCCAGAAAGATGGAATTGATTTCGAAATTACTAAAAACTTACGCGCTGCAACAGCTGAAAAGTTTATGGGAACGACCGACTTGAAAGGTGCTATTGATTCACTTGGTAAAACTGAAATTGGTGGAGAATTGAACGCTAACCGCAACGACTTGGTTGAAGCTTTCAAGAAAACCAAAAAAGACGATCTTCAATTTATTGGTGGTGCAGCACTTGAAAATATTGCTGTAAATGGTATGAATTCGAAAGAAGTTTATAATGCCATTCACGACAATTACGCTAAAAATGTCTCAGATGATAAAATCATTAAAGCTTCAAATGACGCAATGAAAATAATTTGGGATAAATCAGTAATTTCGAATATGTCGAATGAAACCATTAGATCCACACTCGAAAGTGTTAAGGCTATTAATGAAAACCCTTCAGAATATGGAAAACTCAATGCTGTGCAAGGTGCTGAAATTCGCAAAATGCTTAAAGAGATTGAACAAAATAATAAAGTTCTTTATGATAAAGTTTTGGGCGGAAATTGGAAACCTGAAAATATTAAAGACAAGAAATAGGCAGAATCTAAATGTTTTGCCTATTTTATTTTTAAGCTTTATTTTTTTTCGAAAATATGTTAAAATTAATATTATTGAAATAAGGAGAAGTGGGCAAATAAAGAATGAGCGTTTATAAAGTTCCTCAAGACGTTGAGGCTGATGACAAATTGCTTGGGCCGTTTAACTTTCGGCAATTCATTTACCTGATTATTGTGGCAGGCTGTATTGCGCTGGAGATTTTTCTTTGGGGAATTTTCCCAGGGTTAATTATTTTGCCACTACCTATTATTATCTTTTTTGGCGCACTTGCTTTACCGCTTAGAAAAGACCAACCAATGGAAACTTATCTTGCAGCGGTTGTTTCATTTTATTTAAAACCAAACAAGCGTTTTTGGCAGCCAGATGGCGTGGAACATTTAATTCAAATTTCTGCACCGGTAAATAGAGAAGAACACCTCACAAAAGAACTTTCACAAAATGAAGCCTCACGCAGACTCAGCTACTTGGCGGATATTGTTGATACTGAAGGGTGGGCTATTAAACACTCTATTGTGCCAATCAATACAACTGTTCGTGAAGAATATTCAAATGAAGCTCGTGCAGCTGAAGATATGTTTGATAATTCACGAGTTTCTTCAAATGTTGATAATTTATTAAACCAACACGACCAGAGACGAAAACAGCAAATTATGCAAAATCTTGATATGGCCCGAAATTTAGCACAATTTACAGATGAAAATTCGGAAAATATTCAAGACAAAACTTATTATTTTGACCCTAAGAATCGATACGAAGGTTCAGACAATATTAAATTTGAAGATGTTCAAGTTTCAGAACAAGCTGAAGCTAAGCCAACAGCTTTTTCTCAAAATCAGCAAAATCAATACCAAATGAATTTTAACCACAATCAGCCACAAATGCAAAATGGGGCTTTTTCGAATTGGCAAAATTGGAATCAATCGCAAGCGCAAAATTATAATAATTTTCAGCAAAATAAAAATTGGCAAAATAAACCGCAACAAAATTTTGATGAAAATATTCATTTAAATTACAATCCTTATCCAGATTCAATGAATCAAACAGTTATTTCACCAAATTGGCAAAATCAACCGCAACAATTTACGCAGCCCTCGCCACAGCCACTTTCGAATTTTACACCACCTGCACCACAGCCAGCTCAACAATCAGAGCCACAAAACCATTTCGAAAATCCGCCAGATGATTTTAATCAAGATTTAGAAGGAATTAATAACAGTTTTGAACGAATTAGGCAAATTAATGAAACTGTTGAGCGTGAAAAGCGAGATCCAAAAGTTAGAATTTCTACCAATCCAGAGAACAATCCTTTTGTAAATAGAAGACATCTCACAGAACGAGAATCTGCAAATAAGATTAGCGCAGAAATGAAAAGGTTAGTTTCAGAAGGAAAAGATCTTTCGGTAGAAACGCTTGCACGACAAGCAAACAAACTAGCAGATAAAGAAAAGAAAGCCCAAGAAAATTCCAACGAGGTCGACTTGGGTGAAAAAGAAGTAGTAATTTCATTGAGGTAATATGAATAATAATCAAGTTAACGATCAACAAAATCAGAGCCAAAACCAAACAAATATAAATGCTCCAACAAATCCATCTTCAACACAAAATTCGCTTGAAATCGCCGAACTTCGCGAAGGGATGGTGGTAATGCGCGACGGAAGCTTTCGCGCTGTTATTGCTTGCAAATCAATTAACTTTGATCTTATGAGCGCACGAGAACGTGAGGGTGTGGAATATTCTTATCAAAGTTTCTTAAACGCATTAACTTTTCCAATTCAAATTTTAGTTCGCTCACAACGAGTTGATATTGAGCCATATTTAAATAAATTGGCTGAAATTCAAGTAGCGCAAGATAATATGTTGCTTGGCGACTTAATGGAAGATTACATTAACTTTATCGACAGCCTTAGCCGAAGTGCGAATATTATGGATAAATCTTTCTTTATTGTGGTTCCTTATTATCCGAGTGGCGATTTAAATAATTTAAAGGGTTCAGCAAAAGGATTTTTTGGCAAAATTTTTGCAAAACCGGGTGCTCAAATTTCGAAAATCGACCGCAACACTTGGGATAAAGCACGCGAAGAAATTAAAAAACGCGTTGATTCAATTACTGGTGGTCTTTACCAAATGGGAATTAAATCAGTTCAATTAAACACCAAAGAACTCGGTGAACTTTATTATAATGTTTATAACCCAGATACGGCCGTTTATGAACCTTTGGGCGATTTTCGTGATACGGCAAGTTTATTTGTTCGAAAAGCTGAAGGCGAGCGACCAGATCAAGGAGGATTTTAATTATGGCAAAGAAAAAAGATGCGGTTGATATTGCGGCCCAACAGCGAGCACAAGAACAAGCTGAAGTTGAACAGGCGTTTTTAACTGGTATTAATACTTTGCGAGACTTAATCGCACCATCAAGTCTTGAATTCCACTCAGGATATTTTCGACTTGGCACAAAATATGGTCAAACAATTTATGTTTACGGCTATCCCCGCCAGCTTTATACTGGATGGGCCTCGCCAATTTTGAATGCTGATGAAGTTTTAGATGTTTCGATGTTTATTTATCCTGTTGAAACTGAAATTGTCATGAAAAACCTTCGTCGAAAAGTTACTCAGCTTGAAGCCGATCTTTCGATTAATAATGAAAAAGGTAGAACCCGAGATCCAGCGCTTGAAGCTGCTTTGAACGATGCTGAAGAGCTCCGAGATCAGTTACAACTTGGTGCTGAAAAGTTCTTCCGCTTCGGCCTATATTTAACAATTTACGCCGACAGTCTTGACGAGCTTAATTTTGTTCGAAGTAAAGTTGAAACAATGCTTGGCCAGCAAATGCTGTTTTCTAAAGTTGCATCAAGCCAGCAGGAACAAGGTTTAAAATCTGCTGTTCCACAACTTTCCGACCAACTACAAATTCGGCGAAACATGAACACTGGTGCAATTTCAACTTCATTTCCATTTACTTCTGCCGATTTAACCCAAGAAAACGGTGTTCTTTATGGCGTTAATATGCACAATAATGGGCTCGTAATTTTTGACCGCTATACACTCGAAAATGCAAACATGGTGGTTTTCGCAAAATCTGGTGCTGGTAAATCTTTCACAGTGAAACTTGAAGCTCTTCGAACGATGATGATGGGCGCAGAAGTCTTAATTATTGACCCAGAAAATGAATATCAAAAATTAAGCGATGCCGTTGGCGGAAGTTATATTCGCCTCAGTTTAAACTCGGATGTTCGAATTAATCCTTTCGATTTACCGCACGTTATTGATGCCGAAGAAGCAGACAACGCGCTTCGTGCAAATATCGTAACGCTTCACGGCCTATTCCGCTTAATGCTTGGTGGAACTAGTGCAGGGCAATCAATTGGGCTTTCACCAAACGAAGAAGCCGACCTCGATCAAGCAATTATTGACACTTATGCTCGAGCTGGAATCACTTCAGATCCTCTCACACATAATTCAACACCACCAACAATTCATAACCTTTATGATACCTTGGTTCATATGGATGGTAGTGGCCCAAGCTTAGCGCAACGCCTTCGAAAATACACAACTGGAACTTTCGCAGGAATTTTCTCGCAACAATCAAATATTGATATCAATAACTCGATGGTGGTGTTTAACATTCGCGACCTTGAAGATGAACTTCGCCCAGTTGCGATGTATATTGTGCTTTCACACATCTGGAATATTGTGCGTTCTGAACAGAAAAAACGCATGCTGATCGTTGATGAAGCTTGGCAGTTAATGAAATACGACGATTCGGCAAACTTCTTGTTTAGCTTAGCAAAACGCGCTCGAAAATATTATCTTGGGCTCACTACAATTTCGCAAGACGTCGAAGACTTTATGGGTTCAAAAATGGGGCGAGCGATCGTTTCGAACAGCTCAATGCAGCTGCTTTTAAAACAGTCTTCAAGTGCGGTTGATGTTTTGAGTGATGTCTTTAAACTAACTGAGGAAGAGCGAAAGCGCCTTTCAAACTTCCCAGTTGGGCAAGGATTATTCTTTGCAGGCCAAAATCACGTTCATATTCAAATCATCGCCAGCGACACCGAACATCAGCTTATTTCAACCAGCCCAAATAGTTCAAAAAACCGCCAGGGCGATAATATGATGACGAACGGTTACGCCGATCCGAATGAACTATTTTAAGCTTGAAGCACAAGCGTAAATGTGGTAAAATTAATTTATAAATTATAGAGTTTTAGGAATAAAATGGGAGCAGCTAGAGATTTCGAAAGAGATGAAAATCTTGATTTTAGCGACTTGAGCGACTCGAATCAATCTGCGCTCGAACGAGCAAAAAGTATATGGGGAAACGCTGAAGTTATTCGAGGAAATGACGGTTATAATCCGTCTGCTTTGGCGAGTGCCGAAAATTCTTCAACTTCTACTGCTTCAAATTCCGAAATTAGCGATTCCGAAACACTTTCGAAAGATTTAAAACCCGTCCAATCTGGTGGCTGGCAAAACAATGTGAGCGGCGGCGGAACACATAAATCTCGCAACGCAGCAAACTTAGCAGGAGGTGGCTGGAAAAACCTTGCAAAATCATTATTTAAAAATAAAGGAGCAATGGCAGCAGCGGGCAGCCTTCTTGGTGGAGCTAGTGTATTTATTTTTGTAATTTCAACAGGAATTATTTCACTTATTCAGGTTCATATAGAAGAAATTACTACCGAGAAACGCAATTCATCTGCAATAAGTATGAATAATCGCTCTGTTAAAGTGATGAAGCTAAAAATAAAAGGTACTAATTGTAAGCCAGCAGGCTTAATTTGCCGAATGTCAAAGGTAACAGACCGAAATATTAAAAATCTTGAAAAAGCTGGTTTTAAAGTTGATTTAGCAGAGGGAGAAAGCTTATTTGGAAGGAAAAAAATTTCAAAACTAACCTATATTAAAGATGGTAGAAATATTGAAATAAATAATTCTTCTAAAGATATTAAAAATATTTTAACCAAAAACCCAGATGTGCGACAAGCTTTTCGCCGTAGTTTTAGTGGGCGTTTTGCATCTTTTCTTGATAAATCTTGGCAAAAGCTCAAGGGTTGGTTTAATTTTCGAAAAGCCAAAAAAGATAATAAAGGTAAAACCGAAGAAGAAATTGATGAGGATATAAAGAAAACAGCAAACGACCATAGTAAAGATGGAGAAACTGATTCTAAAAAATTATCAGGTGACAAAGAAGATGTTGACGATGAAGGTAAAAATAAAGCACAAAAAGGTGATAAAGGAACTAGAAAAGTTAAAGAAAATCTAAAAACATACAAAGACAAGCTTAAAAAAGGTGCGCAAAGTGTATCTCAAAAAGCCGCCATGGGGCTAGAAATTCTTGAAGGAGCAAGCAGTGCTTTGAATGGTTTAAATGCGGTAGATAAAGTTTGTGGAGTTTATGCATTAGTATCAATGGGTTGGAGCGTTGCTAAAATAGCTAAAGTGGAAGTGTTAGCTCAATTTGGTTTGTCTTTCCTCTCAATGGCATCAAAAATTAAAGCTGGAGAAGCAACCCAGCAAGAAGTTACAGCGCAAGGCAATAATTTAATGGGGATTGCTAATAGAAAAGATTCTCAAGAAAATAAAAATCCTGACAGTAAAAATTCTAATACTTCAAGACTAAAAAATGCTTTTGCTTTTTTTGCAGATTCTACATCAAATAACGACCGTATTAAAAGCGCAACTGAATCACAAGGTTGGCGAGCAGTAGCTTATGATGACCGAGTTTCGAAACTAGATGATTCAGCAAAGGACTACCAGGTTGGAATTACTGGATGGTTCGCAAGTTTAATGAATACATTAACTACAGGAATGGTGGGCTGGTTTATACGACAAAGCTGTAAAGTTGCAGGTATAGTTACTGCAGTAATAGGTATAGCTCAAGTGGCATTAACAATACTCAAATGTATGGGAACTGGTTTTTGGGGATGTATTGGCGATGTTGTAAAAGTGGCAGTATGGGCAGTAGCATTAGGATTAGCACTTTCTGTTGCTGCAGAGATACTAAAAAATCAAGCCATGGGTGCAATTTCGAAATATGTAAGTGAAGGTTTAACCGGTACAATTCTAAATGATTCAACAACCGGCGAAAATTTTGGAAACGCTATAATGTCAGGCTCTGCGGCGATGATGGCGAAGAACTCAATGGCTGGAAGCGGTGGTGTTTTAACCAAGTCTCAAGCAATTGCATTTCGCCAAGAGACCGATCGTCAGATTGCTGAAAATGCTGAAGACATTCGCAAAACCCACAGCCCATTTGATCCAACCACACGGCATACTTTCTTAGGTTCGATTGTAAGTAATATGATGCCCTATGCTGGAACTTTGGGCTCAATTAAAGGTTTATTACCATCAATGATTGGCGGAGCGCAGAGATCATTCGCATCAATTACGCCAGGAGCAAGTGCAGCTAATAGTGCAAACTTTGCAGCCAATATGGAAACCTGTGAAGATAAATCAATTACGGATACTGGTGCTGCAACTGATATTTTTTGTAATGTTTATACTGGTATTGATATGGGAATTGCTGAAACTGACACTGAAGAAGTTGTTAATAAACTTAAAGAATGGGGCGATATTATAGAGAAAGAAAATAGTAGTGAAACAAATAATCTATTAGATACCTTTAATATGAGTGGCGACTTAAAAAAATATGATAAATATTGCTTCAATCGAAAATCACCAATCGGAACATCAGAAGATGACGATGATGAAACTCGTGGTGGAATTTGCAATACTGAAAAAAATCCTAAAGCAAACTGGTATTCACTATTTTTGACCGATCTTCGAACAGAGATGGGAATGAATGAAGAATTTAAGCCAGACTCAAACGGAGGAAATTACGGAAATAATGGCTCATCTAATTCAAAAGGAGGAGTAGATCCAGAGTTATCAAAATTAAGTGGTGAATTTATTTGGCCGCTTAAAAACACTAAAGTTAAGGATGGAAAGATACAGGGAGTATCAGACGACCAAGGCTTTAACACACCAGTTCGACAAAACCACCCAGCTATCGATTTCGCTAATGAAGAAAAAGGGTGGACACACGGAGCACAAGTGTATGCCGTAGCCGATGGTGAGGTTGTTAATGGTGGTTTCGATGTAGCCCCATATAATGGATGTAAATACGGAACAGCCGATATGATGGGCGGTCCACATGCCGTAATTATTAAACACAAAGGAGATGTCTATTCTTTCTATTGGCATATGGATTCACACTCAGTTAAAACTGGAGAGAAAGTTAAGAAAGGCCAGACTATTGGAACTATAGGAAATTATGGCTGTTCATCTGGATCACACCTACATTTCGAACTCTCGAAAGGTTCCGCAATACCATCAACATCGGCATCTTTCTATCCACCAGATTTAATTAAACAGGACACATAATGTATAAAAAAATATCATCAATTATTTTAATCTCATTGATTTTAGCCTCCACTCTTTCAAATATTGCGAGGGCTGAGTTTGATGAACGTTTTTATAAACTGAATGATATAATTTATTACGATGCAGGCGAGGATTGCGCTCCAGCATCTAGCGGTAATATGGCAGACATAAATCTTGAAGGTAACGATAATGCTGAAAAAATTTGGAACTTTTTTAAATCAAAAGGTTTAACGGATGAACAAACTGCTGGTGTTATGGGAAGTCTCTGGGGTGAATCTAACCATTTTCAACCAGATTTAATTGAAGCTGGAAGTGGAATTGGCTACGGTATTGCCCAGTGGTCATTCGGGCGGCGAACAAACCTCGAAAATTATGCTAAAGAAAGAGGAAAACCAGCGTCCGACCTTGGCGTTCAGCTAAATTTCTTGTGGCAAGAGCTGGAAGGTCCAGAAAATAGAGCTCTTAATATGGTAAAATCAGCATCAACAGTCCGAGAGGCTACCATAGCTTGGACTAATGGTTTCGAAAGGCCAAGGGAAGACCTACGGCCTGCCCGTATTAAAGAAGGTGAAGAAGTTGGAAATAAAATGCTTTCACAATTCGCAGGAAAAGGTTCTAGCGGTAGAGGAAAGGCTTCAGGACCTATAACTTTCATTGGAGATTCAATTACGGTCGGTGTTCAAGACAAATTATCATCAACCTTCAGTGGTTCAAATGTATCTGCAACAGTTGGAGATTCAATTGCTGCTGCAACATCAAAATTACCAAATACAATTCATGATACGGTCGTTATTAACTTAGGTACTAACGATAACTTTGATGAAAATGCCGCAGAAGCTTTAGTCGGCAAGCTTAAAGGTAAGAAAATTTATTGGGTAAATAACTTTTCGAAAAACCAAAATGTTGACTATAATGTAGTGAACCAAAAACTTTCAGCTTTCGCATCTAGACATAACGAGGTGAAGATTTTAGATTGGAAGAGTTATGTTGAAAAAAATGGTGGTAGAGATAAACTCTATGCGGCAGATGGAGTTCATCATAGTGTAGAAGGTCAAGAAGCTTATGTAAAATTCCTTAAAGAAGAAATTGCAAATGATGGAAACAGCTCTTCAAATTCATCAGGAAGCTGTAGCTCGTCTTCAGTAGGAAAACTCGGAAATGCGACAATCGTAGATAGAGCAATGGAGCTTGCCCGCCCAGAATCAGAAAAAGCAGCCGCTTATGCCGGAGAGGTGACAGATAAGCAGATGGAAGCTTTGCGCGCAACTGGCTTAATTAATTATAGTGAACCATACGTTCAAAAAGGTATGAGTTGTGATGCTTTCGTTTCTATGGTCATGAGTACAACTGTTGATCCAGAATACGCTAAGCATTGTTGTGGCGTTGCAAATCTTGTTCAATATATGCGCAGTAACCCAGATAAATATGAGAAAATCCCTTATAATGGAAGCACAAGCAATATGAAGCCAGGCGATATTATATCATCAGGAACTGGTGGTGGAGCTGCAGCTCACATAGAATTCTATATTCAGGTTAATGGTGAAGATAAAGTTGCAAATGCTGGACACAGTAGAACAACTGGCGTTATTGAGCCAATGAATCTTCAGATTATGGAAAGCCTCGGCGAAGTTGAAGTTTGGCGATGGAAAGGTTAAGATATGCAAAATATTGATAATTCTACTAAAGTTAAAATTTATTCCGTTCTGGCCATTTTTGGAATACTATCGTTAGTAATTATAGGCTGGTGGATTTGGTCTGATATTTATTGCGGTAAATTACTACTCAGCATCGCGCCAGAAAGTTCAAATATAACAATTAACGGTAAAAAATTCCAAAACGGAACTCATACAATGACACCAGGCAAATATAAGGTTGAAGTTGCGAAGGATGGTTTCGAAAGCGCCTCGAAAGAGTTCGAAATTAAATCTGGTCAAAAAACAAATATTTCATTAGCTTTAGCTCAAAATGATCCGAACGGAACTTGGTATAATGAGCATGAGAAAGACGATATAATTAGAAGTGGCGCTGGTTATGCAAAAATAACAGAAACAATGAAGAAATTAACCGAAAAACACCCTATAGTTAAACATTTACCATATACAAACGCAACAAAAACATCATTACCTACGGGCTTTTCAATAACCTATAATCTAGATACGAAAGATAAAACAGAAGTTAAAGATATATCGGTTAGAATATTCAGTAAATGCAATAGTTCGAACTATGATTTTTATAAAGATTTAGCAACAAATTGGCTTGAATCTAAAGAAAAGAATATTTTCAAAAAATATAAAGTTGATTTTATAGATCCAACTTGTAGCCTTCATTAATACGTTTTATTTAAATAACCTCTGCTATTCCAGCGAGGTTATTTTACAATCTTCAACTTTAATTTCATTTGTTGAAGTAATAATTGTTTGATATTTCGAAAAATGCTTAGTTAACAATTTCTGTCGGTCATCATCAAGCTCAGAAAAAACATCATCCAAAAGAACAATTGGTCTTTTAGAAGTTAAATCAGCTAAAATATCAGTTTCAATAAATTTCAGAGCTAAAACTAAACTTCTGTTCTCACCACGACTCGCCACATTTTGCGCCGGCTTTTTATTAAAAATAAATTGAATATCATGCTTGTGTGGGCCAAAATTTGTGTAACCCAGAATCTTATCACGTTCAATATTTTCGCTTAAAATAGCTAAAATTTCATTTTTCGAAACCTTTTCACCTAAATAATCAATTTTAATTTCATCTTTAACGCCTGAAATTTCAAAATAAACTTCCTCAATTTTTGAATTCAAAAGCTCTAAAAAATCTTGTCTTTTAGAGATTATTTCTGCGCCATATTCCGCCAACATTAAGTTCCAAGGAAAAAGCTCATCTTTCGAAACATTATTGCGTTTCAAAAGATTGTTTCGTTGCTTTAAAGCCTTGTTGTATCTTGCAAGAGCCAATTGAAAACTCGGGAAAATTTGTGAAAGAAAATAATCTAAAAAATTTCTTCGTCGCGTTGGTGATCCACTCAAAAGTTGCAGGTCATCTGGTTCGAAAAGTACAACAGGAATGCGTAAATTAGCACCCAAACGTGCTTTTTTATTTCCATCAACAAGGAACTGTTTTTTTGATTTTTGAACAGCATCATTAAAAATAATCGTTCTTAACGAATCTTTTGAATCTTTTAAATCAATTCGAAACCAGCTCGATCCATCATTTCTTAATATTTCTTTATCACTCGAGCGAAAACTCGTGCCCTGCAGTGCAAAATAAATTGCCTCAAGAAGGGAAGTTTTTCCGCTACCATTAGCGCCAGAAATAAGAGTTGATTTTTCGCCAATTTCTAAAATAAAATCAGAATGTGTTCGAAAATTCTGAACTCTCAGAGTTTTTAAAATCATTTAAATCCTAACTTTTCAGTGGCATCACAATATGAATATAATCATCGCTTTCAGTACTTTTAAAAACTGTTGGCGCAAGTTTTCCAGAAAATCCAAAAGAAACTTCGGGTGATTTAATTGCTGATAGAGCTTGCTTAATATAGTTAACATTTAAAGTAACTTCGCCACCACCAGTAATTTCGGCTTCAGTCTCAGATGTACTTTCGCCAATTTCACTCGCAATCGTATGAATTGATAATTTCGAAGTTTCTTCATCAGCTCGTAAAGTAATGCTTCCACCAGAATCTCTTGTAAAAACCTCAGCAACTTTAATTGTTTGCATAAAATCAGCCCGTTTCATCTTCAAAACAGTTTCAGTTGATTCTGGGATTAACCGCCGATATTCAACATATTTTCCATCAATTAAATTGCTCACAACCAGAATTTCGCCAACCATAAATTGAATTTGATTGTCATTGATCAGGATTTCAATTTCATCAAGTTTTTCAGGAATTACACCTGAAACCTTTTTTAAAACATTACTTGGTACGAGCGATTCGAATTCTTGGTCTGTTTCGAAAAGATTGCGTTCACTTAAACGATACCCATCAGTTGCCGCCATATAAATATTATTTTCAAAAGTATGAAGAAAAACTCCAGTTAAGATTGGTCGGGAAGTGTCATTACTTACCGTATCAACTTGGCTGACCGACTCTTTAAAAATATCAGAGCCAATAAAGAATCTTGCGGTTGGTTCATCAACAGTCGGTATCTCTGGAAATTCTTCAGCCAAACTACCATTAATTTTTGATTTATAATTTCCACTTTCTATTGAAATATTTCCACCATTAACTTTAAAAGAAACTTCACTATTTGAAGGTAAACTATCAATAAAACTTTTTGTTAGTTTTTCTGGCATTAAAATGGAACCTGTTTTTTCAATTCTTGCGCTAATTTTTTGCGAAATTGCAATTTCTAAATTTGTAGCAGCAACTAGAAGTCTTGAACCATCTGTTTGAAAAAGAATATATTCAGAACTTGGCAAGCTAGTTTTGCTACTTGCAATTCCTGAGATATTATTGAGTGCTTTAGATAAATCATCTTTCTTAACAGTCAGTTCCATAAAAATTTAAATCCTTTTTCTTAAAAAGTGGTAATTATAATAATAGGTATTGTGGAAACTGTGGAAAACCAAGCTTTCACTACTTAAAATTATACCATTTTTTGTGTGGAAAATCAAAGTAAAACTTTCTGAAAAACTTTGTGGAAAAATAATAACTTTTCCATAATTTTAAGCTTTCGAAAATATGCACAACCAGCCTGTGCAAAACTTTGGTGATTTTTTCGGCAAGATTTAAATAACTTTCACTCAACAAATTAGCTATTTTTCCACAGGCTTTCAACATTTTATTAAAATATTATAGAAATAATGTCAAACATAATAAAGAAATAAAAATAATATTTTGCAAGCTGGGTGGAGGGAAGAACATACATTTTTATAACAAATAAATAAAATATAATTCAAAAAAGTCAAAAGTGAACAAAAATAACTGTTCGCTTTTTATAAACTAAACTAAAATTATTGTCAAATTAACAGATATAAAAATAGAGCCTCCATAGCTCTATTCATAAATTAAATCTCTTAATCCTTCAATTTGTGAACGAATTTCGGCATCTAATTTAATACTTTTTTCAATTTTCGAAACTCCATTCATAATGGTCGAATGATCTCGTGAAAATTCTTTACCGATTTGCGGGAAGCTCATTTTTAGCTCATACTTCATTAAATAGCAGGCTGTTTGACGGGCATGATTAATATCTTTTTGCCGAGATTTACTTAAAATATCTTCTTTCGAAACTCCAAAATACTTAGCAGTTTTATCAATAATTTTTTTTGAGTTTAAGTGATTTGGCCTTGTTGGCCGGCTGTTTTGAATTAAACCTTGTGCAAGTTCGAGACTTGGCTTGATGTTTCTAAGTTCCGCCATTGCAATTAGTTGAGTAACTGCTCCAATGATTTCTCGAATATTCGTGCGATAATTTTCAGCGATAAATTCTGAAACTTCTGGTTCAAGTTTAACTTTTTCGTGTTCAGCGCGAGCTTCAACGATACTCTGGCGAGTTTCGAAATCTGGTAGCTGAATATCAACCATCATTCCACTTTCGAAACGACTTTTTAGCCTGTCTGTTAAAGTTGGGATACTAGAAGGCGCACGATCACTTGAAAGAATTATTTGCTTATTTACGCGATGAAGCTCATTAAAGGTGTGAAAAAATTCCTCTTGAGTTTTATCTTTTCCATAGATAAACTGAATATCATCAACAATTAAAACATCAACATTTCGATATTTATCGGCATAGCCTTGCTTTTTTGAACGCACATTTTCCAGAAAATCACGATAAAAATTCTCAATTGTAATATAAAGAACAGTCATTTCTGGATGTTTTTCTTCAATTGCGTTTCCGATCGCTTGCATTAAGTGTGTTTTACCAAGGCCGGAATCTCCATAAAAATAAAGTGGATTATATTTTTTACCAGGATTTTCTGCGACATTTTGACTAACAAAATATGCTAATTCATTTGAGCCACCAACAATGAAATTTTCGAAAGTGTAATCTTTATTTAGACCACTAGAATGTTTAGCTTTTTCAGTTTTCTTCTTGATTAAATCTTCAACAGAAGGTTTTTTTAGAGAAGGTGCTGGGATTTCTTCGGCCTGTTTTTTGAGCTTTTTTGTAGAAATAACCTCAAAAGAAATAATTTCGGGATTTTTACCGTTATTTCGAAAAGCTTTCTTAATATGTTCGATATATTTTTTCTTAATAGTGTTAGTTATGAAAGAATTTTTAGCACCAATAACTGCATGATCATTATCTAAAGATAAAAGTTGTGTGTCAGCAAACCAAGTCTTAAAATTCGCACCTTGAATTTTAGGATCCATTTCGAGTTCAGCTAAGATATTTTTCCACAACTCATTCATAATTCTATTCTATAACATTTTTGAGTTTTCCACAACCTAAAATTTTAAGAAATAAAAAATATGTTATAATTTTTGAAAAGTAGAATAATTTTTCCACATTTTTTAAATACTACTGTAATATCTGTGGAAAAGTCCTTGTTTTTTGTGGAAAACTATGGTATACTACAAAATGAATTTAGTAAAATTTCAAGTTTAAGTAACAGATTAAAAAGCTTATGAAAAGTAATCAACTTGATTTTTTAAATATTAAATTGTAAAATAGGATAGATATGCCAAAAAGAACACATCAACCACATAAACGACATCGTGCGAAAACTCACGGTTTTCGAAATAAGATGTCTTCAAAGGCTGGAATTAAAGTTCTAAAACGACGCCGACTAAAAGGCCGAAAACGACTTACAGTCTAAAAATAATCTCACTCCAAGCGAGTGAGATTATTTTTACTTGATTTTTCATTTCGTTTATGCTAAAATATTTTGGACATTTTAGGAAAGGAGGAGGGAATGAGAAAAAGTTTAATTATTGGTTTTTTTGCTTTTTTTATCGCTCTTATTTTTTCAAAAAATACTTTTGCGGAAGATAAAAAGATCTATATCTCGCGAGTTTACGCTACTGATTCGAAGGAGTTTGTTGAACTTTTTAATAGTGGTGAAGATTATAAATTTAAAGAAATTTCGCTTAAAAATAATCAAAAGCAAATTGAAATTGCAAAAGTTCAAAATGGAATTTTTAAATCGCAAGAATATATGACTTTTGCGCAAAATGCTCAGAATTCTGATGTAAAATTTAAGGAAGAATTTCGAAATATTGATACTATTGGCCAGAAACCCATTTTGGGGCTTTATATTGATGGTGAATTGAAAGATTATATTTGTTCTGATAAAAAGAGATGTATTAAAGGACTGGTTAAAAATTCAACTGATCTAAAACCAAGTGATAATGGTGTTGAGAAAATTGCTGTTTCGAAAGCTGAGATACTCAAAAACGGCGATAAGATGACCACTACTGAAGTTCGAAATAATTATAATTTTGGTTTACGAAATCTTGATAATTATTCACCAAGATTTGGTGGATTAAAGCTTGAAAAAACAGAAAATTTAAATGATAAAAAAGATGAATTAGGAAAAAAACCTGAAGCTCCTAAAAGAGAAGATAAAGCTGAAGGCAAAAAAGTTTTAAATCTTGAAAATAAGGATTCTGAAAATGAAAAAGAAGAAAATAAAGCTAATTTAAATGAAGAAAAAAGTATTTTTCAAGATTTAGGGAATTTAAAAAATGAGAAAAATATAGTTTTTAGCCAAGATAAGCAATCAGAACAGCCAGAAAAAAACACTAAAAATGATATTTTATTAAATAATGAATTAGACAATCTAAAGAATCGGTGGCGAATTTTAGCGCCAAACGCTGGATTTTTGAAAACTGAAAATAATAATTTTGTTTTAAATTTGATGCTCTTAGCTATTTTTGAAGTTACAATTTTAATAAAAAGAAAGTTTTTAAATGAAGATTTTTAGAATTATTTTTTTGAGTGTTTTATTCACGCTTTTTTTGGGATTTTTAAATAAAACTCAAGCTTTAAATACGCAAAATATTTTAATTTCAAAAGTTTCGAATTCAATGTTGGAAATCTCAAATTTTGGTGAAGATTTCCAGTTTTCGAAAATTGAAATTATCCAGAATAATCAAAATATTGGTGAAATTTCGAACGGAATTTTTTTAAAAAAAGCACAAATATTATTTAGCGAAAAAGATGGCGATGGAAAAATCTTGAGTCAAGATTTATTGAGTGAACAGATTGAGCTTAAAATTGATGGCAAAAAAGTTGATTTTTTATGTGCAGAAAATATGAAGTGTGAAGAAAAAAATGCGCCAGAAATTACTAAAAATGATATTTTAATTCGTAATTTTAATAAAGATATTTTTGAAATTTCGCAAAAAAAAGTGATTTTTAGTTCTGGCGGATTGGCTGAAATTGAAGAAGATTTTTGTAAAAATCTACAAATTAGCGAAGTTTTAATTAATTCGAATGAGCAGTTTTTAGAGTTTAAAAATACTAAAAATCAGAAAATTTCACTTAAAAAATGTGGTGTTGAAATTTATGCAGGAAATAATAAAGATCCACAAAAAATAGATTTTAAAGATGTAGAGATTTTACCGAATGATTTTTTAACAATTAATTTTAATAGTGAAAATAGTTTTAAATTTTCGAAAACTGGCAATAATAAAATTATTCTTTTAAATTCAAAAAAACAAGAAATTCAAAGTATTGAATTGAAGGGCTCAAAGAAGAATTTAAGCTGGATTTTTGATGGAGAAGAATGGAAACAAAGCTTTAAAATAACAAAAAATAGTGAAAATATTCTTCAAGTTTGTGAAGATGGATTCTTTTTAAACTCTGAAAATCATTGTGAAAAAAATAAAAAAACTTGCCAAGCAGGATATTTTTTAAACGAAGAAACTGATCGCTGTAATAAGATTAAAGAAGAAAATCAAGAAAAAAAATGTGAAAATGGTTATTTCTTAAATCTTGAAACAAATCGATGTAATAAAATTTTAGTAGAAAAAGCTACATTGGAATGTCGTGAAGGTTATGAGCGCAATTTAGAAACTAATAGGTGTCGAAAAATTTCAAGTGTAATAGTTTCGAAAAAAGATGTTTTATGCGCTCCAGGATATACACGAAATCCTGAAACAAATCGTTGTAGAAAAAACAGTAATGAAGTTAAAAAAGAACTAGCGCCTTGTAAAGATGGATATGAGCGAAATGAAGAGACGAATCGTTGCAGAAAAGTTGTAAAAAACAGTGGTGCTAGTGATGGTGTAAAAAAAGAGGAAGAAAATTCTAAACAGGCCGAATTCACGGGTTGGTGGATTATCGCTGTTGTGATTCTAGTATTTTTAGCGATTTTATTTTTCGAATTTCGAAAAGATATTTTTGCGAAATTTTCAAAAGGTAAAAAATGAAAAAGCGGCGAATTCTAGGAATTGACCCCGGAACTGGAATTTTGGGTTTCGGCGTTGTAGATTGCCAGATTGGTAAGCCCTTAAAAATGGTAACTGGTGGTGTTATTTCAACTCCGGCTCATACACCAATTGAAATTCGGCTTGAAGAAATTTATAATGGCTTGAAAGAGATTATTGCAGAAACTAATCCAGATGAAGTTTCAATTGAAAAACTATTTTTTTCGAAAAACGTAACAACGGCAATTTCGGTAGCTCAGGCTCGTGGTGTGGCTATGTTAGTAGCTCAACAATCAAAAATTCCAATTTCAGAATATACTCCAAATCAGATTAAACAAACTTTAACAGGTTATGGTGGAGCGAATAAAAAGCAAATGCAGGAAATGGTGCGTTCGAATTTAAATTTGGCTGAAATTCCGAAGCCAGATGATGCAGCCGATGCACTCGCTGCTGCAATTACGCATTTTTATATTACGCGTATTTAAAACTTAAAGAGTTTATGGTAAAATAATTTAATGATTGCACATATTTCTGGAAAAATTGTTGAAAAATTTGCTGGTAGCGTGATTGTGGATGTTGCTGGTGTTGGATATGAAGTTATCGTTCCCACAAATGAGTTTGAACGAGCAGTTCTGGGCGATGATATTAAATTTTACACATATCATAATATTACCGATAGAAGTCAAGAACTTTTTGGTTTTTCGAGTTTGGCATCTAAAAAGCTTTTTGAACTTTTAATTACTGTTCAAGGAATTGGCCCAAGGGCTGGAGTTGCAATTATGAGTTTAGGTGAAACTGAAGATGTTCGAAATTCAATTGCTTGCGAAGATGCAAAATTTATCCAAAAAGCATCTGGAGTTGGTAAGAAATCAGCTGAGCGTGTAATTTTAGATTTAAAAGATAAAGTTGGAATGGCGATTTCGAAATCACAAAATACTGAAAATCCTCATTATTTTTCATCTGATGAGGCTTTAGAAGCTCTGATTGCTCTTGGGTTTAATCTAAATGATGCAACAAAAGCACTAGAACAAATTCCGCGAGATTTACCAACAGAGGAGCGCATTACTTTGGCACTGAAAGCTGGAATTTAAATTTCAAAAAAAAGAAAGAAGCCGCACATTTCGTGCGACTTTTATTTTATGCTATATGGATCTAACATAGCGATTTTTAAAAACTTCTTTCGCAGCTTGGCAAAATTCATGATGTAGATAGCCGATTTCTTTTTTCGGAAGATTTAAAATTTCATTTAAATCTAGTCGACGAAAACCATACTTATTCCCAGATTTAACCGAGAAGCTATAGATTTCGCCGCGGCTATTTACGCCAAAGCAATTATTTGTGTTGGTCAGGAAAATTATTTCTTCCTCAATTCCAAACCCTCCAGTTGTATCAACTTTTTGTAGGTTGACCAGTTCGCTTTCTTCTAGCTTAGAGGGGTTAAATCTATTTCGAATTAATTTAGCGAAACCTATTATTTTTTCGCTAAGGTTTTTTCGTGCGATTTCTTCATCGCCGTGAGCTAATTTTACAGCATTTTCGAAAATGGCGATATCGCTTTTGACTAAATTTTTTAAGTTGCTCATATTAGAGCCCTCCTAGTATAAAAATTTCTTATTCCATAAAGGAATATACGTTAGAACTATAACAAATTTTTCTATTTTTGTCAAGTCGTGGTATAATATAAGCAATGGCTATTGAAAGAATTATTGATGCAAACTTACATGATGACGAACCACAAGAGCAGCAGGTGGAAATTTCTTTACGCCCAACAAATTTTGATGAATATGTTGGCCAAGAGCGATTGAAGAAAAACTTAAAACTTGCAATTGAAGCTTCAAAAAAGCGTGGTGAAAATATTGATCATGTGCTTCTTTATGGTCCACCGGGGTTGGGAAAAACTACAATGGCAAATGTGATTGCGCGTGAAATGGGTACGAATATTCGAATTACATCTGGCCCAGCAATTGAAAAAGCTGGTGATTTAGCTTCAATTGTAACAAATTTACAAGATGGTGATATTCTTTTCATTGATGAAATTCACCGAATGCCACGCGCTGTTGAAGAAATTCTTTATTCCGCAATGGAAGATTTTAAACTTGATATTGTGATCGGTAAAGGTCCAGCCGCACGCTCGGTTCGGTTAGATTTGCCACATTTTACGGTTATTGGAGCAACTACCAGAACAGGAAGTTTAGCAGCGCCACTTCGGGATCGTTTTGGTCATATTTATAGATTGGAATTTTACACACCAGAAGAAATTTCGAAAATTATTTTACGTTCAAGTAAAATTTTGGGGAGCAAAATTCAAGATGAAGCTTCAAAAATTCTATCAACAAGAGCAAGGCTAACTCCACGAATTGCAAACCGAATTTTAAAGCGGGTTCGTGATTATGCTGATGTTAATGGTGATGGAATTATTGATTCGAAAACCGCTCAAAATGCTTTAAAAATGCTTGAAATTGATGAACTAGGGCTCGACGCAGCAGATAGAAATCTATTAAATTCGGTGATTGAAAATTACGGAACGCGGCCGGTTGGCTTAAATACAATGGCAGCATTAACTGGTGATGAGACTGCAACAATTGAAGATTTTTATGAACCGTATCTGATGCAGATTGGTTTTTTGCAACGAACTCCTCGTGGAAGAATTATCACCAAAAAAGCATTTGAACATTTAGGAAAGGAATTTAAAGATGAATGATAAGCAAAGCTTGGCGCAAAAATTTGAAGAAAAAATTACACAAAATGGGCAGAATTTAACTTTCGAAAACAGCTTGGGGGCTCCAATTCAAATTCAGTCAGTTATGCAAGCAGAAGTTCCCGTTGGTGATCCACGCGTAATTAAAACTCGCCACGAACAATCTGTAAAAACTTATCCAGATATCACGGTTGACGAAGATGAATATGTGGTTCTTTCGATGCGCCGTCATTCACTCGGCTATCTTTTAAATATTATTTTTAGTGCGTTCATCGGTGTTTTGCTAATTAGCGCGTGGATTATCATCTGTTTTATACCGAATCCGCTACCAATTCCTGCAAACTTTAAGCCACAAATTTCTTTGATTTTTGGTTCAATTACGCTACTTTTAATTATATTAACTTATGTTAATTATGTTGTGTATCGAGCGAATCGATTTGTGATTACGAACGAACGTGCAATTCAATGGATTTCGAATACAATTATGAGCCAAAAAAAGCAGGTGATTAACCTTGAATCGATTGAAGATATTTCTTATTCTCGAGAGGGAATTTTGCAACATTTGTTTGATTATGGAACTGTTAAATTGAGCACTGTTGGCGATGAATCAACTTATACTTTTCCATTTTCACCAAATCCAGACAAAAAAGCAGAATTTTTAAGTGATATTGTTGAAGCAGCTCGCGAAAATCAAATGCTTTCTGATAAACTTTTTGAAGAAGGCGTAAAAATGAGTGTAAAATAATAAAAAACGGCTTTCGAAAATTTTAAGCCGTTTTTTAATATTTAATTTCGAGATTTTTTAATAAAATCACCTTCTTTTTCTAATTTTGCTCGAAGTGTGAATTTTTTGCATTTACCGTTTTCACAGTTGGTTGGTTCGTAGTGATATTCACTTTTTTCTTCATTGATTATAATTCCAGAAGGGTCGGTTAGGAGATTTGGTTCAATACCTTTAACAACATCTTCATTGATTTTTTCAGGATAATAGCCATTTTTCTTATAATAAACTTCTTCCAAATTATAATAAATTTCATTAATCGAAAGTTTTCGAATTTGATCGCGTTGAACTGCGAGAAGTTCGAATCTTTGTATTGTAAAAATTACGCCAACGACAATTAAAAATATAATTACAACACAAATTTCAATAACTGTAAAACCAGATTTTTTCTTCATATGTTTTTATTATATCACAATTTATTTTTTTGGTCTAATCGGTTTGAATTTGCTAAAAAATTATGATAGAATTTGTTTATTGCTGGTTTTAAAAATTAGTAAAGTAAAATTAGGGGGGGGTGAAGAAAATGATTGAAATTCCTATCGGTATAGATACTGATGGTGAAATAATTTATTGTAAAACTTTTGGGCTAGATAGACGCTATAATGCAATTACTAATCGTAAATTATCTGTAAATCAAAGAGCTAAAATACAAAATGCTCGTGAGCAGCTTGCGAGGCAGAAAGGCGCAACAGTTTTCTAATTATTTTTTAAGGTTCATTTTGAGCCTTTTTCTTTTTTAAAAAATAACCTTGAACATTTTGCTAAAAAATGTTAAAATAAAGATATTATTTTAAGGAGAAAATTTTATGGCTAAAGCAAAAAAAACAGATACAGGAATGGCTGAAGATGGTAAAAAACAAGCGCTAGATTTAGCGATTGCACAAATTTCGAAACAATTTGGCGATGGTTCAATTATGAAACTTGGTGAAAATCATAAAGTTGATGTTGAACTTTTGCCTTCAGGATGTTTGAGCCTAGATATTGCGCTTGGCGGTGGCTACCCTAAGGGGCGAATTATTGAAATTTATGGACCAGAAAGTTCAGGAAAAACTACTTTAACACTTCATGCAATTGCTGAAATTCAAAAACAAGGTGGAACAGCGGCGTTTATTGATGCTGAGCATGCGCTTGATCCAGCTTATGCGCGTAAGCTTGGTGTTGATACTGAAAACTTGCTTGTTGCGCAACCTGATAATGGTGAACAAGCACTTGAAATTACTGAGACTTTGGTGCGTTCTAATGCAGTTGATTTGATTGTGGTTGACTCAGTTGCAGCTCTTGTTCCGCAGGCTGAAATTGATGGAGATATGGGTGACGCTCACATGGGGCTTCAAGCTCGTTTAATGTCGCAAGCACTTCGAAAACTTACTGGAATTATCAATAAATCAAAAGCTACGGTAATTTTCATCAACCAAATTCGAATGAAAATTGGTGTGATGTTTGGAAATCCTGAAACTACAACTGGTGGTAACGCGCTTAAATTCTATGCTTCAGTTCGTGCTGATATTCGCCGAACAGCTCAAATTAAAAGTGGTGATGATGTAATTGGAAACCGTACAAAGGTTAAAATTGTGAAAAACAAGATTGCAGCACCGTTCCGAGTTGCTGAATTCGACATTATGTATAATGAGGGAATTTCGAAAACTGGAGATATTATAGATTTAGCGGTTGAACATGAAATTTTAGGAAAATCTGGTGCATTCTATAAATATAACGACCAGAATATTGGTCAAGGTCGTGAAAACGCTAAGCGATATCTGCTTGAAAATCCAGATGTAATGGCTGAAATTGATGCTAAGGTTCGAGCAAAAATTCGTGGTGAAGAATTTATTGAAGAAGCTCCAACCGAAGAAAAAACTGAAGAATAAAATAATTAGCCCGATAAATTTGGGCTAATTTGATTTTAATTTTTATGGCATTAGAGATTTTTGATCATAGTGATTTTGAGTGTAGAAAGATAAAAAAGGGCTCTCAAGAAGCTACTTTTAAGGATGGTTTTTTTATAATCACAGATATAAAACAAGCAGTTAAAAATCAAAATCGGGTAAATATTTTTGTGAATGGAAAATATCGTTTTTCGCTAGATATTTTTCAGTTAACTCAATTAAATGTTAAAATTGGATCTAAATTTACAAAAACTGAAATCGAAAATCTTGAACAGCAGAGTGAATTTGGTAAACTTTATGCTTTAGCTTTAAGTTATTGCTTAATGAGGCCGCATTCTAAAAAGGAAATTAGTGATTATTTATGGAAAAAAACTTTGAATCGTAAGCTTAAAAATCGTAAAACTGGTGAATTTTATGAAAAAAAAGGAGTTTCGAAAATCTCAGTTGAACAAGTTTTGAGCCGATTGATTGAAAAAAAATATATTGATGATGAAAAGTTTGCTAAATTCTGGGTTGAAAATCGTAATCAGAGAAAAGGTAGCTCAATTAAAAAACTAAAATCTGAATTATTTTCGAAAGGTGTTTCTTCAGATATTGTTGAACAGGTTCTAAGTGAATCAAATCGAAATGATGAGGATGAAATTCAAAAAATAATTGCTAAAAAAGCTAAAAGATATACAGATGAACAAAAGTTAATTGCCTATTTGGCTCGACAGGGTTTTTCTTTTGATGAAATTAAAAAGGCGCTTTCGAAAGAATAATTTTAATCCCGAAAAGGATTTATATAATTCGGTACAAAATTCTCAGTTTTTTCTGCTCGTTTTTGTGTGGATTCTTCTTTTTCGTGGCGAATTGTAATAATATTGTCACTTATCGCAACAATTTGAGATCGGTGAATTGTTAAAGTTGGGTCGTTTAACGATTTTAAAAATGGTCGTTTTACGATTAATTGCTGAACTGAAAAATCGGCTAAGCTTAAAGTATAGTCAATTATTTTACCAATTTTTGAACCTTTTTCATCTTCAACTTTAAGATCTAAGATATCAAAATCAAGGTCGATTATTTCTTTAATTTTAATTACATCTGTTGGGAGAATAAAATCTTCACCAGAGTCGATAATAAATCCAATTCTTGAAAGCTCACGAATATCGGCGATTCGGATTAACATTTCTTCGTTCGAAAAAGAATTAGCTTTTAATTGATAAGCTAAAATTTGTAAATTTTCAGGATTAATAATCGCATTGCCAGTTAGGGCAAGTTGTGAGCCAGTTTGTAGCCCCATAATTGGTGTATTTAGTAATTTTGAAGCTAAAATTAACATAATTATTTATAATTTTAACAAATTATTGTTTTAAAATCCAGTTTTCCGCATCAATTCTGGTAGAATTGTTTCATTTTGCAGAACCTTCGCTAAGCCGTCTAATTTCATATTTTTAAAATTATTTGCTGAAAGAATTTCTTCAATTTCAACTGAAGTTGGCTTAATTTGAATTAAATTTTTAATTTCTTTTGAAATCTCGCCGTTGATTAAACTTAAAACTTCAAAAATTGCAGTATTTCCAGAAAAAGCTAATTCGTAATTTTCTTTTTTTCGAATAATTGGCAACTCTAAAATAGAGTTTGAAGAAGTTGAAAGTTTATTTTTTGGGTGAACTTTATCGCGAAAATCTTTTTCTAACTGATGGATTTTTGCTCCCGTAGTTTTAAATTCCTGTAAAATTAGCGAAGATTCTTCTTTTGAGATTTTAGTTTTTGAAATTGCTTTTTTCGAAATGGTACGAATTAAGGTTTGCGAGATCATTCCTAGAACATTTGCACTAATTAGGAACGGTTCAATTCCGAGATAATTTAAAAATGGGATAATTTCACTTATTTTTTGAACTGGAAGGCTTGCGATAATAAATTTTCCTCGCATTGAAGCGTCAAAAATAAGTTCGGCAGTTTTCGAATCTTTTAGACTATCGATGTATAAAATATCAGGATTTTGACTTAGGGCTGATTTAGTCATTTCAAAATAATCTAAACCGATTCTTGGATTGATTTCAGTCTGGTTAATTCCTGGAATGGTTTTTTCAATATTTTTTTCAATTGTAACAATATTTTTTTTGCTCGAATTTAATTCATTTAAAATTGAGAAATTGGTTGTATTATTTCCTTCACCGATTGTAAAAATAATTCCACGCGGTTGGCGTAAAATTTGTTGAATTTGCTGTAAGTTTTCGCCCCAAAGCCCAACTTCGTTAAGTTTTCTGACACTTTTTCGAGCTCGAATTAACCTTAAAGTAACTTTCTCACCCAAAAAAACTGGAGTTGTAGAAATTCGAATCCGAGCTTCTCCGTGTCGAACTGTAGCGGATTGTGGAAAGGTTTTTTCACTAAAATTTAAACCGCCAAGATGTTTGAAATATTTAGCTAATTTTGGCAAAAAATCTTTCGAAAATTCATTAACGGTTTTTAAAACGCCGTTAATTCGAAAACGGATCAAAGTTGAATCTTCTCTTGGTTCAATATGAACATCAGTCGCATGCAGATTTAGGGCATTTTCAATAATACTTTCGGCTGCAAATTTAACTGAATTTTCGAACTTTATCTCTTTAATTTTCGAAATTTTCCCACCTTCTTTCATTGTTTAAATTTTAACATAATCGATTTAAAAACGCAAGTGTGGTAAAATAAATTCATATGAAGAAAATAGTCGTGGCAGTTTCTGGTGGTGTGGATTCGGTGGTTTTGCTGGATTTTTTAGTGCGATTTTTTCGAAATAAAAATGGGCAAAAATGGCTTGAAGAAAACTTAATTGTTGCGCATTTTGAGCATGGAATTCGCGGAAAAGAAAGCCAAGAAGACTGTGAATTTGTTCGAAGACTAGCAGAAAAAGATAGATTAAAATTCGAATTTGAGCATGGTAATTTAGGAGAAAATTCAAGTGAAGAAAAAGCTCGAAATGCTCGATATATTTTTTTGCGAAAAATTGCTAAACGTGAAAATGCTATAATTTTTACGGCCCATCATAAGAATGATTTGGCGGAGACTTTTGCGTTAAATTTGGCGCGCGGTGGCGGTTGGCGCGCGGTGGCGTGTTTTGATTCGCCAGATATTGAACGGCCTTTTTTACGATTTTCAAAATTAGAAATTCTAAAAATGGCAAAATGGCAAGGTTTAGTTTGGCGAGAAGATTCGACTAATTTTAGTCAAAAATATGCACGCAATCGGATTCGAAAAACTTTGAATTTTAGCGAAAAAGATCTGGAATCTATTTTTAAAATTTGGCAAAGGCAAATTGAACTTCGCCGTGAAATTGAAAAAATAACTCAAGAGATTTTGTTTAAAATTGGCGATGATAAAAAGTTTGAGCGAGAGTTTTTTCGCACGAATTCGGATGAAGTTTGTTATGAAGTCCTGCGCGAAATTATAATTCGTCAATCTGGAAAAATCCCGCTATCGAAACAGATTTGGAATTTATTGCATGCAATTCGAACTTTTAAAAATGGCTCAAAAACACAAATTTTAGGTGGGCAAGAAGTTATATTTTCAAGGAATTATTGGAGCTTTAATATTGACTAAATATTTAATTTATGGTATAATTTAGATATAATCATATTTTTAGGAGGGTGCAAAAATGGTTAGTAAATATAATCACAAAAAAGCCGTTGAATATTTTGAGAGATCAAAATATAAAAAGCTCGAAGAAATTATTAGCCATGCTGATATTGAGAAAATGTCGGCAAAGGAGTTGGTTCAACTAATTTCCTTTAAAGCTTTAGTGGAGCAAAAACTCCACAAGATTTATTGGTCTGATGAATTAACTCAACTAACAATACTAGCTTTAGAAAAAGCTGATATTAGAGAACGCCGATATCTTGAAGCAAAATTATTGCTCAATGAGGCTCAGATTATCATCCGCAATAAAAAAGATGATAAACGCTTCAATAGAGCAATGGAATTGCTATCTTTGGCGGATGATTGCTTCGCTCGACAAGGCAATAAGATTGAAAGGCTTTTCGTAAAAGATGAAAAGCTTCGAACATATTTTGAATTCCTAAGGAATAGCGGTAGAGCTGATGAAATCAATCAAATCGTTGAGGAATATATAATCCTCGATAGTAGATTTGATAAATTCATGGGCGAAAAAGCTGAAACTTGGCAATTAAATGCTGAGTTCCATAGCTTGAGGGTTATGGCATACGCTAGCTATCCCTATGCTAAAATTTTAGGTAGGAAAGTCGTTGAAAAGTTTAATTCTCGTGGCAATAAGCTAAAAGCGCTAGCCGCGAGAATATACACCTTAGGCCGAGTTGGATTCTGTATTAATGAATTTTTGGCTCAAATTAGGGGTGAATAATTTATGAGGTTCATTAGAGCCTCTTTTTCGGTTGAAAACTCTTTAAAAATTTGTTAAAATAGTAAGAGTTGAATGACCGGAAAGGAAGATGATGAAAGATAAGAAAAACAATAATTTTAAGAAGCTATCTCTAAATGTTATTTTTTGGGTGGTAATTATAGCTATTTTTGGTGGAATTTGGGTGAGCCAAAATATTTTTTCAAATAAATTAAAAGAAGTTGCTATTTCAGATGTGATCTTGCGCGCTAATAAAGGTGAGATTTCGAAACTAGAAATTCAGGGAAATGATGTAAGGATTACTAGAAAAGGCGAGAAGAGAGCTAGCGAAAAATCAGTTAAAGAAAGTGGAACAATTTACGAGCAAGGGCTTGAAAAAGGAAAGGCTACTGTTAATGTAATGCCAGTTGATAACTCTTCGGAGATAATTTGGAATTTAACAGTTATGATTGTACCAATTATTGCGATTGTAGCTTTCTTTATGCTAATTATGCGTTCGGCAACTGGCCAAAATTCGCAAGCGATGAATTTCGGTAAATCTCGAGCAAAGCTTTACGGTGAAGATAAAAAGAAGATTAAATTTGAAGATATTGCTGGAAATGAAAACGCTAAACAAGATTTATATGAAGTTGTTGATTTCTTGAAAGATCCTAAAAAATATCAAAAAATGGGTGCAAAAATCCCAAGCGGTGTTTTAATGGTTGGAAACCCAGGAACTGGTAAAACAATGTTGGCTCGTGCTGTTGCGGGTGAGGCGAAAGTTCCATTTTTCTCAATTTCGGGTTCAGAATTTATGGAAATGTTTGTTGGTGTTGGTGCTTCACGTGTGCGAGATTTGTTTTCGAAAGCAAAAAAGAATGCTCCAGCGATCATCTTTATTGATGAAATTGATGCGGTTGGCCGAAAACGTGGCTCTGGAATGGGTGGAGGTCATGATGAACGTGAACAAACCTTGAACCAAATTTTGGTTGAAATGGATGGTTTCGAAAAAGATACTGGTGTTATTGTTTTGGCTGCAACCAACCGTGCTGATGTACTCGACCCAGCCCTTCTTCGACCTGGCCGATTTGATCGCCGTGTAGAAATTTCTCTTCCTGAAAGAAAAGATCGTTTAGCAATTTTAGAGGTTCATTTTAAGAATAAAAAAGTTGATGAATCTGTTGATTTGAACGCATTAGCAAAGAAAACTGCCGGTTCTGCTGGTGCCGACCTTGCGAATATTGCGAACGAAGCAGCTATTTTAGCAGCACGAAACAACCGCGAAGTAATTACTAATGAAGATTTAACTGAAGCTTTCGAAAAAGTGGCGATTGGCCCAGAACGAAAATCAAAAGTGATGAGCGATTTAGAGCGTGAAACTACCGCTTGGCATGAAGCTGGTCACGCTGTTGTTGGACATGTTTTGCCAGATTCAGATCCAGTTCATAAAGTCACAATTATTCCGCGTGGTGGAACTGGTGGTGTAACATGGTTTTTACCGCCAGAAGATCGAAGCTATACAAATATTTTCGAATATAAAGATATCTTGGCGCGCGCAATGGGTGGACGTCAAGCAGAGATGTTAGTTTATGGTGAAGCTGGAATTTCAACTGGAGCATCAAGTGACCTTCGAAATGCAACTGATATTGCTAGGAATATGGTGATTGAATTTGGCATGGGTGAAGATTTACTTGATCAAGTTTTTCATGAAGAAAATTCGGGAATGTTCTTTGATAAAATGACTCGCGAGCGACCATATTCTGAAAAAACCGCTGAAAAAATTGATGCAGAAATCGCTAAATTAATTAAAGAGGCTGTTGAGCGTGCTGCTACAATTCTTAAAGCGAATAAAAAACCGCTCAAAGAATTAACAGATGCACTTCTTGAAAAAGAAACTCTTGATGAAAAAGAAGTTGCTGAAATTTTAAAAAATGCTAAATTGCCTAAGGAAGCAAAACTTCACGATTAGTTATGAAATCAAAAGTTAGATCAATTGTTTCGAAAGCTAACTCAAGATTAACAGTAAAATTTGCAGCAATCGTTCTTGCGAGCTCGACGCTTTTGTCGAGCTTGTTAGGCTTTTTGCGAGACAGGCTTTTAAATTCATATTATTTAGATTCTTACCCAGATGGAATTGATGCTTACACGGTAGCTTTTACGATTCCTGATTTTATGTTTTTTATTTTGGTTTCGGGAGCTTTAAGTGTAACGTTTATTCCAGTTTTTAACCAGCGAATGGCAAATCGAAATAAAAAATCTGCTTGGGAATTAAGTTCGAGTGTTTTGAATTTGTTGGCACTTTTAACTTTAGTGACATCTGTTTTAATTATTATTTTCGCAGAACCTTTAGTTAAATATATTGTTGGCCCAGGGTTGAGTGAATCTTCACGTTCTTTGGCTATATCAATGATGCGTGTGATTGCAATTAACCCATTTCTTTTTGCGATTGCAACAGTTTTGACAAGTGTTCAGCAAGCAATTGGAAGATTTACTTTTTCGGCTCTTGCGCCTGCAATTTATAACATTGGAATTATTATCGGAACAGTGTTTTTTACGAATGGAATTAATATTTTTGGTATTCAAATTTTTGAAGGCGGAATTATGGGTGTGGCGATCGGTGTTACTTTTGGATCGGTTTTGCAGCTTTTGATTGCAGCGGCTGGTTTGATTGGTGTTGATTTTAAATATCAATTTCGAATTTTCTGGAAAAATAAAGGATTTCAGCAGGTGATGAAGCTCCTACCAACACGTTCAATGGATCAAGGTTTAGACTACGTAAATTCAATTGTTGAAACAAATATGGCAAGCCGAATGGGTTCGGGAACAGTTCGTGCTTATTCGCAAAGTTTAACTCTTCAAATGATGCCGGTAAACTTAATTGGTGTGGCGATTTCTACTGCTTTTTTCCCAAATTTAACTGAAAGATTAGCAATCGGCCGAAAAGATCTCTTTCGAAAAGATCTACAATCGGCTCTTCGAATGATTATTTTCTTAGCTTTGCCAGTTTCGGTTTTGTTCTTCTTTTTGCGTGGCTATATCGTTAGTTTTATTAAAAACGGTGGTGATGATTTGATTGCTGGGCTTTTGGGCGTTCTTGTTCTTTCGATTTTTGCACGTTCAATTTATCATATTGCAGCAAGGAGTTTTTACGCAATGGAAGATACAAAAACACCATTTTATATCTCGTTGGTTGCAATTGGTTTGAATATTGTTTTGGCGATAATTTTCAGCTTAATTTTTAAATTTGGTGCTTATGGATTAGCTTGGGCGCAGGCGATTGGCGCAGTTCTTGAAATTGTAATTTTACTATTTTTGATGCGAAAAAGAATCAATGGACTTTTTGACGCGCAATTTCTTTCAGGGATTTTTCGAATGGTGATTGCTAGTGCTGCAGCTGGTTCAATTTGCTATTTATTGGTGGCGAGAATGCCTTTACTTGGCTCTGATTTACGATTCTTCTCAACCTTTCCAAAATTTATATTTATCGGATTAGTAAGTTCAACAACTTATGTCTTGGTTGCGAAATTATTAAAACTTGAAGAAGCTGAGCCGATTATTTCGCAAATTAAAAAGATAATTTTTGTGCAGGTTAAGATTAAATAATTTGCCTAAACTTTAAGAATCTGTTAGAATATAGAAAGTTTATGAATTTAGAAAAGATTAGAAATTTTTGTATTATTGCTCATATTGATCACGGCAAGTCGACCTTAGCTGACCGAATGATGGAAATTACTGGTACTGTTCAAAAGCGTGATATGAAGTCGCAGCTTTTAGACTCAATGGATTTGGAGCGCGAAAAAGGAATTACAATTAAACTTGCACCTGTAACAATGAATTGGCAGGGAATAGAATTAAATCTAATTGATACTCCTGGGCATGTGGATTTTTCCTATGAAGTTTCACGTTCTCTTCAAGCTTGCGAAGGCGCAATTTTAGTGGTTGATGCTTCGCAAGGGATTCAAGCGCAAACTTTAGCTAATGTTTATCTTGCAATGGCGGCCGATTTGAAAATTATTCCAGTTTTGAATAAAATTGATTTGCCCGCAGCTGATATTCCACGAGTTTCGAAAGAAGTTATCAACCTTTTGGGTTGTGATGAAAGCGAAATTTTACATATTTCAGCCAAAACAGGAATGGGTGTTGAAGAAGTTTTAAATGCGGTGATTGAGAAAATTCCTGCACCAAAGGAGATTTAATGAAACCACTAAAAGCTTTAATTTTTGATAGTTATTATGATGATTACCGCGGTGTAATTTTATACGTGCGTATTTTTTCGGGTGAGCTAAAAAAAGGTGAAGAAATTAAAATGATGGCGACAGATTCGAAAGGTTTAGCGCTAGAAATTGGTAAGCTTCAGCCAAAAATGACACCATACGATAAAATGAGTGCGGGCGAGATTGGCTACATTGTGACTAACTTAAAAACTACCCGTGAGGCAAAAGTTGGCGATACTGTAACTCTTTCTAAATATCCTGCTAGCGAGCCTCTACCTGGTTATCAAAATGTTCAGCCGTTTGTTTATGCTGGGTTTTTTCCAGTTTCAAATGAAGATTATCAAGATTTGAAAGATGCGGTTGAAAAATTAAGCTTAAGTGATTCTGCACTTCAATTTGAACCAGAGAATTCACCGGTTTTAGGTTTTGGCGTGCGAATTGGCTTTCTTGGTCTTCTTCATATGGATATTGTTCGCGAGCGTTTGGAGCGCGAATATGATTTAGATTTGGTAGTAACTAATCCTTCAACTGACTATCACGTGATTTTAACAACGGGCGAGGAATTAGATATCAAAAGTGCTGCTGATTTACCTGATCAAACAAAAATTTCTGAAATTCGTGAGCCATGGATTAAAGGTGAAATTGTAGTGCCGAAAGATTATGTTGGTGCCGTAATTCAGCTGATTGTTTCGAAACGTGGCCTACAAAAGAATTTAAGCTATATTGATGAGCGTGTTTTGGTTTCTTTCGAAGCACCACTCGCTAACCTGTTGACCGATTTTTATGATCAATTGAAAAGTGTTACATCTGGCTATGGATCATTTAATTATGAACTTTGGGATTATTTGGTAGAAGATTTAGTGCGTGTGGATTTTTATGTTGCGGGCGAAATGGTTGATGCGCTTTCGGTGATGTGTCATCGTTCAGAAAGTGTGCGAATGGGTCGTGAAATTACTGCAAAATTAAAAGAAGTAATTCCGCGGCAGAATTTCCAAGTGGCGATTCAGGCGGCAATCGGCGGGAAATTCATTGCGCGCGAGAATATTTCAGCTTATCGAAAAGATGTGACTGGTTATCTTTACGGTGGTGATGTTTCTCGAAAGAAGAAATTGCTCGCCAAACAAAAACGTGGTAAAAAGCGAATGAAGAAATTTGGAAATGTTGAAATTCCGAGTGAAGCTTTTACTGTGATGCTTAAACGAGACTAGGGTGTAACAGTCCCTTGCAATTGTATGTAATAGAAAGAAGGAAATTCCATGTTTGGATTATTAATTAGTATTGTTTGTTTACTTGTGGTTGCTTTTATTGCTTGGTGGTTCTTTGCTGAGCATGAAAAGGTAAGCGGCCACGCTCGTCAGAAATCAGGTTATCAAGAAATTGAAGTCGAAGTCATGGGGGGCTATTCGCCTGAAACCATTGTCCTGAAAAAGAATGTTCCAGCCCGGATCATCTTTAATCGCAAGGATTCATCTTCATGTCTGGATCAAGTGATCTTTCCAGATTTTGGCGTTCATGAAGATTTGCCTTTAGGTGAAAAACATGTCATTGAAATTACGCCAGAAAAAGCGGGCGAATATGGATATTCATGTGGAATGAACATGATGCATGGCCACATGATTGTGGAATAAAGGAGTAGGTATGGTAGAAAAACAAAAAGCAGTTGTGGAAAACGGAGTGCAAAAGATCCGTATTACAGCAGAAAAGGGCTATAGTCCCAAAGAATTTCAACTTCAAAAAGGGATCCCTGCTGAAATCACCTTCCATCGGGTCAATCCTTCCGGCTGTTACAAGGAAATTTTGTTTGAAGATCAGGGGATTTTAGAGCCTTTGGAAGTCGGTGTGGATAAGGTGATATCCTTTACCCCGACAGAAACAGGGGACTTTGAGTTTTCATGTGGAATGAAGATGCAAAAGGGTTCCTACACGGTTGTGGAAAAACGCCGTCGTGTCTTAAGTTTACTGGGTCGCTTTTGGATTACTAGTATCTTTACCCTTCCTTTATTGATCTTGATGATTGGGATGTGGGCAGGATTTGTCTCCCATCCAGTCAGTCGCTGGGGGACTTTTCTAGCGACAACACCGATCATGTTGGTAGCAGGAGTACCTTTTATCAAGAGTGCCTGGGCCTCATTTAAGAAGCACCATTCCAATATGGATACCTTGGTAGCTCTTGGAACCCTGGTAGCCTATGTCTATAGTGTATTTGCCCTTTTTACTGGTCAGCCAGTATACTTTGAGGCTGCGGGTTTTATCATCTTCTTTATCCTCTTAGGGCAAATCTTTGAAGAACGGATGCGTAACAATGCCTCCGAGGCTGTGGAAAAGTTGTTGGATTTGCAGGCAAAAACGGCTCAAGTTCTCCGTGATGGGAACTATGTCGAAGTGGCGGCAGAAGATATCCAAATTGATGACTTGATTCGGGTCCGTCCTGGGGAAAAGATTGCGGTTGATGGGACGATTGTAGAAGGAAGTACGACCATTGATGAGTCGATGGTGACAGGTGAAAGCTTGCCTGTGGAAAAATCAGTTGGTGATGCAGTTATCGGCTCCACTATCAACAGCAATGGGACCATTCTCTTTAAGGCTGAAAAAGTCGGTAGTGAGACCCTCTTATCTCAAATTGTGGACTTTGTCAAAATGGCCCAATCCAGTCGTGCTCCCATTCAAGATTTGACGGATAAGATTTCAGGTATCTTTGTTCCAGTGGTGACGATTTTGGCCATTGCGACTTTCTGGGTTTGGTCCGTGCTTTTGGGAGCATCGCTTCAAGAGGCCATGCTCTATGCAGTATCTGTCCTCATTATTGCCTGTCCTTGTGCCCTTGGTTTAGCAACTCCAACAGCCCTGATGGTCGGAACCGGCCGTAGTGCTAAGATGGGGGTTCTGATTAAAAATGGAACAGTTCTTCAAGAAGTGCAAAAGATTCAAACCGTTGTGTTTGATAAGACAGGGACTATTACCATTGGCCAACCACTTGTAACTGATGTGGTAGGAGATGAAGCGCGTGTCCTGACACTGGCTGCTAGTCTTGAAACTTTTTCAGAACACCCACTAGCCCAAGCGGTGTTATCACAAGCAGAAGAAAAAGGTTTGGTGCTATCCCCTGTGGAAAACTTCCAAGCGATCGAAGGAAAAGGAGTCCAAGGTCAGATTGACCAGCAGTTGGTGACCTTGGGAAATGGCAAACTTCATGATGGGACAGCGATGGATCCGGAGCTTGAAAAACGGATGGTAGACTTGCAAGAGCAGGCCAAAACAGTCATCAGTTTGTCTGTGGATGGGCAAGTGATTGGCTTGATTGCCATTCAAGATGCTCCAAAGGCCAGCTCAAAAGAAGCGATCAAAAAGCTCAAAGAACGGGGCTTGAAAACGGTCATGTTAACGGGTGATAATGAACGGGTGGCCCAAGCTATTGCTAAGCAAGTGGGAATTGACACCGTCATTGCTGATGTCCTTCCTCAAGAAAAGGCCGGCGCCATTCAAAAACTGCAAGAAGCTAGCAAGGTCGCGTTTGTTGGAGATGGGATCAATGATGCTCCAGCTCTTTCGATTGCCGATGTCGGGATCACTATGGGATCTGGAACGGATATTGCGATCGAGTCCGGTGGCATCGTGCTCACGCAAAATGATTTGCTTGGCGTTGTGCGCGCCTTTGACATGAGTCAAAAGACCTTCCGCAGGATCTTACTCAATCTCTTCTGGGCCTCTATCTACAATATCCTTGGGCTTCCAATTGCTGCTGGAGTCTTTGTAGGACTGGGATTGACCCTCAATCCAGAACTAGCAGGTCTTGCCATGGCCCTTAGTTCTTTGTCTGTTTTGACTAGCTCTCTGCTTCTCAATGTTGCGAAAATTGATTAGACTCAACAAAAAAGTAGTACAGAATTCATTTAAGATTCTGTGCTATTTTTTATTTTTTGCTATTGACAAAGCATATCGGGGGGGGGGGGTAAAATTATTAAATAATAATTAAAATTTTATAAAAG
>CAUQKG010000002.1:0-163403 GCA_963518805.1 uncultured Saccharimonas sp. (SeqCode) | reverse complement strand
CACACCCCCCCCCCGCCCCCCCCCCCCCACACACCCCACCCACCCCCCGCACCCACACACCACGCGCCGCGCCGTAAAATTATTACATAATAATTAAAATTTTATAAAAGGAGTTCTAATGAAAGAAGAAAAGCTAGCTACAGAATCTAAGGATGAAAAACGGTTGGCGAAAACTAAATCAGGGAAACCATTCTATAAAAAAGCTTGGTTTTGGATTGTTGTGGTTGTATTCGCCGTGCTTATTGGTAGCCAATCTAAACAGGCTGAAAAAGTTGGCGAAAATAAAAACTCTGGATCAAATGGATCATCTCAAGTCCAAAATAACGAACCCAAGAAAGAAGAAAAAACTGAATTTAAGGTCGGCGATATAATTGCTTTTGATGGAAAAGAATTAACTGTTGAAAAGGTTGAGCGAAACTGGAATTCTGGAAATACTTATCTAAAACCAAAAGATGGTAAAGAATATGTAAAAGTTTCAGTAAAGATTGAAAATAAATCTGAAACTGAGATGAATTATAATGTTTTTGAATTTAAGGCTGAAGATTCTAACGGAGCCGCTGAAAGTGCTAATGGGCAAACTTATAGCCTACCAGATAGTCTTGGCTCTGGTGATTTAGTGAAAGGTGGTAAAAAGAGTGGTTCTATGATTTTCGAAGTTCCTGCTGGTTCTTCACTAAAACTCCATTATCAACCATCATTCTGGTCGAATAAAAAAGTTATTGTTAATTTATAATAAATTTTTAAAACGGGCTTGCTGTGAGCTCGTTTTAATTTGCTAAATTACTTTAAAAATGCTAAAATATAAACAGTTATGTTAGCTTATAAAAATAGATTTCATGGTCATGGTAGCTTGCGTTATGTTTATTCAAACGGAACTTCAGTTCGTACACAAAAAATTACCGTGAAATTTGCGCAAAATCCGCACCGTAAAGATTCACGTTTTGCGGTTGTAGTTTCGAAAAAGGTTTTAAAGAGTGCGGTTGGTCGAAATCGAATCCGCCGGCGAGTTTATGAAATTATTCGCCATGAACTACCAAAAATTGATGGCACTTTTGATGTTGTAGTGATGATTTTTCATAAAAGCATAAAAGATATTCCGCATGAAGAACTTAAAGAAACCATAATTGACATCTTTAAAGAGGCTGATTTTTATTGTAATAAGTAGTAGAAAGTAGTATAATAATAGATATGAACTTGTTTGAATTATTTATTACTCAGCCAATTTTGAACCTATTATTGGTAATTTATAACTTTATTGGTGATTTTGGCTTCACAATTATTGTCTTCACTTTAATTGTGCGATTTTTGATGTGGCCACTTACAAAGAGTCAGCTTCATCAATCAAAAGTTATGCGAGAGCTTCAGCCAGAATTGCAAAAAATTCGCAAAAATTCGAAAGGTAATAAACAAGCTGAAACTTTACAGATGATGGAACTTTATCGCCGTCATAATTTCAAGCCATTTCGTTCGATGCTGGCGTTATTTATTCAGCTGCCAATTCTGTTAACTTTCTTTAGTGTGATGCGAATCGTAGTGAATACGCCTGATCAAATTTCGAAATGGGTGTATCAGCCAGTTGCGCAAATGAGTCGCGTGAGTGATGTTATTTCAAGCAAAAAACTTGAACCAAAATTCCTTGGAATTATCGACTTAACAGATACGGCTGTGCCTTTGAATGACCTTTCGAGCGGTTTTATGATGGTGATTTTAGTTGGACTAACACTTTCGCAGTGGTATATGGTTCGGCAGACTCAGCCGAAAAATGGTAACCGGCGGGTTCGTGATATTTTTAAGGAGGCAGCAGAAGGAAAAGAGCCAAATCAGGCAGAACTTAACGCTGCGGTAAATTCTAATATGAATTTAATTCTCCCAGTAATTTTGTTCTTTCTTATGATGGGGCTTTATGGCGCTTTGATTTTCTATTACTTAATTTCGAATATTATTCAAATTATTCAGCAAAAATATATTTTCTCAATTGATTCAAAAGAGATGGAAGAAATTGCTCAGGAATCTCCAAAAAATAAGCTTAAAAATGCTAAAGAAGCAATCATTGTAAAAAATACACCATCTAAGCCGATAAAGAAAAATTCGAAAGAAAAAGTCGGAACGAATATTCGAAGAATTAAAGCGAAAGATGGAAAACGGAGGTAATATGAATCGAGAAGAATCAATTGTTTTTGCACAAAAGTTTTTGGAAGATATTTTGAGCTTTTTTGGAGTCAATTTGGCGGTTCATTCGACTGCTGATGATGAGATTATTCAGCTTTCAGTTCCTTCAAGCGAGCTAAACTCTTTATTTATTGGTCGTGATTCTGGAAATTTGCGTTCATTACAATTTTTAATTTCACGAGCGCTTGAGGCTAAAAATGCTGAAATTCACCGTGTAAATATTGATGTTGCAGATTATAAAAAACAACGAGCTCAAAAAATTACTGAAAAAGCTGAAAAATGGATTGAACAAGTTCGAAAAACTGGTGAGCCTTATCGATTAAATTTGAATCCAACTGACCGCTTCACTGTTCATAAATTAGCTCAAGATTATTCAGATATTGAAACACATTCTGAAGGTGAAGGTCGCGAACGACAATTAATTATTTCGAAAAAATAAGTCTTTTGAAGACTTATTTTGTTTTGGATTAACCTTTGTTTTTAGTTTAAAATAGCTTCCAAATTGGTTATAAATTTCTTTGGTAAATAAAAATATGTTTAATTTTTATTGAAGACAACTTTTTTATAAAGTATGAAGTTCCAGATTAAGCTGAAGACAGTAGCGATAAGCTTTGAGATTAAAAGCGATATCTTTAGATTTTTTAAAATACTTTCGAAAAATGGTAAAGTTAGAAAAATTATCACGCCTTGAATGATCCAAAGTCCAAAAAGTGTTACAATAATAAAAAGTGCCATTTCTCGAGCAAGTTCTTTTTTGCTTTTTGAAACTGATTTAAAAGTGATTTTTTTATTTAAGCCAAAGCTATTTATAAAAGTAATTCCAGTTGAGAAAATGTTCGCAATTAAAGAGCTAATTCCAAGAGAAGTTAGCCCAAAAAGAATTACAAAATCTAGAATTGTATTCAACCCACCAATTGCTGCAAACCAAAATTCTTGGCTATTTTTTAGCTTTTTTAGTAGATTTTTCATGGTTGAATTCCTTGATTTCTTGCGCTAGATAAACAGGGCGATTTTTGCTTTCGATGAAAATTCGACCAATATATTCGCCTAAAATTCCAATTGAGAGGAGCTGAATTCCACCAAGAAAAAGAATTACTGACATAATTGAAGTATAACCGTCACCAGTTGGAACGCCGAAAAGTGGGCGAATTAGTAAAAAAGCGATCCATAAAAATGCAGCAATTGAGATGAAAAATCCTGTAATTGTAGCAATGCGAAGTGGTGCGACAGTAAAGCTGGTGATTCCTTCAACTGCTAGATTGAAAAGTTTTACATAATTCCATTTTGTTTCGCCAGCTACACGTGCATCACGTTTATAAGTAATTTCTTTCTTTCGAAAACCAACCCAAGAGAACATTCCTTTGGTGTAACGGTTGGTTTCGCGGAGAGTTTTTAGGGCTTCGACTGCACGGCGGTCGAGAAGTCGAAAATCGCCAGTGTCGCGTTGAATTTCAATTTGTGAAATTTTATCAAGTATGCTGTAAAACCATTTCGAAGTTTGCTTTTTAAGCCAAGTTTCACCATCACGAGATTCACGTTTAGCATAAACGTCATCAAAACCTTCTTCCCAAAGGTTGATCATTGCAGGAATTAACTCTGGTGGATCCTGCAAATCTGCATCAATAATCACTAACGCGTCTCCTTTTGCATAATCAAAACCTGCCAGCATTGCATTTTCTTTTCCAAAATTTCGGCTTAAATTAATGTAGGAAATTCGCGAATCTTTTTGACTTTCACTTCTAATAATTTCCATTGTTTTATCTTTTGAACCGTCATTAATAAAAAGAAATTCAAAATCATATTTTGAAGTATTTTTTGCTAAAAGGTTGAGCCTTTCGAAAAGTTTTGGTAGAGCTTTTTCTTCATTATAAGCTGGAATCATGATTGTGATGAGTTTCTTCATAGTAATTATATTATAGCACAAAATCACCAAAAAATATAACCAAAATGTTGAAATTTTATTTGGCTTATGCTAAAATTGGTTCAGGAGAAATAAAATGAAAATAAACACACAAAATACTAAAAAAACTAAAACTATTATTTTTGCTGCATTTGTAATTTTGCTGGTCGCTGGTGCTGGTGGAATTTTCTGGTGGGTAAATTTAAATTCTCAAAAAAATAATGAGAAAAAAGAAGAAAATACTTCAAAAGTTGAAGAAAAAAAAGAAGATTCGAAAAAACCTGAAGAAACTAAAAAGCAAGAAGCTGCGAAAGAAATCATTAATTCGAAAACTAAAAATAATAATACTGATCGTGCTGAAGGAACTGTTGAATCCTCGGGATATACAAATTTTCCAACTTATACAACTGTGCAAGTTGAAGATGGCGCGGTTCGTGTGGCCGGGCAGATTTCAGGGCTTCTTTATGACGACGGAAATGGTAAATGTTCATATACTCTAACGCATTCTGATGGAACTAAAATTGAACTTTCAACCGAAATTTTAGAGAGCCCAAATAACAAATATTGTAAGGCAGTTTCGAAAAAAATTAGTGATAGTGAATTTAAAACTGGAAAATGGACAGCAATAACAACTTATAAAAATTCAAAACAAAAGCAAGAAGGAAGGTCGGATGCTCAAAGTTTTACAATCGAGAAGTAGAAAATTTAAAAAGTCAATTTTAATTGGTGTGCCAGTTGTGGCGATTATTGTTTTTAGTGCTTTAGCTGTACTTAGAAATCTTTCTAACGCTGTTAAAGCAACTGATTTCAATCCTGGCCGAATTATTGACGACAGTATTTTTTATAATAAAGATGCAATGAATGTGCAGCAAATCCAAAGCTTTTTAAACAAACAAATTGGTAGTTGCGATACTTGGGGTACTGGTCCTTCTGGAAAAAATGACGGCAGAACCGCTGCTCAATTTGCTGCTGCGCAAAATTCAAATTATTGGCATAAACCTCCATATGTATGTATAAATAATTATCACGAAAACCCAAATACTGGCGAAACTTCTTTCGAAAAAGGTGGCGGATCTTTCGAAGGCGGAATCTCGGCGGCACAGATTATTTATGACGCGGCTCAGAAATATGGAATTAATCCGCAAGTTTTGTTGGTTTTACTAAAGAAAGAATCTCTCAATTTACTAGATGATAATTGGCCAGTAAAAACTCAATATAAATATGCGATGGGCTATGCTTGCCCAGATTCTGACCCTGGATTTTCTGCGGCTTGTGCGGATTCGAAAGCTGGTTTTTATAAACAAATGACTTTGGCAGCTTGGCAGTTAAAATATTATAAAGACCATCATAAAGATGGTGGTTATTCGCTGAAGCTTGGATGGAATAATATTCAATATTCACCAAATCCAGCTTGTGGTACAAAACGTGTTAATATTGAGAATGTTGCAACTTTAAGTTTATATATTTATACGCCGTATGTTCCGAATGATTCAGCGCTAGCAAATTATCCGGGGACTTCACATTGTGGAGCTTATGGAAATCGTAATTTCTTTATGTTCTTTAACCAGCTATTTGGTTCAACTCTTGAAAGTAAAAGAATACATAGTGGAATATATGAAAGATACATTGAGCTAGGTGGTGAAAAAGGATATCTTGGTGATGTAGATTCTGAATTTTTCAAGACCGATAAATCAATATTCCAAAGGTTTAAAAATGGTTTCATAATTGGAAGCGATAGTACTGGATATTGGGAAAACTATGGTAAAATTAGACAAAGATATTCTGAGCTAGGGTATGAACATGGTAAGATGGGACTACCACTATCTGGATATTTTAACACTATTAATAATGGTCATGCGCAAAAATATCAGAATGGTTTCATAATTGGAAGCGATAGTACTGGATATTGGGAAAGCATTGGTTTAATTAGAGAGAAGTATGCTCAATTAGGTTATGAACATGGTAAGATGGGATTACCTATAACACAAGAATTTTCAACTGTTCAAGGTGGATGGTTCCAAAAATATCAAAATGGTTTTATCATAGGTAGTCCAAAATCTGGATATCATGAAAGTTATGGTAAAATACGCGAACGTTGGAATAAGATTGGTAATGAAAAAGGTACGTTAGGATTTCCTATTAGTGACGTTATTGAAGAAAAAGGTTATAAGATACAACACTACGAGAGGGGTGATATTATAGGAAACGATAATTTAGGATATTGGGAAATTCAGGGTGATGTATTTAAATTTTATAATTCATTAAGTGATAAACAAAAAGATAAACTCGGCTTGCCGTTAAGGAATGAAGCATGGAATAATGGCAAATGGACTCAGTATTTTGAAAGAGGATTAATTACGGGCGTTGGTGATAAATATATATTAAAATAGATAAATAGCAGTTAAAACAGCAGAGATGCTGTTTTTTCTTATTGAAAATAATCTAGAAAGTTAGCTAGTTTTCAGGTGTTAAAAACAGTTTAGTGTTGGAGTGTTAGGCGATATATGATATAATTAAAAGCATAATGATTAAAATAGGATTTTTTGAAAAGAGGAATCGGGTTTTACTTGCGGAACTCGTTAAAACAGATTTTAAGTTAAGATACCAAGGCTCAGCTTTAGGAATTTTATGGTCGGTTCTTAAACCGCTTATGATTTTTGTGGTGATGTATTTTATATTTGTAAAATTCTTGCGAATTACTGATTCTTCAATTCCAAACTATGCAATAACTCTACTTCTTGGTCTCTCTCTTTGGGGATTTTTTACCGAAGCAGTTACTTTAGGGATGAATTCAATTGTTGCTCGTGGTGATTTGATGCGAAAAATTAATTTTCCAAAATATATCGTGATTATTTCTTCCATGGTGAGCGCTTTAATTTCACTTTCAATTAATCTTTTGGTGGTTTTAGCTTTTGCAATTTTTGCTGGTGTAAAATTCCAATGGTCTGTTTTAATTTTGCCATTTAACATTATAATTCTTTTTGCTACAGCTTTTGGTTTAGCGTTAATTTTATCAACTCTTTATGTTAAATTCCGTGATATTTCGCATATCTGGGAAGTCTTTATGCAGATTTTAGTCTATTCAATGCCAATTATGTATCCAATTTCAATGGTTACAAAAGTTTCAATTTTTGGAGTTTCGATTGCGAAAATCATGATGCTTAACCCGATTGCGCTTGCGATTCAAGATATTCGTCACAATTTGATCGCTCATGAAACACCAACTTTCTGGACACTTTTCGAAAATTACTGGTTTGCGTTAATTCCGATTTTGATCACGACTTTATTAGTAGTTTTTGGTCTATGGTATTTTAATAAAAATTCGAAAAAATTTGCGGAGATTATGTAATGGGAAAATACGCTTTAGAAGTAAAAAATGTTTCAAAAAGTTTTCGTTTACCAACAGAACAGGCGAGTGGTATTAAACAGGCTTTTGTAAACTGGACTAAGGGAATTAAAGGCTATAAAGAACAAAAAGTTCTTAAAGATATTTCATTCAAGGTCAAAAAAGGTGATTTTTATGGTATTGTTGGGCGAAATGGTTCAGGGAAATCTACATTACTTAAAATTATTTCGCAAATTTATACGCCAGAGAATGGTACGGTAAAAGTTGACGGAACTTTAGTTCCATTTATTGAACTTGGTGTTGGGTTTAATCCGGAGCTTACTGGCCGTGAAAACATCTATTTGAATGGTGCACTTCTTGGATTTTCGAAAGAAGAAATTTCTGCAATGTATAATGAAATTGTGGAATTTGCTGAGCTTGAAGAATTTATGGATCAGAAATTAAAGAATTATTCTAGCGGAATGCAAGTTCGTTTGGCTTTTTCGATTGCGATTAAAGCTCAAGGTGATATTTTAGTGTTGGATGAAGTTTTAGCAGTTGGTGATGAAGCTTTTCAGCGTAAATGTAATGATTTTTTCGAAAATATTAAGAAAGATAAAACTAAAACTGTTATCTTGGTTACACATTCAATGGCGGATGTTAAAAAATATTGCAATAATGCTATTTTTATTGCAGATGGTATGATAAGTGAATCTGGTGATGTTGAAAAGGTTGCTGAGAAGTATATAGCTTCCAACCTAGACATGCTTAATTCGCGCAATATTCATAATTCTACTACTGATGGTAATTCTTCCTCAATTAAAATTGTTGGGAATAAACCAATTATTCATCATGGTGAATATTTTGAGGCTGATATAGAATATTCGTATAACGGTAATGCTGAGTTATATATTGCTTATACTCTTCAAGATGAAGGTAGATGTGGTAGAGTATATGATAGTGGTCATGTAAAGGTTTCTTCAGATAATTCAGTATTTAATATTAGGATTTCTTTAGACAACTTTAATTCTACCGACTTTAGGTTGATTGCAGTTCTGTATGAAAAAAATAAAGATCATTCTAAAGCCATTGCTAATACTTTTGACGGCGGTGATTTTAGATTTAAATATTTAACTACTAAAACCGACAACGATTATGGTTTAGTGAGAAAGAATATTATTGAATAGGAATAGAGAGTTTTTAAACAATACCACTACTTGAGTTTAAGTAGTGGTATTAAAATAAAATTATTATTTTTTAGCTTATTTTTTTCAGTGTGTAATATTTTTCATCTAATTTCGTATTTTTTTGAGATTTAATATTTTTAATAAACAACAATATATTAGCCAAAATAAATGTTAATAGAGCATTTTTTAGTATTAAGGTTGCTATAAGTAGAAGTATATATTTTATTATCCCAATCTCTGGTGTTTTTTTAATAAATTTTGGTGCTAGTATTCTATTGTCAATAATACACTTTACATTATTTAAAGATTTTTTATATCCTTCTTGCTTGATAGAACATTGAATAGATGACATTATGAAAGATATTAGCCACCTAGCTTTAACGAGTTGAACATAGGGGTTATCGTGCTGATTTGCTATTTTCGAAAATTTATCTAGCTCCCTTGCATTTTTTATCCTATATTTAGTGTTAAGCTTTGTAGTTTTTACTATACTCGTTTCACTATTGGAAATATATGTGTAATAAGGGGCTACATCTAGTATATCAATCCTGCTTGATTTTAATAAGAAATTTAGGTTGAATATTAGATCCTCTCCAAATCTAAGGTTTTCATCTAATTTAATATTATTATCACGGATTATATTTTTTCTATAAAGTCTATTCCATAGATTATACATTCGTCCATCTAAACTTAGAGATTTCAATGTTTTTTGTGCTATATCATTTTTACCTGTTATGGATTGTTTTTCTAAATTAATATGTCTATAAGTACTTTTATTATTTTGATCATGCCTTATGTTCCACCCAAAAACAAGCATATCTGATTTTTTATAATTATTCATTTTTATTGTTTTTACGGTGTTTAAAAGATATTCGGAATCTATAATATCGTCTGAATCACAAAATCCAATCCATTCTCCAGATGCGTTAGATATTCCAATATTTCTAGATGCGCTAGGGCCAGAATTTTTTTGTCTTATTACTGATACATCATTAAGCTTAGATATATTTTTTAGAGAATCTAGCGTTTCTTGATCATCTGATCCGTCATCAACAACTATAATTTCTAATATATTATCCATTGTGTTACTTACTTTAAGTATTGAATTAACAATGTTTTCTATATTAGTACCCGTATTGAATACGGGTACTATAAAACTTATTAAGTATTTCGAATTATTGCTCATATATTTAATTATATATCCTTAGAAATCTTATCTATAAAGCTTTCCCATGAATGCTGCGTTTTTAGCTTTTTTCGCAAATTTGCTGTAAATTTTTCTGCATGTGTTGGGTTATTTTTTAGGAATTCTATAGCTTTTACATATCCATCTATATCTTCCATATCTACTAGCAATCCACTCTCTTTATCTGTTATAAACTCGCTAATTCCGCCAATGTTGCTGGATACTATTGGCATTCCTTTGGATGCTACTTCCAACAATATATTTGGAACTCCATCTGTTTGGGAGGTATATAAATATATATCGTAGTTACTTGTTTCTATAGAATTTATACCTTTAAATCCTCCCATATAGTTAACTCGAGAGTCCTTGAAATAATTTTTACTATATTGTTTCTTTTCAATGACCCCGTATGCATCTATTTCGAAATCTTTCGAGAGCTCTTTAGATATTTTTTTAAGGATATCTGGTCTTTTTTGGAGTGCTATTCTGCTAGCCCATAGAATTTTAATTTTTTGACCATATTCTATATTATTCGAATTATTATCTTCTTCTATAGTCTGTGGTTGATAGTGAACTCTAAACTTAGACTTTTCGAATAAATTATTTTCTAAGGCCTGATCTATTACCGCCTGGTTATCTGTGAAAACTAAATTAACTATATCCCACACTTCTACTAATTGAGGATCTGCGAATGAAAGTACTCTATCTTTTTGGCTAGTAAATTCACGCATGAACAAAGATACATTTAATTTAATATTTTTTTCTTTGATTACTGACTTATGCTCTGATAGCCATCTATACCAATACTCATCATTTATTAAGTGTAGATTTTTAATTTTTGCTTGGATTAGGAGACGCGACCATATTATATTTTTTTCGTAATCTCCCATTTTTTTCGTTAATCTTCCGAAATCTATTAGATCTACATCTAAATTACTGAAAAAATCGATAGTTGGCTTGTTGAATGGCTGTGTCGATAATATTCCTATATTCCATTTAGGGTGAATTTCTTTTAACGCTTTAATATAATTAGAGATTAACTTTTCTGTTCCGCCCCTTCCACTCATAGCAGGTGCTAAAAATAGATAATCTATATTATTTCCAGACATCTGTTCGCACAGCTTTTTATATACGATCCCATACTCATTTTCTAGTGGATTAAAGGTCAGCGGATGAAATTCTACTTGTGATATTTTTTCTTTTGTGGGGTAGAGTTGATTTTCTATAGCATTAATTTCTCGCCAATCTTCAATAAAGAAGGTAGGGAGCTTTTTCATATTTTTTTTGCTCAGGATTCTTGATGCTACTGGCGACATAGCCCTTCTTATATTCTCTGATTTTTTTGCAATATCGTATAGTGCTCGATAATATTTTTTAATATTAATCCTAGGATTTGTCTTTTTTTGAGGTGTTGGCATTTCGACTGACTTAATATATTCTATATCGAACAGATCTGAATAGTCTAGAATTGTATTTTTGTGTTGGGTTGATACTGAGACGTTAGGTCGCTGGCGATAGAAGAAAGTAGTTCCAGGCGCAATAAGTATAGGTATATTTTTAGAAATAATATCGCAGTTAAATAGATAATCCTCAAATCCAAAACCTCCTTTTTGGGGTTTGAATGGTGTATCTTTTAACAACTCCGTTTTAGCTATTAAAGTTAATGTCCAAGGATTCCAATATGACATCTGTATAGAATCTATATTTTTTTTTGTAGAATTTCGCATTTGCCATATTGATAGAGAGTTCATGCGTGCGCCAAACATCGCATGTATTTGAGGCCTAATAATTGAATTTTCTTTTTCTTTCAGCTTTTCTAGTCCATTCTTGAACCAATTCTTAGACACTAGATCATCGCCATCTACAAGCGCGCATATTGATCCTTTCGCTTTTGAAATTGCGAAATTTCTATTATCTGCAGGGTTTCCGAAAGATGATTCGAATATTTTGATTTGTTTTTTCTTACTTAAAAATTTAGCAACTCTTATAGTTTCATTATCTGGATTATCTAGACTTATAATTATTTCATAGCTTATTTCGGGTAGTAGTTCTATAGATTTTTCTATAGATAATATTGTTTTATATAGATACAATCCTTCGTTATGGGCTGTTACTACTATAGATAATTTAGTCTCTTCTATATTTTTCATATATACCATTATAGCATACAGCGTGTTGAAATTGAATATTGGATTGGCGTGTGTTATAATGATGATATGGTAATTAAGGCATTAAGATTATTTTCTCTTATCAGCTTAATATTTGGTATATTTGGTCTTTCGAAAAATATATTCAGTGTATATGATTCTTATAAAGTATTGATTGTAGTAATAGTATTGATTTTATTTGTCGCGGCGGTTTTTTTATTATCTAAAAAATTTAGTAAGAAAACTCTGCTTGTATTCTTTATTTTTATTGCTTCGATCTCTCAAATGATAACTGGCTTTTCTACTGCATCAACACAACATTCTTGGGATGCTGGTGCTATACAAACCATAGCTAATAATTATATAAAAACTGGTAACACTGATCCAGACGATAAAGCTTGGGAATATAATTATTTATTGAGATATGATAATAATATAACTATAACTTATTTTGTAGTAATAATATATCGTATAGCTAATTTTGTGGGTATTGATAAAGATATACTTCTAATTTTTATAAATAATATATTAATTCTTCTTTCTTCATTATTTATAATGGCTATTATATATGTTAAATTTAATAAATCTGTATTTTCTATTATATCAACATTTATTATTGCTATAATAAACTTTTCTCCATATTCTACGGTATTTTATACGGATACTGTTGGTATGTTTTTTGTAGCTTCTCAATTATTTATTCTTTTACTTATTGAATTATATGCAAAAAAAGGCAATGGCTGCATACTAAAAATCTTAACTATATTATTAGGAATTTTTGCTTACTTAGGGTATGCTATAAAGCCTACCACTTTAATATTAATGATATCAATATTACTATCTTCATTATTTTTCATAAATAGATGTCGAAATATTAAAATAATCGCAAAATATTTTGGTTTATTTATAATTGGAGCTGTTTCTTCTTTTTTTGTATTAAATACTTTAATTGTATATTCTAGCGGTTTTGCGAAATATTCTAGCAGTCAAATCCGCGAAAAAAGAACTGGATTTTTGCATTATTTAGGTATGGGATCTATGCGAGGGCTTCCACCTTATAATGAATGTAATACTGGATCATATTGCCCAAGATACGCTGATGATACTGCCGCTAAAGGTGCAAGAGAGCGCGAGAAAGTAAGTTTAAATATATTTATTGATAGTTTGACAAATAATTTTCCTTTTGGATGGCTTAAATTTGCTATTTTAAAGATTTCAAATTTCTTTAATGACGGAACATTCGGAGTATGGGGAGAGGGTTCTAGTAGAAATAATTTCATACAGTTTTTATCTGAAGGTAATATAGTGCATAAATTTAGGCGTTTTCTATCTTGGAGCGGTGATAAATTTCGGCTATTTAGTGTTTTTATTTCTATTGTGTGGGGAGCTATTCTTATTTTATTTACAATTTTTATCTTTAAATCAGCCAATAAGTTTAAATACTATCATGTAGTTTTACTATTTTTCACTCTTTTAATAGTCGCATATCAGGTTTTATTTGAAAGTAGAGCAAGATATATTTTTATATATTTACCTATTTTTATAGTAGGCGCTGCGTTTGGTTTAAATTTTATATTGGAGATGTATAATGGCCGTAATGAAAAAAGATAAAATAACTATATTTAAAGTCAATTTAGTATTATCTGATACCTTAGCAGTTGTTAGTTCGTTTATGTTTGCTTATTTTGCACGAACTCATCTTGATTCCCGTGCGTATTATTTTGCACCAAATATCTGGAATTTTGTATTTTTGGCGGTTTCTCTCCTGCCACTTTGGCTGGCCATTAATTATTTCTTTGGTCTTTATGATCGTTCGGTATTTTTTTATCGGCCAAAAGAGTACGGTAGAGCTTTAGTTGTTTCAATAATTAGTATTATGGCGATGATCTCTTATGATTTTTTCACTGGTGATGAAGTTTTTCCAGTTCGAATAATCGCAGTTTTCTTTGTTCCAATTAATTTCTTAATGATGATTCTTGGTCGTGAAATAGTGCGTTTTATTCGCCGTGCTTTGATTCGAAGTGGTTTTGGCCGCCAGAAAGTTTTAATTATAGGTTCGAATTCTCGTTCAACAGAATTGGCTCAATTTTTTCATGACAATATTGATTTTGGTTATGATGTGATTGGAATGGTTTCGAAAAGTCAATTTTTGCCAACAAAATCGGCTGTTCGACATTTTGCGAGCTTTAAAGATGCAGCTTTAAAAACAAATCCTGATATTTTAATTCAAACCGATACACTTAGGAGTGAAGATGTTTATAACTATGCGATCGAAAATCACCTTGAGTATATGTTTGTACCACAACAAGATAGGCTTCTTTCGCAGATTAACACAATCGAAGTTATTGGGGGAACTCCAATTATTGATGTGAAAATTACAAAATTATTTGGAATGGGTCGAATATGGAAGCGTTTAATGGATCTAATTTTAGCAATCTTTGGTTTAATTTTAGTTTCACCGATAATGTTAATTGTGGCGATCATTATGAAGATTACAAATCCTAAAGATTCAATTTTCTTTAGGCAAGTTCGTCTAACACGCTTCAATCGGGAGTTTTATATCTATAAATTTCGCTCACAAAAGGCTGAATTTGACGGCTTAACTCCCGAGCAAGCTTTCGAAAAAATGGGAAAACCTGAACTTTCTAAAGAATATCGCAAAAATGGAGATCAGCTTGATAACGACCCAAGGATTACAAAAATTGGAAAATTTATCCGTGCAACTTCTATTGATGAACTGCCGCAGCTTTTTAATGTTGTTCGTGGCGATATTTCACTTGTTGGTCCTCGAGCTTTAATTCCACAAGAGATTAACAAATCAAATAGAAAAAATATTATTTTGGCGGTAAAAGCTGGTGTTACTGGATTGGCTCAGGTTTCAGGTAGGCGTGATATTTCTTTTGAAGAACGCCGCAGGCTGGATGTTTATTATGTTCAAAATTGGTCAATTATTTTTGATATTCAAATTTTATTTAAAACTGTTGCAAGTGTAATTTTTCGAAGAGGAGCAAAATAATGCAAAATCCAAAATGGCTAAATGGCAAGAAAGTTGCGATTGTAACAGACTGGCTCACCACTTATGGTGGTGCTGAAAAGGTTGTTGCTACGGTTTCAGAGATTTTCCCTGAAGCACCAATTTTTACATCGCAATATTCAGAAAAAGAAGTTGATTGGTTTTCGAAAAATGATGTTCGGGTTGGTTGGTTAAATATTTTCCCGGCAAAATTGCGTAAAATATTACCAGTTGGGCGAATTCTATATTTTCGAAATTTAGGCAAAAAACTAAAAGATTTTGATGTTATTATTTCAATTTGCTGCGCTGAAAGCAAAGGCTTGAATCTTTCGAATAATCAGCTCCATATTAGTTATTTACAAGGTCCTCCAATTCAATATTATTGGGGAATGTATAATGATTATATTGAAAATCCTGGGTTTGGTAGGTTGAATTTTTTGGTTCGATTTTTATTTAAATTATTGGTTAATCCACTCCGAAAAAATGATTTTAAACTTGCTCAAAAACCAGATTTTTTGGTCGCAAATTCAAACTATTCTAAAAATGAGATTTCGAAGTATTATAAAAGAGAATCAACTGTAGTTTTTCCACCAGTAGAAATTAGAGAATTTAAGTTTCAAGATAAAAAGAAAAATTACTACATTACAACTTCTCGCCAAGTTAATTGGAAAAAACTTGATTTAGCGGTTGAAGCTTTTATCAAAAATGGCAAAAGGTTGATTTTAGTTGGTGGCGGAGCTGAGCATCAAAAGTTGAAAAACCTTGCAAAAAACTCACAAAATATTGAGTTTATTCAAAGAGTTAATAGCCCAAAAGAGCTTTCGAAGATTGTTGGCGAAGCAAAAGGTTTTATTTTTCCGAGTTTGGAACCTTTTGGAATTGCACCGATCGAAGCTCTTGCTACCGGAACGCCAATTTTAGCATTCAATAAAGGTGGTTCGCAAGATTATATCCAAGATGGTAAAAATGGTGTATTTTTTGATGAGCAATCAGCTGAGTCAATTTTAAATGCCATTAAAAAATTCGAAAAATTAAATTTTGACGCTAAAAAAGTTTCAGAAAGTGCTAAAAGTTTTTCGAAAGATAATTTTAAGAAAAATTTCGAAAGAGAAATCAAGAAAGGATTTAATGAAAAATTTTAAAAAACTTAGTTTAGCTGAAAAAATATTATTTTTTGCGCCATTTATGGTTTGGTTTTCATATTACCCAAATTTTAATTTTGGAAAAGCAGCTGGTGCGAATTTAGAATTTTCAATTGCTCTAATTTATGCTATAATTTTAGCAATCTTTAGCATTAAAAATATTTTTAAAAACCGCAAAACTCTTTTTAAAAATAATGCAGTTTTAATTACTGGATTTTTTGTTTTTTGGAATTTTTTAACGATTTTAAGTTCGCAAAATCAATTGAGAAGTTTTTTAGTTTCTGGCGTTTGGTTAGTTTTGTGGCTTGATTTTTTGGCGATTTTGAGTTTTTCGAAAAATAAAAAATTATTTGAAAGCATTATAAAAAACTTTATTTTTAGTGCTTTTTTAATGTCAATCTTTGCAATAATTCAGGTTGTTTATGGAACTTGGTCGGATTGGGGTCTTTGCGCTGGGTGCAGTGCACGAGGTTTTGGATTTGTGCGCCCAAGCGTTTTTGCAATTGAACCACAATTTTTTGCAAGCATGCTTCTTGCGCCAATTTTAATTTTAATAAGTAGAATTTTTAATAAAAAATCCACAAAAAAAGAAAAAATAGCAGTTTGGATTATGCTTTTTGCTTTATATTTAACACTTTCGCGTGGTGCAATTTTTGCACTTTTATTGGCGGTTTTAGTTTTGATTTTCGTAAACCAAAAACTTTCGAAAAAAGTAATTTTACGAAATTTTTTAATTTCTGGCTGGTTTATTGTTTCGAGTTTTTTGGGCGGAATGATTTTTCATGCAATTTTTACCGAGCTAAACCCACGAGTGAGTGATGGTTTTTATGATTCGATTTCGAAAAGCGTAAACCAAATAAGTTTGGGAAAAATTAAATTGCCGAAAATTGAAAAAGCGATTAATCAAGAAATTAAAGAGCCAGAAATTGAGATTAATGGTTTAAATTCAAAAGAGCCAACAGGAAAAGTTGTGGAAAAACCTAAAAAGGCAATGTTCGATGGTTATGTTGAAAAATCAACCAACGAACGCACAAAAATGTCGGATTTGGCGATAGAAACTTGGCTTTCGAACCCTTTTGTTGTATTCTTTGGAATTGGTTCTGGAGCTTCTGGAACGGCGATTTTAAATTCAACTCACCAGATAGCCAACAGTTCAGAAATTGTTCAGAATGAATTTTTGTCGATCTTATTAGAATTGGGTATTTTTGGTTTAATTATTTGGGGGCTAATAATATTCGGAATTTTTCTAAAATCTAGAGAAGAGAAGTGTATTTGGGCAATTTTAACTGCGTTTTTAGTTCAATGGTTTTTCTTTTCAGGACTACCAAATGCACTACATATTTATTTGATTTTAGCAGTATCATTTGCTATAATTGAAAGAGCTTATGAAAAAAAATCAGCAATCAATAGATGGGTTCACACCAAGGCGGCGAGTCGATTCTTTAAGTCGTGATAATAGTTATGAGAAATTAGCTAAAAAACCAGTTTCGAACAATCAGGTTCAACCAAGAATAGCGGAAATTGAGCATTCGAAAAAAGCTAAAAATCGAGAAGAAAATTTAAATGAAGATATTGAATCTGCTTTACAGAATTTAGAAATTGAAGAAGTTCAGGAAAATGAACGGAAAGAACGAATAGCTTCGAAAAAACAACGAAAACTTCTTCGAAAACTCGAAAAAAAGAATCTGAAGCGTGAGAAAAAAGGTAAAGAGTCTCTTTCTTTAGAGCAATTTAAGCGACGTCGAATTTTGGGGCGGATTTTTGCTATTATCTTATTGGTTTTAATTATCGTTGGCGGATATTTTGCGTATAGAGCATACAAAGACTTGTATAAATTAACGAATGGTAATGTTTTTGGTGCAGTTTTTGGCGAAAAAAAGAAGTTGAAGGCTGATTCTAATGGTCGTACAAATATTTTGCTTTTCGGAACTTCACCAAAAGGTTGGGATGGTGAGAATTTAACTGATTCTGTGATGGTCGTGTCTGTCAATCAGGAAACTAAGAAAATTTATACCATCTCGTTACCGCGAGACCTTTGGGTTAAACATACTTGTCGAAGCTGGCTTGGAACAACTGCCGGAAAACTTAATGAAACCTATGGCTGTAGCTATTATGATGCTAAAAATAGCGGCTCAAGTGAAGAAGAATCAGAGAAGGCTGGCCAAAATGCTTTAGCTAAAAAAGCAAAAGAAATTTTAGGTTTAGATATTCAATATATTGTTCATGGTAATTGGAAAGTCCTAATTGATGCTGTTAATTCTGTTGGTGGAATTGATGTTAAAGTCGAAGCTTATGATGGCTCGAACCGAGTTTATGATGTAGCTACAAAAATTAACTATAAGAGTGGTGAAACTTATCATATGGATGGCGAAACGGCATTGGCTTTTTCGCGCGCTCGAGGTTCAGAGGGTGGAATTGGTTTGAGTGGAAGTAATTTTGACCGTGAACGAAATCAACAGAAGATTTTAAAAGCGGCGTTTTCTAAGATAAACGAACAAAAAACTAACCCAATAACTTTACTATCACTCGCTTCATCTTTGGGTGAAAATATCCACCACTCATTTAGTGGAGATGAACTAAAAACTGCGGCTGAAATTGCTCAAGACTTTAACGTTGGAGCTATAACTTCTTTGCCACTTGTTAATGAAAATGATCAGTCTGCAAATTATTTTACAACTGGGGTAATTAATTCGGTTAGTGCAGTTTTACCAAAAGCTGGAACTTATAATTATAGCCAAATTCAAGCTTATATTTCAAAAAATACAATTGGTAGTGAGGTTATTAAAGAAAACGCTAAAATTAAAATTTTAAATGGTACGAATTATTCAGGATTAGCTGCTCAAGAACAGAAAAAACTTGAGAAGGAAGGCTTTAATATTCAAGATATTGATTCTGCACCAAAGCGAGACTATGCTAAAACTAAAATTTATTATGTAAAAGAAGATTCGAAAACCGCAACAATTAAAAATCTTGAATCTAAATATTCAACCAAAGCTGAAAAATTACCATCAGAATTATCAAAAATAGGAGAAGATTCAGATATAATTATTTTGTTAGGTGAAGATAATGGCAATTAATTTGACTAAAAAACAAGTTGAACTTTTGAATTTTATAGAAGTTTTTATTGAAGAATCTGGTTATAGCCCAACATATCGCGAAATTGCTCGTGGCATGGGCTATAAATCTGTTGCAACGGTAGCGAAGCATATAGATAATTTGGTTTTAATGGGAAAAATAACTAAATCTGATGGTGGTGAAGCTCGTTCGATTTCTATTAAGAAACAGATATCGGAACTTTCTGGCGATGAAAAAAATATTCATGATTTTTTAGTTAAGAAGCGAGACTCCTATGCTGAAAATAATCAAATTGAACAAGCAAGAAAAATTGATGATGCAATTCTAACTTTGTGGTATTAGAATATTGAAAAAATAAAGTGTTTATGTTTTAATTATAACTAGTAATGGATATTTTTAAGAGTTTCGAAAAATTTATAACAGGATTTTTAGATTACGACTGGTTTGAACCAATCACGATTATTCTTATTGCAGTTTTTGCGAGTTTTTTATCGCGCAAAATTATTGATTTCGCTTTTAGTGTTCGTAAGAAAACTAAAAAAATAAAGCGCTCCGAAGAACGTTTAAAAAGAAATGAAACAATTTCGAAAATTGCAAAAACTACAATTGATATTGTTATTTGGATGACTGCAGCGATAAACTTTCTTAGCTCAATTGGTGTTAATGTTGCATCTTTAATGACGGGTGCTGGTTTAATTGGTGTCGTGGTTGGTCTTGGTGCTCAAACGACAACGCGTGATATTTTAGCAGGATTTTTTATCGTTGGTGAAAATCAATATCGAGTTGGAGATACGATTGAGATTATGGTTGCTGGAAGGCTAATTTCGGGAAAAGTTGAAAATATTTCTTTGCGAATTACTCAGGTTCGTGATGGTGATGGAAAAGTTCATACAATTCGAAATGGTGCAAGTGAGGCAGTGACTAACCTTTCGTTTAAATATGCTAATGTTAACTTACTTTTTGGTGTATCTTATGATACGGATATTGATGTTTTGGAAAAGGTGATAAATAATGTTGGGCTAAAAATGCTTGATGATCCGGAATTGAAAAAAGATATTATTGAGCCAATTGTATTCGTACGAGTGAATAAATTCTTGGATTCCTCGATGGAAATTAAGTGTTTAGGAAGGGTAAAAGCTGGAAAACAATGGAATGTTGCCGGAATTTTTCGGCGGGAAATTAAGAAAGCTTTTGATGAAAACGATATTATTTTGCCTTATCCACAAATGGTCATTCATGATGTAAATCGAATTACTGCTAAAATGAAAAATTCAAAAGCTCGCACTCGCCACCAAAAGCATTCATCTATAAAACAAGTTAAAAAATAAAACCCTTTTCGAAAGGGCTTTTATCTGTAGCGATTATTCGGGCATTCTTCATATTTTCCAGCCTCACAAAATGAGCAATTTTCTTTTTCACAGGCTGATAAATCATCTGATCTATGTGCGAAAGATTGACTTTTTACGGTTTTAAAGTTTGAGTCAATTCTCTGAAAAATTATACTTTGGGCTTGAACTTTTTTGCGCGAATAGTTACATTTGGCAAAATACATTTTAAAAATTTTATAAATTGCAGAAGAGTAGCCTTTTTCAGCTTTGATAAGTAAATCTTCTGGAATGTCTAATTCGGCTATTCGTTTTAGAAATTTGTGCGAAACTCTAATTTTTACCATATTTTCACCTCCAAAAATGTACTAAGATGCTATTATTATATAATTTTTCTAATAAAAAGTCAATAAAGTTAAATTGTTTGATAAAAGATAATCTTTATGGTAAAATTAAATCATAAACATAAAATAAAGGGAGGGAATATGGGTAAAAAACCGATTCAAGTTAATAGTGAAATCGGAAAACTCAAAACTGTTATTTTGCACAGACCAGGAAAAGAACTCGAAGGGTTGACTCCGGATTATTTGGAGCAGCTTCTTTTTGATGATATTCCATATTTGGAGGTTGCACAAGCTGAGCATGATGCTTTTGCGGAAACTCTTCGAAATCATGGAGTCGAAGTTCTTTATCTTGATCAGTTAGCAGCAGAATCACTTTATAATGATGAAATTAAATGGCGATTTATTTCTGATTTTGTGCGAGCTTCAAAACAAGGTGAACGACATATAACGCACGCTTTGATGCGTTATTTAGGAGAATTTGAGCCACTCGAGCTTGTTCGAAAAATTATGGCGGGTGTTAAAAAAGATGAGATTAAAACTGATGAAGATGAAAAATCTCATTTGAATTATTATTTCAAGAGCGACTATCCATTTTTGCTCGACCCAATGCCAAATCTTTACTTTACTCGTGACCCAGCAGCTGCAGTTGGAAATGGCTTAACAATTAATAAAATGCGATATCCAGCTCGCCGACGCGAGAGTTTGTTTATGGAATATATTATGCGCTATCACCCACGATTTGCAGCAAAAACTCCTGGTGGTGAAGTTCCAGTTTGGTTTGATCGCTATAATAAATTCAATATGGAAGGTGGCGATGAGCTCGTTCTTTCGAAGAATGTAATGGCGATTGGCGTTTCACAACGAACAACTCCTGAAGCAATCGAAAAAGTCGCTTCGAAATTGTTTGAATTTTCAGATTTTAATAAAATTTTAGCAATTCAAATTCCAGTTTCGCATGCATTTATGCATCTTGATACTGTTTTCACAATGATTGATTATGATAAATTTACAGTTCACCCAGAAATTTTAGACAAAGATGGTGAATTGAATATTTACGTTTTGGAAGATTCTGGCATTCCAGGGCAGCCAAAAATTACACATCGCACAAATTTGAAAGAAACTCTAGAGGAAGTTCTTGGTCTTGACCATGTAACTCTGATTCAATGCGGTGATGGTGATCCAATTGCGGCGGCTCGCGAACAGTGGAACGACGGCTCAAATACTCTAGCGATCGCTCCAGGTGTAGTTGTAACTTATGATCGAAACTATGTAACCAACAGAGCTTTGCGTGAAGCTGGCGTAGAAGTTATTGAAATTCAGGGGGCTGAACTTGGTCGTGGCCGTGGAGGCCCACGCTGTATGTCAATGCCAATTTGGAGAGAGGAGATTTAATAATGGCATTAAATTTGAAAAACCGAAATTTTCTAACACTTTTAGATTTTACACCAGAAGAAATTCGCTTAATGCTTGATGTTTCGCATGAATACAAACGCTTAAAACGAGCTGGGATTGCTCACAAAATCCACGAAGGCAAACAAGTTGCTTTGCTTTTCGAGAAAACTTCAACCCGAACTCGAACCGCTTTTACTGTGGCGGCTCGAGATTTGGGAATTCACCCAGAATTTTTAGGCAAAGATGATATTCAAATGGGTAAAAAGGAATCAATTAAAGATACAGCAATTGTGCTTGGTCGCTCATTTGATGGAATTGAATTTCGCGGTTTCGATCATTCGACTGTTGAAGAACTTGCAAAATATGCTGGTGTGCCTGTTTGGAATGGTTTGACTGATATGTATCACCCAACTCAAATTTTGGCTGATTTTATGACAATTGAAGAACATCTTGGATATCTAAAAGGTGCTAAATTAGTATTTGTTGGTGACGGACGCAATAATATGGCGAATAGCTTGATGATTGGCTCAGCTAAAATGGGCGTTGATTTTCGAATTGCTGCTCCAAATAATCTTCATCCAGATCCTGCTTTGGTTGAAAAATGCCGTGAAATTGCTCGTGAAACTGGCGCGAAAATTACAATTACAGACGACCTATATGGTGCCGCTCATGGCGCAGATTTCATCTATACTGATGTTTGGGTTTCAATGGGAGAAGAAGATAAATTCGAAGAACGAATCCATCAACTACGCGGCTTCCAAGTAAATACGGCACTTCTTCATGCAACTGGAAATCCAAATGTGAAATTTATGCACTGTTTGCCAGCCTTCCATGACTTAAATACAAAAATTGGAAAAGAAATTTTCGAAAAATATGGATTAAAAGAAATGGAAGTTACTGATGAAGTCTTTAACTCAAACGCTTCAATTGTATTTGATGAAGCTGAAAACCGCATGCACACAATTAAAGCGGTTATGGCTTTAACTTTGTAATTTTAGGAGAAGAAAATGGCTATGAAAAAAGATGCAGATAAAACTGCTTCAAAAAAGGTTAAAAAGGTTTCGAAAAAGCTAAAAGTGTTTAAATCGCCGTCGGCTTTTAGTGTTTTATTCATTATTATTGCAATAATGGCTGGCTTAACTTGGCTCATACCAAGTGGTCGTTATGAACGATTAGAAGACGGAAAAATTAAATCCAACAGTTATTCGCAGACTGAAAAACGCTTGAAAGTTGTTGAAGAAGTTAAAAATCCAAAAACTGAAATTTCAATTTCTGACGCAGAAAGCAAAGGCTATAAAAATGCGGCAAGCGATTTTAAAAAAGCCGAAAAAGAGAAAAAAGATTATTACATTAATCTAAAACAAGGATTTTGGGATATTTTCTTGTCTCCAATTTATGGAATGGCTAAGAAACTTGATGTAATTGTATTCATCCTGATTCTTGGTGGGTTCTTAGGCGTTGTGATGAAAACCGGCGCACTTGATTCTGCAATTGGTGGTTTACTCAAAAAAATGAAAGACAAAGAGAAGTGGATTATTCCAGTTTTAATGACACTTTTTGCGATTGGTGGAACTACTTATGGTATGCAAGAAGAAGCGGTGGCATTCTATGCATTAATCGTGCCAATTATGATTGCTGCTGGCTATAATTCAATGACTGCCGTAATGGTAATTGTTCTTGGCGCTGGTTCAGGTGTTTTAGCTTCAACGGTAAATCCATTCTCAACTATTATTGCTGCAAATGCTGCTGGTGCAGAATTGTCAAAAATATTATTGCCTCAGTTTATAATTCTAGTTGCATCTTTAGCTGCTTCGATTATCTTTACGATGCGATATGCTGCTAAAGTTAAAGCTGGTGAATATGCTGAAGATTCTAAAGGAAAACCAGCAGTTAAAGCAATTGATGCTTCGAAAGTACCAGAATTTACACTTGAGCGAAAATTTGTGATGGGAATTTTTGGGCTAACTTTCCTTGTGATGATTATGTCACTTGTTCCTTGGAAAGATTTGCACGTAACATTCTTTGAAGACTGGCACGAATGGCTCGCAACTTTGCCTGTTGTTGGTGGAATCTTCGGATTTGAACATGCTGTTCCGTTTGGCTCTTGGTATTTTAACGAAATTTCAGCACTGTTCTTAATCTCAACAATAATGATTAAAATTCTTTATCATGAGGAATTTAAAAAAGATGATGTTTCTGTAACAAACACTTTCCTTGCTGGCTCGGCAGATTTATTGAGTGTTGCTTTAATTATTGCGGTTGCTGCAGCGATTGGTGTTTTGATGCAAGCTGGTGGAATTCAAGATACGATTGTCTATTGGGGTGAAGAACTTCTTCGAAAAGTTCCATCACAGATATTTGGTGTTTTGGCTTATATTTTCTATATCCCAATGTCATTTATAATTCCATCATCTTCTGGTTTAGCGGAGGCTACAATGCCAATTATTGCTCCTGTTGCAGATTTAGCTGGCTCAACCAAAGAAATTGCTGTTGTTGCATTTGCAACTGCATCTGGACTTCTTAATATGATTGCCCCTACAATTGCATCATTAATGGCTGGTTTAGCGCTTGCAGGTGTTCCTTATAAAAACTGGGTTAAGAGAACTGCTCCGCTGATGGCTATCTTAACTTTAATTAGTCTTGTTGTAATCGTTGTGATGGGATTCTTGAAATAAAATGAAACATATTTCGAAATATCAAAAGGAATCTTTTCATAGAAAATTAACCTCAATTTTGGTGATTACTGTACTGGTAGCTGTAGTTTTTGCAGTAGGCTTTGTTGTTAAGCTTCTTGATTTTACACTGCCAGTTGCCCACCGAAATATTTCGAATAATAAAAATCATAATCAGTCTTCGAAAAATATAACAATTTCAGGAAATATCGTTTGTCTTTCATCAAAGAAAGGTGCAACTGATAATTCGAATCCAGATAAATGTAAAGTTGGAGTTGTTGATTCTAAAGGTCAAAAATATGCTGTTTCTGGTGGAAGCAATTTAAATCTTTACGGAGAAGCTAGCTCGAACGGAGTTGAGATTTCTGGTGAGTTTATTCCCGCCGGTGAAGATGAAACTTATGATATTGTTGGCACAATCAAGCGTTCGTAGTATAATTTAATTATGAAGTTATTGAGTGATCAAGTTGATGAACGCGAGATTAAAGTAATTTTGCGCGAGTTAGAAAAGACTCGCGCATTTTTTGGAGACGTTGTAGAATTCGGCTGTTATGTTGGTACAACTAGTGTTTTTTTGGCGAAAACTCTTGAAAAATGGGGAAGTTCTAAAACACTTTGGCTTTACGATTCGTTTGAAGGTCTGCCAGAAAAATCTTCGAAAGATATTAATTCTTTGGGTGAAGTTTTTAAAAAAGGTGAGTTGTGCGCTAGCAAAAAGCAGTTAATTTCAAATTTACGTAAATCAAATATTAAAAAAATGCCAAAAATTACAAAAGGTTGGTTTAATGCACTTTCGAAAACACAAATTCCTGAAAAAATTAGCTTTGCTTTCTTGGATGGAGATTATTATGATTCAATTTTAGATCCGCTTAATTTAATCTGGAATAATCTTGAAAGTGGTGCAATTGTTGTTGTAGATGACTATGGAAATCAAGCCTTACCAGGAGCTTCAAAGGCAGTTAACGAATGGTGTAAAAAGCACAATATTTCAAAAGAAGTTGAAGCAACTTTAGCAATTTTTCGAAAACCATAAAAATAATAAAAAGTATTGCGCTTGTGTATAAAATGATGTATTATATAAGTATAAGCGCTAAGGTTATTATTGGGAGTAACCATAAAAATAGCGTGTTTTCTTGACATTTGTTATTTTTTTTGATAGAATAGTTCATAGGCTCGCGCAAAAACGTGTAAAATTTATTAAATAAAGGAATCGGTCGAGCGCGTGAGTTGCATTAATAAAAGGAGAACACATGCCTATCAAAATCAATTTTCCTCCTTCAAGGAAGAAAATAATTGCGGTGGATGTGGTGCCTGCTGAATGGCAACGCTACATTGAACAATAAAAAGTGACAAAAAGAAAATCTCACTCTTTACCGAGTGAGATTTTATTATGGGATTATTTTTGGTTCTTAATTGCTTCGTCTAAGGCTGATTTTAATTTTGCATCATCACCCCAAATATCAGAAGACAAATCTTTGCCGTTAAGCTTGAATGAAGGTGTCCCAGTTACTTTCGCTTTCGAACCAACAGCTTGGTCAAATTTAATTTTCGCCTTCACTTTATCACTCTCAATATCTTTTTTGAATTGGTCAATATTTAGATTTAATTCTTTAGCGTATTCTGTGAAATATTCCATTCGCTCGCTAGCAGTTGAAGCTGTCCATTCATCTTGCTTGTCGTAAAGCAAATCGTGCATTTCCCAATATTTTCCTTGTAAGCCTGCTGCTTCAGCAACGCTCGCTGCAGCAAGTGCATTTGGGTGAATTGTGACTAATGGGAAGTTTCTAAATATCACATTAACCTTATCTTTATATTCTTCCGCGATTGATTTAATGCGGCTGGCGGCAGTTTTACATCCTGGGCATTGAAAATCACCATATTCAACCAAAGTTACTTTCGAGTTGTTTTTATGATAAATATGCTCAGAAATATCACCTGAATTTTTACTCGAAGAAATCTCTTTCGAAATATCAATATTACTCAAATCAATTTTTTGAAGGTTTGACAGCCAGATCATTCCACTCAAAAAAAGAACAACCAAAACTGTAAAAATTATTGCAAATTTATTATCGGCTATAAAATCTTTTATTTTTTGAAGATTTTTTGCCTTATTTTTATTAGTAGACATTTTCCTCCTTTTTCACTAACTATTACTATTTTAACATAAAAATAAGCTTTTTCAAAATACGTAAGTGTGATAAAATAAAAATATGTTAGTTATAAGTATAATTTGCTTAATTTTAATGCTTATTATTTTTTCTTTGAAAGAAAAGGAAATTGAATTTTCTGAATTTGAGCTCCAGCGTAGAATTAATTCTGGCGACAAACGAGCTGAAAAAATGCTCAACAAAAAGAAATTTACGCCAGTTTATAATTATTTTTTGCAATATTTTGGCTATGCAATCATGATTGTTTCAGTAATTTTACTTTCGAAAGTTTTTGATTTTTGGAAGTCGGCGGCTATTTGCTTTGTTGTTTTTCTAATTTCGAAGGGAATTTTAAAAAGTGGTATTTTGAATCAAATTTCAAGCCAGATTAATCGTAAAATTATCCCGATTGCAAATGGAATTTATTTTGCTCAAAATATAAAAACGCAAAATAGGCTTTCAAAGATGGCGAATAAAAAACAACCGTGGTCGTTTTATTCAAAAGAAGAACTTTTAAATTTTTTAGCTAATCATAAGCGAATTTTAACTGAAAATGAACAAAAATGGATTGAAAAAGTTTTCGAACTTGAAGAAAAAACAATTTTAGAAATTGGGGTTTCTGGTGAAAAAATGGCGATAATCCACGATAATGATTTATTAACACCGTTAGTAATTGATGAACTTTTCAAAACCAAGCAAAAGATCTTTCCAGTTATGAACGAGGAAGAAAATAAAGTTAAGGGTGTAATTTTTCTAGAAGATATTACTAAAATTGATTCAAGCGATTCGAAAAAAGCTCAAAAAGTAATGCATGAAGAATTTTTATCGATAAAACCTAATTTAAGTGCCTTAGCAGCTTTCGAAAAAATACTTTCAAAAGGTGGAAATTGTGCAATTTTACTTGAAAAAAATGGCGATTTGGCGGGAATTGTTAATTTGGTAGATTTTATTCGCAAAAAATAGGAAAATGTGGTAAAATATAAAGAGTTAAATTCAAGAATTAGGAGAAATATGCGGATATTAGCGAAAAATTCGATTGATAAAATTGGTGAAAAAATTACTGTAAAAGGTTGGGTAAATTCTCGACGAGACCACGGTGGGTTGATTTTTATTGATTTACGCGATCATTCTGGATTGCTCCAGCTTGTGATTTCGCCAGATTTTGCAGAGAGTTTTGAATTAGCTGAAAAATGTCGTGATGAATTTGTGATTTCAACAACTGGTGTAGTAAAAGAGCGCGCTGAAAATTTGAAAAATCCAAATATTTCAACCGGTGAAGTTGAACTTATTGTTGAAAATCTTGAAATTTTAAATCGAAGTGAGCCTTTGCCAATTACGGTTTCAGATAATGGTCAAAAATCGAATGAAGAATTACGATTAAAATATCGTTTTTTAGATTTGCGCCGCGAAAAAATGCAAAAAATGTTGCGTCGCCGTGCTGAATTTTATCGTGAAATTCGAAAATTTATGGAAAATAACAAATTTATTGAAGTTGCTACGCCGATTCTTGCAAATTCTAGCCCAGAAGGTGCGCGTGATTTCTTAATTCCGAGCCGTGTTCACCCTGGAAAATTTTACGCATTGCCGCAAGCTCCACAACAGTTTAAACAGCTTTTAATGGTTGGCGGGATTGACAAATACTATCAAATTGCTACTTGTTTCCGTGATGAAGACCCGCGAGCAGATAGGCTTTATGGTGATTTTTATCAGCTTGACATTGAAAAGGCTTTCGTTGAAAATGGTGAAGAAATTCGCTCAGAAATGGAAGTTCTCATTAAAGATCTAGTGAAAAATTTTGCTAAAAAAGAGCTTTTGAGCGAAGAAATTCCGCGGATTCCTTATGAAGTTGCGATGGAAAAATACGGTAGCGATAAGCCTGATTTGCGTTTCGGAATGGAATTGATTGATTTAAATGACGCATTGGCCAAAACTGAATTTGGCGTGTTTAAAAATGCCGAATGTGTAAAAGCTATTTGTGTAAAAAATGGTGCAAGTTTGAGCCGTAAACAAATTGATAACTTCACTGAAATTGCTAAAAGCGAGGGCGCTGGCGGTTTGGCGTATATTACATATGCTGAAGGTGAAGCAAAAAGTCCGATTGTGAAGTTTTTGAGTGAAAATGAGCTTTCGAAAATTAAAGAAGAAACTTGCGCAGAAGATGGCGACGCAATTTTCTTTGGTGCGGATAAGCGTGAAGTTGTAAATAAGGTTCTTGGTCGTCTTCGAAATGAATTTGCTGATTTCTTCAATCTTAAGGATGAAAATAAAGTAGCTCTCGCTTGGGTTGTAGATTTTCCATTTTATGAATTTGATGAGAAAAATAATAAGGTTGATTTTGGTCATAATCCATTTTCGATGCCAAAAGGCGGTGTTGAAGCACTTCGAAATGCTAAAACTGATGCTGAAAAATTGGTAATTAAAGCCGACCAATACGACATGGTGATGAATGGCTATGAAATCTGCTCAGGTGCCGTTCGAAATCATAACCCAGAAGTTATGTATGAGGCTTTTGGCTTACTTGGATATGATAAAAAATATGTTGAAGCAAAATTTGGCGCTATGTTAAATGCATTTAAATTTGGTGCTCCTCCACACGCGGGATGTGCATTTGGCTTAGATCGAATTTTTATGATTTTAATGAATGAGGATAATATTCGTGAAGTTGTGGCATTTCCAAAAAATGGTTCGGGAGTGGATGTAATGATGAGTTCACCAAGCTTTGTGGATGAAGGCCAGCTAAAGGAGTTAAAAATTGAGCTCTCTGAAGATGAAGAATAAATTGGCAAATTTTCAATTTAGTTTTTTAGTGATTCTTATAATTGGTGGATTTTTAGTTTTGTTCCAATTTTCGAAAATTGTTTTCGCCGAAGAAGTGGCAAAAGAAAAGCCAACTGAAATTCAGATTTCGAAAATTAGTAAAAAATGCAACGATTTAAAAAATAATTTGAAAAAACTTCGCTCTGAAGATACTCTAAAAAGGGTTAATCTGGGTAAAAGCTATGAGAAGATTTCAAATGGATTGATGTCGAATTTTAATGCAAGAATTGCTTTAAACAAGAAAAATGGTGCTGAATTAATTTTAACTGCTTCTGAATTTGAAGAGAATTTTAAGTATTTTAAAGAGAATTTTCAGATTTATGAACGGGAGCTTTCGGAATTAGTTTCGCAAGATTGTACTAAAAATTCGCGTGAATTTTATTTAAAACTTGAAAAAACACGTCGTGCTCGCCGAGAAGTAAATTACAACACTAAAAAACTGAATGAAATTGCTGAAAAATATGGTGTTCAGGTTCATGATTTTGTTGTAAAAAATATATCAGGAGTTTTAAATGAATAATTATTTGAATAAAATTAAAGCAAAAATTAAAAATCAGCCATTGGAATCGCAAAAAGAAATTAATGGTTCTCGCAATTTGCTAATTTTTCTTGCGGGAAGTTTAGGAATCGCATTAGTTTTGGTGATTGCAAGCTTAATTCTTTACACTTCGGATGGAACTATTCAGCTTGATTTAAGTAGGCCAGTTTTGCAAGAGGCGCGTGAGGCTCAGAAAAAGGCAAAAAAAGAGGAAGAAGAACGCAAAAAAAATGAAAAAGATGAGGAGTTTTTACCGCAAGGTGGTCTTTCGAATAAAGACATGGCGGATTTCGAAAGGCTTTATTCGCAGGCAAGAAAGAGAATTCATACAGATGAGTTTAGCGAAAGCTCCTTAAGTGATGAAACTTTAAAAATAACAGACCAATAAAGGAGAAAAATGGCTTTTTTGAATCCGAAAGATTTTATTATTACTCGCAAGCGTAAACTTTATAAATTTGCGCTTTTTAATAATTCTGCAATTTGTTTTGAATTTAATGAATGGCAAAAAGAAAATGCTGAAGTTAATAATTTAGAAATTGGTGCAGGAACAGGGCTTTTTAGTGAGGCTTTGGCGGCAAAAAATCCAATGAAGAATTTTGTGGCGGTTGATGTTAAGGCCGATCGACTAGTTAAAGGGGCTATTCAAGCTGAGCAAGATGGCGTTAAAAATATTCGTTTTTTGCGAGCCCGAGCCGACCAGCTTCTTGAAGCTTTTGTCAAAAATTCGGTAAAATATCTTTGGGTGACCTTTCCTGACCCTTACCCACGCGAGCGGAATTCGGGCCGCCGCTTAACGCACCCAACTTTTTTGCGAATTTATGCTAAGCTTTTGGCTGAAGATGGTGCGCTCTACTTTAAAACTGATGCTAAGAATCTTTTCGAATGGAGCTTGGAACAGCTTGTAGCAGAAGGCTGGAGAATTGAACGGCTTAGTTTTGATTTATATGAAAGCAACTTGAACGAAAATTACAAAGTGATGACAACTTATGAGAAACGTTTTACGGCAGAAGGGCTAAAAATTAACTTCGTAAAGGCCATACCGCCGAAAAATATATGAATAAATAAATTTCGAAAGAGGTGAAATGGCTGATTTTTTAGAAATTAAAGGTGCACGTGAACATAATTTGAAAAATGTAGATTTAAAAATTCCGCGTGACAAATTAGTGGTTATAACGGGGCTTTCTGGTAGTGGAAAGTCAAGCTTAGCGTTTGATACGATTTATGCGGAAGGCCAGCGCCGCTATATGGAGAGCCTTAATTCTTATGCGCGCCAATTTTTAGGCACGATGGATAAACCAGATGTAGATCAAATTACGGGGCTCAGCCCAGCGATTTCGATTGATCAAAAATCTACCAGTCGCAATCCACGCTCAACCGTAGCAACCGTAACGGAAATCTATGATTATTTGCGTCTTCTTTTCGCGCGAATTGGTACCCCGCATTGTCCAATTTGTGGTCGAGATGTTGTTCGGCGTACCCCCCAAAGCATTGTTGATAGTATCATGAATCTTGAAGAAGGTTCACGATTGATATTGCTTGCGCCGATCGCAAAAGCTAAAAAAGGCGAATTCGCACATATTCCTGAAGAATTTTCGAAAAAAGGTTTTGCTCGTGCGCGGGTTGATGGAGTGATTTATGCTTTAGATGAGTTCCCTGAACTTGAAAAAAATATTAAGCATAATATTGAAATTGTAGTTGATCGTTTGGTGCTTTCGAAAGAGATGAAAACGCGCCTAGCACAAAGTGTTGAACAAGCGCTTGAGATGACTGGCGGAATTTTAGAAATTTTAGATGATAAAACTGGCGAAGTTAAAATTTTCTCACAACGCTATGCTTGTGAGCTTCACCCAGATGAGCATATTCCTGAACTTGAACCGCGATTGTTTTCATTTAACGCGCCGCAAGGAGCTTGTGAAACTTGTTCTGGGCTTGGAACGCGAATGGAGATTGACCCAGAATTAGTGCTTTCACCAAATTTAACAATTTCTGAGGGTGCGATTCGGCCTTATAATCGTGTAATGGAAAAGGGCTATCGAATTAAATTGCTTGAGGAAGTTGCAAAACGTCATGGATTTTCAACAAAAGTCCCAACTAAAAAGCTTTCGAAAGAAGCAATTGAAATTATTCTATACGGTACAAAAACAGATGAAAAATACCCGATCGAAATGAACGGCCGTGTTTATAACATGAATTTTGAAGGTGTGATTCCGAATCTTGAACGCCGTCATCGCGATACGGGTAGTGAATTCCAGCGTAAAGATATTGAGCGATTCATGCGTGTTCGAAAATGCCAAACTTGTGGTGGAAAGCGCTTGAAGCCGGTTGTTCTTGCGGTTACAGTTGCGGGCTTGAATATTGTAGAAATTTGCGACCTTGCAATTGATGAAGCTGTTGAACTTTTCAAAAATTTAGAACTAAACGAGCAGCAAAAGTTTATTTCAACTCAAATCCTAAAAGAAATTTCTTCTAGATTGGGCTTTATGAATAATGTTGGTCTGAACTATTTGGAGCTTTCGCGCGCGGCTAATACTTTGAGCGGTGGTGAGGCGCAGCGGATTCGCTTGGCTACGCAGATTGGCTCTGGGCTTCAAGGTGTGCTTTATGTTTTAGATGAGCCTTCGATTGGTCTTCATCAACGAGATAATGACAAATTGATTGCAACGCTAAAAAACCTTCGTGATCTGCATAACACTGTTTTAGTAGTGGAGCATGACGAGGACACAATTCGAGCGGCGGATTGGCTTGTTGATGTTGGCCCTGGCGCTGGTGTGAATGGCGGAATGATTGTGGCTTCTGGTACACCTGATGAGGTTTCGAAAAATCCTAAATCTTTAACAGGGCAATTTTTAAGCGGAAAAGATAAAATTCAAACGCCAAAAAAACGTCGCAAGATTCAAAAGGATGAAAAACTAATAATTAAAAATGCGCGCGAGAATAACTTGAAAAATATTGACGTTGAAATTCCACTAGGTGTAATGACAGTAGTTTCGGGGGTTTCGGGCAGTGGAAAATCAACCTTGGTGAATGAAATTTTAAGCAAAGAATTGTTAGCACAAAAACACCGCGCGCAAGAAGTTCCTGGTGCGCATGATGAGATTTTGGGATTGGAAAAACTCGATAAAGCAATTGTGATTGATCAAAGTGCAATTGGCCGTACGCCGCGTTCGAATCCCGCAACTTATACTGGTGTCTTTACTCAGATTCGCGAGCTTTTTGCTGGCACGCCGGAAGCAAATATCCGCGGCTATAAAGCTGGTCGATTTAGCTTTAACGTTAAAGGTGGTCGATGTGAAAACTGTCAAGGTGACGGTGTAATTAAAATTGAAATGCATTTTTTGCCAGATGTTTATGTGGAATGTGACGTTTGCCACGGAAAGCGATATAATCGCGAGGCGTTGGAGATCCTTTATAAAGGTAAAACAATCTCGGACGTTTTAGAAATGACAATTGATGAAGCAACGGAATTTTTCGAAAATATTCCTGCGATCCACCGAAAATTAAAAACTATTCAAGAAGTTGGCTTAGGCTATATTAAACTCGGGCAGCCTGCAACAACTTTTTCAGGAGGAGAGGCACAACGAATTAAACTTGCTACTGAGCTTGCTCGGGCTTCAACTGGTAAAACAATGTATATTCTGGATGAGCCTACAACTGGTTTGCATAATGCAGATGTTAAAAGATTGCTTTCAATTTTGAACCGTTTGGTTGATGCTGGAAATTCAATGGTGATAATCGAACATAATTTAGATATTGTTAAAAGTGCTGACTGGCTAATTGATATGGGTCCAGAAGGCGGAGCAGGTGGTGGAACTGTTGTGGCGACTGGAACTCCAGAACAGGTTTCGAAAGTCGAAAAGAGCTGGACGGGAAAGTATCTTAAAAATATCCTTTAGAATAGATTGTTGTATTTTTTAGAAAATAGTATAATATACAATATAAAGTGCTTAATTTTATATCATGAAAGGAAAAAATGGCGATTTTAGTAACTGGCGGTGCAGGATTTATTAGTGCTCACACTTCAATTGAACTTCTTGAAAATAATGAAGAAGTTATAATTATTGATAATTTTGTAAATTCGAAACCTAAAGCTTTAGAGCGAATTCGTGAAATTTCGGGCAAGGATTTTAAGTTTTATGAAATTGATATTTTAAATAAAGATGGGCTTCGAAAAATTTTTCAAGAAAATAATATTGAGCAAGTGATACATTTTGCAGGCTTAAAAGCAGTTGGCGAAAGCGTTGAGAAGCCACTTGAATACTATAAAAACAATATTCAAGGAACAATTTCTCTTTTGGAAATTATGCGAGAGTTTAATGTCTATGATATTGTTTTTTCTTCGAGCGCAACAGTTTATGGCGACAAAAATCCAGTTCCTTATCGAGAAGAAATGCCTTGTGAAACAGCAACGAACCCTTATGGATATACTAAAGTTGTGATTGAACATATTTTAAAAGATTTAGCAAAGGCTGATGCGCGCTGGTCGATTACGATTTTGCGATATTTCAACCCAATTGGTGCGCATGAAAGCGGTTTAATTGGTGAAGATCCGCAAGGAATTCCAAATAATTTGATGCCGTATATTTCTCAAGTTGCCATTGGAAAACGAGAAAAACTTTCAATTTTTGGTGATGATTACGAAACTCCTGATGGTACGGGTGTGCGTGATTATATTCATGTTGTAGATTTAGCTAAGGGTCATCTGAAAGCATTAGAAAATAATCGCAAGAATAGTGGCGTTAAAATTTATAATCTCGGTTCAGGCTCGGGAGTGAGTGTTTTGGAGCTAGTTCGTGCTTTCGAAAAAGCCTCTGGTAAAAAGATTCCTTTCGAAATAACTCCGCGCCGTGCAGGTGATATTGCATTTTGTTATGCTGATGTTGCCAAGGCTGAAAAGGAACTTGGTTGGAAAACTGAAAAAACACTTGAAGAAATGTGTCGAGATTCGTGGAATTGGCAAAGTAAAAATCCGAATGGGTTAATGTAAAATCTTAAAAAAGTTTGTTTTCGAACAGACTTTTTTATTTTTTTGAAAAAAGTACTTGACTTTTTAAGCTACCTTGTATAACATAGAAGTATGAAAGAACAAGAAAGCATTGAAAAATATGCTTCACAAATTTCAACCCAGATGCGAAAAGGTTTTATGGCGTTTTGCGTGCTAAAGGTTTGTGCAAAAAAACCAGTTTACACCAGCGACATCATTAAGGAATTACGTGAAGCTAAAATGGTTGTGGTCGAAGGCACAATTTATCCGTTGCTATCAAGGCTACAAAAAGATGGATTATTAAGCCATGAATGGCAAGAAAGTGAGCAAGGTCCGCCTAGAAAATATTACTCAATAACTGAATTTGGCGCTAGTGTTTGTGAAAAGGTTAGCGAAGAAATCAGCAAATTAAATAAAACAATCAGCAAACTTTAAGGAGAAATATGAAAGAAATTACAAGAATTCATTTGGCGAAAATTCCTTACGAAATTGAAATTTATGCCAAAAAGAGACTTGAAAAATATCTAAAAGATTTAAAAATTTACTCTGGCGATGAAGATATTTTCGAAGATGTTGAAATTCGAATCACTGAAATTCTAGCGGAACTTGGTATAAAAGAAGGCGGAGTAATCACTGAAAAAGAAATTTCGAAAATTGAGGCTCAAATTGGCTCGCCAGAAGTGTTTCAAGATTTGAACTTTGATGGTGAAAATGAAGAAATTCGCATTCCAAAAATTTCAAAAAAGCTATTCCGAGATGAACAAAACGGAATGATTTCAGGTGTGGCGGCAGGATTAGCGCAATATTTAAAAATTGATACGGTTTGGGTTAGGTTAGCTTTAGCGGTTATGTTTTTTGTGAGTTTTGGCGCAATTGTTCCAATTTATATTCTATCAATCCTTATAATTCCAGCGGCAAAAAATGCTAATGATATTTTGCGACTTCGCGGTGAAGTTATTACAGCAAGTGCAATTCGAGAAGTTAACGAAGAATATAATTTCGAAAAAAATGCAGCTCGAAATATGAAAATTGCTCGAATTGTTGGGATAATTTTTGGAATTTTTACAGTTTTTGCTTTTCTTGGCGGAATCCTAGCGATGTTTTTTGGAAACTGGGCGTTAATGCAAATTGGCGAAATGGCTAATTTTGCCAACGCGAAGAGTGCTGCAACTGGTATAGTAATTTCAGCAAATATAATGGGAATTTCTTATTTGATTTTTACGGCTTTTATTGCAAAAATGCTGTTTAAATTGAAGGCTTCGAAAATTGATATTATAGCAATTATTGTTTCAGTGGTAGTTGCTTTAGGCGGAACTTTAGGATCGATTTCTTTTACCACAATTTTACGCGATAAGGCTAATGAAAAGGTTTCGAAAAGTTTAGTTTCTGAACAAATTAAAATTAATTCTGAAAAAATGAAAAGTGTTAAAAAGCTAAAAGTTGATTCTTCGGTTTCTGTTTTCTATCACATTTCAGATGAGCGAAAAATTGAATTTACGCATATGAATTTTCGAAAATATAATTTGAAAGTTGATTTTGAAGGAGAAACTTTGAAATTAAGCTTAAATAATGTTCCGCAAAATCTATATTTTGGTGGATTAGGCTATGAAGAAATTCATATTTATGGCCCAGAACTAAATGAAATTGATGTAACTTCAAATTCGAACGTAAATTATTTTGCGAAAGATGCTGAGAATATGAAAGTAAAAATGAATGGCGGCTCAGTTTATTTTGAAAATTCAGCCAAAATCACAAATTTAGAGATTTCGAAAGGTGAATATGGCGTATTTTCAGGAAAACACATTGATGTTTTGAACTTAACATTAAATTCAAATAGTGGAAGTGTTGAACTAAAAAATGTTGAAAATGCAAATGTTAAAACTAAAAATTGTAGTTTTAATAGTCCAAAAGTTACTCGTTTGAAAGCTCGCGCAAAAAATGTAAAAGTGAATGATTATGATTTTAACGAGAACACTAAAGGTCAATGTTTTTATCTTGAAAGTTTAGATAGAGATGAATTTTAATTAAAGGAGGAATATGATTGAAGTTCGAAATATTTCAAAAATTTATGGCAAAAAGAAGAATCGTTTTCAAGCATTAAAAGATGTAAGTTTCAAAATTGAAAATGGCTCAAGTGTGGCGATTATTGGGAAATCGGGAAGTGGAAAATCAACACTGATTCATGCAATGAGTGGCCTAGATGCTCCAGAAAAAGGTGAAGTTTTAATGGATGGAGTAAATATTTTATCAATGAATCAAAAGAAGATTGATAAATTTCGTTCAAAAAAAATGGGATTTATCTTTCAAAGCTTTTTTGTGCAGGGAAATGAAACTTGTTTCGAAAATGTGAGTTTACCGCTTGAAATTGCTGAAGAGCCAATTTTTCGAAGGAAAGAAATTGTAGAAGACGCCCTAAGAGCGGTTGGTTTGAAAGATAAAATCAAAACACCAGCTCGTGACCTTTCGGGTGGGCAAAAACAGCGTCTTGCGATTGCACGAGCAATTGTAAACTCGCCAGAAATAATTTTTGCAGATGAACCAACGGGAAATTTAGATTCCGCGACTAGTGAAAAAATTGAAAAATTACTTTTTGAATATAATAAAAAGTCTGGTGCAACGCTATTTATTATTACTCATGATGAAGAATTGGCAGAAAAATGTGATATTCGGATTCGAATAAAAGATGGCGAAATAGAGCATATTGAAGGAGTTAAAAATGCGTAGAGTTGATATTATTAAGAGAGCTGGAAAAAATATTCGTTTAGCAAAAGGGCGAACAATTTTGACAAGTTTGGCGATTGCGGTTGGTGCGACAACTGTTGCACTCGCAATTGCAGCTGGAAAGGGAGGCAATGCTTATGTTGAAAGTTTGGCCAATAAATTAGGTGATCAAAATGCTTTAACTATCTCGCGATTAATTAAGAATAAAAAAGACCCTTATGCGCCGAATAGGGTTGAATCAACTCGTGAAGATGCTGCCAAAAAGAAAGCTGAAATTGACGCTGAGAGCCACTCATTTAAGAAAGAAGATTTAGATAAAATTTTAAAAATTAAAGGTGTTCGAAATGTCTCTCCAGCAGTTCCTGTAAAAATTGAGACTGTCCAGTCTGAAAATGGTATAAGATATGACGGATATGTTGCCACTAAAAATGATGAACAAGATATGGGGATTTCAGCTGGAAAACTCAGTAAAAACAATCAAATTGATAATGGAAAAGTTATCGCGCCAAAAGCTTATGTTGAACCTTTTGGAGGTAAAAATCCTGCTGATATTGTGGGTAAAAAAGTAGTTTTCGAAATGAAAGACGCGGAAGGTAAAACTTTCGAAAAGACTTTTAAAATTCAAGCAGTTGATGCTGGAAAAACGGATACTAACTTTAACTATCACGGAAATTTCTGGATGAATAATAGTGATGGTTTGGAAATTGCGAAAAAGCAAAATTCTGGTGAAATGCGGTTTTATAGTGCGAGCGTAACAACTGACGGTACACGAAAAGTTGATGAAATTAAAAAGGAAATTACGGTATTAAACGGCGGTGAATTTTACCAAGTTTCCACTTTTGCAGATGATAAAGCAACGGTTCAAACGGCAATTAATGTTATGGCAGCGGGTCTTGCTGGATTTGGATTTTTGACACTTCTTGCTTCGGCTTTTGGAATTATTAACACGCAATATATTTCAGTTTTAGAGCGAACCTCACAAATTGGTTTGATGAAATCGCTTGGAATGCGAAAGAGTGATGTTTCGAAACTTTTTAGATACGAAGCTGCGCTGATTGGTTTATTTGGCGGAATTATTGGAATTGTTGTAGCGTATGGAATTACTTTTTTAAACCCTGTAATCAGTAGTGTCTTAAAACTACAAAAAACTTCTGGCGTGGATACGAATTTACTTCAACCAGATTTATTTGCTTGGATTCTATTGGTAGTTGGTTTGATGCTACTTTCGGTGATTTCTGGATTCTTGCCAGCGCGAAAAGCAGCAAAGATGAACCCAATTGAGGCTCTTCGAACTGAATAAAGATAATGAAATCGGCTCATTAAAAAAGTGGGCCGATTTTTTTGAAAAAATAGAAAAAAGTCTTGAAATTATTAAAAAACTCGTGTATAATAAGACTATTATTCCGGCATAGCTCAGTGGTAGAGCGGTTGGCTGTTAACCAATAGGTCGCTGGTTCGAGCCCAGCTGCCGGAGCCAAATTTGAGTTTTACGACAATTTGATAATGTGAGAAAAGGTTCTAACAGATTAAAATAGAGCCTTTTTTCTTTTTATTTAATTCTATATTGCAAAAAATTTCCAATTGATATATTATAATAGAAAAATATGACTAGTCTGATAAAAACCGAAGAACTAGATAGGGTATATTATGAACTTAATATTTTATGTTTGCATAGTGGTTCTTTTATCTGAATTGGCTACAAGAGTTTTTCTATGATATAATGAAAAACAAGGAGAAGATTACGAAAAACAACAAATTAGTAAATGGCTTTGGCCTATATATATCACTGGCAATTTTTATTTCAATGGTTTTACCTATGATTATTTTTGCTGGAATTGACAATGCATTAATAGGAAGTAAATATGATTTGCCGTTAATTAAGTACACAAGCATATGGTTTGGCGATGTCTTTATTTTAACAACTTTCAATCTTGTATTTTTTAGCCTAGTATATAAGATCTCTGATTATATAAAAGATAATATTATTTCAATTATGATAGCTTCAATAGTGTCGGGATACATCAATTTTTATACGCACTTTATTCTGTGGACAGGCGATTTAGTGACGGGCTTTATGGATAACATCAGTGGGTTAACTATTTCTGGTTGGATTCATTTTATTTACAGTACAGTTCAAATGTTCTTTATCTTGTTGTTTTTATTTACTCTTCCAAAAATATCTAAAAATCCTATTTATTCGAAAAGTATAAAAATATTAAATTTTCTACTCTTATTCTTTACGCTTCTTCAAATTCCAGATTTTATTATTAGGAATTTTTCTAAATTGCAGAGTGAAGAGATTGTGAAACTGGTGCTGTCAGATGGCTCATCTATGTTAACAATTGTATGTATTGGAGTGTATTTTTTAATACTTTATAGAAATAGGATATTCAATCTTTTAAAAAGATAAATTGCAATAAAAAGTACAACATTTTTAAAGCTCATCTCTGAGTGCTTCAAAAGCTGTTTTGTAACTCAAGCATTTTCTGGGGCAATGATTCATAGCCAGTAAGGTCTCGCTTAGCGCTTTTTCAGTAATGGTTGCCAAATAGGTTTTCTTAGGAAAAAACTCACGAAATGAACTGTCTTTTAGTATTCATAAAGTGTGTGAACTCAGATTATTTTTAGACTGCTAAGTGTCAGACTATCTATTTCGGGAGTTTTTCTTTTTCTTAAAATTTTAAGACTTTTCTAAGTAAAATATGTTAAAATTAAAATAGAAAAGAGGTAAAAATGAAATTTGATAAAATTATAATTGGATTTGGAAAAGCTGGAAAAACTTTGGCAGTTCTGGCTGCTAATAAAGGTGAAAAAGTTGCATTAATTGAAAAGTCGCCGAAAATGTATGGCGGAACCTGCATCAATATTGCTTGTATCCCAACCAAAGTTCTAGCGGTTGCGGCGAGTGAAAATCTAACTTTCGAAGAAGCGATTGCGCGAAAATTTGATGTTGTGCAGCGGCTAAATTCAAAAAATTATCATATGCTTGCAGATAATGAATCAATTACAGTTTTTGATGGCTTTGGTTCATTTTTAGATGAAAGCAAAATTTTAGTTGAATCGAATGGTGAAGAACTTAAGCTTTCGGCCGATAAGATTATTATTAATACTGGTGCAGAAAGTTTTATTCCTAAAATTTCAGGAATTGAAGAAGGTTTGAAGGATTCAAAAATTTTAACCAGTACAGAACTTCTTGAGAATCGGGAGGCGATTAACAACCTAGCAGTTATTGGGGGTGGATTTATCGGCCTAGAGTTTGCTTCAACTCTTGCAAAGTTGGGCACGAAAGTAACAATTTTTGAACGAGGCGATAAAATTTTAGCTGATGAAGATGATTCGATACAAAAAGTAATTTTTGACTTTTTAGTTTCGCAAGGTATTAATTTTGAGTTTAATGCAAATATTGAGGCTTTCGAAAATGTTGAAAATGGCATTTTAGTCCAAAATAATGGTAAGAAATTAGCTTTTGATAAAGTGCTAATTTCAACCGGGCGAAAACCGGCAACTACAAAATTAAACCTTGAACGAGCAGGAATCAAAACACTTGAAAATGGTGGAATTTGGACTAACGAAAATCTTCAAACTTCGAATTCAAAAGTTTGGGCGGTTGGTGATGTGAGAGGAAAAGAGCAATTTACTTATGCTTCTTTAGATGATTTTCGAATTTTGCGCTCACAGTTTTATGGCGACGGAAAATATTCTCTAAAAAATCGTGTTAATTTGCCGAATTCGATTTTTTTGCAGGTTCCATTTTCGAAAGTTGGATTAACTGAAAAACAAGCTTTAGCGGAAGGTTTCGATATTAAGGTAAAGGAGATTCCAGCGGCAGCAGTACCAAAACTCCAGCTTGAATTTAAAACGGCGGGTCTTTTGCGAGCGATTGTAGATTTAAAAACTAATAAAATTCTAGGTGCAGCTCTGTTTTGCTATAATTCGCCAGAAGTTATAAATATTATAAAAACGGCGATTGACGCTGGGCTTGATTATACTGTTCTACGAGACCAGATTTTTACCCACCCAACCGTGGCTGAAAGTCTAAATGATTTATTTAATCTTTAAGTTTGATTTATTTTCGAAAGTTTGATATAATTTAAGCAAAAGCATAATAATTTTTAAAGGTGGGAAATGAAACCGACGATTTTATCGATTGGAAATGCGACAAAGGATAACTTTTTAGACATTCAAAATCAAAAAATTTATAAGGATGAGCTTAATGATTTTCATTATGATCTAACTTTTGATGATTCAACTTTAAATTATCAAAAGCGAGCTGGAGTTTTTGGTGGAACAATTTTGAGTGAAAAAATCTTCACAGCGGCGCATTTTAAAGCTTTTTCGAGTGCAAATCTAAACGGTACTTCTCATTTCGAATATGATGAAAATAGCAATGATCTAATTGATCGATTTATAGTTTCGTATAAGGGTAAGAGTTTTATTTTAACTAGTAATCCTCGTAGCACAAAATGGGTTTCACCAGCTTTTCCACCAGACTTAATTTATATTGCGGATGCTAATTTTTCGCAAAATTATCTGGCAGATTTTAAAAAATATTTGCATGAAAATCCAAAGATCGAGCTTGTTTTCAATATTGCCGATTTGAGGCCTGAGCTTGCGCATGAGTTTTTCATTAGAGCGAATTTAGTTTTTGTAGATTTTCGAAAACAAAGTTTAAGCGATTTGATTGATTATTCAAGTTATGAAAATGCGATAGATTCACTAATTAAAACTGGTGTGCGAGGTGTTGTTATTTTTGATGGTTCGAAAATAATTGCTGGAAATAAAGAAAAAATTGCCAGTATTGAAACCAACTTTGAATTAAATTCATTTTATCAGAATAATATTTTTCAGGCGGCTTTTGTTGCTGAAAATTTTTCAAATTCTTCAGAATTAGAAGAAAATTTGCAAGTTGCAGTTACAATTGCTAATAAATCTGATTTTAATGATATTTTGAAGCCTTTTTATGCGCATCAAATTTTAAATCGCAAAAATTATGAGTTACCTGTTGATGTTTTGAGTAGTACGCCAGATATTGAAACGCGATTACATAAAACTGCTGCTAAATTAGTTGCGCGACCAAAAGGAATATTTGCTGCGGATGAGTCTGGCGGGAATATTCATAAAAAATTCGAAACGATTGGGCTTGAAGATACTTTCGAAAATCGCCGAGCCTATCGTGAGATGTTTTTCAAAACACCAGATATTGAGAATTATTTAAGTGGAATTATTCTTTTTGAAGAGACAACCGAACAAAACACTTCTGAAGGTATTAATTTTGTTGAGCATTTAAAAAATCGCGGAATTTTGGTTGGCGTGAAACTTGACGGTGGTTTACAGCCTTTAACTGGATTTGAAGGAGAGACGATTTCGATAGGGCTTGATTCTTTGACTGAAAAACTCCAAAAATATTCAAAAGCAGGAATTGATTTTGCAAAATGGCGAGTTGCTTTTGAAATTGATGAAGAAAAAGGAACGCCGAGCGAAGCCGCGATCGCTTCGAATTTACGAGTTTTGGCACAATATGCTAAAGCCTGTCAGAATTATGGAATTGTACCAATCGTTGAGCCAGAGGTGGTTTATTCTGGAAAACATACTATTAAACAGTGCCGGGAAGTTACTGAAAAGATTCTTAAAAAGCTCTTTGAGGAACTAAAGATGTTTAAAGTTGATCTTAAGGGGACAATCTTAAAAACAAATATGGTTCTTGCTGGCTCTGAAAATGAGATTCAATCTTCTTCAAGAGAGGTTGCACGAGAAACCGTTTCTATTTTTAAGAAAATAGTTCCAAAAGAATTGGCAGGGATCGTATTCCTTTCTGGTGGACAAACTGCAAATCAAGCAACTGATAATCTCCAAGAAATAACCAATCTCGGACCTTTTGACTGGGGATTGACCTATAGTTATGCGCGAGCTTTACAGATGCCAGCGCTTCAAGCTTGGGCTGGAAAACCAGAAAATGTTCAGCAAGCTCAGTTACTTTTCTTGGAGCGAGTCGCGGCAAATTCGCACGCTTTGTATAAGAATTAACTATCGCAAAATATTAAAAACGCTCAAAATTTTAGTTATTGAGCGTTTTGTTTTGATGATTATTTCTTTTTTACGTAAATAGCATAAATTGCAATTGCAATTCCGCCAACCGGGTAAAATAGTTCAGCCGAGTTCCAATTATTTGTAATAAAACTGTAAGTCAAATAAATTGCTGTTATTGAAAGCATTGTTATTGCCGCAAAAAATCCTATTTTTGAATCTTTTTCTTCATCTTTATTTTCGATTTCATAAAAGTTATTAATTTTCGAAAAAATAGAATTTCCATAAGTTGATGCCGAGATTCCAATTCCTAATAGAGTCATAAATATAGTATTAGCTAAATTAATGCCAAGATCAGAAAAATGGTAAATTATTTGATGGGCTGCTATAGCTGTAAAAATTGTTGATACGAATGCCATAGTGCTGCTATTTTTGATATTTTTGGCTTGTCTGATTTCATTCTTTGAAAAAATTTTTGTCAATTTTTATATTATAATCAAGTAGGTTTTCAGTCTCTGAATTATCGAAATTTTTAGCTAAAATTAGTAGGGGAACTGATATTGCTAAGGATAACATTAAACTAACTCCTGCTAAAACATTAAAGCTTACTGTTGATCCTGAAAAGTATGCTGCTACTGCAAGGCCGGTAAAAAGAATAAACATACCAAGTGCACGAATTAGTGCAATTTTTTGATATGATTTTTCATATTCTTTTTTATTAAAATTGGCTTTTCTGGTTGAAATTTCGCCAGTTAGTTCATCTAGACTAATTTCGAAAAGTTCGCTTAAAGCAATAAGCTTTTCAAGCTCGGGCGAAGACTTTCCGCTCTCCCAGGCCGAAACTGATTGTCGTGAAACGCCAATTTTATCAGCGAGCTGCTCTTGCGAGATATTTTTCTCGGCTCGTATTTTTTGTAAATTCTGGCTAAACATTTTTTGTCCTTTCATATTAATTATTATACATCAATTATATAAAAAATGCTCATTTGCGACTACCAAGTTTTCTTTAAAATTGCTAATTTTGTTGCCAATATTTTTAACAAAACAGATTAATTCTATGTTAAATTTACTTGATTTATCTAATAACAATCTAATATGCAATGGATTTATTAAATTTATTTTTTTGAAAAATATTTAAAGCCACCAAAAATAGGTGGCTTAAGGTTTTCGGGTGTTATTCTTTTTTTTGACTGCTTGTTACAGGGTCTAAAGATTACAATTTGTCCGGTGAACAATTCGATATGGCAAGGTTCTTCTTCTACTTTGTTAATTTTGGTTTGTTCCATATTATTCACCTCTTTCTAAAGTTCAAGGCTCAAGATAGATTTTATCTTGAATATAATCTATATTCTAAGGATATCACATTATTAAATATAATAAAAATAGTTTTTATAAAAAACATAAAATGATATAATAATAAAAGATGAACAAACAACTTTCGAAAAAGCTAAAAGAACTGCCAAATTCTGCTGGCGTTTATTTTCATAAAAATTCGAAAGATGAGATCATCTATGTTGGAAAAGCGGCAAATTTAAAAAATCGTGTGCGGCAATATTTTCAAAATTCACGTAGGAGAGATTCGAAAACTGAGGCTTTAGTGGCAGAAATTGTAATGACTGACTGGATTGAGGTTGAGACTGAAATTGATGCGCTATTTTTAGAGAGCGAGATGATTAAGCGCTACAAGCCACAGTACAACATACTTTTGCGGGATGATAAATCGCCAACTTATGTGCGAATTAGTTTTCGTGACAAAATTCCGCATGTCAGCTTTACTAAAAATCCGCTTGATGATTTGGCAGAATATTTTGGCCCATTTTATAATTCTAATGCAGTAAAAAAATCGGTGCGATTGCTTCGAAAAGTCTTTCCGTATTATTTGAGCGAAAAAATGCCAGCTAGAAATAGTTTAGATTTTCAGATTGGTTTAACTCCTGGGCTGGAAAATTTTGAACCATATTCGCCCGAATATCAGCAAAAAATGACAGAATATAAACGTAATTTACGCCAACTCTCGCGATACTTAAAAGGTGAGCGAAAAATGCTTCAGCTTGAAATTGAGAAAGAAATGCTTGATTTTGCGAATGAACAGAATTTCGAAATGGCTGCAAAAAAACGTAACCAACTGCGAGATTTAAGTGAGCTTGGTAAACAGGTTATTTTTTCGAATGAGGAATTTTTGGATATTTCGAAAGATCACGCATTAGCGAAATTGGCAGAAATTCTCTCGCTTGAAATTCCACTGAGGAGAATTGAGGCTTATGACATTTCGCACACTGGTGGAGAAAACAATGTGGCGTCGATGGTGGTTTTTACAAATGGGCTGAGTGATAAGCGAGAATATCGAAAATTTAAAATGACAACTGGCGGAAATGATGATTTTCTTCATATGAAAGAAGTTTTAATACGGAGATTCTCGAAGCGAAACGAAAAATGGGGATGGCCTGATTTAGTTTTGATTGATGGTGGAAAAGGTCAATTAAGTGCAGTGCGAGAAGTTTTGCCAAGAGATATTTTAGCAATTGGAATTGCTAAGCGTGATGAAGAGATTATTTTTGATACGCAAAATCCAAACCTCAAAACTAATTGGTTAGATAAAAACTTCGAAAAAAATGATAGAGATTTTTCGGTTCGGCGAGAGGGCGATTTTTTGATACTAAATTTGCACCTTTTGCAAAGCCATTCACACGGCCACGCCCGCAACTTGCTAGGTGAAAGTAACTCAGAATTTAGTGATTTAACCAAGCTTTTCCAGCGGATTCGTGATGAAGCTCACCGATTTGCAATTAATTATCATTCTAATTTGCGAACTAAAAAGCAAACTCAGAATGCATTAGAAAAAATTGATGGTGTAGGAATAAAAACGCGGGCAAAATTATTGCGAGAATTTGGTTCGCTAAAGAAAATTCGCGAAGCCCCTGTGCAAGAGCTTTCGAAAATTGTTGGTGAAAAATTAGCTCAAAAAATTAAGCAAAATTTGTAATTTTCTTGGAATTTTGGTAAAATATACATAAGTATTATGGTGGGTAAAGGCAGAATTAAAAAACGTCTTAAACAGATACAATCGCTTAAAAATTGGCAATTGTTTATTTTACTTATACTTGTTATTTTTGTAAATTTAACAGCTTTACGTTTGAATAATGTGGGAATGATTCGTAGAAGAGAGGCTGTTGAAACGGCTGATAAATCTGGCGATGTTGAAGCTACCAGAAAAGCAACAATTGAATTAGCTAATTACGTTTATGCTCATATGAATAGTGGCGGAATTTTTTATAGTGATGAAACTCACTGGTTCAAAATGAACCGAGAAGTGAAAATTGTATGGGCGAATATTTATGAAAGTGATATGAGAAAAGCCGAGCAGGTTGCTCGTGAAGCTGAAAGTAATAATCCGAATGGAAATATTTTTAAAAAGGCGGAAGAAGCTTGCCGGCCAAGGTTCCGTGGCGGATATTCTTTAGCATATCAACAGTGTATTTTAGATGAGCAAAATAAATATCCTGCAAGTAGTCAGGGTCAAGTTAAGGCTGAATACCCAAATATTTCAGAATATACTTATAGTTTTGTCGCACCAATTTGGTCACCAGATTTGGCTGGATGGACAACTTTAGTAGCAATAATTTTAATTTTTATGATTATAATAAAAATGATAACAACTATAATTCTTAAGCTTATTTTGAAAAAATATACACCAAAAGTGTAAAAAGGCTTGACACCACTTTAAAACTGATATACAATGAAAATATATAACAGTAGTAATGAAAGGATAGAAATGGCTTATAGTCAAACAAATTCAAAAGGAATTACATATTATTTGCACAAAAGTGAAGTAACTTTGCGTGGCGGAAAACCACAAACAATTTACTTCTTTGCTAAAAAAGAAAAGAACGATAAGGGTGAGCCTTGCGACCTTCCAGAAGACCGAATTGTAAAAGAAAATCCACGAAACGGCTTCTTGACAGTTTCTCGCAAGAAATAATCAATTTATAAAAACCGCCCCTCATTCAGATGGGGCGGTTTTGTTAAATTCAAAATAAAAATAAAAACGCCAATCAGGCGATTTTGGTAGGGGATGCTGGGTTCGAACCAGCGACCAATCGTGTATGAGACGACTGCTCTAACCGCTGAGCTAATCCCCCGACTATTTAATTATATCAGAAAATGTGATAAAATTAAATAGTGAAATTAAACTTAAACGATTTAAAAACTAAAACTCGCCGTGCGAAATATTATTTTTTGAACGATATTTTAACTTCGAGCAATATTATTATGGCCAGTGTGATTTTTATCTCGATAATTTGGGTTTGGGGAAATATTGTGGCGATGGAAAAAAATTATTCAATTCAAAAAAAGCTAGAACTCAAACAGCGCCAGGCTTTAATTGATGAAATTAGCTACAAAACACTTGAATATGAACAAAAATATCTGAAAAGTTCTGAATATCAAGAGCTTGCTGTACGTGAAAAACTTGGTCTTGCAATGCCAGGTGAGCATGTTTTGATTCTTTCGAAATACCCAGAAGAACAGAAGAAAGAACAAACTAAAACGCCAAAACCTTCAAATTTTACGCAATGGATTAACTTTATTTTTGGTGGAAATGCACAAAAAGCAACAAAATAGTTAAAAACTCTTGATTTTTAAATATCTGCGTGATAAAATATAAAACAGATATCGCGGGATGGAGCAGTCTGGTCAGCTCGCTTGGCTCATAACCAAGAGGTCGTAGGTTCAAATCCTACTCCCGCAACCAAGAAATTATTTCAAAAATAACTTTTCAAAAATGGAAGGTTATTTTTATTTATAAAAAATAAAAATCGTTACAGAATTTGTAACGATTTTCTATATAATTTCTGGTAGTAGCGGCGGGGATTGAACCTGCGACCTTAGGCTTATGAGTCCTACGCTCTAACCAACTGAGCTACGCTACCATAATGTTTATATTTTAGCACATTGAAAATTTTTTTTCAAGAGAAAAGCTCGCTAATTTTGCGAGCTTTATATTCTTAGATTAAATCTTCGAACTCATCAAATTCATTGAATCGTGAAATTCTTGCATCAATGAAGTTTCGAAGTTCTTTTTTAGTTCGGTGTCTATCCCATGAGGACATTCGTTCGTGTTGTGCCATTTATTTTCCTTTTTTGTTTTTAAATAATATTACGTTATTTATAATAACATATAAAAATATAAAAGTCAAGACTTTTTTTGAAAAAACTTAAACATTTTTCTTGATTTTCGCTTGTGCTTATAATATAATTTAAATGAAGCTTATGGAAATTTGGATGATTTTACTAGTGGTAATTTTAGCAGCAATGGTGCATGCTAGTTTTCATTTGAGTATTAGTGTTCTAACACTTTTGAGTGGGCACACTTTAAGCAAGAAGAAGTCGCATTTACAATTAACAAAGCTGTCTATATCTTTAGTTTTTGGGTCAGTTTTTGCAACTATTCTTATTTTTTCAACTTTTGCATATTTTGCTGGAATATTTTATAATATTGCATTTTCGAAAGTAGCTTGGGCGGTTTTGGCTGGTATTTTAGTTGCTGCTGGGATCTCAACTTGGATTTTTTATTATCGAAGAGGTAAAAACATACAAAATAGTACGGAACTTTGGATTCCTCGTTCAATGGCGAAGTTTCTTAACGAGCGAGCAAGCAAAACTGTTCATTCGGCTGAAGCTTTTTCGCTAGGAATTGTGAGTGTTTTGAGTGAAATATTGTTTTATTTTGCATCTTTGGCGATTTCAGCAATTTTAGCCTCGCGTGTTTCGCCGGCCCATCAATTTGCTATTTTAGTAATTTATGTTTTAATTTCTAATTTACCAATTTTTAGTATTGCTTGCATGATTTCTGGTGGGCATCCAATTTCAGAAATTCAAGCTTGGCGGAATAAGAATAAGCGTTTTATGCAATTTTCAGCAGGTTTGGGAATGATAATTTTAGCATTTATAACTGGTGTTGTAATTTTTACACCAGAGTTTTTAGGAGTCTCGTTATGAGAATGGTTGTAAAATCTGATGGAGAAGTTGAGAGATTTGATTATAAAAAATTGCAAAAATCCTTGAGTGAAACTTTTTTAATTGTTAGATCTCCAGAAGGGCAAAGTAATGAATTTGTTCGAAAAACTCTTCTCGAATTTGCAGATTGGCAAAGAAACAAACCAGAAATTACAAGTGGTGATATTCGAAGACAAACCGGAGAAATTCTACAGAAAGTCCATCCAGAGGCAGCGTATATTTATAAAAATTTCAAGAGCATAATTTAAGGAGTGAAAAATGGCTAAAAGAAAATTTGATTTTGATTTAATTGTTCTTGGAAGTGGAGCGGGTGGTTCGGCAGCAGCAAATATTGCAGCAAAATCCGGGCTAAATGTTGCGATTGTTGAAAATAATCTTTTTGGCGGTGAATCCCCAAATTATAGTGATATTCCACGAGCAGCAATTTCGAAGGTCGAAAAAGCTTTTTTTGAGGCGAAAAAGGCCGAAAAAATGGGTTTACGCTCGGCAAATTTAACTTATAATTTTCCGATAATTTCTGCTTGGAAAAAAATTGTGATTGAGCGAACTGGTGCTCACGATAATCAAAAGTTTTTCGAAAATATGGGGATTAAAACTTTTCGTGGTGAAGCTAGATTTTTAACTCCGAATGAGATTTCGATTAATCAAAAGCATTATTCGGCAAAGAATTTCTTGATTGCAACTGGTTCGAAAATCTCAATTCCAGATATTAAAAATATTGAAAATGTGCGATACTATACGCCGAAAACAATTTTCAATATTGCTCGCCCACCTAAAAGCATTTTTATTGTTGGCGGTGGAACTGAGGCGGTTGAAATTGCTCAAATTTTGGCTATTTTTGGTACAAAAGTTTACATCAGCGAAGTTTCGGCACGACTTTTACCAAAAGAAGATGAAGAAGTTGGAATTACTCTTGAAAATATTTTAGTTGAAGAGAATCATGTTTATGTTTTACCGCAAACTCGAGTGGTGGCGGTGCAAAAAGACGGCTTGATGAAGCGAGTGATCTTTCAGCGAGGTGGAACCGAGAAGTTTGTGCGAGTTGATGAAATTCTGGTTGTAGGTGAAAGAATACCGAATACGGATATTGGCTTAGAAAATGCTCATATTGATTTTTCGAAAGATGGCATTGCTGTAAATGAATTTTCGCAAACTTCTATGAAGTATATTTTTGCGGTTGGTGGCGTGGTTAATCCACAAGCTCAAACGGCAGAAATCCTACTTGAAAGCCGAGCGGTTGCTCATAATATCTTACATTCACGCTCAAAAATTGAGGTTAAATTTCCGCTTTCACCTCGTACAATTTCAACTTGGCCAGAAATTGCCACGGTTGGTTTAACTGAAGATGATTGTTTGAAGAGAGATTTAAAATATAAAACTGCAATTGCACCACTTAATTTAATTGCAAAAAGCAATGTTGAGAATTTCAGTAGTGGATTTGCTAAAATTATTTGTGATAGGAAGGGAAAGGTTATTGGCGGAAGCATTGTATCGCCAGATGCGATAAACTTGATTTCGCAGATTTCTTTGGCAATTCGAAATGAAATGACGGCGCACGATTTAGCCGAAATTCCGCAACCATTTTTAAGCTGGAGCGAGATTATTCGTGTGACAGCCCATAAAATTAAATAAAACCAAACGCCCAAAAGTTAGAATGGGCGTTTTATTTTTTTGAAATTTGAATTTTCAAGCAAAAAATGGTAAAATTAATATAGATTTACAGATAAAAATTAAGGAGAATTATGGCTGGTCATAATAAATGGTCAAAAATTAAACGACAGAAAGGTGTAAATGATGCAAAACGGGGTGCAATTTTTACACGAATTGGAAATCAAATTGCAATTGCAGCTCGTGGTGGCGCCGATCCAGACATGAACCCAAGTTTGGCACTGGCAATTGAAAAAGCTCGTGCGGTGAATATGCCAAACGCGAATATTGAGCGTGCAATTGCTCGCGCGGCAGATAAAAACTCGGCAATACTTGAGGAAATTACTTACGAAGGTTATGGTCCAAATGGAATTGGTTTGATCATTGAAACCGCAACAGATAATCGCAATCGAACTTTCCCTGAAGTTAAAACTGCTTTAGTGAAAAATGGCGGCCGGATTGCTGACGCGGGTAGTGTGATGTTTCAGTTTACACGCAAAGGTGTAATTTTGGTTGAAGCAACGGGTGAAGACGCACTACTTGAAATTCTTGATGCTGGTGCAGAAGACGCGGTTGAAGAAGATGGCGAAATTGTGGTTTATACCGACCAAAAAGATTTAATGAAAGTTCGAAAAGAACTAATTGAAAAAGGTTTAACCGTAAAAGAAGCCGAACTTCAATACGTGCCAAATATGGAAGTTGAAATCACTGACGACGAAACTCGTGCGAAAGTTGAAAAACTGATGGATGCACTTGATGATGTTGATGATGTTGTGAATGTTCATACGAACGCTAAGCTGTAATTTATAAGGGTGATGAGCCCTTATTTTTTATAAGAGGAACTATGTTTAATTTAATTTTTAATTCAGATATAAATAATTCGCTAAAAACTAAAATTCATAATTATTTTGAAAAATATAATAATACTTTTTTGCGATATTTTCCAAAAATGAGTGATGTTGATATTTATTTTTCACACGCTCAAAAAGCTAATCCAGAAATAAGTAAAAATCAAAAAGTTTGGGGTGTTGCCCATCTTAAAGATAATTTTATGGAGTTTGTAATTTTCGAAGATGATTTTTCTGAAGCAGATTTTGTTCAAAATATTTTTCACGAGCTAAATCATGTCTTTCGAGGATTCTATGAACGTAATTTTTGGTTAATGGTGGATATTGTCACTGAAGGTTCAGCGGTAAGTTTTGAGAAACAAGTTAGAACTGAAACTGGCATTTTCTGGAAAGACAAGCCGTTTTACTATTTCGAAAACGAAAAGATAATGATCTTAAAGCGGCTTGCTGAAGCAATTGATATTTGCGAAAATAAAAAAGACTATAATTATAATGCATGGCTATATAATTTTAATGGTGAAAATCCTGATTTTCCGCACAATTTGGGCTATAAAATTGGTGATTTTTTGGTTGGCGAATATTGCAAATTTTATAAAATTAAACCGATTGAAGCTGTGCGAATTCCAACAATGGAATTTATTAAATTTGCCAAAAAGGAGATTTTAAAATGCGAAAAATAATCTTAGGAAATTTTAAAAACAATAAAATTTTCCGTAAGAAATTGCGCTCTAGCTATAGACAAGCGTTACGAATTTTACAGCCACAATTTGGTGAGAATAAAGGTTATGACTTGGTTTTTTATCGAAAAATTTGGACTTATTCAGATGATGGAGTTGATTTTTATCGCCGTCAGAATCATGTTGCTTTTGAAATTTGTGAGATTTTTAGAGATATTCGCAATATTGATATTCGAAACGCGATAATTCGAGCTGTTACGAGTGAAAATTTGCGAAAATTAAATTTTAAAAACGAATTTTTAATGGATATCTTGGCGGTTGGCGGAGGATTTTATTTGGCTAGAATTTCGAAAAATATTAAACTTTCACCAGAGATTAAGAAAGATTTCTTAGAATTTTCTAAAAATGCTGAAAATTATGATTTTGATAAATATATGAATAGCGAAAATAAGATTGAACAGGATTTTCTTGGATTTTTTGCAGCTGAAGTTATTTCGAAAATTATAAAAAACCGAAAATTAAATGAAATTTCTGAACAAGAAATTTTTGACGAAATCCAGAAAATATAGTATAATTTTAAGATGAATAACCTTGAATTTCTTGTAAAAAACTATCAAACACTACCTGAAGCTATTACTTTAGTTGAAAATTCTCGTATTTTACTGCTTGCGGGAATTTCTGGCGCGGGAAAAGACACAACCAAAAAATATCTTTTGAAAAACCCAGAATATCGTGATATTGTTAGTCACACAACTCGCCATCCTCGTGAAAATAATGGTAAAATTGAACAAAATGGCGTTGACTACAATTTTATTTCGATCGAAAAGGCTGAAGAAATGCTTAAGAAACGTGAGTTTATTGAGGCGAAATTTGTTCACGGAAAGATTTATGGCACAAGTGTTGCAGAGATCAAAAAAGCGAACCAAAACGGGCAGATTTCTGTAACAGATATTGATATCCAAGGAATTGCAGAATATAAAAAAATGAGTGAGCGTGTGATTGCGATTTTCATTTTACCGCCAGATTTCGAAACTTGGCGTGCAAGATTTGCGAACCGATATTCAAGTGCGGAAGAATTTGAAAAAGATTTCGAAAAACGTTTGCCGGAAGCGATTTCTTCACTAGAACAAGCACTTGAAGTACCATATTTCCACTTTATTTTGAATGATGACTTTCGAAATACGGCGCGAATCATTGATCAAATTATGCATCAAGATGTTGAATTTAATTATAAAGATATTGAAGTGCGTGTGCGAGCTAATAATCTATTGAAAGAAATTCGAGAATATGCAATTGAAAAATAAGGACTTTATATTTCACATTTCCGTTAGGGGAAACCAAGAGTTAGAATCGAAGATTAACGAGGAGTATTCACAATGGCTCCAAGAAAAAGGTGTTAGTAATATTAGTCAGCCACCTGGATTGGGCTCTTCTATTGCATCTATACCTTTTATTACTAAGATTTTTACAAAAATAATCAGGCTTTTAAACTTAGCATGGAATATATACTTAAGGGTGAACAAAACGAAATTAAAAGAATTAGCATTACAGTATAAACCGAAGATAGAAATTTATGTTTGGTCTAACGAGGAAGATGAAAAAACTTTAAGCACTAGAGTAACATTATCTATTGCACAGAAAATGAAAAAACATATATACTGTAAATTTGCTGGCATCTATGAAGTTAATATATTATCCGTATCACATACATAAAATAATATAGGGTTATATAATGATATATGGGTAAGGATATCAAAACATGATTTTCATGCTTCAGACTTAGGGAAAGTAATAAAAAAACTTAATAAAATAAAATGTTCTAATAAAACAATTCATATTAGCGTTAGTGAATCTCCGCTTATTAAAGTAGAGATTACGAAAAATTAGCACTCTATTGACCTAAGTGCTAATTTGTGCTAAACTTAAAATATGAATATTACACCACGACAAACGCAAATTTTGGTAGCAATTATTGAGCAATACGCTGAAGTTGCCAGCCCGGTTGGTAGTGTTACTTTGGCGAAGCTTTTTAATGTTTCAAGTGCGACAATTCGTTCTGAAATGGCAAAACTTGAAGATCTTGGTTTAATTACACAACCACACACTTCTGCCGGGCGAATTCCAACTGATAAAGGTTATCGTTTCTATGTGAACCGTTTAACTGCTCAAAGCGAGGGCGAAGATGAACAAATTTTATTAAACGCTAATAATTCGAAAGATAGCTTACGCGGATTTCGGGCGATTTCTTCACGGGTTTCAGCCCAAAACGATCGCGCTGACCATGCAATTCGTTCAGCTGTAGACTCTTTAGTTGAGCTTACTGGTAATCTTGGTCTTGCTACAATTGGCGATCAACTTTACATTAATGGAATTTATAATCTTTTTTCTCAGCCTGAATTTGAAAGTGGTGAAGCGGTTCAATCTGTTGCACAGCTTCTTGATAATCTTGAACCATGGCTTCGTGAAGTTACTCCAAATGAACCGCTCAATGTTTATATCGGTAGCGAGAATCCAATCGGTAAAAGTTCTGGTGCAAGTTTGATTATTTCGAAATTCGAAAGCCCATTTTCGGAAAATTCTTACATTGGCGTACTTGGACCAACTCGCCAAAATTACGGAAAAGTGGTGCGATTGGTTCAAAAGACAGGTGAATTTTTGGAAGAGATATTATAATTTAAGGAGGAAAAGATGGAAGAAAATAATGTATTAAAAAATCAAGATAATCTAAAAGATAAGAAGCAATCAGGATTTTTAAAAAAAGATTCAAAGTGCGAAAAGCTTCAAGCAGAGAACTCAGAACTAAAAAATGATTTGCAGCGCACGCGTGCTGATTTTGAAAATTATCGCAAAAACGTTGAGGGCCGAATTTCGAATGCGCAAAATTTGGGCGAGAAAAAGGCAATTTTGGCATTGATTCCGATGATTGATGATATTGAGCGCGCAATTTCACATTTGCCAACAGAATTGGTAGAAAATTCTTGGGCGCAAAATGTTGTAAAAATGAGCAAAAATTTGGAAAAAAATCTTTCAAAGCTTGGAGTTGAAAAGATTGATTCTTCGAACGGCGCTATTTTTAATCCAGAACTTCATGAAGCGATTCAATTCGATGAAGGCTCGGAAGGAGAAGAAGAAGTTATTGTTGAAGAACTTCGAGCTGGTTATAATTTAAAGGGCGAAGTTTTGCGCCACGCGATGGTGAAGGTTGGACGAAAATAACAAAAAAAAAGAGCGAGCTAGGGAGCGCTCTTTTTTTGTAAAAATACTTGCAAAAAACTACGAAGGTATGATAAAATATAAATAGGGGGGGTAAAACAATATAAAGAAAGGATCTAAAATGGCATTTGAAAAATTTAATAATTCTGAGATGGGAAGGATTGTTAATAAGATATCTGTGACTCAGGGCGGTCAGATTAATTTTCCGGCAGCTTTTTATAATATAAATGAACTAAAAAAATACAAGAGCGCAATATTATATTGTGATAAAGAGATGATGAAAGTAGCTATAGAATTTTCAGAAGATGATGATAAGAGCGGCTTCAAACTTGTATTGTCTAATGATGGAAAATATGGATGCTATATATCATCGAGGGCTTTCTTCCAGTATAACGGAATAGACTACACTAAGTTTGCGCAAAGATATGACTATATAAGAGAAAAAATAGATAACAAGGAAGTATTTGTCATAGCTTTAAAGGAGAAGGCTATGTAGGTGATAGATTAGCGTCCTAAAAAGTCGCCCGAGAGCGACGTAATAGGTGTAAATATTTTGCGATATATTACAATACTCCTATTATAGCATAAAGGGACTCATTATGCAATTTATTAATTATTAAAATTATAGATGGTTAAATAAACATCCATAAGAAAGGAATATGTCTATGACTAAAATTAAAATAATTGCAATACAAAAAGACAATGGCGATCACTATGATCCATACGAGTCCATTCAAGCTTTTCAATATATTACAGAAAATAGCGAGATTAGTAGATGTGAATTAAAGCCAATGGTTGATTTTATCGAAAAAGGTGGGCTAGCATATGTTGGTTCATCATTATGCGTAGTTCGAACGAGCGCTTTTGGTAATAAATATATTAAAACGTTACCAGATTCTAATCCAGACAATAATTTGCTAAACCTTCCTGAATTTTAGTTGAAATGCTCGAAGGTAATAAGGCCTCCTTTTGGGAGGCTTTTTTAACACTTGGAATGCAATAACTGTCAAGTCCAGATTGAAAAATAGCCACAAGTGTGATAAAATCGAAGAATGAATAGTGGGCAAAATCTTGAAAATATTAAAAAGTTTATTCGTGCTGCGAATTATTTGACTGTTTCGCAAATTTTCTTGCAAGATAATTTTTTATTAGAGCGAGAGCTGAAATTTAATGACATCAAACCACGCCTTCTTGGTCACTGGGGAAGTTGCCCTGGTGTAAATCATGTTTACGCTCATCTTTTGAATATTCAAAAACAGCTTGATTTTGCTAAAAGTGGCCTAAAAACAGCATTTATGCTTGGGCCTGGTCATGCTTTTCCAGCATTTCAGGCGAATCTTTTTCTTGAAGAAACTCTTTCGAAGATCGATAAGAATGCAGTTCGAAATTCACAAGGTATTGCTTATATTTCGAAAAACTTTTCTTGGCCAGGCGGTTTTCCGTCGCACGCAAGCCCTTTTACGCCAGGCGTAATTCTTGAAGGCGGTGAGCTTGGCTATTCACTCTCGACTGCTTTCGGGGCGGTTTTGGATAACCCGAATCTTGTAATGACCACTTTAATTGGTGATGGCGAGGCTGAAACTGGCCCAATTGCTGCAGCTTGGCATTTAAATAAATTAATAAATCCAGTTGAAAATGGAGTAGTCTTGCCTGTCTTGCATTTGAATGGTTATAAAATTTCTGGTCCGACAATATTTGGCTCGATGAGTGATTTTGAATTGATTCAATTTTTCCACGGAGCTGGTTGGGAACCAAGAATTGTTGATGAATATTCTGCCGAAGATTTTGATTTCGAACTTTCGAAAGTTTTTTCGAACGCTTTTCGAGATATTTCACGAATAAAATTTGGTCGAAACAATGGTTTTGTGCGGCTACCGATGATTATTATGCGAAGTAAAAAAGGAAGCTCTGGCGTTGCTGAAAATAAAGGTGAAAAAATTGAAGGAAATTCGCTCGCTCATCAAGTTCCGCTTTTAAATGCCAAGAGTGATGAAAAAGAATTCAAAAAACTCGAAGATTGGTTGAAATCTTATAAATTTGAAGAGCTCTTTGATTTCGAAAAGGGCGAATTTAAACCTTGGCTTGATGATTTTTTACCAGAAAAATCAAGCAAGATTGGGCGAAATCGTTTTGTGGATGCGAATTTAAATTTTTCAGAATTAAAATTACCAGAAATTAATGAAAGCTTAGCAGAAAAATCGCTCACAATGAATGCGGTTGGTGATTTTTTGAAAGAAGTTTTCGAAAAAAATCCAGAGAACTTCCGCTTCTTTAGTCCTGATGAAACTTATTCAAATAAATTAGATGCTATTTTTAAAGTAACTTCACGTTCTTGGCAGCGAGAAATTAAACCGTGGGAAAAAGATTTGGCGAAAAACGGCCGCGTAACGGAAATTTTGAGCGAGCATTCTTTGCAGGGGCTTTTGCAGGGCTATATTTTAACAGGGCGACACGGAGTTTTAACTTCTTATGAAGCCTTTGCACCGATTATTTCTTCAATGATGGATCAATACGCGAAGTTCTTAGCTCAATCTAAAGAAGTAAAATGGCGAGGCGATCTAGCAAGCTTAAACTATATTTTAACTTCAACTGGTTGGCGGCAAGACCATAATGGATTTTCGCACCAAAATCCAAGTTTTATCGATGAAGTTTTACGCCGTGAAAATGGAATCGGGCAGATTTTTTTGCCAGCAGATGATAATTCAGCAGTGGTAGCGATTTCGAAAATGCTAAAATCCCGAAATAATATTAATGTTTTGGTTGCAGGAAAAACGCCAGAACCAAGATATTTTTCTTTTGAAAGTGCACAAAAACAGCTTGAAAATGGCGGAATATTTGTTTTTGATTCTTGGAAAAATCAAGAAATTACAGATTGGAATTTAATCCCAGGAGATGATGAGCCAGATTTAATTTTGGCGGCAAGTGGTGATTATGTTTTTAAAGAAACAGTTGCAGCGCTCCAAGTTTTACTTCATGACGCACCGCAAGTTAAAATTCGTTTGGTTTATATCCAGGCACTATGTGGTGAAGGAATTGGAACTTTCGAAAATACACTTTCGAAAAGCGATTTTGTGAAGATTTTTACTAAAGATAAGCCAGTTATGTTTACTTTTCACGGCTACGCTAAAACTCTCAAATCAATTTTATTTGATTATGAAAATCCGTCAAGAATTAAAATTAACGGATATGAAGAAAAAGGCTCAACAACTACACCTTTTGATATGTTGGCGAGAAACAGAGTATCACGATATGATATTGCAGTGAGAGCCTTAAATTCGGTTAATAAAGGCGATGAAGTTTTCGAAAACCTTACGAAAGAATATCAAAAACGCCAAGATGATGCTTTACACTTTGCGCGAGAAAAATCAGTAGATACATCAGAGATTGAAAATTGGGAGTATCTAAAATTTTAATTTAAAGAAAACCCCGAGATAAAACTCGGGGAAAACCAGATTAGTTTTTATTTTGGATAATGTGCTCATATGCACGCAAAGCTGCATATGAGTCATAGAGAGGATTGTGAGTTCCTCCTTCCAATTTTGGAAGGGGAATTTCGTGACGCTCAATATAGCTGTCAACTGATTCACCTATCTCTGGCAATACGCAGAGGTCATACCAGAGATAAGGTGCGTCCCAATCTCCCAATAACTCAAGGTCGTGGGCATCGAGGAAGAGCTTAGCTTCCACAATCTGCCCCATGTGGACCAGTGCAGCAGCACCATCCTTATGAGACAACCAGAACTCTATGAAAGCCTGCAAAAGGTCTTCATAGGAATCATGAGTAACTGGAATGTCTTCCATTTGTGGAAGGACATTCTCCGCCACCCAATGGTTTATTTTTCCTTGGATCGGGCAACGGCCTGTGAATTGGTCAATTTCTTGACCGTTTTCATCGGCCACGACTGCTGCGATTGCGAATGCTTGACCCCACAAGCCATTTGCTTCGGCGTCAAGTGAAAAAATCTTTGCCATTATTCTTCTCCATGTGCTGTCGGGGTGTCATTGCACCTTATTCCGATTCAGCAGGATTCCGGCTTGCTAGCCAGAAATCAAGCCACTTTGTTGCGTGGACTGGTTTCTGACTAGCAATCTTAAATTAAACTAATCTGATTTAAAATGTTCGATCTACTATATGCGAAGTTATCGCTGTCTGCTAAGTAGATTATTGTTATTATATCACTATTTTAATAAAAAGTCAATACCTACTGATAAAAATAATCTTTATTAAATATTTTTTACATAAAATTAATATCTACAAGCTGTTGTTAATAAAAGAATTTATAAATACGCTAAAATGCTGTGAATGATGTAACACGTTATTCTTAACTTGTGAGCGCTAAAAAGTGCATGGCTTAAGCACAAGTACAAGAAAACTTGGTGGAGTTGGCAGAGATTGAGAATTGCGTATTGGGCATTGAAGTTTAATTAGAGTAAAAACCACACCTCTAATCGGTGTGGTTTTTATTGTACATTATTTCTGTCCAGATAAAATCTTGCCCCAGCAAATTTACATTTTTGTCAACAAAAACGCCATCTTCATTAACTAAATTTCCTATAAAATTTGAAGCGTCATTTACTAATTTATATTTTTCACCCTTATTTTTAGGAAATTCAATTAAGCATATTTTTGAAATTTCTTTAGCAATTTCATCCCTGTAAAGAGAAAAGTTTTTGCAGTCAAAAGCAGTAAAAAGATATCCAAAAGTTGAAGGTGCAAATTTTTTATTAAAAATAGTAGAGCCTAGAATCATATCAATACTATCAATTGTTTGATTTACGGTTTCTGGATTTGAATTTTTTATATATCCAAAAATTTGATAAAAATTTTTTTTACGCTTTGAAAGATCTTGCAGATCATCCATATCAATCCAATGCGAAAAATTGTTGAGGTTTTTCGAAAGAATCTTAGCTATTTTTTCAGAATTTTCTCTACATATTTCTATTTTCGAAAGTTCACTATTTAATTTTGGCAAAATTTCCCATTTGTAATCTTCGTCGTATTTTTTTATATCTCCAGAGTTTCTACGAGAATAATAATCTTCTTTATTTTGCTCGAAAAATTTTTTTAATGCAACTTTATTTATCATAAAACCCTCCTATTTATATAGAACATGATATCATAAAATCCGTAATATAAAAATAGTTATTGTAAATAATACAACATTAGCACTCTTGACTTGTGAGTGCTAAAAGCGTATAATCAGAATGTAAGCGTGAAACGAATTGCGAGGCGCGCTTTATAGAATAGTTAATAACTTTCGAGAAGCTTTCTGAAAGATCCGAATAGGCTAAGAAATTCGAAATTGACTAGGAAAGCTATCGAACGGATAAATTTAATAAAGAAAGAAGGAGAAAATGGGAAAAATTATTGGAATTGACCTTGGTACAACTAACAGTGCTTTTGCATATATGGTTGCAGGAAAACCTGAGGTTATTACAAATGCAGAAGGAAATCGAACTACACCATCAGTTGTAGCGATCAATAAAAAAGGTGATCGTTTGGTTGGCCAAGTTGCACAACGCCAACGTGTAACAAATCCAAAAAATACAATTTACGGAGTAAAGCGTTTGATCGGGCGAAAGTATTCTGATGATGAGATCCAAAAAGATCTTGGGATTATGCCTTACGAAATTGTGAAAAAAGGTAGTGGTGTGGCTGTAAAAATGGGTGACAAAGAATATACGCCAGAAGAAGTTTCAGCAATGATTCTTTCGAAAATTAAAGCAGATGCTGAAGCTTTCTTGGGTGAAAAAGTTACCGAAGCTGTGATTACTGTTCCAGCTTACTTTGATGATAGTCAACGCCAAGCAACTAAAGATGCTGGTAAAATTGCTGGTCTTGAAGTAAAACGAATTATTAACGAACCAACTGCAGCCGCACTTGCTTATGGCTTGGATGGTAAAAAAGATGAAAAAATTGCTGTTTTCGACCTTGGTGGTGGAACATTCGATGTTTCAATTCTTGATATTGCTGATGGTGTGTTTGAAGTTCTTTCAACAAACGGTGATACACACCTTGGCGGTGAAGACTTCGACAACCGCATTGTGAACCACTTCCTAGATGAATTTAAGAAAGAAGAAGGAATCGATCTTAAAAATGACTCTGCCGCAATGCAGCGCTTGAAGGATGAAGCTGAAAAAGCCAAGAAAGAGCTTTCTTCAACAACATCTTATGAAGTAAACTTACCATTCTTGACAGCTGATGAAGATGGTCCAAAACACTTCGAATACACTCTAACTCGAGCAAAACTTGAAGAATTAGTTGCTGATTTAATCGATAGATTAGCTGATCCTGTTGAAAAGGCTTTGAGTGATGCTAACTTAAAAGCTAGTAATATTGCCGAGGTTGTGATGGTTGGTGGTATGACTCGAATGCCAGCTGTGGTTGAAAAAGTTGAAAAAATCTTTGGTAAAAAACCAACTCAAGGTGTAAACCCAGATGAAGTTGTGGCTGTTGGTGCTGCAATTCAAGGTGGTGTTTTAGCCGGAGATGTTAAAGATGTGCTTCTTCTTGATGTTACACCTTTGACACTTGGAATCGAAACTGCTGGTGGCGTTCGAACTCCGATGATTGATCGAAACACGACTGTGCCAACTTCAAAATCACAAGTTTTCTCAACTTATGCTGATAATCAGTCACAAGTTGAGATCCATGTACTTCAAGGTGAGCGTGAAATGGCTGCCGACAACAAATCTCTTGGAATGTTTGTGCTTTCAGGAATTGCGCCAGCTCCACGCGGAGTTCCACAAATTGAAGTTACTTTCAATATTGATGCAAACGGAATTTTGACAGTTACTGCTAAAGATAAAGGAACTGGTAAAGAGAATAATATCACCATTCAAAACTCAGGAAATATGAGTAAAGAAGATATTGAAAAAGCTCAAAAAGAAGCCGAACTTCACGCCGATGAAGATAAAAAGAAGCGCGAATTGATTGATGCTAAAAATCAGCTCGAAAATGCTATTTATCAGGCAGAAAAAATGCCAAGCGAATTCAAAGATAAGATTTCGAAAGAAGATGAAGAAGCAATTTCGAAAGCTGTTGAAGAGGCTAAAAAACATCAAAATGCCGATAGTAAAGATGAGCTTGAAAAAGCTGCTAAAGATCTTCAAGATGCAATTATGCCAATTGGTGCAAAATTGTATCAAGCTCAAAGCGCAGATAATGCGGGTGAAGCTGGTGAGAAAGCTAAAACTTCTCACAAAAAAGATAATGACGAACCAGTTGAAGGCGAAGTTATTGATAAAAAATAATTCGAAAATCCACCTTTCGAAAAGTAAAAATGCTCAGGTTAAACTGGGCATTTTTTGCATATTGATTTTTAATTTTATTTAGTATAATCGGTTTTTCGCTCACCCAATGCTTGCATTTTTAGAAAAAGGTATTCTATGGTTAAAAAGATATTTATTGCTGGGGTGGTTATTTTACTTTTGATTTTTATTATACTACTAAAGCTTATACTCATGATATTATTTTCCATCTTAATGATAGCTTGGCTGATAATACATTTTTTCATTGGTTGAATCTTTTTGATATAGTCCCTTCTTATAATATCCCTCAGCAATGGAGGGGGTTTCGACAAGGGGGCGAAGGGCTAAATAGCTTTTATAAGGGTGAGCTATTTAAATGAGGATATTTATATGAAGTTTATTGATAAAAATGACAAAAAACTCATTACTATTATTTTGACAGTAATTATATTTGGGTGGTTAGCTTATTTAACTTTTGAAATTAATCGGATTGACAATAATTTAAACGGCTATATTGAGAGTGCAATCAAAGAAAATTCTAAGAAAAAATCGGAATAATTTTTGATGAAAAGCTGGTTTGGTGATATAATATAGTCTATGGAAAATTTTAATCAAAATAATCAAAATGAAAACAAAGAAACTGGCTGGGAAATTACAGTGGAGGACCGACGGGCAGTGATTGAGGCGCAAATTCAAATGCTTGAAGAGCAGAGACTAGATCTTGAAAAACAAATGCGCGAGGAGCTTCAATATATGCGCAATGCTAATAGAGATGAAATGGATAATCAGGATATTTACGAATCAATGAGTGGCATTTTTGAAGATAAAATGCGTGCATACGATTCAAAATTTTATGAAATTGACGTTCAGATTGATGGGCTGGAATTTAAGCTAAAAAATATTGAAAATAATAATTAGCACTCTTGCTCTTTAAGTGCTAATTTGATATAATATAATATATGAGCAAAACAGATTATTATGATATTTTAGGTGTAAAAAAAGACGCCAGTGCTGATGAAATTAAAAAGGCTTTTCGAAAAAAAGCAGTTGAGCTTCATCCAGATAAAGGAGGGGATGAAAAGGCTTTTAAAGAGGTGAATGAAGCCTATGAGGTTTTAAAAGATAAAGAAAAGCGCCAGCGGTATGACCAGTTTGGCCATGCGGGAGTTGGCGGAAACTCTGGTGGGTTTTCTGGCGGAAATCCTTTTGAAGGTTTTAGTGGATTTTCGGACCAGAATGTTAATTTTGATTTTGGCGGCGGATTTGGTGATATTTTCGAAGGATTTTTTGGCGGTGGATTTTCGAACGTCCGCGGTTCGAAAAATAAAAAAGGCCGCGATATTGAAGTAGATATAACTTTGAATTTTAAAGAGGCAGTTTTTGGTACTGAAACTGACATTTCATTAAATCTAGATGACGAGTGCGAGCATTGTGATGGCTCTGGTGCAGAACCTGGTCATGGAATGCAAGAATGTCCAGATTGCAATGGGAGCGGTCATCAAACTTATGTTAACCAAACTCTTATCGGCCCAATTCAACAAACTGTAACTTGCCCAACTTGTGATGGTCGTGGTGAGATTCCAAAGCAAAATTGTTCAGTTTGCCGTGGTGCTGGAATTTTGCGTAAAAAGCAAACAGTAAAACTTAAAATTCCAGCAGGAATTGATGATGGTGCAACAATTCGGCTTTCTGGCCATGGTGAAGCAATTAAAGGTGGTGAAAAAGGTGATTTATATGTAAACATCTATGTTAAAGCTGATAAAAAATTTACGCGTGAAGGTGATTTAATTTTGAGTGAAGAGAGAATTTCAATGATTGATGCTGCGCTTGGTGCTGAAATTGAAGTTGAAACGATTGATGGAATGCTAACGATGAAGATTCCAGCTGGAACGCAAAGCCATACTGACTTTAAGCTTTCAGGTCACGGTGTGCCTCACCTTCGAACTGAAAGAAGGGGTGCTCAAATTGTGACGATCATTGTTGAAACTCCTACGAAGCTTTCGAAAAAACAAAAAGAGCTTTTGACAGAATTTAAGAAATCTAAAAAATCATTATTTTAAATAGTTGGTCGAGTTATTTAATAGCTCGGCTATTTTATAAGACAATATGTTAGCGCAGTTGTTTTATTTTTATAAAATAATTTGAGCATCCTTAGAGCTTATGCTATAATATTGCTATGACAACAATTATTTTTATTGTAATTCTTTCGATTTTTTTAACACTCTCTCGGCGTAAAATGGGCTATTTCAATCTTGTTATTCTCGCGGGAATTGTTTTGAATAGATATTGGAATAAAGATATTACTAATTTTTTAACAACTTCAAATTTAGTAATTCCAGAATCAACTTTAAGTGGAATTGTTGGTTTGTTTCTAATTTTAGCACCAGCTTTGGTAATTTTAGTAAAAAATCCAAAACAAGAAAAATGGCTTTTTGGTATACTCTCTTCGATATTTTCAGCGATTTTTACATATTTAGTGTCACTTTCGTATTTTGAAAAAGTTTTTTTACCAGATTTACTTTCGAAAAGTATTTCGCAGCCGCTTGAAAAATGGGCTAGTTGGGTTATTTTGGTGGGAGTTATTTTTTCTATTCTAAGTATAACCTCATTTAAATTTAAGAAAATTGAGAAAAACCCTTGACTTTTAAAAATAATTGATATATACTTTAATATGTATTCAGCGAGTGGGTCTGTAGCTCAGCTGGTTAGAGCACCTGCCTTTTAAGCAGGGTGTCATGGGTTCAAGCCCCATCAGACCCTCCAATATATTAGAAAATTCACCAAAAGGTGTTTTTTTTATTGTTAAAATATGATAAAATTATATATGTGAAGAAGCAGTTGATAGAATTTATAAATCGGTGGTTTTTAAATAGTTTTTTATTATGGATTTTAATTTCTATTTTTGGAAATGTTAGCAACCATAGCGCGGGAACTTTCTTTCTTGCTGGTTTAATTTTTTCAATTGTGAATAGCACACTTAAAACTATTCTTACAATTTTATCACTTCCAATGATTATTTTGACTTTTGGTTTTTTTACACTGATAGTTAATGGTATGATTGTTTGGATTTCGATACTTTTAGCACCAAATATTTCAATGGGATTTTGGAATTCTGTAATTGTAGGAGCAGCTATGAGCTTGCTGAATTATAGTTTGAGCCAATTTTTAAAAATTGAAGATGAAAAGGAGATTTTATAGTGAATATTGATATTATTTTACAGTTTTCGACTGTTATTTCTGGCGTTTTAATGATGATTTTAGTGCTTTTACAACAACGAGGAGCAACTTTAGGGGCAGGATTTGGGGCTTCTGGCGAGCTTTATACTGAGCGACGCGGTGTTGAAAAGAGTATTTTTCGGACAACAGTTTTCTTCGCATTTGTTTTTGTTGCATCAATTCTTACAACTTTGCTTTTGCCTAAATAAAAAGGAGTTTTAATGGACTTTAAAAATAGCCCTAAAAAGGTTAGACGAGTTTCTGCCATTCCTCAAAAAAATAGAGATCAGGTTTCAAAAAATAAAACAATTCAAACTTTTAATAATAAGGCTACTTTAGCTGAAAGAGCAGATTTAGTTGAAAAGGCTATCGCTTCTCACACGAAAAAAATGTTTTTTGGTCGTTTTGAGAATTTGTCGAATGTTCGAAAAATAGTTATTTCTTGGATCTGCGTTGTGTCTATTTTGATTTTTTCTGTTGGCGTTTTTCGCGGGTTAAGTGCTGAAAACTATAGCGAGGATATTTTTTATAGAGGAGGAACTTATTCAGAAGGAATTTTAGGTGAAGTTAAAACCTTGAATCCATTATTTACCTCAACTGACACTGAAAAATCTTTCGAACAAATTGCTTTTTCTCGTCTTTATGGTATTGATGAAACAGGAAATTTGAAGGGCGATTTAGCTGAGAGTGTTTCGACATCTGATAATTATAAAAACTTTAAAATTAAAATGCGGAACAATGCTGTTTGGTCTGATGGCCAAAAAATAACAGCCAATGATGTAATTTTCACTATAAAGTTATTGAGAGAACAATCAGTTAATCCTTCCGGTTTTAAAGCCTGGAAAAATGTTGAGATCTCGAAAAATAGTGATTATGAATTTAGTGTTAAAGTGCCGTCAAGTTCTTCTTCTATTTTGTATAGTTTTAATTTTTCAATATTGCCAGAGCATATTTTAAAAGATATTCAAATAGAGAAGATCCGCGAAAGCGCTTTTTCGAAGAACCCGATAACTTCTGGTGCATTTAATTTTAAATCTGTTCAGAATGATGGTGATAAAACTACTATTTCATTAGTTAAAAACAAGCGATATTATAAGGGTGATGCCTATATTGATAACTTTAACATTGTCGCCTTTAAAGATGAAACTAAGCTTAAAAATGCTTTGATCTCTGGTGAGATTGTTGCATCGCCAAGTCTTAAAATCAGTGAATTTTCAGAATCTGAGCGGGATAAATTAAAATCTCGAGAAACTAATATTAATCGTGGAATTTATGCTTTTTTGAATAATTCTGATTCAGTTTTGAAAGATTTAAAGGTTCGAAAAGCTATTCAAACTGGGGTTGATATTTCAAAAGTTCGAAAAGAAATGGAATTTATTGATAAACTTGATTTTCCAACTTTGAATCAGTTTTTGAATACTAAAGATTTGAGCGTTCCTAAATATGATTTCGATCAAGCGCAAAAAATATTAGATGAAGCTGGTTGGAAGAAAAACTCGAATGGTATTTTAGAAAAAGATGGCAAGACAGCTATTTTAAATATTGCAACAACTAGTATCTATAACTATAAGAAAGCTGCTGAAGAAATTGAGAATCAGCTTAAAAAACTCGGATTTGATGCGAAATTAACGGTAATTGATAAAGATGATAAAACTGGAGCTTTCGTTCAGTCAATACTCCAGCCAAGAAATTATAGTATTTTGGTTTATGAGATTGATCTTGGCGCTGATCCTGATATCTACGCTTTTTGGCATTCTTCACAATCTGGGCAAAAGGGGCTAAACTTCTCAAATTATAATGATGCGGTTGCCGATGATCTTTTGCTAAATTCAAGAACCGCTCAAAGCTCAAACGAGAAAAAGTTACAAATAACTAAATTTACTAAACGTTGGTTAGCTAATTCGGTCGCCATCGGTCTTGGTCAAACTAAAACAAGTTATGTTTTTCGAAAATCAGTTCAGCCATATTCGGTGAATAATACTTTTGTAACAGAAGTTAATAGATATGCAGATGCAATATATTGGTCTGCTTCAAAATCAACTCTTTACAAGACACCGTAGTTTTGGTATAATTAAAATGGTTTTGCGCGCGTGGCGGAATTGGTAGACGCGCTAGCTTGAGGGGCTAGTGAGCTTCGGCTCGTGGAAGTTCAAGTCTTCTCGTGCGCACCATACCGGACTTTTTGAAAAATATTCGCGCTCCAGCGCGTTTTTTTATTGCTGAGCAAAACTTGGAGTAGAAGTAAAAGGTTAACTTATTTTGTACCACTTTAGTCTATTTTATGATATTATATAAAGTAAGAGGAAAATAATGATTAGAAACGAAGATTTTATAATAAATTATTTAGACAAAATTATTTTTGCGTCTGAGAGACATACTATTGATGAATGGCTAGGTGCATTTAAAAAGCTTTCGGAAATTATGAACGAGCTTAATCTTGATCCCGATCTTTACATGCATAGTATGGGTGTAGAAAGCTTAAAAATTAATTTTATAAAGAATGAATCTCTAATCATCAATGAAGTAATACGTTTAAATTCTTGCGCAAAAAGAGTTCTTGATTCGTCTATTAAAATTGTTCAAATATCTTCCAGAAATGAATTCAAATACGATGATGTTTCGGGGTTGATAAGGGAGGCATGGTGGGAGTTAATTTCACTCTTCGACTATTCTTCAGATCTATATTTAAATATCTACTCACTTTGTTTGTTTAACAATCTTGCTTTAACCTTGGAGAAATCCGTGAAAATAGTTGCCAATAAACTTTCGGGTAGTCCGTCAATAGTTCCAGATAATAATATGGAGGAAGTTGAGATTATTTTAAAAAATCAAGATTTTTAGCATCAGTTTGATATTTAAGCTGTTTTTTTCCGCTTTTTTATTTTGTAAAAATTGCACCATATTTTTGGTGCAATCTTATTAAATTATTTGATATTTTTTCGAATCCAGCCATCAAGTGAGCCAGCACTCATTGCTAGAATTAATCGGTTTTTTGCTTTTAAACTTAAAATCTTCTCTATTAATTCTTTTGGATTATCTGAAAAATCTAAAATTGTTGTTTTTTCTGATATTTTTCTTGAAAGGAATTCTGGTGAAAGTATTTCGAAATCTGGGTTTTCACGGCTTAAATACGTTGGCAGCCAAATAACTTCATTGGTATTTTCAAAGATTTCTGGCGTATATTCATCTTTAACTTCAATTTGTCGAATATTTTGATGCGGTTGATAAATTAACGATACTCCAGAAAATCCTTGCTTTTCAGCTATTTCTTTTGCCATTTGAAGCGTTGATTGAATTTCCTTTGGGTGATGGCCATAATCAGAATAAACGTTGTTTGTTATTTTTTCGAAACGGCGATTTGTGCCAGGGAAATTATTTAGTGCTGAAATTGCTTTTTCATAAAAATCTTTTGGAGCTTTAAGATTTTGGGTTTCAACTAAATAATCAATAGTTTCAAGAACTAGACTGGCATTTTTTCGATTATGAATCCCAGGAAGATTAATATTATCTTCTGATTGAGATAAAATTACCTTGTTCTTTAGATTTTCGAAAATTTCTGGATGTTGATCTTTCCAAGAAATAATAAAATCGCTTTGCGATCCAAATTCTGCAAAAGCTTCAAAATAATCTTTCTCAGTTTTATAAATATCGGTGTGATCGTGATCAATTGAAGTGATTAAACTAACTGATGGCGTAAAATGTAAGAAGTTTCGATCAAATTCATCAGCTTCATAGATAAAATATTCACTTTCTGGGTCGAAGAAACCGCTCGCGCCAAAGGAAATTGTTGTACCGATTGACCAACTTATTGGAATTCCTAATTGCTGAAAAGCCCAAATCGCCATTCCTGTGGTTGTGGTTTTACCGTGAGTACCGGAAATTGCTATAAGTTTGAGTTTTTTTGAATTGATGATTTCATTCAAAAGTTCGTCACGTTTGCTAATTTTTATTCCTAATTTCTTTGCCATTAAAAGTTCGGGATGATTTTTAGGTAGGGCTGCAGTATAAACAAACCAATCGATGCCGTTTTCGATGAATTTTTGCTTTAAAAAATGTCCATCTTGTTTGCCGATTTCGATTTCGATATCTTTTTTTGAAAGCTCTTCAATCATTAAACTTGAATTTTGGTCGCTACCAAAAACACCGTAGCCAGCGCTGTGGGCGATACTTGCAAGAGCGCCAATTCCAACGCCGCCAATTCCAGAAAAATAAATATTCATTCTTTAATTTTATCACTTATTAATTTAAAAATAAAGCTTTTGAGCTTTTAAAAAAATGCCAAATATGATAAAATATAAATACTTATGCTTAAAAAAATATTAAAACCTTTTTTTAAAATTCGAAATTATTGGCGATATGTTTCTTTTGATGAAATGGCTGTTTTGTATATTTCGAAAAATATGCGAGTTTTCGCGATAAAATTAACAGGTGCTTTTAGTTTAATTTTTATATATAAGTTTACGAATTCAATTTGGATTGTTCCTATTTGTATTTTAATTTATTACATTGCAAAATTTATAGGTTCGATGATTGCTTTTTTCTATATTTCAAAAAATGGCCCAAAGCACGGAATGCTACTTGCAAATATTCTGTTTATTCCAGCTTTAGTTTTAATAGCTTCGATGGGAATTTTTGGTAAGGAAATGGGTTTGATTATGGCCCTTATTGGTCAGATTTTTACAGGAATGTCGGTTTCGGTCGATAATATATCATATAATGTTAACTTTTCGAAAGCTAAAACTGCCAAAAAAGTTGGAAAACAGCTTGGAGTTGCATATATTTTGGAGTATATTTCGAATGGTATAGCTCCTGCAATTGGTGGATTTTTTGCGATATTTTTTGGAGTTGAGAAGCTTTTTGTGGTATCTTCGGTGATTTTAATTTTGACGACGATTCCGCTCTTAACAACAAAAGAGCAAGTGAAGCTTGTTCGAAAAGTAAGTTTTCGAGGTTTTCCGTGGCGAAACTATAAGCATCTTCTAGTTATTTGTTATAGTTTTGCAATGTTTTGGAGTTATTTAAATATTTGGAACTTTTTTGTGCCGGTCTTTTTGCTGAAAGGTATTAATGCTTATGGTTCAGCTGGAATTTTGTCTTCAATTTCTTCAATTGCATCTTTGGTTGCAGCTTTTATTTACGGTAAAGTGATTGATAAAAATAAAGAGCGAGGACTTTTAAAAATTGGGGCTGTTTTTGTGGGGTTAGTTTTTTTGCTTCGAATTTTTATTCCGTCAAATCCGCTTTTAATTGGAGTTTTAGAAATTATTGCTGCAATGGCAATGAGTGGCTTCAATATGGCGAATTTCAAAGGTTTATATGGTGAAGCTGATGAATCCGGAATGCGCACACAATATTTGTTTTTGTATGAAATTGGAATGAATACAGTTTCTATTATTAATATTTCCTTATTCGTGATTTTATTTTTTGTGCTTCAAGGAATGGACCCATCAGGTGAGTTATCAATGAGGATTATGCTTTTGATCTCGAGTTTGTCAATTTTGCCAATAGTTTTTGTGAATTACCGAATTTATCGTAATAAAAAACGTCAGTTTGAAGAATGATAAGCGGCTGCACGCATCGATTTTATATAAATTTTTTATTTTTTGCTGGAATTATTTTTGGTACTATTTTTTCAGTTTTTTTGAAAAATACAAGTCTTAAATCAATTGTCTGGCTAATTTTAGCAATAATTTTATTCTTATTCTCTTGGATTTTTGCTCGAAAGTTTTGTTTAATTTTAGCCTTAATTGCCGGAATTTTGCTTTCTTTGTGGCGAGGTTCAGTTTATAATTTCGAAAATTTAAAGATCGCACAAAATATTAAAAAAGATGTAACTGTTCGAGCTGTTGTTCTTGAAGATCCAGATATTAAGGAGGATGGAAGTTTAAAAATTCGTGCAAAAGTTATAGAAATTTCGAATGAACAATTTAATGGAAAGGCTTTTATTAGCTTAAAAACAAATCAAAAAATTCGTAGGAGCGATGAGATTTTAATAAAAGGGAAAATTTCTGAAGGTTTTGGTGATTTTGCGATTTCAATTCATCGGGGAAGACTTATGAAAATTATCCCAAAAAGTGATTTTATCCGTGATATGCGAGATTCTTTCGCTGAAGGAGTTCGAAAATTTATTCCTTCACCAGAGGTTGATTTGGGTCTCGGCTATCTTTTAGGTCAGAAAAATTCTTTGCCAGAGGAGATTTCTAAAGCCTTAACAATCACAGCTTTAACGCACATTGTGGTTGCGAGTGGATATAATTTAACTGTTTTAGTGATGGCGGCTCAGCGGGTTTTTAATAAAATTTCAAGAAAGATAGCTTTATTTTTGGCGATTTTACTGGTTTTAGGATTTGTTTTTGTAGTTGGATTTACGCCATCTATGATTCGTGCAGGGATTGTGGCAATTTTTGGTTTAATTTTATGGTATTTTGGTAGAAAAACCCAAGCGTATTTTCTTCTAACTTTTGTAGCGGCGATAACTTTAATTTTCGAACCTTCGAACTTGCTTAATCTAGGCTGGCAATTATCGTTTGCTTCATTTTTTGGTGTTTTGATTCTTTCGCCACTATTGCAAAAAATCTTTTTCGAAAAGCCAGAAAAGCTAAATTCTGCTTTAAAATTATTTTTCGAAACTTTTAGCGCTCAAATTACAACGCTCCCACTGATAATTTTTACTTTTGGTGCGGTTAGCGTAATATCAATATTTGCGAATATGCTAGTTTTACCATTTGTGCCAAGTGCGATGCTTGCAACTTTTTTAACAGGAATTTTTGCAATATTCTCACCAATTGCTCATTTTTTTGGCTTTATTGCAGAATTGATTTTAAAATATTCAATTTTTATAATTGGTGAATTTTCAAAAATCAAAGGAGCGCAGTTAGAAGTTAGATTTGGCTTTAGCGAAATGCTAATTTGCTATTTTTGTTTAATTCTAGCAGTTATTTTGATTAATTTTAGGCTTCGAAAGGATAAAATACTTGATATTTTGAATGAATCCTGAAACGTGATATAATTATATTATTATGAATTTCGAAAAAGAAATAAATTCAACAGATGAAATGATTGCTTTCGGTGAAGAAATTGGCGGGCAAATTTCTGGAGGAATAGTCTTGGAGCTTATTGGTGATGTTGGTGCTGGAAAAACTACTTTTACAAAAGGCTTGGCAAAAGGTTTGGGTATTTCCGAGACGGTTCAAAGCCCGACTTTTACGATATCACGAGTTTATGAAGGTAAGAAACTAACGCTTTCACATTATGATTTTTATAGATTGAATGATTATGGAATTATGGAAATGGAGCTTGCTGAAAATTTAAGTAATCCAAAAAATGTAACAGTGGTTGAATGGGCTGGTGATCTAGCTGAAATTTTACCAAAAAAACATTTGAAGCTGGTTTTTGAAAGTTTAAATGAAAATCAAAGAAAAGTTAAAGTGAGAGAAGTGTAATGATTCTATTTTTAGATACATCGACAGAGAAATGTAAAATTTGGCTTGATAAAAACTTTTTCGAAAAAGAACTGGGCCGAAATATGGCGCGAGATATTCTGGCTTTTTTAGAGGAATGTTTGAATTCTGTTAGCAAAAAATATGAAGATTTTACTGGAATTGGTTTCTTTGCGGGGCCGGGGAGTTTTACGGGATTAAGAATCGGAGCTTCAGTTGCAAACACTTTAGCTGATGGCTTAGAGATTCCAATCGTCGCAGTGAAAAGTGATGAAAATTGGCGAGAAATTGCTTTCGAAAGCTTGAAAAATGGTAAAAATGATAAAATTGCACTACCTTTTTATGGTAGAGACGCAAACATAACAAAACCGAGGAAATAATGAAAAATAGAATTTTGATAATTATTGGAAAAATTATTCAGGCGATTTCAAGATTGAAAGGCGGCGGTTCGGCGTTGCCTGGGCTTGTTATGGAAAAAATTAATCCGAATTTTATTTCGAACATGTTAAAGGGCTTAAAATATGGTGTTGTAGTGATTAGTGGCACGAATGGAAAAACTACAACTACAAAAATGGTTGTTAAACTACTCGAAAGCCAAGGATTAAATGTATTTTCGAATAAAACTGGTTCGAACTTTGTTCGTGGTGTAGGTGCGGCAATTCTTTCTGAAGCTAATTGGAGCGGCAAGCTTGAGGCCGACATTGCCGTTTTGGAACTTGATGAAGCTCATGCAACTCATTTTGTAAAGTTAATTCAGCCACGATATTCGCTTCTTTTAAATGTGATGCGTGACCAGCTCGATCGATTTGGTGAAATTGACTATACTGCAAAATTATTGCATAAGATTGGTGAAAATACTTCTGGTTCAGTCGTTCTAAATGCTAACGATAATTTTTTGGGTAAAAAGGAATTTTCGAAAGATTTTTCAAAAGTCGTTAAGTTTGGATTTAACCAAAAATTGGCAGATTTTTTCCCAAATGATGATGAAATTCATTTAAAAAATTCTAAAAAATCACGCCGAAAAATTTCAGCAAATGTTTTGCTTGAGGATTTTTCGAATAATATTGCAAAAATTTCTTGGAGTGGAAGAACTGATGAGTTTAAGCTCAAAATTGGTGGTATTCATAATATTCTAAATTTAACTGCTGCGATTGCTTTGGTTGAAGAAATTCTGAATGCTGAAAAACTTAAAATCAATCGAAAAAAAGTAATTTGTGCGGCAGAGAAAATTCAGCCAGCTTTTGGTCGAGGCGAGAAAATAAAAATTAATGGTAAAGAAATTGAGATTATATTAGTTAAAAATCCGGCTGGTTTTCGAATAAATTTGCTAAATTTTGAGCCTGATAAATATGATACAATGATTGCGGTCAATGATAATTATGCAGATGGCCGTGATATGAGCTGGCTTTGGGATGTAGATTTTTCAGTATTGAAGCACGATGGCGTCCAAGCAATTTCAGGTAATCGAGCCTATGATATGGCGCTTCGACTTTTTCATGACGATGTTGATTTTGAAGAAGATAGTGTGAATATTGATATCGCTGAATCTGTTATTGATTTTATCGAAAAAGGAAAAAAAGATAAGCGGATTTATGCAACTTATACTGCAATGTTGGAAATTAGAAAAGAACTTTCGAAAATTTCAGAAGTGGAGAGGGTTTTATGAATTTAAAAATTTTGTGGCTTTATGCTAAAAATATGAATATTTACGGTGATTATGGCAATATTTTAGCATTAGAAAAACAGATGGAGCTTCGTGGAATAAAATACGAAATTGTTGAATATAATCCTGGAGATGATTTTCCTGAGGATGTTGATATTATTATTGGCGGGGGTGGTCAGGATTCGGGCCAGAGCCAAATTCAAGATGATTTGCTGAAAATTGCACCAAAATTACGAAAGCTTGCCAAAAAAGGTGTACCAATGTTAATGGTTTGTGGATTGTACCAGCTTTTTGGTGATTCTTTTGAAACTGTAAATGGTGATAAAATCAAAGGGATTTGCTTATTTAAGGGTGTTAAAACAGTTGGCAGTGAACAGAGAATGATTGGCAATATTGTTGAAGAATCTGATCAGTTTGGTGAAATTATTGGTTATGAAAACCATAGTGGAAAAACTTATCTTTCGACAGAGAATGAGCCATTGGCACGCGTTAAAAGTGGCGCAGGAAACACGCCTGACGGAAATTTTGAGGGTGCGATTTATAAAAATGTGATCGGAACATATTTGCACGGCTCAATTTTACCAAAAAATCCAAAAATTTCGTTATTTTTAATTGAACAAGCTTTGAAAAATAAAGATTATGAAATGCCCAAAGTTCTTTATAAAAATATTCGAAAAGCAAATTTGCTTGATCAAATTACTAGAAATGCACGCGAAATTGCTAAAAAATGTCCGCGATAATACTTGATTTTTAGATTATAATTTGGTAAAATGGTTTGGTATTGGGATGTCGCCAAGTGGTAAGGCACCAGGTTTTGGTCCTGGCATTCGGGGGTTCGAATCCCTCCATCCCAGCCAAGATAAAATGTTTATTTTAAACGATTTATCTTGGCTTTTTATTTTTGATAATGTATTGACGCAAATTTATTTTTATAATATATCTTTCCATTTAGATTTTTTAATAAACATTAAGGAATATATTTTTTAAGATTAAAATAAACTAAAAAACCACTAATCTTTCGAAAAGTGATTTTAAATAATTTCTTTTTTGGTGATCTTACCGGGAATCGAACCCGGATTGCCAGGATGAAAACCTGGTGTCCTAACCGTTAGACGATAAGACCATTGAGTTGAGCTTTGGGGTGATAAAGCAGCAACTCGTTTTAATTATAGCAAACTTTAAAAAATAATGCAACCCCTTTTTTAATAAAAATAAAAGTGGTATAATATATAAGTATGGAAAATAATGTTTACAAACGAACAAAAATTTTGGCTACGATCGGCCCAGCAAGCGACAGCCCTGAAATGATCGAAAAACTTATCAACGCAGGAATCAACGGAGCTCGATTGAATTTCTCTCATGGCTCATATGAAGAACACACTGCAAAAATTAAAGCAGTTCGCGAAATTAGCAAAAAGCTAGGTCGTGAAATTGCAATTTTGCAAGATTTGCAAGGTCCAAAGATTCGTCTTGGAGATATTGTAGATAATCGTTTTGAAGTTAATGAAGGTGATGAATTAGTTCTTGACTACGCAATTCAGCAACATGATGGTTCGGCTAATTTGCCAGTTCAATACAATTTGGCTGAAAAGGTTAAAGTTGGCGAGCCTGTTTATATTTTTGACGGAAAAGTTCGAACAGAAGTTATTGAAGTGCCTTCAAATACTGCAATTAAATTGCGAGTTTTGAATAAAGGAACTTTGATGAGCCGAAAAGGGCTAAACTTGCCAGATACAGACTTTGGCGGTGACGTTATTACTGAAAAAGACATGCGGGATCTTGAATTCGGTGCAACTCAAGATATTGATTATGTAGCAATGAGCTTTGTGCAAACTGCTGAAGATATTGAGAATGTTCGCCAGCTTCTTGTGAGTCATAATAGCGAAGCACAAGTTATTGCGAAAATTGAAACTAAAAAAGCTGTTTCTGATGAAGAACTTGAAAAAATCGTTCTTGCTGCTGATGGTGTGATGATTGCTCGCGGCGATATGGCTTATGAAGTTGCTCCAGAAGTTGTGCCGATTATCCAGCGAAAAGCTGTTGCTCTTTGTCGAAAGCATGGAAAAATTTCAATTGTTGCAACTCAAACAATGGGTTCAATGGTTGATAATCCACAACCTTCTCGTGCGGAAGTTTCTGACGTTGCTAACGCTGTAATTCAAGGTGCAGACGTTGTGATGCTTTCAGACGAATCTGCAACTGGTAAATATCCAGAAGAAACCGTAAAAGCAATGCGTGATGTGATTATGTATACACAAGAACACGCAGCAGTTTCTCCAATTGATGATATTGTAGAGCGCGGTGAAGATGAAGCTTTAAATGCAATTTCTCTTGCTGCAGTTGAACTTGCTGAACAAATTAATGCCGATGCATTGATTGTTGAAACTAAATCTGGACAAACTGCTGCAACTGCTGCTGCAAACCGCCCAGCACTTCCAATTTATGCTGTAACAAGCTCAAATCGTGTTGCTCAACAACTTGGTTTGAATTATGCAACCCGAAGCTTTATTCGCCCGGATGGTGAATTTGCTGGTCTTGAACTCGCAAAAGAACTAAAAGCTAATGGAACATTTGGTAATAAAGAGAAAGCAACAGTTGTTATTGTTTCTGGCCGTCAACCTGGATTAGTTGGTGGAACCGATACAATTCGCGTTCGAACAATCTAATTTTATAAAATAAATAAGATAAGCGTTTCAAGTAGGGAACGCTTATTTTTATTTATATTGATCAAATAAAATTAGCCGATCTTTCGAAAGGCTAATTTTAGGTTTTATTGTGTAATTACTGTTCCAAGATTTTTCGAAATTGCATCCTGAGCGTTTTCAAGGCTTGTAATAACTGATTTTCCGCCAGTTTTTGCGAATTTCAGTGAGGCTTGGATCTTTGGTAGCATTGAACCTGCGCCGAATTGGTTTTCGCTAATATATTTCTCTGCTTCTTCTGGTGAAATTACACCCAAAGCTTGTTGATTTTCTTTTCCATAATTAATCATTGCGTTATCAACACCGGTTAAAATTAACAGTGTGTCGGCGTTAATTTTTTCAGCCAAAAGCTCTGCTGCGAAGTCTTTATCAATCACGGCATCAACTCCTTCGAAAGAATTTTCTCCATTTGAAACCACTGGGATTCCACCCCCACCGGCCGCTATAACAATTGCGCCAGTTTTCATAAAGTCAATAATCGCATCACTTTCAAGAATATGGATTGGTTTTGGTGAAGGAACAACTCGCCGCCATCCGCGCCCAGAATCTTCTTTAACGATATAACCTTTTTCGGCTGCAACCTTTTGAGCTTCTTCTTCGGAATAGAATGGACCAATTGGCTTTGTTGGGTTTTTAAAAGCTTGGTCGTCTTTCGAAACTTCAACTTGAGTAACAATGGTTGTAGCATTTTTCGAAATTCCGTTTTTCGAAAGTTCTTCTTTTAAGGCTTTCTGGATCCAATAGCCAATCATTCCCTGAGTCATTCCCACGCTAACATGAAGGGGCATTGCAGGGGTTGAAGGTGAATTTCCGGCTTCTTCATGAAGGACTAGATTTCCAACCTGTGGGCCATTTCCGTGAACAATCACTAACTCGTGGCCATCTTTAATGAGAGGAATAAGCTTTTGAACTGTTTCTTTTGTAACTTCTTCTTGAATTTGTGCGGTTAATTCACCATTTTTTTGTAAAGCATTGCCACCAAGTGCAACAACGATCTTTGACATTTATTTTTCCTTTTTGTTTTTAATTTAATAATATAAGCAAATTATAGCATAAGTTTTTTAGAAAGTCAATATTATTTCATAATAAAAAAGACACAACTCGTCAAAGTTATGTCTGTAACAATCTTGTATTGGTCGGGGTGAAAGGACTCGAACCTTCGACCTCACGGTCCCAAACCGCGCGCGCTAGCCAACTGCGCCACACCCCGAGATTAACTCGAAATATACAACCATTATAACGCATATATTTCAAAAAATCAAGCAAAAAAATCTATTTTGAATATTTTTTTCGCCATTCTTCAATTTTGGCGTGATGCCCGCTTAACAAAACTTCTGGAACTTTCATTCCGCGGAAATCTGCTGGTCTTGTAAATTGTGGAAATTCCAGATTATCACCATCTGAATAGCTTTCAATTTCAGCTGATTTTTCGCCACCAAGTACGCCGGGAATCAGGCGGACTATACTATCGATTATTACCATTGCAGGAATTTCGCCACCAGTTAAAATGAATTTACCAATACTTATTTTTTCATCAACAATTTCGAAAATTCGTGAATCAAACCCTTCATATCGTCCGCATAAAATAATTAAATCTTCGCCAGAATTAGCTTTTTCTTGGGCTTTTTCTTGATTCCAGACATTCTCACTTGGAGTCATTGCGATAATTTTTGCATTTGGTGAATTTTTTTTTGCAAACTCGACTGCTTCAAAAAGAGGCTCTGGTTTCAAGAGCATCCCATCTCCTCCACCATAGGGAATGTCATCAACTTGCTTGCGTATTCCAATACCAAAATCACGTAAATTAATAATTTCAAAAGAAACTACATTTTGATTTTGTGCCTTCCACATCATTGCACTATTTAAAACTGGTTCGAACATTTCGGGGAAGAGAGTGATCACTTGAATTTTCATATTAATTTATTTTACCATTTTTTAGATTTTTTTGCAAAATGAATAAACTAAAAATCTAGCCAAGATATTATGACTAGATTTTTAACAAGTATAAGCTCTCAAACTTTCCTTAGTTTGCTCGCATAGAGCTTTGACTTTTTTGTTTTTCCGCAGTTCTTTCGAAATCTAAAACTCCACAACAGATTTCGAACTGAACTACTTATATTATAACGCAATATCGTCTAATTCTGCAAGCTCTTTTCGAGTTTGTTCCGCGAAAGTGTTTGTGTTTTCCACAGGTGTATCTGTTGAATTTTCCACAACTTCAGTTTTTTCTTCACTATCGCTAATTTTTAGATTATAATGAGCATTATTTTTTAGCGCAAGAGCTCGAAGAAGTGCACGAAGGCTTTGTGCAGTTGCTCCACGGCGACCAATAATTCGGCCCAAGTCTTCTTTATTTACAATCAAAGTTAACAAAACACCTTTTTCGTCAATTATGCGCTCAACTCTTACATCTTCTGGATTTTCAACTAAATTCTTAACGATATATTCAACAAACTGTTGGTCTATTGTCATTTTTCAGATACTCCTTTTATTCAGTTTATGCTTTAATTGTATCACTTTTCGAATGTTTTTTCAACCATTCGATTATAATAAAAATTATAGCAAAAATTATCATTAGTATTGCGTAAAGTTCGAAAGCGCGCCCCGAAAGCACACCGATTTCAATCAGTGGTCTAAAGAGAATTGCAGTTACTATAAACGCACTGATCGACCAAATAATAAGAAGGATTCTCCAGAAATTAAGTGGTAGGCAAGCGCGAATTACTGAGAGCATTCCGATCGAACCAAGTAAATAATACGAGACTGTTGAAATTTCTTGAGGAATCCAGCCGTTAAGTGAACCCCAAATTCGTACAAAAATAACCGAGAACACCACCATTAATGCACTAGGTAAGGCCATCAGGAGTGATTTTTTAATAAAATCTTTTTCAACAGGTTGAATATTTTTTTCGAAAGTGAGGACAAAAGGTGGGAAGCCCTCAACAAACTGGTCAATTAATGTAACTTGAATTGGAATGAATGGGAAAATCAAGAGAAGATTTTTATCAAATAGTAGAGCACTTAAAATACAAATAATCGCCAAAATGAACGAATAGATTGTTTTAATCAAGAAAATTGGTGCAATTCTAGCAATATTATTTACAACTCTGCGCCCTTCAAAAAGAATTTCTGGTAAATCATTAAAATCGGAATTGAGTAAGACGAGGTTTGCGATTTGTCTTGTTGCAGGATCGCCCTCGGCCATCACGATTGAACAATCTGCCTCGCGCAGGGCTAAAATATCATTCACACCATCACCAGTCATTGCAGTTGTGCGGCCGGCTTTTTTAAGAGTTTGGATAATTAGCTTTTTTTGGTGCGGTGAAACTCGACCGAAAATTGCAGTTTTTACAGCGATTTTTTTAAGCTCAGAATCTTTTACTTTTGAACAGTCAATATAACTTTCAAAATTGTCAAAACCAGCTTTTTTTGCGATATTTGAAACCGTTATCGGATTATCGCCAGAGATAATTTTGAGATCAATTTTTTGCGAGCGTAAGTATTCGAGTGTTTTACGTGCTCCTTCGCGAATTGGGTCGGTGATTTCTATTAAAGCGAGCTTTGATATTTTTGCAGGTATTTTGATATTTTTATTATCGATTTTTTCTTTCGAAAAAGCCAAAGCTAAAACACGTGAGCCGCGAGAAAGCGCTTCGTTTGCTTGTTTTAGGGTTTCGCCAAAAATCATTTCAGGTGCGCCTAGAAAAAGTGTTCCAAACCCTGCAATTTCCATTGAGCCCCATTTTCGGTCACTTGAAAAAGGAATTATATTTGTTGCCTCTAAGGTAGTTTTATTCTTTGAAAAATATTTGCGAATTGCCTGTGCAGTTGGGTTGTTGTCTTCGCTAAAATTCATATAAGTTGCAAGAAAATCATTAATCTCAGCCTCAGAAAACTTTTTCGAAAGATTATGAATTGCTTCAACTTTCATTTTTCCCTCAGTGATTGTGCCGGTTTTATCAAGGCAGAGGGTGTCAACACGAGCGAGTGTTTCAACGGAATACATTTCTTGAACAAGAACTTTTCGAAGGCCAAGTTTAATAACCGCCGTTAAAAGAGAGGTGATTGTAAGAAGAGCGATTCCTTTTGGTAACATTCCAAGAAGCGGGGTTGATGTGTAAATTACAGCGGTTTTAGCAGGAAGAGCCTTAATTAAGAGTGCTTCGAAAAATAAAGCTAAACCAAATGGGATAATAATTTTACTAGTAAATCCTGCAATTTTATCGAGAGAGCTAAGAATTTTTGAATTAATTGGTTTGTGAGTTTTAGCTTCAACCATCAACTTTGAGACGTAATTATCAGCGCCAACATGTACAACTTCCGCTAAAACATAACCACTCGCCAAAAAGCTACCTGAAAGCAAAACTGCTCCTTTTTCTTTTAGAACAAGGTCGCTCTCACCAGTGAGCATGGCTTCATTAGTCTCAGAAACTCCTTTTAAGACAACCGCATCAGATGGAACTTGCTCGCCAGCAGAAAGCTTAAGAATATCGTTTATTACAATTTCTTCTGGCATAATTTTTTGCTCGCGAGAAGAGCGGATCACGGTGATTTTTTCTTTACTCAAAAGATTGAGCTTATCGATCATTTTTTTAGCACGAATTTCTGTGGCGATTCCAGAGATTGCATTGAATATAATCACAACGAAGAAAATCAAATTACTCCAAGCGCCAACTAATGCTAAAAGTGCTGCAATTGCAAAATTTAAAAAGTTAAAAAGTGTGAAAATATTTCTTTTAACAATTTCCCGAAAACTGTTATTGTTATCAATTTTAAAATCATTCACCAAGCCTTGTGAGATTCTTTTTCGAACTTCTGCGGCGGTTAATCCATTTAGTTTTTTACTGTTATCCATATATGTTCTATTATAACATATTTTATTTTTTTATAAAAAGTGTTAATATATACTATATGAATAAAGTTGCAGAAATAATTAACCAATTAATTGAAGAAAAATTTAATATTAAGACCGAGGTTTCTTTAACGCGGCCACGGCCAGAGTTTGGTGATTTTGCAACGAATATTGCAATGCATCTTGCAGGAAAACTTTCGAAAAATCCACGCGAAATTGCTGAAGAGCTAGCAGGTGAACTTTCGAAAAACGAAATTTTTGAAAATGTTGAAATTGCTGGGCCAGGTTTTTTGAATTTGCGAGTTTCGGCAAAAAAACTTGAAAAAATATTGAGTCAGGAATTTAGCGATAGATTTGGTTCAAATAATGAAGGTGAAGGAAAACTTGCTCTAATTGATGGGCCAAGTCCAAATATGGCGAAGCCTTACAGCGTTGGGCACTTGCGACCTGGAAACCAAGGTTGGGCGGCAAAAAAATTACTTGAATTTTCTGGATGGAAAGTTATTACGGATAATCATTTAGGTGATTATGGTACACCTTTTGGAATTTGGGTTGTTGGATTTGAAATGTTTTCAAATGAAGAAAGGCTAGCTAAGCGTGGAGTTTACGAGCTTGGTGATGTCTATATTAAAACTAAAGCTGCAATGAAAGAGCAGGGTGAAGGTGGTGAAATTGAGAAAAAGGCTGAAGAGTGGCTTTTGAAGCTTGAAAATGGTGATGAAGAGGCTCTAAATTATTCGAATAAATTTAAAGAAATTAGCCTTAAGCATATTCATGACGTAATGGCACGATTAAAAATTTCAACAGATTATGAATATGGTGAAGCATTTTTTGCGCCAAAAGGTAAAGTAGCGGTTCAAAAATTAATTGAAAGTGGCGTTGCGGTTCAAAATGAAGATGGCTCAGTAATTGTTCCTCTGGAAGAATATGGTTTTGATGTACCACTTTTAGTGCAGAAGAGCAATGGTGCGGCACTTTATGCTACAAACGACCTTGCAACAATTTTATTCCGTGAAGAAGAATTCGCTCCCGATAAGGTTATTTATTCAGTTGGTGCAGAACAACAGTTCTATTTCTCACAAATTTTTGCAATGGCGAAAAAACTTGGTATTAAAACTGATTTATATCATCTTTGGTTTGGTGTAATTGACCAGCTTAATGAAGATGGAACTCGTGAGAAAATGTCTTCAAGAAAAGGCGTAGTTCTGATGGAAGAGCTACTTGATAAAGCTGAAGAGCGTGCCCGTGAAATTGTTGCTGGCCGAGATGTGAGTGAAGAAGATGTGAAAAAAATTGCACTCGGTGCGATTAAATTCTCAGATTTTACGGCAGATAGGCGAACTAATATCCTTTTTGACTGGGAAAATATTTTTGCATTAACTGGATTTTCTGGCCCATATGTTCAGTATTCAGCAGTTCGTGTAAATAATATTTTAAGGAAAGAGCAAAATTTTGAGCTTGTTGATTTCGAAGAATATAATTTTGAAGCTGAAAAAAATATTATTTTACAACTTTTAGCCTTTCCTGAAACAGTTAAAATGGCGGTTCGAGATTTAGAACCACATAAAATTTCGAAATATCTTTATGATTTAGCGCGCGAAATGAATCGATATTACGAAAAAACACGAGTTTCTGATGCTCCAGAAATTGAAAAATCTGCACGATTAACTCTTCTTAAAAAAGTTTCGAAAACTTTCGAGAACGGCTTAGATTTGTTAGGAATTGAAATTCCAGAAAAAATGTAAATTAGAATAATAAAACTCGAGCAAATAAATCTCGAGTTTTTTTTAAAAGTTAATTTCTTTAAGAATTTTATCGATTTTAAGGCGAGTTCGAAGATTTGAGCTTTTATTTACGATGAAATAATCAGCAATTGCGATTGGGCCACCTTTTTCAAGAACTTCAATTTCGTTAAAATCACGGTCATTAATTTCGGCCAAAGTCATCGCTCGCTCAGGGCGAGAGGAAATTCGTTTGTGACGAAGATTTTTTGGTGGAACTAATGCTATAACTTTTAATTCAGTTGGAAAGTGTTTTTTGAGAATTTTATATTCAGTCCAAGTGTAAAGACCATCAGCAATAATACGTTTTTGGCCAGACTTAATGAGATTTTGAATTTGCTCAACAATTTTATTTACAATTATATCTTTGCCAAAATCTTCACGTAGTTTTGTGCGCATCATTTTTTCATTCGCTGGTGTGATTTCAAGATTTTCGTCTTTTAGCGCCTTCATTACGACTCCACCAAAATAAACGCTCGGATAGCCTTTTTGTTTTAGGTAATTTGTAGCGGTGCTTTTGCCGCTTCCAGCCAATCCTACCAATGCAATAATTTTTACGGAATCACTCTTTTTTTGGTTTTTAAGTTTTAGAATTTGTTTATTCATATAATTAGATTATATCATAAAAATACAAAATAATAAATTTAAGCGTTTTTTAAGAATGATTCGCTATAATAATAACGTAGCATTGCTACAAAAGGAGGAATTATGAAAAATACCACTAAAATTTATTTGAGCAAACAAGGATTTAAAGAATTAAAAAAGAAAATTACAAAGCTTGAGCATGAACAAAAAATGCTCGAGATGGAGCTTCGTGATGGTGATATTAAAGAGGATTTATTAAGGCAAAATGATATTTTCGCACGAATCGACGCAATTCGAAGTGAAATTAATGAAAAGAATTTTCAAATTCATAATTCAAAAATTCTACCTAGGAGCAAGAAAATTAGTTCGAAGGTTTCTATCGGTTCATTCGTGGAACTTTTCGATCGTGCAACTGGGCGAATTATGAAATTTCGAATTGTTGAGAGTTTAGAAGCAAATCCGCTTATTGGTAAGATTTCTGCCGAGAGCCCTCTGGGCAAAAGCGTGCTTGGCCGAACGGTAAACGAAATTATTAGTTGGACGGCGAATTCTCAAAGTATGAACATGACTCTTGTGGCGATTCGCTAAATTCAAACTTAAAAAGGCGTTAAATGCGCCTTTTATTTTTGTTGAAACATGCTATAATTTAGTATGGTTATGTTTTAACTTATTTAGTAGCAATGCTTGCAGCAGTAATTACGGTTAGCTATATTATCGTTTGCGCATTTTTATTAGGTATTTTATGTTTTAAAAGGAGGGAATAAATGGAAGTTGGATTAATAATCATTATTGTAATTTTAGCATTGGTTTTAATTTTTCAGTCTTTTCGAATTTCAAAAATTGTAGCTTCGAAAGATGAAGACCAAAGTCTAAATTTGCTAAAAATGGATGTAATTGAGCTGAATAAAAGCTTAAACAGAATGCGTGAAAACATTGATACTAACCTAACCAATTTTAACGAGAAAGTTTCAGAAAAGCTTGAGAGAAATAATTTTCAAATTCAAAATTCAATGGCTAAACAGATTTCTGAGAGCTCGAAAATTGTTGAAGAGGTCTCGAAAAGGCTTACAAAGCTCGATGAAACAAATAACCGCGTTGTTAATGTTGCGGACGAGTTAAAAACACTTCAAAATGCCTTACAAAATCCAAAACAGCGTGGCGTTCTAGGAGAGTTTTATCTTGAGCAAGTTCTTGAAAACGTTTTGCCACCGAATGCTTTTGAAATTCAATATAAATTTAAAAATGGTGAAATTGTCGATGCAGCTATTTTTCTTGATAAAAATAAGATTTTGCCAGTAGATTCAAAATTTAGCCTCGAAAATTATAATCGGATGGTTGAATCTGAAGGCGAAGAGCGAAAGATTTTGGCGAAAAGAGTTCGCGATGATTTAAAAATGCGGATTGATGAAACTTCGAAATATATTCGCCCGAATGAAAACACCATGGATTTTGCTTTTATGTTTATTCCTAGCGAGAGTTTGTATTATGATGCTCTAACTGGAGTTGTTGGTTCGCAGGGTTCAGAACGAGATTTGATCGAATATGCGTTTCGTGATAAGCGCGTAATCGTGGTTAGCCCAACTAGTTTTATGGCGTATCTTCAAACTGTTTTGCAAGGTTTGAAATCGTTAAAAATTGAAGAGCAGAGCAGAGAGATTCAAAAGCGAGTTGGCCAGCTGGGCGTGCATATTTCGAAATACGAAGATCTAATGCAACGTCTTGGAAAATCGCTTGGCACAACTGTTAATCATTTTAATAATGCTCATAAAGAGCTTGGTAAAATTGATAAAGATGTGGTGAAAATTTCGGGCGAAGATAATAAAACTGGAGTTGAGCCACAAATACTTGATAAACCTCGTGAATAAAATAAATTTAAAAGAGCAACTTTCGAAAGCTGCTCTTTTTTTGTTGGTAATTATTTTTCTTCTTCAGTTGACTTTTGGATTAGGTGATTTAGTGCAAAGCCAAGGATTCCGCCAATTAATGCTGTGCCGATATAAATTGCAATTGCATAAGGAATGTTTTGATTTTTTATAGTGAAAGCTTGAAGTGCGAATGCTACTGCTGGGTTAATTATTGCTGAAGATCCGATTAATGCTGCGAGAGATCCTGCAATTAAAACTGCCAAGTATAAACCACCGCCAACGCCAAGTGCTTTTGCCATATTTCCGTTCTTTTTATTTGAAGTTATGGTTGCGACAGATAATGCAAAAATAAATGAGCCAATAAATTCAGCAGCAAGCGCTAGCATTTCCTTATCTTTTGGGATAGGGTTTGCAGTGAACAGAGTCGGTTTTTGACCATATGACTGTATAGTATCTTGTGTGCCGACGAAGGCATTCAAAAGCATAAAAGCAACCATCGCACCTAAAACTTGAGCTACGATATAAAAGATAGCTTTAATTGTGTTAATCCTGCGAGTTGCCCAAGCACCGATTGTAATTAATGGGTTAACGTGAGCTCCACTAATTCCTCCAGCAATCAAAACAATTGACATAAGAATAAACATTACACCGATTGGTTGACCTTGACTAATAATAATGCCAGCCGCGAGTAGGAATGTTCCAATAAATTCAAGTACTACTGCTGAAATAAAACTTGGTTTTGAAATTTCCTCAAGAAAGATAGTTTCAGTTTTCTTATCATTCTTAACGATAGCTTTAACCGTTTTTTCAACTTTCAAAACTTCTTCAGTTACTTTTTTGTGAGCAGTCTTTGAAGATTTCTTTAAATTGGCTTTTTTTGTTGCCATCTTCCCTCCTTATTTTAACTTATGCTTATATTTTATCATAAACTTTTCGAAAATGTCAAAATCTGATACAATATAGATATGGCTTTATATGTAAAACAAGATGATAATCGAACTGAATTGCAAGAAAAGATTGCGGCAGAGCTTCGTGAAAAACAGATTAAAAACTCACTCAAAGAGGGGTATGAAACTCCAAATAGCAAAGGTGAAATCGTTCAGCCTGAAGATAGTGCGTATCTTGAAGGAACGAAAGAAACCACAGGGCTAGCTTTTATATGGTTTTTGGTTTTTGTGGCAGTTTTGGTGGCGCTTGGGCTTTATATTTGGGTTGCATCACAGCGAGTTTAATTTTTTTAAAAAATCGACAAAAAGATACTGTTATGGTATAATTAAAGATAATTATGGAACAAATTCAACAGATTAGAAATGAACTTTTGGCGGAACTTCAAGTACTTGAAAACCCGAGCGATATTTTGAAATCGCCAAAAATTAAAGAACTTTATAAAATTATTCCAACTCTGCCAAATGAGCAAAAAGGTGAATTTGGTGCAAAAGTGAATGATTTAAAAAATGAAATTCAGGCTGAAGTTTTGAAAAAACTTGAAGAAAAAGAAAATGCTGAAGTTGAAGAGATTGATATTACCGCACCTTTTGCAGAGAGCTCGCGTGATAAAAATTCTCGAAAACCACAACTTTTGAGTGCGGAAAATGGTTCGAAACATCCGCTCCAAAAAGAGCTTGAAAAAGTGGTTGATATTTATACACGAATGGGCTTTGAAGCGGTAGAGTCTCGACAGATCGATAACGACTGGAATATGTTTGGTGCGTTAAATTTCCCTGAAAATCACCCAGCGCGAGATGGCTACGATACTTTTCGGACTGAAGAAAACTTTATTCCGCCAGCTCACACCTCAACAATGCAAAACCGTGTTTTGAAACATGGCAAAAAACAACTTGAAGAAGAGGGTCAAATTGCGCATGTTTCTTATGGGCGAGTTTTTCGGAATGAAGATTTAGACGCTACGCATGAGCATACTTTTTATCAATGCGAGGGTGTTTTTGTGAGTGAAGCAGCTAATCTCGCACAAATGCTTGGCACGCTTCACGCCTTTTTTGAAGAATATTATGGCCAAAAACTAGAAATTCGCACTCAGCCGGGCTATTTTCCGTTCACCGAACCAAGCCTTGAGTTTTTAATTGAGAAACCTGAGGCACTTGGTGGTAAAAAAGGCGAATGGCTTGAAATGCTTGGTTGTGGAATGATTCACCCAAATGTTCTAGAAGCTGCCGGAATTGATAGCAAAAAATATCGTGGTTTTGCCTGGGGCGGAGGAATTGAGCGCCTCGTAATGCTTAAATATGGAATTTCGGATATTCGTTATTTCGAAAGCGCAAAATTAGAATTTCTAAAGGAATTTTAAATGACCGGGCAAGAATGGAGAGAAATAGACAAAAAGCGATCTTTAGCGGATTTAAAGGTTGCTTTGATATTTTTGGCCGCAGTCATTATATTTTTCGCCGGAGTTTCAGCCTTTACAGAAGAAGATACTCATTGTGAAGCTTTTAGTAGAGGCAGACAACGTTTTTATTGTAAGATTTTCGAAAAACCTATTGCTGATATGATTAGAAATATTTTTGGATTAAGAAGGAGTGATAAATGATAATTTCAGTAAATTGGCTTAAAAAATTTGTTCCAGATTTGCCAGATATTGGTGAGCTTTCGAAATTGATTGGTGCAAGGTTGGTTGAAATTGAAAGTATTGAGAATTTGGGCGAAAAGTATAAGGATGTGATTATTGCTAAGGTTATTTCTGCCCAGAAAGTTGAAAATTCTGATCATTTAAACCTATGCAAGATTGATGATGGTGGTGTAAGAAAAAATATTACTCGCGATGAAGACGGGTTTATTCAGGTGGTTTGCGGTGCGCCAAATGTGCGAGCTGGAATTTTTGTGGCTTGGCTTCCGCCGGAGTCAATTGTGCCGGAAACTTTTGGTGGTGATAACTTTAAGCTTGGCGCACGAAAACTAATGGGCCATATGAGCAACGGAATGATTGCAAGTCTTCGCGAGCTTAGTTTAGGCGAAGAACATGATGGTATTCTTGAAATTTCACCAGAGGTTTTCGAAAGCGGTGTTCAGGCTGGTGATTCTTTTGCGGAGAAATTTGAATTAAATGATTTTCTGCTCGAAGTTGAGAATAAGAGCTTGACTCATCGCCCAGATTGTTTTGGAATTGTTGGTTTTGCTCGTGAAGTTGCAGGAATCTTGGGGCAAAAATTTGTTGAGCCAGATTTTATAAGAGGCTTGAACTTTAAAGCTCAAAGCAATAAAACGGTTGAAGTTGAAATTCAAGATCCTGAAATTTGTGAACGTTACACGGCGGCAGTTTTTGATATCTCTGAAATTTTAAAAAATCCAAAGTTAACAATTGCAAAAACTTATCTTTTGCGTTCTGGAATGCGGCCAATTGATTCGATAACTGATTTAGCGAATGAACTTATGCTTGAAACTGGGCAGCCGCTCCACACTTTTGATTTTGATAAATTAGTAAAAATTAACGGTAGTGAAAACATCAAAATTACCGTTCGAAAAGCTTTCGAAAATGAAGAATTAGAGCTTTTAGATAGGAAAAAAATCAAAATGAATAACCAAGATATCGTGATTGCGGTTGGCGAAAATGCTGAAACGGCCGTGGCGCTTGCTGGTGCAATGGGTGGGGCTTCGACCGCGATTGATGAAAATACAACACGAATTTTGGTGGAAAGCGCTACATTTAATCTTTATAATTTGCGAAATACACAAATGCGTCATGGAATTTTCTCAGAGGCAATTACGCGCTTCACAAAAGGCGTGCCAGAAATGATATCGCGAAAAGTTCTTGATTTGTTTGGTGTGCGAATTTTGGGGCTTGGCGGAAAGCCTTTGAGTGAGGTTGTAAATTCAAACGGTGATTTTTATTACAATAAAACTGAAATTTCAGTTTCGAAAGATAAAATTAACCAAGTTTTGGGAACAGATTTTTCAAATGAAGAAATTCAGCAAACTTTAGAAAATGTTGGAATTTTAGCAAAAAATGAAAATCCTGAAACTTTTATGATTCCATTTTGGCGAAATGATCTACGTATTGAAGAGGATTTAATTGAAGAAGTTGGGCGATTGAATGGCTATAATAATATTAAATTGCAACTACCAAGTCGAACTTTTAAAGCGGTGAAAAAAACAAAAATTGACTTGCTCCAATCTGAAATTCGTGATATTTTAGCAGCAAGCGGTGCAAATGAAGTTTTGACTTATAGTTTTATTCACGGTGACTTGCTTGAAAAGGTTGGTCAAGATCCACAAAACTCTTACAAAATTATCAATTCAATATCACCAGATTTACAATATTATCGCCAAACTTTAATGCCAAGTTTGCTTTCTAAAATTAGTCAAAATATTCGTGCAGGTTTTGGTGAATTTGCAATTTTCGAAATGAATAAAATTACTGAAAAATCACTCGGTTTGAATGATGGAAATGTGCCAGTTGAACAGAAGAAATTGGCGTTCGTTTATGCAAAAAATAAGGGCGAAAATGCATTTTATGAAGCGAAGAATTATGCAGAATTTCTATTTAAAAAGCTTGGTCTAAATGTAGAATTTGTGAAATTTGAAACTGAAAAATCACCACTTTCAACTGAATTTGAACCAAAACGTTCGGCTTTAATGCGAATTTCTAAAAATGGCAAAGTAACGATTTTAGGTGTGATTGGTGAGTTTAGAAAACCGGTTCAAAAAGCGCTAAAACTGCCAGAATCAACTGCTGGATTTGAGCTTGATTTACAAATTTTACTTGAAAATATTGAAAATTCGAATGTGAAAATTAGGGATTTTTCGAAATTTCAATCTGTTGAGCGCGATATTTCGATTAATGTTGAAGAAAATCGCAAATTTGCTGAAATTTTTAGTATTTTTGAGAATATTTCTGATGAATTTAGCAAAATTGATATTGAAACTTCACCAATTGATATTTTTAATAATTGTGATGGCTCAAAAAATATTTCAATTCGATTTAAGATTACGCCTTTCGAAAAAACTTTGAATGGCGAAGAGATTCGGGAAATTATGCAAAAAATTGAAGAAAAAGCCATAAAAAATGGCGGAAAGATAATTTAGGAGAAAAGATGGCAACAAAGAAAAATTCATTACAAACTGGTACACCAGCTTGGCAGAGATATTCAATTTGGGTTATTTTAATTTTAACGATTGTTTCAACTGTGGCACTTTATGTTTCTTCATTCTTACAAACTGAAAGCAATTCAGAAGCACAAAAAAAGCAATCACAAGTTTTGAAAAAATACCAAGATTACAGAAAAAAGGTTGAAGAGCAGGCGAAAGAACTTTCGGCCAAATATTACGACAGTTTTAAGGAATATGAAAAAGCTCCAGTTGCATTTAACGCTGCGAGCGTAAAAGAGCTTACGAAAAAAGATTTAAAAGAGGGCAATGGTGAAGAATTTACAGATTCTATAACGAAATTCCAGGCTTATTATATTGGTTGGAAACCTGATGGCACAGTTTTTGACGGAAGCTTTGAAAATGGTAGATTAAAATCGCCAGTCGTTTTTCGTAAAGAGGGCAAAAAATGGGGCTTAATTGAGGGCTGGAGTGAAGGTCTAAAAGGAATGAAAGTTGGCGGAATTCGTGAATTATCTATTCCTGCAGATAAGGCTTATGGTGCTCAGGGCTCAGTTAATCAGGAAGATTCTTCAAAAACTATTGGCCCAAATACACCTTTGAAATTTATCGTAATGTTAATTCCTGAATTCCAAGAAATTCCACAGCCAAGTCTTGAGGAAAACTAAAATGACTGATTTGGTAATTATTGGTTCAGGGCCATCTGCGTTGAGTGCGGCAATTTATGCTTCACGAGATGGCCTAAGCGTGCGAGTTTTTGAAAAAGCGGCTTTTGGCGGAATTGCGACAACTTCAGATTTAATTGAAAACTATCCAGGATTTGATGAAGGAATTTCTGGGCTTGAGCTTTCAAAAAAAATACGAATCCAGGCTGAAAAATTTGGTGCAAAATTTGATTATGGTGAAGTTTTAGGTTTTGAAAATCTTGGTAATTTTGTGCGATTAGATATTGATGGCGAAAAATTTGATTCAAAAACAGTTTTGATTGCAACGGGAAATTCATATAGAATGCTTGGTTTGCCACGAGAAGAAGAGTTTTTTGGGCGAGGTGTTCACACTTGTGCAACTTGCGATGGTCCATTTTATGCTGGAAAAGATTTGATTGCAGTTGGCGGCGGTAATTCTGCGGTAACTGAAGCTCTGTTTTTAAGTCGATTTTCAAAAGTTAAGCTTTTAGTTCGGGGCGAAATTTCGGCGCAAGCAGTGTTGCAAGAGCGACTTTTTGAAGCAGTTAAATCTGGTAAAATTGAGTTATTTTTAAAAACTGAAATTGAGGAATTTATTTTTGAAAAGACTGATTTCGGTGAAAAAATTATTGGTGCTCGCATAAAACAGCAAACTGAAGAAGGTGAAAAAACTTTTGAAATTAAAGCCGCAGCAATTTTTGAATTTATTGGATTAATTCCGAATTCTGGTTTTGCAAGAAAATCTGGCGTTGAAGTTAACAACTATGGTGAGATTGTTGTAAATATCAATTTCGAAACAAATATTCCAAGAGTTTATGCTTCTGGCGATATAATTGAAAATGCACAAAAACAGATTGTGGTAGCTGCAGCAACCGGTGCTCAAGTAGCAATAAAAATCTCAGAATTTTTACACAATGAAAAATAGGGTTTTATTGCCCTATTTTAGTTTTCGAAAAAGTGAAAAATATCCCCAAGCGTGATATAATGGAATATAATGAAAAAGTTAGTAATTATTGACGGGAAAAGCGTATTTTATAGGGGTTACTACGCTATGGGTAATTTGAGTCTTGAAGACGGAACGCCAACAGGCGGCGTTTATGGTTTTGCCAGTTTAGCTTTTGAAGTTATTCGAAAATTAAAACCAGATTATGTGGTTGTGGCCTGGGATAAAAAAGGAACTTCAACTGCAAAAAGGAGTGCGATTTATCCTGAATATAAAGCTGGGCGAAAAAAAGCGCCAGATGATTTTTATGAACAGATTCCGCTTTTAAAGGATTTTTTGAAGACTTTAGGTTGGCCTCTTTTTGAAACCGATGGTTATGAGGCTGATGATATTTTGGGAACTCTAGCGGTTCAGGCAAATAAGCTTGGAGTCGAAGCAAATTTGATTACTTCTGATCTTGATATGTTGCAATTGATTGATGAAAATACTAAAGTTTTTGCAATGAAACGTGGATTTTCGGATATCGAAGAATTTGATCTTGAATATTTTGAGAATAAATATGGATTAAAACAATCTCAATTTTTAGATTTAAAAGCACTTCAAGGTGATTCTAGCGACAATATTCCAGGTGTGCCAGGGATTGGTCCAAAAACTGCTACGCAACTTTTACAAGAGTTTTTTACGCTTGAGAGAATTTATGAAAATCTTGAAAATATCAAACCGGCTTGGCGAAAAAAACTTGAAGCTGGTAAAGATTCGGCATTTATGAGTAAAAAAATTGCTGAAATTTTTCTTGATGCACCGGTTGAGCTTAACTTTGAAGATGCCGATATTCGTAATTTTAATTATGAAGGAGTTTTGAAAATGCTTCGAAAGCTTGAATTTAACTCTTTGGTTCGAAAAATTCCAAAAGAGATGAAAACTAGCTCAGATGATTTTAAAACAAAAAATGAAAACCAAATTGGGCTTTTTGAAGAAGTTTTGAAATCTTCTAATATTAATATTTTGCCAGAAATTTCTGCTGAAAAGTTTTTCGAAAAACCGCAAGATTTGGTTTTCTTTGATTTTGATACTCAAAAATTAAAAATTTTAGTTTCGAATTTTGAAAATATTGCAGAATTTAATTTTATGGAATTTTCGAAATTTGTTGACTTCTTCAAAAATACGAAAACAGTTTTCTTTGATGCGAAAGAAACATTTCATAAAATTTTTAATGCTGGTATTGATTTTGAAGATTGGGGTGAAATTTACGATATTGAGCAATTGGAATTTTTGCTAAATGCTTTAATCCGCAATAAAAGTTTGAGTGGAATTTATGGCGAAAAAATAGATGAAGGTGATTCGAAAGTTCGAATTTCAGCAATGCGGATTATTTTTGAGCGTCAACAAAAAAAGCTTGAAGATTTGCCAAGAATTCGTGAAATTGCTGAAAAGTTAGATTTCCCAATGAGTTTGGTTCTATTTAAAATGGAAAAAGCTGGTGTTGAAATTTGCCCAGAGATTTTTGCTAAAATGAGTGTGGAATTTGCTGGTGAAATTTCAAAGATTGAGAAGGAGATTTTTGAAATTGCTGGGCGAGAATTTAATGTTGCTAGTCCATTGCAACTTTCGAAAGTTCTTTTTGAAGATTTGAACCTACCGACAAAAGGTATTAAAAAATCAAAAAATGGCTTTTCGACAGGGCAAAAAGAGCTCGATAAATTACGAGAATATAGCCCAATTATTGAAAAAATTGAGCAATTCCGTGAATTTTCGAAATTAAAAAGTACCTATGTTGATGCTTTGCCAAAATTAGCAGATGAAAAAAATCGGATTCATAGCAATTTTGCGCAAGATGTAACAACGACGGGGCGGCTTTCTTCGAGCAATCCTAATTTGCAAAATATACCGATTCGTTCTGAACTTGGGCGGCGTATTCGTGAGGGCTTTGTGGCGAAAAAGGGAAATTTACTAGTTTCAGCAGATTATTCGCAGTTTGAATTGAGATTGGCGGCAGTTTTGGCGAACGACAAGCCTTTGATTGAGACTTTTGAGAAAGATTTAGATATTCACGCAAAGACTGCGAGCGAGGTTTTTGGCGTTCCGATTGATGAAGTTTCGAAAGAGCAACGACGCGTTGCGAAAATTATTAATTTTAGCGTTCTTTATGGCGTTGGGGCTCACAATCTTTCTGGCACGATTGGAGTTGGTTTTTATGAGGCGAAAAAATATATTGAAGAGTATTTTAATGCGCACAAACCGATTCGTGAGCTTATGGATAATACATTGAAAAAAGCTCAGGATGAAGGTTTTGTAGAGACATTTTTTGGGCGAAGGCGACCAATGCCAGATATAAAATCGAGTAATTTTATGATTCGTGAGATGGCAAAGCGAGCAGCGCAGAATATGCCAATTCAAGGTACTGAGGCAGACTTAATGAAGCGAGCGATGTTGGCTGTTGATGAAAAAATTGTAAAAGCTGGGCTCGGTGAACAAATTTTGCAAATTCACGATTCGATTTTGGTAGAAGTTCCAGCTGAAAACGCTGAAAATGTGGCAGAAATTTTAAAGCGAGAAATGGAGAACGTGGCTCCAGAATTAAATGTTAAATTAAAGGTTGAAGTTTCTATTGGTAGGGATTGGTTAAATATGTAATAAATATGTATTGTAAGATAGATTTTTTACGGTACAGTCTTGATTTTTAAAGCGCTTTTGTTTATAATTATTTTAGGAAATATTTTTAAGGTGGAGGGACTTAGATAATGAAACATAAAATATTATTTGGTGTAGTTTTAGCTATTGCTGTTTTGAGTGCGGGGCTAAACGTGGTGCAAGTAATTAAAAATAAAAATGATATTGCTGCAATGAAAAACCCTGTTGGTTCGGTTTGCGGGGATGACATTATTAATAGATATAATAGCCTTGAAGAAAAAATAGATGAATATGATAAAAACGCAAAAGCTTTAGGTGATGAGATTGCGAAGAAAGCGGGTAGTGAGAAGGATACTAACTGTGTGGCGATAAAGCTCTTTATTGAAAACAATAATAGAGAGAAGGTTTTTAAAGACCTCAAAGCCATGGTTGATAAAAATCAAAATCCGAGCTTAAAAATTAGGGGTGTAAGGTATATAGATTATATGAAACCTTCAGATTTAAAAGATTAGCATAAGAGAGGTTTTATTAATATATGAATAAGCAAAAAATTATACTATACGCAATTTTCGCATTTTCTATTTTTAGTGCTGTATTATCTTCAAAAGGTGCATATGCAGATTATGTCCCACAACCGGTAATAGATCGTCTTGCTGATGCTTGTCGAGGTGGGGAAGTACGAGAAAGTAAATATGATTCTAATGAGACGGAACATTTTGATAATTATAATAGTGGTCTAGTATCAATTACCGGCAACTGGATATCTTCAGACCCAGATGGTAGAGATCTTATAAGTTCTATCTATGAGAAAAGGAAATCTTTTGAAATTAGCAAAAATAATAGGAGTTTTTATCTTCATATTGCTGCAAGAGCTTGCTACAAAAAAGCTACTGGTTCAGCTACGAATGTCAGAATTATGAGAGGTGATCTAGATGCTAATAAGCTTGAGGTGAGCAGTCCCGGTGTTATCGGTAATGCTGGCCAGGGTGCCCATTTTAATTTTAAATTAAAACCTCGCGAGACAGATCGCATTAGTCCACCTATTAAAATAACAATAAAAGATTCTGAGATGGATAAATTTTCAGATGGATATCTTATGCAATTTAAGGTATGGCAGTGTTGGCGTCAGTATGGTCGTGGAAATTATGGCTTAGATGACGATGTCTTTAATCAAGACCCAGGCTATTGTTATGACCATAAGGTTAAAATAAAAATTAAAGCCCCAGTCAAATTTAATGTTGAAGGAGATACTAAGGCGGCAGTTTTAAATTCTAACCAGAGAATTAGCTCAAACGATTCAAGATTTAAGAGTAATGGCCGCTATAATCCTCAGACTGCTAAAGTTGGTCAATGGGTTTCTTTTAGGCACAAAGTTACAGGCAAAGATTTTAATAGAAAAAGCGTTAGTGGTAGTGGCTACTATCGAACCGTCAGAAATGATGGATATGGCGATTATTCAGTAAATAATTATAATTTTAGATGGAATAAAGACTCGTGGGATAGTAGGCCTACGATAATTAATCAAGGTAATATTTGGGATACGATTAATGCAGTAGATACCGATAGGGAGATCTTTAGGGTGACCAGAGACATGGCCGGAAAGATAATATGTTCAAAAATGTCGTATGGAGTTGCTGCTGGAGATATTGATAATACTAATAGGTATAATAAAACTACTAATGATGCATGTGTCTATGTTCCTTATGATTTCGAAATAACACCTTGTGTTAAAATTGATAAAATTCGAAACTGCTCTGGTGGTGATTTAGATGTTCCTACTAATGGTAAAGTGCCAAACGACCCTAATGATGGCGAAGAAATTAATATTCCAGGAGGCGGAACTGAAACGTCATCAATAAGATATAAAATTACAACTTGGCGTGTTCCTTCAGATAAAGAGAGTTTTGTAACTCAAAATAATAAGAGAGATAACACGAATAGCGATACCTGTTCACCTTCAAACTTTTATTATCAAGATTATCAAGGAATTGAGAAATGTCGTGTTGTTAAAGAAGGAACTGGAAAATTTAATAAAGATACTCGAGTTGCTGACTTTATACCTTCAATTGAAGATGGTGCTGAGGCGGGAACCCGTTATTGTGTAGCGCTTTCCATCTCGCCATACAAGATGAATTCAAACCAAAGTCAGGCTGAGCAAGCCAAACAAGAACGAGAGAATTTAGACTGGCGGCATGGTGCACCGATTTGTATTAAGCTAGTTAAGAAACCGAAAGTTCAATTCTGGGGAAATGGCGTTTATTCAAAATCGGGTATTCGAACAAGTTTATCTACAACTAAACAAGGGGTTCTTGGTTCTTGGGTTGAATATGAAGCACTCTCGGGCATGAAAATTAAAGATTTTCGAACTGAATCTTCGCAAAGTACGCGAAAGTTGGCAATTGAGGATTATTCTTCAAAAAGTAGTTTTGGCCAAGGAAAGTCAAGTATTGATTCATTAATTTCAAACATTGCTTCAAAATTTCCAAAAAAGAATTTCGAAGATACAAATACAAAAGTTGAAGTTTATGGCGATGCGAACAAACAGCTTGGTTCAATTTCAGCTGATAAGCAAACTCGAGTAATCTATGGTAAAAATATTCAAATTTCTGGCGATATTGTGAATGCTGATAGAGCTGTAAATAATGATTCGGATTTTCGCCAGATTATAATTATTGCTGACGGAGATATTACTATTGATCAAGGAGTGAAAAGAGTTGATGCGTGGTTGATTGCTCAAGGCGTAATAAATACTTGTGCGGTTAACGGCGCCCAGAATGCCAATGATGTTAATATGAAAAATTGTGACAATCAATTGCGTGTGCGCGGTGGAACAGTTTCGAAAGGATTGCGATTATGGCGAACTGCTGGCTCTGATGGGACTGCGAAAGATACGCTAGCTAATCCTGCTGAAATTTTTAACCAATCGGCAGATACCTACTTGTGGGCTCAGTCTCAATCTGGTAGTGCGGGTAAAATTGTTACAACTTATACTAAAGAACTTCCGGTGAGGTATTAAATATGACAAATAGAGAGTTTAAAAAAGGTGGTGTTTCAATCTTTATTGTTATTATGGTTAGTATTTTGGTCTCGATTATGTCTGCAAGCTTTTTGCGGATTATGCTCCGAGACCAAGAACAGGCCAGTAAGCTAGATCTTTCACAGAGTGCTTATGATAGTGCTCAGGCGGGAGTTGAAGATGCTAAAAGATTTTTGCGAATTTATAAAGGTGCCTGCGGTGGTGCAGATGTTGGTAAGAAAGTTTTCGAAGGTAAGACATATGATTGTAGTGAAATGACAAAGGCAATTTTGTCTGGTAACTGTTATGTTTTAGCGACTGCCGGAATTGGCGCTAATGGTAGTGAAACTATAGTGCAAACCAAAACAAGTTCTGGTGGAGGAAATACCGATCGAGATTTAAACCAAGCCTATACTTGTGTTAAAATTAAAACAGATACTTCTGACTTTTTGGGCCAAAGTAATGAAGGGACACCCTCAGTTATTAGCTTAAAAGGCGTTTCGAGCTTTAATCAGATTCGTGTTAAGTGGCATACCAAAAATAATATGGCGAATGGTTCAAAAATATCATTAGATTCAATAAATAATCCTAATGCTCGCCCTAATATTCTGAAAGATTGGCAAGCTCAAAATAGACCGGCCATATTAAAAACCCAATTATATGGTTATGTTCCTGGACGGAATGGAAATTCATCAACAAGTATGGATACACCTTATCCAGATAATGGGAATGGTGCTAGTGAAATGCTGTTTTATCCTGCTTCAGGCTTGGATTCTCGAGTTGTGAATAGTTCGAATCTACCAACTGTTCGTCGAGATGAAAATTCTGCACAGTCAACAAATGACTATACTTTTACGAAATGTTCAGATGATCTTGGGGCTGGCTCAAGTACTTATGCTTGCGAAATGGTAATAAATATTGGGCGAAACGTTTCTCCAACTGATGTTTTATATGCTCGATTGACACCTTTAATGAATAATGCTGAATTTAAAATTGAGCTTATGAATAATGGCAATATTGTAGATTTTAAAGGTATTCAGCCAAAAGTTGATTCAACTGGTCGAGCAAATAGTCAATTTAGAAGAATTGAAAGTCGAATTGGATTTCATGATAGTAATTTCCCAGTTCCTTTATTTTCTGCTCAAACTGAAGGGGATGAGCCGATTTGTAAAGATTTCTCAACAACTAAAATTAAAAATAGTGGGTTAAACTGTAAGATGTAATATAAAATAGCCTCTATGAAGGCTATTTTATTATATTTCGAAATTATTATTTTGCATATTCGATTGCGCGCGTTTCACGAATTATATTAACTTTAATTACGCCTGGATATTGCATTGTGCTTTCAATTTTATCTGCAATATCTCGTGCCATTTTTATTGCCGAAAGATCGTCAACAGACTCTGGTGAGACTATTACACGGATCTCTCTACCAGCCGAAATCGCATAAGCCTTATTTATGCCCTTAAAGCTAGTTGCAACATTTTCAAGCTCGCGCATCCTCTCTACAAAGTTTTCGGCAGAAGCGTTTCGAGTTCCTGGTCGAGAGGCGCTCATTGCGTCAGTGATTTTAACAATAATTGCCTCAACCGTTGTAGCTTCAACATCTTCATGATGTGCTGCAATTGCATTTACGACTCGGGGATCCATTCCGTATTTTTCGGCAAGCTCAGCACCTATTTGGGCATGTTTTCCTTCAATCTTATGGGTTACAGCCTTTCCAATGTCGTGAAAGAGTGCAGCAGTTTTTGCAATTTTAACGTTTGCGCCAATTTCTTCGGCAATTAAGCCTGCAACATTGGCCATTTCTGTTGAATGTTTTAAAACATTCTGGCCATAACTTGTTCGAAACTTTAATTCACCAAGCAGTCGTAACATTTCATGCGGTAAACCTGAAAGTCCGACTTCACGAGCGGCATCTTCGCCAGCACGATTAATTTCCTTGTTTATTTCGCGTTCAGCTTTTTCAACAACTTCTTCAATTCTTGCTGGATTGATTCGACCGTCTTTCATTAAAAGCTCAAGCGAAAGTCGTGCAACTTGGCGGCGAACAGGGTCAAAACTTGAAAGAACAACCATTCCGGGGGTGTCATCAACCAAGATATCTACACCAGTTTCGCGCTGAAGCGCTTGAATGTTTCGGCCCTCTTTGCCAATAATCCGACCTTTCATTTCATCGTCAGGTAGTTTTAAAGCAGTAACCGTTCGTTCAGCCGTTACTTCGCTCGAAATTCGCTCCATTGCTGAAACTAAAATAGCCTGAGCTCGTTCTTCGGCATCTTCGGTTGCATTTTTTTGGAGCTTTGCAACTAGATTAATCATATCTTGAGCCATATTTCTTTCGGCAATTCTCATAATTTTTTCAGCCGCTTCTTTTTTTGACAGCTTTGCAATTTTTTCAAGTTTTTCATCTTGTTTTTTGCGAATTTCTTTAATCTCATTTTTGAGTTTTTCAACTTCAAGCTCATTATTTCGAAGTTTTTCAGTTCGTAAATCAATCTGATCAAGTTTTCGGTCGAGGGATTCTTCTCGTTCTGCGAGGCGATTCTCAGTTTTTCGAATTTCTTTTCGCCGCTCTGATTCATCCTCGTTAGCCTTTTCGGTAATTTTTAAGGCTTTTTCATTTGCGCGTTCTAAAATTTCAGCTGATTTTTTTCGGGCTTCAGCGATAATTTTATCTGAATTATTTTTTGCATTTGCGGTTTTTACTTTTTGATATGCAAAAGCGCTACCACCGCCAAACAAAACGCCAAGCGTAGCTATAATTATTTCCATATTTTTCCTTTCATCAATAAATTAAATAAAAATTCAACGGCTAATGCCTTATTTAATTATAACATAAAAAACAAGATAAGGGCAGAATTTGGCACAATTTAAAAAGCCCCGAAGGGCTGATTCTATTTCAGTTTGAAGTCTAATCTTGCAGAATATTTTTTAGCAACTCCAGCTCTGCTTTTTTAGAGTCGCGTTTATTCAATTCTGGAAGAGTGATGGTTTTACGATCTTTGATTTTTTGATTGAATTTTTCTAACCATTCTTCCAGCTCTTTTTTCAAAGACTTCAATATTTTTAGTATCTCTGGATACTTATCTTTGGCATTTATAATTCTATGCCCAAGCATTGTAGCGTAATACGCTTTTGATGTGCATGGATCGAGATTGAAAGACTTGTCCATTGCGGAATAGGCACAATTTAAGGTCTCTAAAAATTTATCTAACGAAATTATCTGTTGCATAGTATAATCTTGTTTGTTCAGGATTAGTATTTTGTTATTTTCTAGTATAACAATACCTTTAAAGATGACTTTCTCGGTCTCTCCAGTTTCGAAACACATATTAGTTTCTTCAGACACTGGCTCAAAATTTTTGCCGATAAAATCGACTTCGCCCACGTTTTCTACGTATTCACCTTTGCCATAAATAGCGATAGTTATATCAGTTATCGGATATAACGTAAATGTTCCGAATGAGCATTCGATTTCCTTGCTATGTTCAAGGCGTTTTCCTATTGGTTTGGAAATACCTTGAATGTCACTACTTAATGATATTTTAGCCATGAAATGTTCCTCCTATTGGACTTGATAATATAATTATAACATATAATATAAAAAAGTGGTAGGGAAAATATGTATATGAAAGTTTAGAGAGTTTTTGAAGAATTAATCTTACTTTGTTTTTTTGGTCGAGTTCGGCTGGTGTAAGCTTGTAAAAATTTGTAGATTTGTGTATAATTTAATTATGTTTATGTCTTTTTTAACTTGGTGGTATGGGAAAGGGCTAGCTTGGCGTGCTGAGAAGATTTTAGATGGAATCGAACGCTCGATTGATACTTTTTCGCTTGGTCTTTTAATAAAAACTTGGTTTGCGCCTTTTCGACAAATTGATGCTTTAGGTGTTTCGAACGCTTCAGTTGAAGTTCGAATTAAGAAGTTTTTTGATAAGCTTTTTTCTCGGTTTATTGGTGCTTTTTTGCGAACAATAATAATGATAATTGGTGTATTTTTTATTAGTTTTAAAGCAATTTGGGGCTTAGTAATGTTAATTTTATGGCTGATTTCACCGGTTTTACCAATTATCCTTGCTGTAATTTTTACGACTAGTTGGACACCAAAAATTATTCCAAAAATTAAGGATGATTTTAAAAATTGGCAAAAAAATGTTCCATCAAAAGAAGTTAAACCGAATAAAACAAAAAGGAGTTGGTTCTTATGATTTTTGATTACAATGATTTGCGCGCAAAAAAATCCCGTTTAATGAATGGGCTTAGGGGATTTTTATTTCTACTTAAGATTTTGAAAATTGTTGGAATTTTGAGCGGATTTTGTTTAATTTTAATGGATTCGGCTCTTGGCTGGCTAATCTTAGCATTTTCATCAATAATCACAATTTTAGTTCATTGGTGGAACGGAGAACTTCATAGGTTGGAGCCATCAAAAGATTTGAATATTGAAGGACAGTTAGCTAGTAATATTTTAGGAAAACTTTCGAAAAATCCAACAAGCGAGCAGATCGCAAAAGTAGTTTTAGAAAGTTCTGGTGGAAAGTTTATTATTTCACGCTTTGGACTTGGAAAAACTACGATTGAAAGTTTGGTTCAGATTCCACAAAATTCACCTGAAAATATTTTTCAAACTGCACTACAAATTCAGCAAAAGTTAAAAACTAAAACCGTTTCTGGTTCGGTTTTAACTCTTGCGATAATTCGAAATTTTCCGAATTACGAAACGCTTCTTGCGCAGTTTTATCTTGACTTTGAGGATTTAGAACGTGGTGTTTTGTGGCATGATCATATTTTTTCACTAATAAGTCAATCTAAAATTCCAATGAAAACTGGTGGAATTGCCCGCGATTGGTCGTTTGGTTATACTCCAACCTTGAATCGTTTTGGAGTGAATATTACGAATCAGGTTTCGAACAATATTTTAATGTCTTCAAATTTAGAGCAACATAAAGATTTAGTTTCGAAAATGGTTGAACAGTTCAGTGGTAATGGAAAGCAGAATATTGCCTTAATTGGTGTCGATGGTGTTGGTAAGACTACTGTTGTGAATTCTTTCGCTGCAAAAATTGCAAATGGTAGCGAGAAAATTCCTTCAAATTTAAAATTTAGACAGGTTGTTTCTCTTGATGCTGCATCTTTAATTGCGGCAGCGCCAGGGCGAGGTGAAATAGAAAATTTACTGAATTATGTTTTGAACGAGGCTTATGCTGCTAAAAATATAATTATTTGTCTTGATAATGCTCAGCTATTTTTTGAAGATGGTGTTGGTTCGGTTGATGTTTCGAATTTACTTCTTCCTATTATTCAGGCTGGTGCTTTAAGGTTAATCTTAACTCTTGATGAACAGAGATTTTTGCAAATTTCAGCAAAGAACCCAGCACTTGCTCAGGCAATGAATAGATTACAAGTTAAGCCAGCTAATTATGATGAAACACTGGCAGTTATGCAAGATAAGTTGTTGATTTTCGAACATCAAGATGGCGTGTTTTATCAGTTTCAAGCACTTAAAGAAGCTTTTAAACTAAGCGAAAGGTATATATTTGATTTAGAAATGCCAGGGCGGGCTGTGCGCTTGCTAGAGATGGCGGCAGGATTTGCTGATAATAAAATTGTAACGGCGAGCTCAGTTGAAAAAGCGATTGAGCAAACAATGAATGTAAAAATCGCTACTGCAAATGTTAATGAAGAGAAAGAAACTTTATTAAACCTTGAAGATTTATTGCACGCCAGAATGGTTGGCCAGGAAAAAGCAGTTTCGGCTGTGGCAAATGCTTTGCGTCGTGCGAGAACTGGTGTTCGAAACCAAAACAGACCAATTGGAACATTTCTATTTCTTGGCCCAACTGGAGTTGGTAAAACAGAGCTTTCGAAAGCGCTTTCAGAAGTTTATTTTAATGGTGAAAATAATATTGTTCGTCTTGATTTGAATGAGTTTGTAAACCTTGACGATGTCTCAAGATTAATTGCAGATGGTGCGCGTGATGCGAGTTCTCTAACTGCTCAAATGATGAAAAAGCCTTTCTCGGTTGTTCTTTTAGATGAAATTGAAAAAGCTCACCCAAATGTTCTAACTGCTCTTTTGCAGGTTTTAGATGAAGGTATTTTGAGGGATGAAAAAAACCGTGAGGTTTCATTTCGAGATGCGATTATTATTGCAACATCAAATGCTGGCTCTGAGCGAATTCAAGAGTTGATTTCTCGTGGTTATGATTCGACAAGCGCTGAAGAAATCATCGTAAATGACTTAATTGCAAGTCGTGAATTTCGCCCTGAATTTCTGAACCGTTTTGACGAAATTGTCGTTTTTGAACCACTCACAAAAGAAAATCTGATGCAGATTATTGATTTGATGATTGTTGAGGTAAATAAAACTCTTGCTGGCCAAAAAATTACAGTTTCTGTTACGCCAGAAGCTAAAATATTGCTTGCAAATTTAGGCTATGATCCAAAACTTGGCGCTCGACCAATGAGAAGAGTTATTCAGCGAGTTGTGGAAAACACTATTGCACGAAAAATGCTTTCCGGCGAAGCTCGAGCTGGTTCGAACATTGAAATTACTCCAGAAATAGCTCGGCAAAGCTAATATAAAATAAAAATCAGCAGATAGATAATTCTTGCTGATTTATTTTTTCAAATTCTGGAGGGCCAGGAGGGGCTCGAACCCTCGACACCCTGCTTAAGAGGCAGGTGCTCTAACCGGCTGAGCTACTGGCCCAATATTCACATTATAGCATATTTAATTATGAAAAAAAAGACTTTTTGATTATTTTTTTGGCTGAATTTTATAAATATAATGTGCGCCTGATATTCTAAAAGGTTTTAAATTTTTAATTTCGAAACCATAGCTAATAAAAAGTAGAGGCATTTTTTTGAAAATTTGCCTGAATTTGAGCAAGCTTTAGCATTTTTTCAATCCTCTCGGCGTGGCCAAAAGTATAGAATATGGTAATGTTTGGAATTGGGAAGGCTCTCCAAAAATTTTTAAGATAAATTTGGCAGTTTTGTTGTTTTCGAAGTTTAATTTTTGAAATTAAAACTAGAAAAGGGTTAATTTCAAAACCAATAGCTTTTGCGTTAAAATTATTTGCAACTTTTAAAACAACTCCATCACCAGAACCGATATCTACGATTATATCTTCTTTAGAAAGATTTATTGTTTCGAAGAGTTTGAAAAGATCTGATTTATGTGTTGGGGCATATGGTGCACCAAAAAATATAGTTAAAAGAAAAGCGGCAATAATTATGCCGATAATGAATTATATCGAGTAAAAAATAATTTCCATAAAATAATTTGGTACCCCCGGTAGGACTCGAACCTACGGCCAGGAGGGTAGAAACCTCTTACTCTAATCCACTGAGCTACGGGGGCCTATGTGAATATTATAGCAAAATAAAAATACAAAATCAATTAATTTTATTTTTTACAAGGAAAGCAAAACCCCCTCGATAATTAAATTATGAGGGGTTTTACTAAAACAAAAAAGATCAAATGGTGCGGGCGGAGAGAATCGAACTCTCATCACTTGCTTGGAAGGCAGGTATATTAGCCGTTATACGACGCCCGCATGAGATTATTATAACAAACATTTTTTATAAAAGCAAGACTTTTTTGAAAAAATAATGTGTTTATGCTAATATAGTATTATGAAATTAAATGATTATGTTGTAAAATCAAGTCTTGAAGAAGTTTCTCATTCTAGCGGATACGCTAAAGCTCAGTCTGGTGGAAGAATTGGTGCTGCAAGCTCACAAAGTTTTGCACAGCGCCAAGCGATTGATTATAGAAATTCGAAAGTGCGCTCATATCGAGATTCTCAACTTGGTCAATTAAGGATGGCACAAAAAACTAAAATGGAAAGTTCAAGATCGGCTCTTGATCAGATTAGAGCCAAAAGAGAAGAAAGGGCTTCAAATTATTTGCAGCAAAATTTAAATAGGCAAAAAAATACACTTTCGAATGATCGAATTGATCAATCAACAAAAATAAGAATGACGAAAAGTGGTTTTGGCGAGGTTCAGCAAACCGGAATGGCGGGTTTTTATGGTTCGCAAACTTTAAGCTCTCAAAATGTTGTGCGAAGTTTTCGCCCGCAAATTAAGCCAAAATTTTAAAGCTTGATTTTCAAGTTTTTATGTGTTAAAATGGTTGAAGCTATGGCGGATGTAGCTCAGCTGGTTAGAGCGCTGGTTTGTGGCACCGGAGGCCGTGGGTTCGAACCCCATCATTCGCCCCAAGTAAATCTGAGCGTATAGCTCTTTTTTATTTGACCAAAATTTTAAAGTATGATATAGTATTAGATAGATTTTTTGCCAAGGAGGTATATAATATGGTAAAGTTGAACCTTACAGAATTTAAATCAAAAAAGATGGATGAAGTCTTTCGAGATACTTTTGATTGTTTTAGGGCTCACCACCCAAGCTTTTGCAGTAGTATTAATGATCGAAATGAGAATAATCTCTTAGAGGCGATTAAAAGTTCACTAATTCAGGCTGCCGAAGTTCTGCTCGAAGAGGACTGTGGAGCGGAAAGTTCTGATGTCGATATTGAACTTCTAACAATCTTCGAAATTTTAAACGGTGAAAAACCGAGCGCAGTGTCTTGCGCAAAGTTCAACCTTAAATTTACAGGCTATCTAATTAGGAAACTTGAAGATAATATAACATTTAAGTTTCTTGCTGCAGATATTGTTCGAAAAAATGCAATAAAATATCGCACAGAAAATGAAGACTATCTTAAACATTAGCTAAAAATAACTCCCGATTTTCGGGAGTCTTTTAAATTATGAAAATAAAGTTTCAATTTTTGCGCCGAGTGAATTTAATCTTTCTGCAAAGTCCTCATAGCCGCGATTGATGTTGTAAACATCTCGCAAGGTTGAAATTCCTGGCGCAGCTAGCATTGCGATTAAAACTACAACACTTGGGCGAAGGGCGCTTGGCGCAATAACGTCTGCAGGTTTCCATTTTGTTGGGCCAGAAATATAAACACGATGTGGGTCAACAAGTTCAATTTTGGCATTTAATTTAGAGAGCTCGGTAAAGTAAATTGCACGGTTTTCGTAACTCCAGTCATGAATCAAAGTTCGACCTTCCGCGACAGTTGCAATTAACCCGAGAAAAGGTAAATTGTCCATATTTATACCAGGAAATGGTAGCGCGTGAATTTTATCTTTTGCGGCATGTAGCTTTGATTTTTTAACTTTAATATCCACAAGGCGCGTTTTTTTATTTTTCGAAAGATATTCGGGGCTGATTTCGAAATTTGCGCCCATTTGTTCGAGGGTTGCAAGTTCAAGTTCGTTGAATTCGATTGGCGCACGTTTAATAGTGATTTCAGAATTTGTAACCAGCGCAACCGCTACGAAAGTTAAAGATTCAATAGGATCTTCACTTACATAATATTCAACATCTTTCTCGATTTTTGTTAATCCATGGACTTTTAAGGTTGTTGTTCCAATTCCATCAATTTTAACGCCAAGCTCTTCAAGAAAGAAACATAAATCTTGCACCATATAGTTTGGGCTAGCATTTCGGATTGTAATTTCTTGACCAGAAAGCGCTGCGGCCATAATTATATTTTCGGTTGTTGTGTCTCCGCGCTCGGTCAAAAGTATTGGCTTCTCAACTTTTTTTGGTTTGTTCGAAACTTTGTAAAAATCAGTTTGTGCTGTAACATTTGCACCAAAATACCTTAATCCAGAGAGGTGCGGCTCAACTGTGCGTGTTCCTAAATTGCATCCGCCAGAAAAAGGTATTTCGAAGTCTGAATATTGGTGAAGAAGTGGGCCGAGAAACATTAGAATACTGCGTGTTCTTTTTGCGGATTCAACATTCATATTTTCGAAAGATAATTCTTTGGGAGGTGTAATTTCGAGATCATTTTCGTCATTTAGCCATTTAGTTTTTACGCCGATTGAATTTAAAACTTCAATAATTCGATTAACCTCTTCAATTCGAGCAACACGGCGAAGAATCGTTCTTCCTTTATTTAAAAGAGAAGCGCAAAGCAGGGCGACGGCGGCATTTTTTGAGGTTTTAACTTCAATTTCACCAGAAAGTTCGTGACCGCCATGAACACGAAAATTGGTTTTCTTATTTGAATTAACAGATATAATTTCGCTCGAAAGTTCTTCTGAAATTCTTGCAAGCATTTCAATAGTTATATTTTGCTTGCCACTTTCAATTCGGTTAATTGCACTTTGTGAGGTGCCAATTTTTTCGGCAAGCTCAACTTGAGTTAAATTCTTGTGCAGGCGGGATTCTTGAATAAGCTTCCCGATTTTTTCTAAATAGGCTTGTTCTTCGTTCATAAAATAATTATATCACTTATGGTATAATAAAAACAAGTTTTCTAAGATTTTTTTATTTTTTAAAAAATATGATATACTTAAAAATATGATATAGCGACGGTTTTTATATTTTTAGTTTCGAAAAGTTTAATTTTTAAGGAGAGTTTTTTATGTTTGATGAAAATATTTTTGACGTAATTGAAAATGAAGAAAATCGTCAGCGAGAAGGCTTGGAACTAATTCCGAGCGAGAATTATGTTTCGAGAGAAGTGTTGGCGGCACTTGGTTCAGTTTTAACTAATAAGTATTCTGAAGGCTACCCAGGGAAAAGATACTACGGCGGTCAAGAGAATACTGATATCATTGAAAGTTTAGCAATTGAGCGTGCAAAACAGCTTTTTAATTGCGATCATGCGAATGTTCAGCCACATAGTGGTGCGAATGCGAATGAGGCAGTTTATAACGCTTGGCTAGAGGTTGGAGATACAGTCTTGGGAATGGATTTAGCGCAAGGTGGACATCTAACCCATGGATCACCAGTTACTAGAAGTGGTAAAATTTATAACTTTGTACGTTATGGCTTAGATGAAAATGGTGAAATTAATTATAAGCAGATTGAAGAATTAGCTGAAAAATATAAGCCAAAAATTATTCTTGTGGGATTTTCTGCATATCCTGGTGAAATTGATTATGCTAAAATTGCTGAAATTGGCAAAAAATATGGAGTAATGTTGATGGCGGATGTAGCACATATTGCTGGATTGATTGCTGGAGGTGTTTCGAAAAACCCATTTGATTACGGTTTTCATGTTGTAACAACTACAACTCATAAAACTTTGCGCGGCCCTCGTGGTGGAATGATTCTTTCGAATGGAAAAGTGGGCAATCCACTCAAAAAACCAGAAAAAACTCTCGAGAATCTTCCAACTCTAATTGATCGTAGTGTCTTTCCGGGAACACAAGGTGGTCCACAAATGCATTCAATTGCAGCAAAAGCGGTTTCTTTTTATGAAGCGCTTCAACCTGAATTTAAAATTTATGCTCAACAGGTAGTGAAGAATGCTCAAATTTTGGCTGAGGAGCTCGTAAAAAGAGGTTTCAAACTTGTAACTGGAGGCACAAAGAACCACTTAATCCTAGTCGATATTTATGCAAGTTTTGGAGTTGACGGGAAAACTGCCGAACGCGCAATGGATGCAATTGGCCTAACTTTAAACGCTAATTCAATTCCTAATGATACTTTGCCAATGTTTACCCCTAGCGGAATTCGTCTTGGAACGCCGGCTGTAACTTCGCGTGGGATGAAGGAAGCTGAGATGGTGAAAATTGCTGAATGGATGGAGCTTGCGATTAAGTGTCGTGAAGATTCTAAAAGACTTGCCGAAATTAAAAAAGAAATTGCAGATTTTGCTAGAAAATTTCCGCTACCGAGCGATTTATAGATAATTTTTAATATTTCGAAAAGCTAAAAGCTATGATATAATAGACTTATCATGGGTATGGTTTTTTCGAGATTTAAAAAGTGCCGTTCTAAAATTGCTTTTCTGGGAATTATTTCAGGATTTCTAGCCATTGTTTTTTTAACAATTTCGAAAGCCTCAATCTGGTTCGATGAGGCTTTTTCGGCTTATATAATTCGTTTTAATTTTGCTAAAATTTGGCATTATACATCTATTGACGTTCATCCGCCACTTTACTATTTTTTATTGAAAATTTGGAGTGCATTTTTCGGCTCGAGTGACTTTGCATTGAGGAGTTTGTCTGCATTTTTTGGTGTTTTAACCATAATTTTGGCATATTTTTTGGTGAAAAGACTTTATAACAAGAAAATTGCTCTATTGGCGATTAGTTTTCTTGCAATTTCACCGATGTTAATTAGATATTCTCAGGAAGCCAGAATGTATACGATGGTAGCATTTTTAAGTATTTTAACAGTGAGGGCCTTTTATGAAGCTTGGGTTGCTGAAAATACGATGAAAAGTAAGAAAAAATGGCGAATAATTTATATTATTACTGTTTGCGCTGGAATTTGGACACAATATCTCTATGCTTTGATTCCAATTTCATTATGGATTTTTAGAGCAGTTTATATTTCGAAGAATCAAGAAAAGAACAATAGGTTTAATCTTTTTAGTTATTTGAAGTTTCGAAAGCAGAAGCATAATATAAAAAAGTTTTTTAGTAATTTTTTTGCTGAAAAATGGCTTTCTTCGCATTTGATCGTTGCGTTTTTATATACCCCTTGGGTTCCATTTTTTGTTTCGCAAGCTACTTATGTCAAAGCTAAGTTTTGGATTCCTGCACTTGATTTTACAACAATACCAAATATGGTATCGAATTTCTTTTTTTATCTTGATGCTGGCAAAACTAACGGTTGGCTATCTTTGATGACTATGGTTATTCTTCTGATTATTGCAATTTTTGCATTCGAAAAGTGGAGGAATGGAAAAAATAATAGTATTTTTTGGCTGATTTTTTCAGTCTCAGTGACTCCTATATTTTTGCTTTATATCGCAAGTTTACCTCCATTTAGTTCAATTTTTGTTGATAGATATTTACTTATGGCTGAAGTTTTTGTATCAATTTTAATGGCAATTATTGCGACTAAACTTTTCGAAAATAAAAAGAGTGTTTCAATTTTATTGATTATTTTGATTATTTTCTCACATATTTTTGGAATTTTTCAGCTTAATTTACAAAAGGGTATTTCTAAAAATGGTGGAGAAATTACTGAAATTCGGCAAGCGATTGAAAAGGTTCGAAATGAAAAAAATAATGCAGCAATTGTTGTTGGCGGATTTTTATATTATTCGGCAGCACAATATTCTAATAATAAAAGTAAAATTTGGTTTTATGGCGAACCCCCAATTTATCGTTCTGGTGATATGATTCGAGCTGATTACACTCCAAAAATTGAGAATGATAGTATTTTCTTGAAGAATACAGAGTTTTTTATGATTTCTCCACATAATAGCGCTGATAAAAAATCGCCAATTTCTGGCTATAATTTTTCAGAGGAAATGGATTATAACAATTCATTAAACGGTGATCCTTTATATAAAATTTTAAAATTTATTAAAAAATAGTCTTCACAAAATAAAAAAAGTGTGGTATAATTTAGTTATTAAGCACCCGTAGCTCAACTGGATAGAGTACCTGGCTTCGAACCAGGCGGTTGTAGGTTCAAATCCTGCCGGGTGTACCACAGTTTTTCTCGCTTTTGGCGGGTTTTTATTTTTTTATGATATAATTGATTTATATGAAGGAAATAATTTTCGAAAATCTAAAAATTCAGCAAGATATTAATTTTGGCAAACTTACAACTATGAAAATTAGTGGAAAAGCTCATTTTTTTACGGTAGTAAAAAATATTGAAGATTTTAAGAATGCGATTAAGTTTTCGGAAAAAAATAATTTGCCGATTTTTATTCTTGGCGGCGGAAGCAATACGATTGTGAAGAATCAAAACTTTGCAGGAATAGTGATAAAAAATGAAATTAAAGGTTTTGAAAAGGTTTTTGAAAATGATGAGAATGTTGAATTCTGCATAAAATCTGGTGAAAATTGGCATAATTTTGTTAACTTTGCAGTTTCAAAAGGTTTTAGCGGCTGTGAAGCGATGGCGATGATTCCTGGAACAGTCGGAGCTCTACCAATCCAGAATGTTGGTGCATATGGCCAGGAAATTGCTGATATTTTGAAAAGTGTTAAAGTTTTTGAAATCTCAACTGGTAAAATTAAAACTTTATTAAAAAATGAATGTGAATTCGCTTACCGCGATAGTATTTTTAAGAATGATGCTAAAGGAAGATATTTTATCGTTTCGGTGAATTTGAGGCTTTCAAAATCTCAACCAGAAATGCCTGAATATAAGGTTTTAAAGGAGAAACTTGAGAATATTGGCAAAAATAAAGAAAATCTAACAGCGAAAGATGTAATGAACGCGGTGGTTGAGATTCGTTCAAAAAAATTGCCAGATCCAGAAGAAATTCCAAATTCTGGGAGTTTTTTCAAGAATGTGATAATTTCGAAAGAGAAAGCTGCAGAGATTTGCAAAAAATATCAAAATGTACCACTCTTTGAAGTTGGCGAAAAATACAAAATTGCAACTGGCTGGCTTATTGAGCAAACAGGCTTGAAGGGAAAAGAATTTTTTGGAATAAAAGTTCATTCAGAAAATGCTTTAGTTTTAACAAATATTTCAGCTAAAAACTATGATGAGCTGGCTAAAGCAAGAAAAATGATTCAGGATAGGGTTTTCGAAAAATTTGGCTTAAAAATTGAACAAGAACCGCTGGAGATTTAATAAAAATTAAAACGACATTCTCAATTCGAATGTCGTTTTAAGATTTAAAAAAGAATTATTCTTCTGTTTTTTCTTCTTTAGCTTCAGGAGCTTTTTCTTCTTCTACTTCTTTTTCTTCTTCTACGATTTTATAACCAAGGATAGTTCCTTTTGCAAGGCTTTCTTTACCGGCTATATCATTCCAGCGAGAACTATCTAGACCAAGAATTAAGAACCAAATAGGGGCTACAAATATGAAAAGAATAGACCAGTAAGGTGATTTATCGAGTTTTTTGCTGATTTCAATAACTGCAAGAACTTCAAAAACAAATGAGATTATTAGTCCGACATAAGGAACGAAAGTTAAAAGAGATTTCCAACCTTCTTGTCCACCGAGTTCGAAGAATATCCATCTGTTATAGAAAGGAATCCAAGCTTTTTTAGCGTCGATTCCAGCCTTTTTAAAAATTAGCATGTAAAGAAGAGAGCTGATAACATATCCTATAACTGCAGCAACTAGTGCGAAAATTAAAAAGAATGCAATAGATATACCAGCGATAGCTTCAGTATCTGCGCTATGGTTGTAATTTCTGTACCCATATGTGTGGTAACTATTATAATTATACATTTAAAAATCCTTTCTTTGATTAACTTCTGTAATGATTATATGTTAAATTATATATTAAAAAATTGAATTTTTCAATATATTTGCGTATAATAAAAGAATGAGAATTTTAAATGGTGCAGAACTCCGCGATTTTATTAAGGAGCGTCAAGCTAAGCAAGTGCGGGCTTTGCGGCAAAGCTGGCGGGTTTTTCCAAAATTAGTAATTTTTTACTCTTCGAAAAATCCTGTAACTGAAACTTATATGCGGCTTAAAGAAAAGTATGGTGAAGATATTCTAATTGAGGTTGAGCGGCGAAAAGTTACTGTTGAATTCATGAAAAAAGAAATTCAAAAAGCAAATCTTGATGAAAATATTCATGGAATTATTGTTCAACTTCCACTTGAAGATGAAAATGGCGAGAAGATTTCGAAAGAGGAAACTGAGCAAATTTTATCGGAAATATCTAAAGAAAAAGATGTCGACGGTTTGAACGGTGGTGTTTTTGTGCCAGCTACAGCTCAGGCGATAAATTGGCTTTTGGCAGGGTATAACATTTCGTTAGAGAATAAAAAAGTTGCTATTGTTGGCCAAGGTAAGTTGGTAGGTGCACCGCTTTCAAAAATACTTGAGGCTTCTGGTGTGCCAGTTTCGAAATTTGATGAATTTAATTCGAAAGAAATGAAAGAGCAGCTTAAAGATTTTGATGTGGTAATTACAGCTGTTGGAAAGCCAAATTTAATAACTTCAGAAATGCTAAAAAACAAAGCTGTGGTTGTTGATGCTGGAACGGCAAGCGAAAATGGTAAAATTAAAGGCGATGTAGCTGAAGAAGTTCGTGATTTTCGAAAAGACTTAATAATCACACCAGTGAAGGGTGGTGTTGGTCCGCTTACGGTGGCTTCATTAATAGATAATATAATTATAGCAGCAAGAAAAATTGCTGATGAAAAAGGTCAGCAAGATTTATAAAAATAAAATAGACCTCCAAGTGGAAGTCTATTTTTTTAGATTTGAAGCTTGATCGCTCCATTGAGAAGCGGTCAGCTTAGAATCTTGCAGCTTTTCGGCTAGCGAAGTAGTAACCAAAGGCGGTCACCATTGAAGTTAATCCAAGAATTGCAGAAAGGGTATTTGCACCAGTTTGTGGCAATTCTGTTGGAATATTTGGTGTTGGGTTGTTTGGTGTAGGCGTTGGTGGAGTTTGTTTCTTTGGAACTTCCACTTTCGCGCTATCACAACCATCATTATCACCAGGAATTGTTGGTGTATCTACACAAGCTGTATTTACGGTAGTTATTCCTGTTGCTGTTGCTTGTGATTTAATTGTAATAGTTTTACTTTCGCCAACTTTCAAAGAGTTAATCTTTAGAGTTAAAGTATTATCTTTGATTTCACCGCTATCGGCACTTACAAAAGTGATATTTGCTGGTGCGCGGTCGGTTACAATAACATCTTTCAAATCAACATTTCCGTTATTCGAAACCGTAATCTCGTAGTTAAAATCAGTATTTGCTTCAATTTTAGCATTTTTCTGATTATTTACAGTTTTCTTGATAAGGATTGAAGGTTTTTCTTCACGTTTAACTTCGAAAGATTTTTCACAATTTGAATTTGAGTTTTCGCCATCTTTTGTGATAACAGTTGAAGAAATTGTGAATTTACCAACAATTTCAATGTCGATCGTCAATTTTGAGCCGTTATTTACAGTTTTCTCAATTACGACTTTACCACTTTGATCTTTTACGATATATTTAATGCCAACAAATGTTGTGTTATTTACAGTATAAGAAGTGTTAAATTCGAATTTTGTTCGAGAGATTTGGTTAATTGTAATATTTCGACATACCAATTCTGGTTTAGATGGAGTTGGCGCTGGAGCTTTAGTTTCGAAAGATTTTTCACAGTTAGTATTTGAATTTTCACCGTTTTTAGTGATGATTGTTGAAGTAACTGTGTATTTTTCGTTCACATTGTTTGGGACGGTAATTTCGAATTTAGTTCCACCATTTACAACTTTTTCGGCAACAACTTCATTTTTTGAATTTTTTACTACATATTTTGTGCCAGTAAATTCTGTATCTTTTACTGAATATTTTGTGTCAGCCGCATAAGTGATTTGCTTTTCATTCTTTCGAACAATGTTCAAACTTAAAGCTTCACATTTATAAACTGGATTTTTAGGAGTTTCACATTTTTTTGTAACTTTTACGCTCGCAGTGTCGTTTTTAACGATTTTTTGGTCACTTGCTTGAGCGATGTTAGTTAAAGTGTTATCTCCACAAACTGGCAAACTATTTTCAGCTGAAACAGTTGCGTCAAACCGAACATAAGCGTCGCCATTTGGTTGATACGAACCGATATTGATTCCAGAATTTTGGATGACGTTGTCGCTAACTTTCAATCCTTTTGGATTTGATGTGTTGTAGAGCTTTGTTGAGCCTGCAACATAATTCAAACCTTTTGGTAGAATGTCGCGAATTACAAGATTCTGAATTCCTGCAGAACCTGTATTTTTAGCGTGAATTTGGAATTGAACTGTGTCGCCAGATTTTGCGTTTGCAGTTTCAACCCAAGATTTTTCGCCATTTGTTTTATTTCGAACTGTTTTTGCAAGGTCGATATTAGTTTTTTCTTGCGGTTGGCTAACTTGAGCTTTAACTTTAACGGTTACATAACCTGCATATTGGAAACATCCAGGAATTTTTCCGTCAAGTTTATCGTATCCAAGTTTTGCTCCAGTATTATTTACAATACTGTCTGGAAGTTTAGTTGTACCCATTCCGTTGTTTTCGAAAAGGGCAGAACCGGCAACATAAGCTAAGTTAAAGTCATTATCGCTTGAAAAAGTTGCTTCATCCCAAACTGTGTTAGGTTTTGCATTTGAAGCTGAAATCTGACCTTGAACAGTCACATTTTTTGCTGTTGTTGTTGGAATGTTAAGTTTTGCTACTACGTTTTCGGCAACAAGATTTAAGTTCGAAGCTGCGTTGTTGTGAACATACATTCGAACGTAATATTCTTTGCCATTTTGAACTTTCATATTGTTTGTCCATTTTGCGTTTGAGCCAACTTCACGAATTCCAACGAAATCTTTTTCGTCTCCGCCAATCACAGGGTTATTCGTGATTGAGTTGAACGTAATATAATCTGCTGGTTTTTCGATAGTGAATGATGGTCGAGCTGGACCCCAAGCCCAAACTAGAGCTGGAGCTACTGCCGCCACCAAAACTGAACCAGAGATTATTGAATGGTTTTTAATAAAATTAATGAGTTTTTTCATTTGGTCCCTCATTTTCTCCCTTCTAATCTCCACTTATTAGAATTTATTATTAGTATCATCATAATTCTGTTTGTCAATATTTTGTTTTCTTCGCTTTAGCCGAATTGTTAAAACTTAAAATCGGGTTATTAAGAAGTATCAATGTAAAGCCAGGCGGCGGAAAACCGCCCAGCGTGAGTCTCGAAAGACAAAGTGCAATCGTTAAAATCAAAGAAAGCTAGTCATCAATTGCAGGCTCGCTCATAGAGCTATTGCCTGCAAAATTAGCTGAACTGTTTGGAACCGTAGCTCCATTCGCTCCAGCTTCTACTTTAGGAGCAGATTTACCCACCAAGCCGCTATAGCGGCGATTATCAGGGGTGGTTACGGCTCCATTTTCTTCTACTTTCGTAGACCCATTGGAATCTGTAACTGTTCCAGCGCCAGACCATTGAGATGGCTCGCTAATACGAGCATCTTGCGCTGGTGCAGATGAGCTTGCTGGTGCAGATGGAGCTGTTGGAGCAGAGTAGCTTTCAGGTAATTTTGCCTGAGAAGTTTCTGCGCTATTCGAAGATCCATCGTTTTGACCTCCGCCAACCAAAGCTTTACCTTGGCTAGCTGGATCCTTACTAGGATCTTTCTTCTCGACCTTGCTTTCGCTCGGTTTTGAAGGTTCTGACGGTTTACCAGGTTTTTCTGGATCTTTTGGTCTTTGCGGTTTAGGAATCTCGATTTTTTCTGTCGGAATTCCGTGAATATTGTTATTTTTCATAACAGTATTCCCACAAATAACCAAGATATTGTAGTGATATTTTTCAGTTGAACCTTCAGGATTCTTAACTTCCAAATATCTTTGCCCAGAAAGATCCTGAGAACTTTGGCTAACAACGACTTTATTGTCTTTGTTTAGCCCAGTAGTATAATAGTTACTACCTTGTTCCATAACTTTCGAAGTGATTTTGCTGCGATTTAAGAAAGATTTGACTTGATAGAAAATATCTTGGCCTTCTTTATTGTAATAAAGAGAGCCATTTCTCTTTTCGAGCCATTTCTTTTCGTCAGTATTTTGACTGACGATTCCAAAAGCCATTGCCTTCTCTTTTAATGCCGACACATTGTGTGCCATGTAGTCGGTCATTTCTTTTATCGCGGCATCTTTATCATCTGAAAGAGAATTGTTTGAAGAGCCGTTTGCAAACACTTTGTGCTGCTCATTCTTCATGTCAGGATTAGGTTTAATCTCATTTCCTGAAGAAACCACATAATCCATAATCTTAAAATCTTCTTTTGGAAGATCCGCAGACTTCGAAATTGTGGAAGAAGCGGTAGTCATACTGCCATTTGTAGCATTGGCACTTTTTGGTGCTAAAAACAAAAAGTATAACGCCATCATACCAATTACGAATAGAAACACTCCACCACCGATGGCTATTGCCGGCCAAAAATTTGGCTTTACAATTTCTCCACTATTAGCTTTATCGGCTTCATCATTATGCTTCAACTTATCTAGAATACCTTCAAGATATTCTAGTTTTTCTTGATTGGTTTTGAAAGTTGAGGCTTTATCCTCAACATCATTATACCAATCCCTATCTTTTTTCTGACTTACGTCAATATACTCCACTATCCGACGAAGGGTCTTTTTGATTTTCTTATTTGTTGTGTCCATTTCTATTTCACCTTCCTTTCAATATATTTTTTTATTATTCTGGCCAAAATAATAAAAATGAACACAGAGGTATCACGATTCATACCTCATAATAACCCGATTTTTAAGCTTCATTGACAGATCTGCTGATTATGATATGTCAACTGCTAGAATTATAGCACAAAAGTATAAAAAAGTCAATAAGCATATAATATATATTAAATAAACGCAAGCGCTTTAATTTTTTTTGAAAAATAAAGAAAAATCACCTTCGAAAAGGTGATTTATTGTACTGGTGGAAGCCTACGACTTTTTTTAGGCTTCTCCTTTGGTGCGTTCTTTTTTAGATTACTTTTATGATATTCCTCTATTAGAATATCCCAAATTCTTGTTAAAATCGATGGCTCTTCATCTTCATCAGGGTTGGTCGTTAAGGAATATGTCAAAACGACCAAAATCACACCCGCAACCCAGAAATACCATTGGGGAAGTGTGTTGAATAAAATCCCAATGAAAATTAGAGTTTTGATGAAAAATCCAGAACTCCGCCAAAAATTGCATATTTTAAAATACTTGTCTAGTTTAACTACTGCATAGAATGTTGCGAGAACAAGTACTCCATAGACAACTGCGAGATTGTCGAGAATTCCAAAAGTTACCATATTTAGTAAACGCAGGATGAATAAAATTAGGTTTGTAAAAAGGTTGATCATTTTTTCAACCCCCTCACTTTCTTATGAATTTTCCAGTGCATGAAAGGTAGTAGAATACTTATATAATAACATAAAAAGCTTAAAAAGTCAATAAGTAAAGCTTTCGAAAAAAGAAAAAAGCTCCAGAATTGAAGCTTTTTGATATAATTTCAATTGGTGGGTGATTAGGGACTCGAACCCCAGACCCTCTCGGTGTAAACGAGATGCTCTAGCCAACTGAGCTAATCACCCGAACAATTACTATTCTAGCAGACTTTTTTTGTAAAGTCAACAACTTTTTTCATTTTTTGAAAAAATATTAAAGTTATGTTAAGATTATCTAGATGAATGTGTATAATCGAAAGGTAAAATAAAAATAATGGATACGCGAAAACCTAATGGGGTTGGTAAAAAATATGAAAAATACGCAAAAAATAAAAAACACGAGGGCGAAGACTATAATTTTTATGATAGAGTGATGCGTGATGACTCGGTTGTAGAAAAATTTGAGCATTTTGTGCTGGTTGAAAACTTGTTTCCGTATCAGATTTGGGATGGTTTTGAAGTTGAAAAACATTTGCTCCTGATTCCGAAGAGATTTACAGATACAATTAGTAATTTTTCGCCAGCAGAAAGGGAAGAATATTTTGAAATTTTGTCAAAATATGAAGCCCAAGGTTTTTCGATTTATGCTCGTGCGGCACAAAATGTCCGAAAAACTGTTAAACATCAACATACGCATTTGATAATTTTAAATTATAATCGGCGAGTGCGTTGGCTATTTAATATTGCGAATAAAATTCTTTGGTGGCGTAATTTCTCTAAATAGTTTAGTTGATTTTTAGCGAAAAAAATGGTAGAATATTTAAAGTTTTATAATAATTTTTAATAGAGAGAAAATATGAAATCAGAAAATATTCGAAATGTAGCAATTATTGCTCACGTTGACCACGGAAAAACCACTTTGGTGGATGGTCTTTTAAAGCAGAGCAATACCTTTCGTGAAAATCAGGCTGAAATGAGTCAAACGCTTTTGATGGACTCAGGCGATCAAGAGTCGGAACGCGGAATTACGATTACCGCAAAGCAGACGTCAATTTATCATGGTGATTATAAAATTAATATTATTGATACTCCGGGGCATGCCGATTTTTCTGGCGAGGTTGAACGCACGTTGAATATGGCAGATGGTGTAATTTTGGTTGTGGACGCTCAAGAGGGACCAATGCCACAAACTAAATTTGTTCTTTCGAAAGCTCTTGAACTTGGCTTAAAGCCAATTGTGGTGGTGAATAAAATTGATAAACCAGCTCGTCGAATTACAGAAGTGAATGATGAGGTTTCGGACTTATTTTTGGAACTTGCTACGAATGACGATCAGTTGCTGTATCCAACTTATTATGCAATTGGGCGCGATGGTAAAGCTTGGCCTGAAGTGCCAGAAAATCCTGAAGCAGATGCAAATTTTGAGCCGATTTTTGATGCGATTATTAATGAAATTCCTGCGCCAAAAGTTGAGCTTGAGGGTGATTTTCAGTTACTTGTAACATCTTTAACTTATGATAATTTCTTAGGAAAATATGCGATTGGGCGAATTTCTCGCGGAAAAGTGAAATCTGGCGAACAAATTGCGCTAATTAAGAGAGACGGTACGGTTAAAAAAGCTAAAATTGATAAACTCTTTGCATACCGTGGTTTGAACCGTGAGGAAATTCAAGAAGCCTTTGCTGGAGATATTGTAGCGATTACAGGTGTTTCTGAAGCTGAAATTGGTGAAACTTTGGCTGATGTCAATAATCCTGAAGCTTTGCCGACAATCGAGGTCGAAAAACCAACACTTTCGATGTATCTTGGCCCAAATACTAGTCCAATGAAAGGCCGTGAAGGTGAGTTTACAACTTCACGTCAAATTGGCGATCGACTAAAGAAAGAGCTCGAAACAAATGTTTCACTACAAGTTGAAGAAAGTGGAATTGGTTTTATTATTTCAGGTCGTGGTGAACTCCACCTTTCTGTTTTGATTGAAACCTTGCGCCGTGAGGGCTTTGAGTTTGAAGTTGGTCGCCCACAAGTAGTTACAATTCAAGAAGATGGTATCGAAAAAGAGCCAGTTGAAGAATTGATTATTGAAGTTGCGCCCGAATTTGTTGGTGCGGTGAGCCAAGAGATGGGGGCTCGCCGAGCTGAAATGCGTGCTCAAGAAAGTCTGCCAACAGGAGCTACTCGCTTAACTTATATTATTACAACGCGTGCTATGATTGGTCTTCGAAATCTAATGTTGACTGCCACAAAAGGAACGATCATTATGAATAGCTTGCCGTATGGTTATCAAGAGATGGGAGCTAAAATTCCTTCAAGCCGAAATGGTGTATTGATCGCTTTCGAAAAAGGAGTGTCAACACCTTATGCACTTCAAAGCGCAGAGAGCCGTGGCGAATTATTTATTGGCCCAGGAACTGAAGTTTATGCCGGAATGATTGTTGGTTTAAATAATCGCCAAGAAGATCTTGAAATTAACGTTGTGAAAGAAAAACATCTCACAAATATGCGTTCAAAATCTTCTGATGGCGCAGTTCAACTAACACCATATACGGATTTAAGCCTTGAACAGTGTATTGATTTTATTGAAGATGATGAACTTCTTGAAGTTACGCCGCAAAATTTGCGTCTTCGAAAGCGCTATCTTGACTCAAATGAGCGCAAACGAATGGCAAAATCTACTAAGTAACAACACTTGACAATTCACTAAAATATTTAAAATCGCCCCAAGGACAGCGGGCGATTTTTTAGATTTTTGAAAGTCTCAATTATTTTTCGCGACTTGTTCGAACGTTTACTGAATAAGATTCTTCAGATTGGTTTACTCGAATAACTTTAAACAAAATGTTTCCTTTCTATAATCATTTTTTATTTTGATACTTTTTATTTTTGGATGATTATAATATCATTATAGCACAAAATTATTTATATGTCAATAGTCTAAATTAGTTTGACAAAAAATAATATAGTATATATAATATTGCCTATGGTTATAAAATTTTTAAGAAAAATTAGACAAAAGCGAAATTTTTGGTTTTTAGCTAAATTTGACGAAATGAGTATTTTATATATTGCAAAAATGTTTCGAAGTTTTGCGTTGAATCTTTCGGCTGGCTTTGTGTTGATGTATTTTTATAAGATTGGATATGGTTGGAATGGAGTTTTATTATTCTTGATTTTATCGTACGTAGTAAAATTGATTAGTGTTTGGGTTGGTGGTGCTTATATCGCGAAGCACGGGCCAAAACACGGTATTCTACTTTCGAATATTCTAAATATACCTATGCTGATTATGGCGTCTTTAACTTCGAAATTTGGAGTATCTATGGCAATTGCAACAATGATTATTCAGGGATTTGCTATTTCGATTTATAACGTTTCTATTTATGTTGGTATGTCTAAAGTGAAGAATAATAAGAAAGCTGGCGGGCAGTTGGGAGTTCTGTATAGTATTGACAAGATTGCGGCGGCATTATCTCCGATTATTGGTGGCTGGCTGGCGATTTTTATTGGAATGGAGTCAGCGCTTTATATCTCAGCAATTCTTTTTGTTATGTCGGCTATTCCATTGCTATCTACTAGGGAAGTTATGAAAAACGATATTAAATTAAATTTCAAGACATTTCCAGTAAAAAAATATCTTAATAAGATTTTTATTCCACAGACTTTAACTTCGGGCCCATCATCTACTATTCATTTTACATGGCGTATTTTCGTGCCAGTATTTATTTTTTCGCAAGTAAATTCTTATGGGGTGATTGCGTCTTTGGCTAGTCTATCGGCGATAGTTTCTATTATTGCGGCAATTGCTTTCGGAAAGATAGTTGATAAAAACCAAGGCGGAATAATGCTCAGAGGATCTATTTTTATTCGCGGTCTAATAAATCTTTGTCGTGGATTATTTATGATGAGCCCATTAGCGGTTGTTTTGACGAATATAGCAGATGAAGTGTCAGGGGTCGGTTATTCTTTATCGAATCAAAAAGGCGCATTTTTTGAAGCGGATGATTCAGGCCGGCGAATCGAATATTTTGTAATTTCGGAGTCATTCTTCTTTATAGGCTCAACTTTATATACTATTTTAACATTCGTTCTGTTTTTGGCTTTCGGAGCAGAAACTGGCCTTCGAATATTTTTTGCTGTATCTGGAATCGTTCTTATTCTCTTAGGTAGGATAAAATACACAGTTTATGAAATAAAATAGTTGATTAATCAATAAGCTTGTGCTAAAATTATATCAAATATTTTCAAAATAAAAAGGAACAAAATGTTTAACAAAAAAACTATAAATGACATTGATGTGCAAGGGAAAGTAATTTTGCTTCGTGCAGATTATAATGTACCTATTGAATACTCAGAAGATGGTTCAGCGAAGATTTTGAATAATTATCGAATTCGGTCGAGTTTACCAACGATAAAAAATCTGATCGAACGAGGGGTTAAAAAAATAATTATTATTTCGCATATGGGTCGACCAAAATCGGTTGAAGGAATTGCCGATTTAGATGAACTTGAACATTTGTCTAATGGAACTCGAAAATATTCTTTGCGACCAGTTTTCAATAATTTGCGTGAGCTTCTACAGGCTGAGGGCTTGAATTTTCCGATGAATTTTCATACTACGCCAATATTTCCACGAACACGATATTCGGTTTCAATGAAAGATGCAAATGATGATTATAAGATTGAAATGTTAGAGAATTTGCGTTTTTCGAAGGCTGAAAAAAATAATTTACCAGAATTTGCGGAAGCGTTAGCACAGGTTACTGGTGCGGATTTATTCGTGCAAGATGGTTTTGGCGTTATTCATCGTGAACATACCTCAACTAGTGAAATTGCCAAAAAAATACCAAGCGTAGCTGGTTTGTTGCTTGAAAAAGAATATTCAACAATCTTACAAGCTTTTAAGAACCCCGAAAGACCATTTGTGGCAGTAATGGGCGGTGCAAAAATATCTGATAAACTGCCGTTAATTGAGAAATTTATTGAGCGAGCTGATAAAATTATCGTAGCTGGAGCTATGGCGAACACTTTTTTAAAATATTTAAATGTTGAAGTTGGAAAAAGTCGAATTGAAGATGGCCAAAATGAGATTATTGAACAGATTTTTAAACTTGCGGAGCGAAAAGTTGGGTTTAATGGTTTGCGAAGTTTCATAATTTTGCCAGAAGATGTTGCTGTGGCGAGTGAGTTTTCAAAAGATGCTGAAAGAATCGAAAAGCCTGTTACGGCAGTTTTAGAAAACGAGATTATTCTTGATTTAGGAGAAAAATCGATTCAGCGAATTGAAAATGAAATTTTAAATGCAAAAATGATAGTTTGGAATGGAACAATTGGTTATGCTGAATTTGAGAATTTTGCAAAAGGCTCTTCTCGAACTTGTTCTGCAATTTCGAAAGCTACAAAAAATGGTGCAAAATCAATAGTTGGCGGTGGCGACACCTCGGCTTTCGTTTTGGATTGGTCGAGTCAAAATGCGGAAAGTTCAGATTTTTCATTAATTTCAACTGGCGGCGGTGCAGCTCTTGAATTGATGAGCGGTGAAATTTTACCAGGATTTGAAGTTCTAGAAAATAAAGCATAAGAATTTACAAAAATAAAATAAACTGATAAAATAAAATTATTATGGATAAAAAACTTGTTATCGCCAACTGGAAAATGAACTTAAATATGCAGGAATCGAGTATTTTTTTGCATAAATTGAGTGATAAAATTCAAGCTCATCGTGGAATGGAAATTATTCTCGCGCCATCAACTTTCACTCTGCAATCTTTGAGTTTGCAAGTTAATCATAGGCAATTTAAATTAGCGGCACAGAATTTTTACTGGCGAGATCATGGAGCTTTTACTGGCGAAATAGCAATTTCACAGCTCCGCGGAATTGTCCAATATGCGTTAGTTGGCCATTCTGAAAGGCGAAATATTTTTCACGAAACAGATAAAGATATACGTGCAAAAGTTGCTGCAGCGATTCGAAACGATATTCGACCAATTTTGTGTATTGGTGAAACATCTGATGAGCGAAATCATAATGAAACTGATTTAGTTCTAAACGATCAGCTAATTGGCGGGCTTGCAAATGTATCGAGTGAAGATATTACAAAAGTGATTATTGCGTATGAACCGGTTTGGGCGATCGGAACTGGCGTGAATGCTAACCCTGATGATATTCGAAAAGCGGTAAAAGTTATTCGAAATCAAATAAAACAACTTTATGGCGCAAAAACTGCTGAGAATATTCAAGTAGTTTATGGTGGAAGTGTACAGCCAGAATTCGCAACAGATTATGCAAATATTAAAGGAATAGATGGTTTGCTAATTGGCGGAGCAAGTTTAAGCGTTGAAAAATTCGCTAAAATTGCAGAAAAAGTTTTTGAAACAATAAAAAAGTAAAAGGAAAAATATGCGAGATATAGATTTTGAAGAATTAGATAAAGCAGTTGGAAGCTATCTTGAAAATGGTGTTGTGCCAAATTCAAAAGAGAAAAATAATGAGGTTTTTTCGAAAATCGAAAGCCAGATTGAGCATTCTCGTGAGCAACAAAAAATGGTTTTTGCACGAAAAGCTCCGCAGCCGGCAAACCAATTGCATCAAAATAACGAAAAAGCACAAATTCGAAATGTTGAAAAGGTTGTTGAAAAACCAAAAAATGAGAAAAAATCTGTTTATAAAAAACCAAGAGTTCGAATTTTGGATGATTTTAGTGCGCCCGTTCCACCAGAACATCACCGTGACAATTTTGGTGTTTCACTTTTGGCAAGAGAAGAGAAAATTGCTTTCGAAAGCCCAATTTTAGAAACATATGGCGGTGAAAAACCAATTCGAAATATCAAAAAGCTTGAAAATTCGCCGATTCGAAAAAAAGTTGTTTCAAAAAATGAAAAAACTCAAGCAAGAAAAGAAACTGAAGTTCAGCCTCAAAAAAATAAAATTAATATTGAGGAGCAAAAAATTACCACGCCAAGTCGGGCGGAGTTTTATGCTGGTGTCTATCGGATTGGTGATGATAGCAATAAACTTCGAGTTTTCCATGGCGAACATACGGTTGAAATTCCAGAGCGAAAAGTTTCTAGTTCAAATTTTGAAAATCTAAATCTTGAAAATGAGCCAGAAAAAGTTATGCCAGAAATTTCAAGTTTAAAAGCCGGTGGCAATACGATTACTCTTGATAATTATGAGGAAATTAAAAAGGATATAGATGACAAAGCTGAAACCGAAGCTTCAAAGATTGAAGTTAAGACTGGGCTGAAAAATCAATCAGAGCAAATCAAAGAAAATAATAAAAGAATAGATATCTTCGAGGCTGATGAAAGAGTTGAAGAAAATGCAAAGCAAAATGAAGCTTCAGAAAAGGTGATAATTCAGCCTGTTGATGAAATTGAAAAGCCAAAAACACCTTTCGTGCAAAATCCGCAAATTGAAAAAAGACCTTTGGGAACAAATCAAAATCAGGCTAAAAGCTTTGAATTTAAAAAGCCGGTTTCTAATTATGAGCAAAAAGCCGCAATGATTACAAAGGAGCTTCGGCGAGCAAAAATGTCAGCACCGATTCTTTCGAGTGATGAATATTCTGCACCCATTAAGCATAAAAAGAAATCTGGCTGGGGTGTTGTGCTAGCTATAATTGCAATTTTAATGCTTGGTGCCGGTGCTGGATTGGTAGCATATCTGGTGGCATTTCAATAGAATTTTGTAGTTTTAAGATATTAAACCACTTTTCGAAAAATGAAGAGTGGTTTTATTTATTATAAAAAAGGAAAAGCCAGTCTGTACTGACTTTCAAAAATGATTAAGTGTAGATATAGTAGTTTTATTCCAATTTTTCAATTCTTTGTTCATTTTTTAGGTTATTGGTTTGATTGTTGATAGGCTCGTTATTTAAAATAACGAATATGAGCATACCAAAATAAATCATTATAAAAATTGAAAGTAAAAAATAAACTATAAATGCGCGAGTAGTTTTTATTCCACTCATAATGTATCTCCGATAATATTAGAATACTTAAATTATACAAAATATAATTTCAAAAATCAACAATTTGCTAAAAAGGCTAAAATTTGGTAAAATAAAAGAATATGAATGCACAAGAAATCCGAAAAGCTTATTTAGAATTTTGTCAAAAAAATGGCCACAAAGTAATCGAACGCGCTTCTTTAATTTTAAAAGATGACCCAACAACTCTTTTCACGGGGAGTGGAATGCAACCGCTCTTACCGTATCTTTTGGGTGAAAAACATCCAAAGGGTGTGCGATTAACAGATAGTCAGACCTGCTTGCGAGCGCAAGATATTGATGATGTTGGTGATAATCGCCACACAACTTTTTTTGAAATGCTTGGAAATTGGTCTCTTGGTGATTATTTTAAAGAGCAGCAAATTCGGCAATTTTTTGAATTCTTAACAGATGTAGTGGGTCTTGACCCTTCGAAAATATACGTTTCTTGTTTTATTGGTAACAAAAAATACAATATTCCACGTGATGACGAATCAGCAGAGATTTGGCAAAAGGTTTTTACTGAAAAAGGTATTGATGCAAAAATTGTTGAGCTTGACACGGCCGAAAACGGTGATAGGCTCGGGCTTCAAGGCGGACGAATTTTCTTTTATAACGATAAAGAAAACTGGTGGAGCCGTGGTGGTGGTTTGGATTCAACACCAATTGGTGATCCTTGTGGACCGGATTCAGAAGTTTTTTATGATTTCGGTGAAGAAAATCATGATGTTAGTTTCGGTGAGGCTCATCCAGCGAGCGACAGCGGTCGGTTTATGGAAATCGGCAATCAGGTTTTTATGCAATATCGACGAACGGAAGATGGTTCTTTCGAACCACTTGAAAAGAAAAACGTTGATTTTGGTGGTGGTTTAGAAAGGATTGCTGCGGCGAAAATTAACAATCCAGATGTATTTCAAATTAGCTTAATGAAACCAATTATCGAAAAACTTGAAGAAATTAGTGGTAAAAAATACGATGAGAATAAGGTTTCGATGCGCGTGATTGCCGACCACTTGCGAAGTGCAACATTTTTGGCAGTTGATGAATGTATTCCTTCAAATAAAGAGCAAGGCTATGTGATGCGAAAATTTATTCGTCGCGCGATGGCTAAGGCTTTTGATTTGGGCGTAGAAGATAATTTTATTGAACAGATTGTGCCAGTAATTGTCGATATCTATGCACCAGATTATAAGGAAGTTGCTTTAAAATCTAATGAAATTATTGCAGTTATGGTGAAAGAAGAGAAAGCTTTCCGTCGAACGCTTCGAAAGGGTTTGCGAGAGCTTGAAAAATTCTCAAAAGAGGGTTTAACGGGTGCAGGATTATTCCAGCTTTATGATACTTTTGGTTTTCCGCTTGAGCTTTCAACTGAAGAAGCTGTCCGACACAAAATATCACTTTCGAAAAACTGGCGTGAGGAATTTGACATTAAAATGAAAGAGCAACGTGAACGCTCGCAGACGGCTTCAAAAGGTAAGTTTAAAGGCGGACTTGAAGGGCAAACCCTTGAACACCGCAAGCTTCATACAGCTACTCACTTGATGAATGCGGCACTCCATAATATGTTCAAGGGACAAATTGCGCAAAAAGGCTCAAATATTAATGCTGAGCGGCTCCGTTTTGATTTTACTTTTGATCGAAAACTAACTGATAAAGAAAAGCAGCAGATTGAAGATGTGGTCAATGATCAAATTTCGAAAGGACTGGAAGTTTCTTGGGCGGAATATCCAACAGATTACGCCTTGAACGAGCTGAAAGCGATTGGTGTGTTCGGTGATAAATATGGTGAGACAGTTAAAGTTTATACGATGAAAGCTAAAGACGAAAAACCGTTTAGTGTTGAAATTTGTGGTGGGCCTCATGTTGATAATACGCGAGAGCTTGCTGAAGGTGGTAAAAAGTTTAAGATTGTGAAAGAACAATCTTCGAGTGCTGGCGTTCGGCGAATTAAGGCTATTTTGCGATGATTCAAAAAATTAAACGCGGAACTATTGTTGTTGGCTATCCTGGCGTTGGAAAAAGTTCAATAAAGCATAAGGACTTTATAGATTTGGAAAGCTCTGATATTATTTATGTTGATAATTTGGCTTGGAAATATGGCAAAGAAAACGCAAAAGGGCGATTTGATAGAGTTCGAAAAGATAATTTTCTTCAGATTTATTGTAACGAAATTGTAAAAAATTATTCGCCAGATAAAATTATGGCGGTTTGGAACAATAAGAAAGTTATTGATTTTTTAGCTCAAGAAAAAATGCCATTCTGTGTGGTCGCTCCAATGAATAATCCTAAAAATATAAGTGAGTTTGTTAATCGATACAAAAAACGAGGTAATAATGAATCTTGGATTTTTGGAGTTGACAGAAAAAGCGGCGTAAAGGGTTCTCTTGAGAGGTTTAATGCTGATGAATTTCGAAAAAAGTATGACTGCGAGGTTTTCGAACTGGATAACAAAACTTTTTTGAGCGATATTTTGGAATTAGAAGACATAGAAATAATCTTGTGAAAATTTGCAAAAAAACCTTAAACGGTTTATAATAGTGTTAGTATGCTATTCAAGAATAAACAAAAAGAAGATTTAAGCGATAATCATATCGTTGCCCTTGATATTGGAACTGAATTCGTGAAGGCTCTTGTAGCTGAAATTGATGGTGATGAAATTCGTGTTATTGGTGTTGGGCGTGCACGGCAGAGTGTGGCGGATATGCATTCGGGCGCGATTGCTGATATTGCTAGTGTTGTTCAAAATTGCGAGAATGCTTTGATTGAGGCGGAAGACCAAGCGGAGATTCAAGCCAAAAAAGCCGTAATCGGAATTGCTGGCGAGTTGGTTAAAGGAGCAACAAATACAATTAAATATCGTCGTCCGCAGCCAAATCGCCCTCTTGATGAAGCTGAAATGGAATTTATTATTGATAAAATTCAAGAAAGAGCTCAGCTTAAAGCTCAAAGAGAGATTGCTCTTGAGACGGGGAATCAAGAAGCTGAAATTAAGCTTGTTAATTCAGCGATTGTTGGGATTCATATCGATGGTTATAAGGTTTCGAATCCGATTGGTTTTCAGGGAAAAGATGTTTCAATTCAAATTTATACAGCTTTTGCACCAACTGTTCATATTGGTGCTATTGAGCGCGTTGTGAATGAACTTGCGCTTGATTTAATTGCGGTAGCAGCTGAACCTTTTGCGGTTGCTAGAAGTGTTGTTGGTTCAGATTCTTCAAGCAATTTTACTGCAATTCTAGCTGATGTTGGTGGCGGAACAACTGATATTGCTGTTGTGAATGATGGTGGTGTTGAAGGAACTAAAATGTTCGGAATTGGTGGTCGAAGTTTTACAAACCAAATTGCGAACGAACTCTCATTATCCTATAAGAACGCTGAAAAACTAAAGATAAACCTTTCGAATGAAAAACTCAAGTCTACCATTGCAAAGCAAGCAATTGATGCAATTGATAATACTTTGGATGTTTGGATCTCTGGTGTTGAACTAGCTTTAAGCGATTTTGAAAATGTTGATTATTTGCCGAGTAAGATTTTACTATGCGGTGGTGGCTCAAGCTTGAATTCTCTTGTTGAAAGATTGGAAGATGATGATTGGTGGCAGGAATTACCATTCAATAAAAAGCCTATAGTAAAGCATATTAAGCCTTCTGAAGTTTCGGGAGTTATTGATGAATCTGGAAAAATTAACGACCATACATTTATTACAGCAATGGGGCTTTTACGGGTCGGATATGATACCTACAGTACTGATGAAAATGCTAGCGAGGGTTTTCGTGATAAACTAAACAGGATTTTACGAGCTTAAAAAGAGGTAAGATATGAGTGAAAAAGTTAAAAAAGATGTAATCTATGTTGATGTTGAAGATGATATTACTGATGTTGTTAATAAAATAAAATCTTCGAAAGAAAGAATTATTGCAATTGTCCCACCGAAAAGTTTGGGTATTTTTAGGAGTGCTGTAAATATTCGATTACTTTCTCGAGCTGCACAAAAAAATGATAAGAAAATTGTTTTTATTACTAATAACCCTGCACTAAAGACTATGTCGGCAGCGGCAAAAATTCCAGTTTCGAAAACCCTTCAAAGTAAGCCAGAGATACCAGAAATTGATATTTTAGAAGTTGAAGGAGATGATGTTATTGATGGTGAAAACTTGCCAATTTCGGAATTTAGCGGTCCAACTTCCGATGAGAAGGAGGCTGAAATTCTTGAAGGAATTGATATTGATGATAACAAGAATTTTAACAATATTAATCCAGAGCTTAAAAAAGAGAAGACTAATAAATCTAGAAAAGGATCGAAAGTTCCAGATTTTTCAAAGTTTCGAAAAAAAATTCTCATTATCGGTGGTGTATCTTCTGTATTTTTATTATTTATAGTTTGGGCAGTATTCTTTGCTCCATTTGCGGATATCACGATTGCTGCAAAAACCTCGACTACCAACGTAAAAGGTGTTGCTTCGATTTCTAATAGTGCAAGTGAAAATTCGTTGCTTTCAAAAACTGAAACTATTGAAAAAAATCATGAAATTACTTTTGAAGCTACTGGAACTCGTGAAGAGGGTGAGGCAGCTTCAGGAACTTTAAATCTTTCTCAAAGTGGTGATAGTGATCCTGTTACCGTGGCGCAAGGCTCTGCATTTTCGGCTGGGCAATGTAATTTTATTACAACCTCATCTGTTACTATTCCAGGAGCAAAGATTAAAGGCGGTGTGATTTCCAATGGAAAAGCGAGTGTTAAAATTAAGGCGACGACTATCGGCGAGCAATGTAATCTGCCAGCACAAGAATATGTTTCGTCAATTAAAGGTGTTTCGGCAAGTGGCGGTCAGCTTTCAGGCGGCTCGAAAAAAACTTTAAAAATTGTTTCGCAAAATGACATAAATGCAGCAAAAGCTAAAATTAATACAGAAAATGCAGATTCTATTAAGAGTTCTCTAAAAGCTAAATTTGGCTCAGATTATACTGTATCGAACGATAGCTTCTCCGTAAAAGATGGTGAGATTTCTTCTTCTGTTGCCGTCAATCAAGAGGCTCCAAACGGTAAGGCTACATTAAAAGCAACTTCTCTATATTCAATTATGGCAATTGAAAATAGAAGTATTGAAAGAACTATCTCTTCTCTTGCTAAAAAGAAAATAGGTGATTTAAATAATCAAAAAATTTATGATTATGGCTTGAAAGAAGTCTCATTTTCAAAGTTTAGTGGTAATAGTGTAGAGATCTCATCAAATGTAAAAATTGGCCCAGTTATTGATATAGATAATCTGAAAGATAAAATTAAGGGTAAAAAATCTGGTGAAGTTCGAAGCTTAATTGAAGCGAAAGAGGGTGTAAAAAGTGTCGATGTGAAGTTTTCATTCTTTTGGGTAAATACTGTGCCGAACGATGATAAAAAAATTAATATCAAGTTTACGGTTGATAAATAATGAAATCTTTAAAGTTAATGGCGCTTGATGTTGGCACCAAGAGAATTGGTGTCGCTTTGGCTGATTCCTTTATCAAAATAGCCATACCATTTACTACTGTTGAAGTGAATAATGATGTAGATTTTGCAATAAAACAAATTATTGAGATAATTTCGAAAGAAGAAATCAATGTTCTTGTGGTTGGGTTACCACGAAATCAGAGTGGTGAAGAGACTTCACAAACTGCTTATACTAAAGAATTTGTAAAAAATTTTGAATATTCAGTCGATAAAATTTGTTTTCAAGACGAAAGCTTGACGAGTATTCAGGCTGAGGATAGGCTAAAAAGCTATGGAAAGCCATATTCAAAAGGTGATATAGATATGAATGCGGCTTCAATTATTTTGCAAGATTATTTGGAGGAGAATTTTTAATGGATGGGATTATAAAACCACCAGTAAATAGGGATAATCAGGAGCTAATAGAAGATCGTGCTGAAAGAGTTATTGACGAAATATCTAAGCGCGAAAGGGAAGCTGCTGCTATCTTGGACGCAAAAAATAATAAAAAAAGAGTTTTTCGAAAGAGGATTTTAGTTGTTTTTACAGTTTTATTATTTTGCTTTATTTCTTTTTGTGGAATTTTATTCTTAAGCTATAATAGCGCAATAAATTATAAAACTAACGATTCTAAAAAAGTTAGCTTCAATATTACTAAGGGCGAATCTTTAGATGCAGTTGCTCAGAAATTGGCTGATAAAAAAATAATTATTTCTAAAAACTCGTTTATTTTTTATGCGCGAATAAATAATAAACGAAATATTTTAGCTGGTAGTTATCAGTTATCTTCAAGCATGACAATTCCTGAGGTTTTGGATATTTTAAATAAAGATCAAGCTGTTGATAATTTTAATATTACCTTTTTACCTGGTGGAACGGTAAAAATGGCCAAGAATACTCTTTTGAAAGCTGGTTATTCGAAAAATGAAATTGATGATGCTTTTTCGAAAGATTATTCTGGGGAATTTCCAACTCTTTTCTCTGGCAAACCAAAAAATACGGATTTTGAAGGATTTCTTTACGGCCAAACTCATAATTTTAAGAAAGGTACAAAAGTTGAAAATATTTTGCGGAGATATTTTGCAGACTTTGAAGCTAAAATTAAAGAACTAAACCTTGAGAATAAATTCAAGCAAAAAGGTTTGAGTTTATATGAAGGAATCACACTTTCTTCAATTGTTCAAAAAGAAACCTTGAGTGATTTCGAAGATCAGCAAAAAGTTGCAGGTGTTTTTTACAACAGAATTAAAGCTGGTATGACACTCGGCTCAGATGTAACGTATCAATATATTGCGGATAAAACAGGGGCTGAAAGAACTCCAAGCTTAGATAGCCCTTATAATCTTCGAAAATATAAAGGTTTAACACCTACTCCAATTGCAACGCCAGGTCTATCTGCTCTTAAGGCAACAGCTTCTTCAGCTGAGCATAATTATTTATTCTTTTTGAGTGGAGATGATGATAAGACTTACTACGGTAGAACAGATATAGAACATCAAGATAATATCAAAAAATATTGTGCAAAAAAGTGCTTGATTTTGTGATTAAGCTTGACAATTTTATTAATATTTGATAAAATTTTATATGTAAATTAATATAAAAATGATGTTTTGTGCATTTTTATATTAAGGCACCTACCAGAAAATACTTTATAGCATTCGTTTAACTCTATAATATTAATTAAAAAGGTCGACATTATGCTAATTTTCGAAAAGAAAGGGTATTATTAAGGTAGTGCATCACAGTAATGTGTTTGCGGGAGAAAGATTATTTGTAGTCAAAAACGAGGAGTTAAATCTCCTGAAATTGAAATTATACAGAATGGAAAAAATACAGTTTCTAATTCTACTTTTTCAAAGATAATTAACATACTAAGTTTAAAATCAACTGTTGTTTATTCTTCTATTTTTATTATTGTGGTTATGGTTGCCGTATTTGGTGGTAGTCAGCCAGATATTAAAAAATCGACTGAGTTAAACAATCAAATTAATTCAAAGTCTGTTGAAAATACTCAAAATAGTAATGAAAAATATTCTGTAGCAGACAAAGTTACGGAGTCTGGTGTTGTTGCAAATCTTGCTGAGTCTGCTGATTTAGCAATTGCATCTTCTGTGGCGAGCCTTTCAACATCTACTGCAATACTTCAGGATTCACCTCAAGCTGCCGCTTCTGTTGAAAAGCCTAAAGTTCTTGAGGTTTCTTCTGAAAAACGTGAAATCATTAAATACACTACGACTTCAGAAGAAGTTATTCAGACAATTGCTGATAAATACGGCATCACTGCTCAAACTATTAAATGGGTTAATGGCTTGAAGGGTGATAAAGTTGAAGCTAATAAGGAACTAAGGATTCTGCCTGTAGACGGAATTATCTATCGATTTAAATCTGGCGATAGTATTAAATCTGTAGCAGAAAAATACCAAGCCAGTTTAGAGAGATTGATTTCTTATAATAAGCTTAAAGATGGTGAAGAGCCTAAAGAAGGCGTTGAGATTGTAATTCCTGGTGGTATCTTGCCTGAAGAAGAGCGACCAGATTACAATCCTAAATCCAAGGTTTTCTCAACTTCTACGGCTTCGAATTCTCGAAAATCTTCTAGTTCTGTGAATATATCACCAGTATCTCTATCTTCTAATTACAATGTTAAGGCTGGAAATGCTTATGCCTGGGGAAACTGTACTTGGTATGCATACAATCGCCGTCCAGACATCGGAAGCTTCTGGGGGAATGCTTCGACTTGGGCAGTCAGTGCTAGAGCTGCTGGTTATAAAGTTGACCAAAATCCATCTGTGGGCGCAATTGCTCAGTGGAATGCTTACGCAAACTCATATATCTGGGGCTACGGGCACGTTGCTATTGTTGAGTCTGTGAACTCTGACGGAACAATCACTGTTTCAGATATGAATTATGCTGGAAAACTGAATGTTGTAACAACTCGAACAGTACCAGCAAGCAGTGTTTCGAACTATATACACTAAAAACTAAAATATTTAAATGAGCGTTACTGTTTTGAGCGCTCATTTAAAATTGGATTTTTTATATTTTTTGTGTTATTATATATGTATGTTTGTAGATACAGCTAAGATTTTTGTCCAAGCCGGCCGCGGTGGAAATGGTGCGGTCAGTTTTCGAAGGGAGCTTTATATCGAAAAGGGTGGCCCAGATGGTGGTGACGGCGGAAAGGGTGGCGATGTTATTTTTCGAGCAACTAAAGACCTAAATACATTGTTGAATTTTCGCTACAAGCCAGAAATTAAAGCTAAAAATGGTGAAAATGGTTCAAAAAGGAATAAGACTGGAAAATCCGGTGAAGATTTAATTGTCAAGGTTCCTATGGGAACTTTAGTTAAACGTGATGGAGAAATCTTAGCTGACTTAAAGTTTGATGGCGAAGAAGCTATTATTGCTCGTGGTGGCGATGGTGGATTTGGCAATGCCCACTTTAAATCTTCGGTTCGGCAAACTCCGCGTGTCGCTGAACTCGGTGAATCTGGTGAAACTTTCGAAGCTGATTTAGAGCTAAAACTGCTTGCCGATATCGGTCTGGTCGGTTTTCCGAATGCTGGAAAATCTACATTTTTGAGTGTTGTTTCTAACGCGCGACCAGAAATCGCCAATTATGCTTTTACTACATTAACTCCAAATCTTGGCGTAGCAGAAATTGATGGCTTTAATCTTTTGATTGCGGATATCCCAGGTTTAATTGAAGGTGCGAGCGAAGGTAAAGGTTTGGGCGATGCATTCTTGCGTCATGTTGAAAGAACAAGTGTTTTGCTCCATTTGATTGATATTTACGAAGAAAACCCAGATCAACAATATAAAATTATTCGTGAAGAATTAAAAAAATATCAACCCGAGCTTTTAGATCGACCTGAAATCATCGCTTTAACTAAAGCGGAGGGAATGGATGCTGAAATGATTGATTTTCAAATTTCGAAACTTCGTAAGGTGGCTGATTGCTCGCAGATTTTTGCAATTTCTTCAAGTGCGCATCAAGGCTTGAAGGAAGTTCTTCGTTCACTTCGAAAACAGGTTGAAGATTTTAGGAACTCGCAATCTGAAATTGATGCCAGTGAGGAAGAAGATGAGGATATTGCCGTGATATCTCTATCTCAAGATGAAATTAATAAGGCTTGGTCGGTTGAGTTTAATGAAGAAGAAAATATTTTTGAAGTTTATGGTGAAAAAATTGAAAAATTTGCTCGCCGAACTAATTTTATGAATATACACGGCGTGAATCGCTTGCGTGATATCTTGCGAAAAATGGGAATTGAGCATGAACTCCGCCGAATGGGTGCAGAAAACTCAAGCATAATTTCAATCTCTGGCAATCAATTTGAGCTTGTTGACTCGAATTGGGAAGATTAAGAATATAAATAAAAAAGCACGATTAAGATCGTGCTGGATGTATGATGGGTAGCCTTTAGGATTTTTTTTCGGATTCTTCTAAGGATTCCAATTCTTTCATGCCTATATGAAGCCCTATAAATCTACGCACCTGGTCCTTGTCGAAGATATTTGAGAAAATATCAATTATTTCAAGGGGGTCATACCCTCTATCCATAAGTGATTTGACTAATTCTTCTGCAATGCCATTGATTTCTTTTTTCAGCTAAGCTTACGTCATGTAAGGGTATATAACCCTTATCAACCATATCTCTTAGTTTTATTGACTTATAATTAATTATGATTGTCATTTATTTTTCTCCTATAAACGTGCGCGCCACTCTCTGGCGAATGAGTGAGAATATTACCTCATGAACATTTGTATTTTACAATATTTTAATTAAAAAGTCAAATACGTTTGTAATTTTTGCAGTTTTAAAGTAAAATATAACCATGAAGACTTTCTTTTTTTATGATCTAGAGACTAGTGGATTTAGCCCGCAAAACGATCGAATTATGCAATTTGCAGGGCAGCGAACAGATGAAAACCTTAATCGAATTGGTGAGCCTGTTAATATTTTAGTTAGATTGAATGATGACGTTTTGCCAAGCCCGAGTGCTTTAATGGTGACAAAAATTAGTCCACAAAAAACGGTTGAAGAAGGCTATACTGAAGCTGAATTTTCGAAAATGCTTGTTGAAGAATATTTTACGCCAGATACAGTGATTGTTGGATATAATAATGTTCGATTTGACGATGTTCATATTCAGCATCTTTTGTGGCGAAATTTTTACCCACCATATGATTGGCAGTGGAAGGATGGTCGCTCGCGTTGGGATTTGCTAGATGTTGTTCGAATGATTCGGGCGCTTCGACCAGAAAGGATTAATTGGCCATTTATTATAAATGAAGAAACTGGCGAAAAATTTGCGGCTAATAAACTTGAGCTTTTAACTAAAGAAAACGGAATCTTGCATGAGAATGCTCACGATGCAATGAGTGATGTTGATGGCTTGATAGATGTTGCGCGACTCTTGAAAGAAAAACAGCCACAGATTTTTGATTATCTCTTTAAAATTCGTTCAAAAAATGAAGTGCAAAAACTAGTTAATCTTGAGAATCCGAAGCCATTTGTTTATATTTCTGGTCGCTTTAAAGTTGAATTTGAAAAAACCACGGTGGCATTTCCCATTGCGCCGGCTAAAAATCAAAATGTAATTGTTTGGGATTTGCGGTTTTCTCCTGAGAAATTTATTGATTGGAGTGAGGATCAAATTCTTGAAAATATTACGGCAGATTTCGAAACTCGTTCGAGCGATGATTTCGAGCCTATTGCAGCAAAGATTTTGCAGTATAATAAATGTCCAGCAGTTGCGCCAATGGGTGTTTTGACTGAAGAAAATCAGCAAAGGTTGAAGATTGATTTAGCTGAAATCCAAAAAAACTTAGACATTTTACGAAAGAATCCGCACTTTGCTGAAAACCTTAGATCTGCTTTCGAAAGGCGAAGTGAAGTCTTTCAAGATAAGAATGATGCAGAAAAACCAGCTCCAGAAGCTCGGCTTTTTGAAGGTTTTGTTTCAAGAAGTGATGATATTAAAATTGAAGCTGTTCGAAATTCAACTGATCGCGAGCTCACTGATTTTCATCCAGATTTTGCCGACGAACGATTGACGGATCTACTTCTTCACTATAAAGCAAGGAGTTTTCCAAAAAGTTTAAGTTCTCAAGAGAAAGAGCTTTGGGAAGAGTATCGGGTAAAAAATTTACAAAAAATGATGCCTAATTTTATGAAAGAATTCCAAGAGATTGCAAATAACCAAAATTTAAACTCACAAGAAGAATATATTTTAGAAGAAATTAAACTTTGGCTTGAAAATATTTTACCAGAAAACGACTAATCGATAATCCCGATAAAAATTGTGATAACTCCTAAGATTGCATGGCTTATGGTTACTCCAGTGAGGTTCTTTGTTTTGAGATATTTTTGATGCCACAATAGACCAATTAGAAATGTTAATGTGCAAGTTATGAGATCTTTATAGCCTAAATGCGCTAAGCTATATAAAATCGATGAAATTAAGATGATTGAGGATTTTCGAAAATTTATTTGTTGCAAAATACTCGTTAATGCTCCCCTGTAAAGAAATTCTTGAATAGGTGAAGATATAAAAATATAAAATAAGTAAAAAGACAAAGTTTCGCTTGGTTGGAATCTTGATATTTTAAAGTTAAATAAAATGATTCCAGTAATTATAAGAATAAATGTTACTATTGAAATATCTCGAATTGATTGTATAACCTTTGCCGATTTGATACCAAGGGAACTGTTATTGAAACCTGATAATCTGAGTAGGATATAAATTAAAATTCCGTCAATAGTTAAAATTATGAATTTATTTTTAAAAAATAATGGACTAATCAATAATAAAAATGGAATAACGATATAAAAAGTAAATATTAATAACAATATTAATCTGTTATTTTTGTATGTCATTTCGTTAGTTCTTTAATTTCTGGTGACCATTCACCAGTTAAGATTTTTTTATTCTGTTTGTCTAGCGATATAAGCTCACGAATCTCTTTGGGCAGATTATCTTCTGGATGTTTGAAGCCTGCCGTCCACTGGTATCCCTTATTGTATCCTAGCTCCTCTGTAATTTTAGAAGTAGAATTTCTTAGGTGCAAAGGAATGGGGGCGTTTGGGGCCTTCTTTACTAAGTCATAAGATTGAAACATGATTCCAGTAGCTTCACGTGATTTTTTAGATTTTGCTAAAGCAATTGCAGTGTGGAATAGATTATACTTAGCTTCAGGCATTCCTATTTTTTCAACTGCGTCAAAAGCAGAATTTGCCAAACCAAGAGCGCCATTTCCAGCTAACCCAATATCCTCACTCGCAAAAATAATCATTCGGCGGGCGATATATTTTGGATCCTCGCCAGCATTTAGCATTTTAGCTAGATAGTAGCCAGTAGCATCAACATCGCTGGCTCGCATGCTTTTGATAAAAGCCGAGATTGCATCATAATGAGAATCGCCATTTTTATCATAAATTGAGGTTGAATTTTCGATTGAATTTTTAATAACTTCTGGCGTAATGTTATTTTTTTCGAAATTTAAAATTAGCTCGAGATTTCCAAGCGCATTTCGAGCATCACCACTACTTGTTTTAGCGAGAAGTTTGAGTGCTTCTGGCTCTATTTTTGTTTTTGGTGAAACTTTTTCAAGCGCATTTTTAATGATTTTCGAAATCTCCTCAGTATTTAAAGGCTTGAGCGATAGAACTCGACTTCTTGAAAGTAGCGGTGTTATAATTTCGAATCCTGGATTCTCGGTTGTTGCACCAATTAAATTTATTAAGCCACTTTCAATATGTGGCAAAAAAGCATCTTGCTGCGATTTATTGAAACGGTGAATTTCATCAACGAAAAGAATTGTTCGCGTTCCGAGGTTCCAGTTTTGGCGAGCATGTTCGATAACTTTTTCAATATCTTTTTTACCACTAGTGACGGCTGAAATTTCAATAAAATCTGCATTGACTTCATTTGCTAAAATTCGTGAAAGAGTAGTTTTACCAGTTCCAGCTGGCCCCCAAAAGATTAAGCTAATAGGTTCTTTGTTTTTAATTATTTTTCGTAAAATTCCATTTTTACCAATAAGGTGAGATTGGCCAATAACTTCATCTAGCTTTTTTGGTCTCATTTTTTCAGCAAGGGGAATTCTTTGTTGGTAATCCATTTCTATATTTTACCATTTTAGTGTAAAAACTGCAAAAATAGCCTTTTCGAAATTTGAAAAAAACGCTATTTTATGGTATCATTTAGCTAAGTAGTCAATTAAAATGAATTTGAGGAATTATGAAAATCAATACAAAACCATTGCCTGGGATGATGGAGTTATTGCCAGAAGAGCAACTCGAGTTTAATCGAATCATGGCAATTATTCAAAAAAATTATGAAAAATTCGGATTTACGCCGATTGATACACCAGTGATTGAGCGAACAGAGACTCTTCTTGCAAAAGCTGGTGGTGAGACTGAGAAGCAGATTTATCGTTTTTCGAAAGGTGATAATGATTTAAGTTTGCGGTTTGATTTAACTGTACCGACTGCAAGATTTGTTGCTGAGAATTTTGGCCAGTTGCAATTTCCTTTTAAGCGTTCGCAAATTGGTAAAGTCTATCGTGGCGAAAGAGCACAGCGAGGTCGTTTTCGTGAATTTTATCAATGTGATATTGATGTGATTGGGCGAGACAAATTGAGTATTTCTTATGATGCTGAAGTTATTGCAGTAATTTATAATATTTTTCGAGAGCTAAATTTTGGTGATTTTACTCTTCGAATTAATAACCGAAATATCACGAGTGGTTTAATTGAGGGGCTTGGATTAACTGAAAAATCAGCTGAAATTATGGCTTTGATTGATCGTGCCGAGAAGATTTCGACTGAGGAATTTTCAGAGCAACTTACGGATTTAAATTTAGGAGAAAAATCTCAAATAATTTCTGATTTTATTAAAATCTCAGGTTCAGCTGAAGATGTTGTATGCAAGTTAAAAAATCTTTCTCAAAAAATTAAAAATCAACAATTCGAAAAAGGAATTGAGGAGCTTTTCGAAGTTTCTAAACTATTGAAAATGATGGGCGTTGAAGAAAAATATTTCAAACTCGATATGCTAATCGTTCGTGGTCTTGATTATTACACGGGAACAGTTTTTGAAACAAATTTGAACAACTTCAAGGAAATTGGCTCGGTTTCTAGTGGTGGTCGTTATGATAATTTAAGCGAATATTATTCAAAAGAAGAACTACCAGGAGTCGGTGCTTCAATTGGTTTAACGCGATTATTCTGGTGCCTGCGAGATTTGGGCTTGCTGAAATTTTCAAAACGCTCAACTGCGGAATTTTTAATAGTTCCAATGAGTAAAAATGAGCTTCAAAAGTCTTTCGAAATTGCTGGTGAATTAAGAAAAGAAGGTAAAAATACTGAAGTTCTGCTTGAAGATTTTACTATGAAAAAATCTTTTAAATTTGCCGATAAGCGAGGTGTTAGATATACTTTAGTAATTGGTGAAAAGGAGATTTCTGAAAATTCATTTATTTTTAAAGATATGGAAACTGGTGAAAAGTTAGAATTGGCCGAAATTCTAAAAAAATAGTGCTATTGTTTATTTTTTAAAAAATATGTGGTATAATCATTTTATATCACTTTGGCGCCTTGGCGGAGTGGTTACGCAGCGGTCTGCAAAACCGTTTACACCGGTTCAAATCCGGTAGGTGCCTCCAAAATATTTAAGTAAAGGAAAACCATATGAAAGAAGAAAATCAAAGAGTTGTAGAAATTCGAAAAGGTGAAAATGAATCAAATGTTCGCCCAGTAGTTGTTGCTCCAGTATCAAAAAAGAAGAAATATAGTCAAACAGTGAAAAGTATTCGACAAATTTGTGTTTGGTTTAATATTTTTACGGCTATGGTTTGTGCTTTAATTAGCCTAGTATATATTTGGGTAGACAATAATCTAGGCGAATTAATGGGTAAAGCTTGGGCTACATTCTTAGTGCTCGGTGCTTTTTCTTTATTTATTATGATTATCGCTCCACTTCTTGATAAAGATGAAGCTTAAGTTTAAACACGCCTTGACTTTTGTGGTTAAGGCGTGTAAAATATAAATATGCGCGAGTGGCGGAATTGGTAGACGCGAGGGACTTAAAATCCCTTGACCTAAACAGTCGTGCGGGTTCGATTCCCGCCTTGCGCACCAAATTTAACAATAGTAGGAGAGTATAATAAAATGACAATTGCAATTATTGTAATTATTGCTGTTCTTGTCCTTGTTGGGCTTTTTGTTTGGAGCCAATACAACGCACTTGTGCGGCTTAATGAAAGAGTTGAAGAAGCTTGGAGTGATATTGCTGTTCAGCTAAAATACCGAGCAGATTTAATCCCTAATCTTGTTGAAACTGTAAAAGGTTATGCAACTCATGAGAAAGAAGTTTTCGAAAATGTAAGTAGTGCACGAGCTGGATTGATAGGTGCTGGAAACAATGTTTCTGACGCTGCTAAAGCTGAAGGTGAACTTTCACAAGCGCTTGGCCGCTTGTTTGCTGTCGCCGAAAACTACCCTGAACTAAAGGCTAATGAGGGCTTTATACGTTTTCAACAACAACAGCAAGAAATTGAAGATAAAATTCAAGGTGCGCGCCGATTTTATAATGGTGGCGTTCGAGATCTTAATATTAAGATTAAAGTATTCCCAACTAATATTTTTGCTAAAAAATTAGGTTTCGAAAAGAGGGAATTCTTCGAAGTGGAAGATAGAAAAGTAGTTGAATCTGCACCTCAAGTAAAATTCTAATTTATTTTTTAGAGGTTTTATTAAATATGTATAGCTCAATTTCTCAGAATAAGCGTAATACTGTGATTATTTTCTCATTATTTATTGCGATTATTTCTGGGATTGGGCTATATTTTTCTTATGTCTATAACGATTTAATAATTTTTATTTTTACGCTAATTTTTGCTATTTTTTATGTATTATTTCAGTATAAGATTTCGACAGCCATTACTTTAAAAATGAATGGTGCTGAGCCGATCTCAAAAAAAGATGCTCCTGAATTTTATTCAATAGTTGAATCATTATCTATTGCTGCTGGCCTACCAATGCCAAAGCTTTATATTATTAATGATTCTTCGATGAATGCTTTTGCAGCCGGAACTAACCCTGAGAATTCTGTAATCTGTGCAACAACAGGGCTTCTTGAAAGTATGGATAAGGTTGAAATTGAAGGTGTGATGGCTCATGAAATTTCACATATTAAGAATTATGATATTCGAGTTTTAATGGCGGCAATAGCTTTAACCGCTGTTATTGGGATACTTTCCGATATTGCTCTAAGGTTCATTTTTTTGAATGACGACGATGAGGATTCGAAAAATCCAATCGCTTTAGTATTGGGATTATTTTTTGTTTTAATTTCACCACTTTTAGCTACAATAACGAGACTTGCAATTTCTCGTCAGCGTGAATTTTTAGCTGACGCAACCGCTGTTTCATTAACTAGATATCCAGATGGCTTAATTAGTGCTCTTGAAAAGTTAAAAAATAACAAACCTCTTGAAAGACAAAACTCGACAACGGCAAGCTTATTTATTTCCAATCCTATGAAACAGGGCTTTTTTCAGAGATTATTTTCAACACATCCACCTTTAGATGACAGGATTAATAGATTGAAAGAAAATAGTGCGAGGTTTTAATGTCTAGAAAAAAAATATTAAGTTCAAATGAAGAACAAATTAGTTTAGTTTATTTTTGGTATATAAGAATTAGAATTTATTTACGAAAAAATATATTGGAAAGGTTTAGAAAGTTTAAAGCGCGCAGGCCACATAGAAGCTTTAAGATTTCAAGAAAAATAGATTATGTTCGACCCTTAAAAATCGGGGGCTATTGGAATTTGCTGGGTTTTGTTTTTAAGCTTATTCGAGATAACAAAAAGATTTTTCGAAATCTTGTTTTAGTCTCGGCTTTAGCTGGCATTGTTTTTATTGGGCTAATGGACCAAAATTTTGTTTCAAGCTTGCAAGCTGTTGTTGACACTACTAATGGTGGAAATTTTGAAGGCTTTTTTGGTGAAATTGGCAAAGCCGGATTGATCATGGCAGCAACGTTTAATAGTGGCGGCTTAGTGCAATCACCAAGTGAAATTCAACAGATGATGTTTGCTATAATAGTGCTATTTATTTGGCTCGCGACAGTTCAGATTTGCAGAAATATTTTAAGTGGAAAAAAGAACTTAAATTTAAGAGATGCTTTATATTCTTGTGGAGCTCCTATCATCCCAATGACGGTTATTGCTATTGTAATATTAATGCAATTAGTTCCTGTATTTATTGCAACGATTGTTGGTGCGGCCGCAAAAACAACAAGTTTTTTATCGAGCGGAATAGAACAAGCTGTATTTTTTAGTGCAATACTATTGCTATTCTCACTCTCAGCTTTTTGGGCTATGGGCTCAATTTTCGCAATGATTATTGTCACAATTCCAGGAACCTATCCACTACAGGCTCTAAAAATTGCTGGCGATATGGTTTCTCAAAGGAGGCTTGCAATATTGAAGAGAATTCTATTTTTAATTTTTATACTTGCTTTGATTTGGTCGATTATAATAATTCCAATAATCATGTTGATGAATTGGCTGATTTCGATTAATGGATTCTTTGTTAATATTCCAATCGTACCGATCTCGATGCTCCTAATGAGTTGTTTTTCTTGTGTTTTAAGCTCTGTTTACATTTACGTTTTATATCGAAGGATTGTTGATGGAGACAGATAAAAACACTCGATATAAAGATTTGCTAGAGCTTTTGAACCGTTATTCTTTCGAATATCACACTCTTGATAATCCAAGCGTTCCAGATTCGGTTTATGATTCACTTTTTTCTGAGCTTAAGAAAATTGAGGCTAAAAACCCAGAAATAATATCAAAAAACTCACCAACGCAAAGAGTTGGAAATATGGTTAAGGGTGGGTTTATTAAGGTTTCTCACACTAGTAGAATGCTAAGTTTAAATGATATTTTTAGTAGTAAAGAAATTTTCGATTGGTTTGAGAGAATTAAAAAACTTGAGCCAAATATTGAAGAGGATTTTTTTGCAGATATTAAAATGGATGGTTTAGCTTGTTCTCTTATTTTTGAGAATGGCGAATTTGTGAGAGCTGTTACTCGAGGTGATTCTTTTGTTGGTGAAGATGTTTCAAGTAATATTAGAACAATTAAAAATATTCCGCTTTTTTTACAGGCGAGTGGTGAATTTGAAAATTTTAAAAATGGAAGAACTGAAGTTCGCGGTGAGATTGTTATTTTGAAGGAAGATTTCGAAAAAATAAATCTTATTCGAAAAGAGCATGGTGAACCAGAATTTGCTAATCCACGAAATCTGGCTGCAGGTACAATTCGCCAGCTTGACCCTTCAATCGCAGCTTCTCGACCTCTACATTTTCGAGCTTATGATCTAATTCGTGAAAATCCACAAGATATTCCTACTAACCAGTTCGCTTATGGAGCATTAAAAAATCTTGGTTTTACGATAAATGAGCAAGCTTCAAAAATTAACGGTTTAAAAAAAGTTATTGAGTTTATTGATTTTTGGAGTGAAAAGAGAAAAGAATTGCCATTTAACACTGATGGGTTAGTTGTAAAAATTAATAATCGTGAGCATTTTTCGAAACTTGGAATTGTCGGAAAACAACCTCGTGCAGCAATTGCTTTTAAATATTCTCCTGAAGAAGTTACGGCGGTGATTTCAGACATAGTTATTTCGATTGGACGAACTGGTATTGCAACTCCTGTTGCAGTCTTTTCACCAGTTCAACTTGCCGGAACCACTGTTCGGCATGCAAGTTTACATAATGCTGATGAAATTAAGCGACTCGATGTGCGAATTGGCGATACGGCAGTAGTTTTTAAGGCTGGCGATATTATTCCGAAAATTTTGCGGATTTTGCCGGAGCTTCGACCAGAAAATGCTAAAGTTTTCGATTTTAGAAAAGAGCTTGAGAAACAGTTTCCAGATATTGAGTTTTACCGCCCAAGTGGTGAGGTTGCGTATCGTGCAAAAGGTTTAAATTCGAGCTTAATTTTGAAAAAAACGGTCACCTTTTATGCTTCAAAAGCAGGTTTGAATATTGAAAATCTTGGTGAAAAAAATGTTGATTTATTGGTTGAGAAAGGGTTAATCCGAGATTTGGCTGATATTTATAATCTTCAAAAAAGTGATTTGTTGAACCTTGAGCGCTTTGGAGAAACTTCAGTTAATAATCTTTTGGGAGCTATTGAGTCTTCGAAAAATCCAGAGCTCTCAAAATTTATCTCAGCTCTTGGAATTAGGTATGTTGGTGGCGAAACGGCAAAGCTTTTAGCAGAAAAATTTAATAAATTCGAAAATATTTGTAACGCAACGCTTGAAGAGCTTCTTGAAATTGATGGTATTGGTAAGAAAGTTGCGGAAAGTATTTTAGCATATTTTAATGATGATGAAAATTTGCGAGTTTTAACAAAAATGTTTAATCTTGGCGTGAAAGTGCAAAATTTTGCAAAAAATGAAGGGGTCTTAAGTGATAAAAATTTTGTAATTACCGGAACGCTAAAAACAATGGCGCGTGAAAAAGCTGCAGAAAAAATTGAAGAGTTGGGTGGAAAATTCCAAAAAACAATTTCGAAAACTACAGATTTTTTGGTAATTGGCGAAAAAGTTGGTGCAACAAAAATTTCGAAGGCTGAAAAACTTGGTGTAAAAGTTATAGATGAAGATGAATTTTTGAAAGAAATAAATGCAAACTAAAATTATTGCAGCTTATCCTTGTTTAGGTAAAACTACTCTTTCGAAAATATCTAAAAAGCAATTTTTAGATATGGAATTTAATGAAAGTAGTAAAACTAAAATGATGAATGAAGTTGAAAGATCTCATTTTTTTGATTTTTGTGTACAGAAAATTGAAGAAGAATATTATTCGGGTAATTTCGAAATTATATTTATTAGTGAAGATGATGAGATTTTAAAGCGACTACTTTCAAAAAAGATTAGTTTTATACTTATTTTGCCAAATGCTCTCAATAAAAGAGCAATGCAAGAGTATAAAAGGCGTGTTGTATGTCGCTCTGGTAAAAATTGGTGGAATAATGTTATTGAGCCGGAAATTAGCAATCTTCAAAACAGAATTGAATTTTACAAAAATAATGAGCTGGTTGAGGTTTATTTAACTGATGAGAATGAATATATTTGCGATAAGGTTACTTTATGGTGATTTTTTGATTTTTCATACTATTTTTGGTATAATTTAAAATAGTATGAAAAGATATAATCCGATTGAAATTGAAGAAAAATGGCAAAAAAAATGGGATGAATCAAAGCTTTATGAGGTTGAAGCGGATTCTTCGAAACAAAAAATGTACATTTCAGGAATGTTTCCGTATCCAAGTGGGGCAGGACTTCACACTGGGCATGCAAGGAGCTATACGATTGTTGATTCGATCGCGCGTTTTTATCGCCAGCAGGGCAAAAATGTTTTAAACCCAATTGGTTGGGATACTTTTGGCTTGCCAGCAGAAAATTATGCAATTAAAACTGGAATTTCACCTCAAGAAGCCACAAAAACTAATATCGAAAATTTTAAAAAACAGTTTAAACGACTTGGAATTTCAATCGATTGGTCGCGAGAAATTAACACTTCAAATCCAGAATATTACAAATGGACACAGTGGATTTTTCGCGAAATGTATAAAAAAGGCCTAGCTTACCGTAAAGAAAGCTATCAGTGGTGGTGCGATAATGATAAAACAGTTCTCGCAAATGAGCAGGTTGAAAATGGCCGATGCTGGCGTTGTGGCGAAGAAGTTTCGAAAAAACAAATGACTCAGTGGTTCTTTAAAATTACTGCATATGCTGACGAACTTTTGGCTGATATTGACGAATTAGATTGGCCAGAAAAGATTAAAACGATGCAGCGAAATTGGATTGGAAAATCTGAGGGTGCTGAGATTGAATTTGAAATTGCTGACGGAAATGCAAAAGGTGAAAAAATTAAAGTTTTTACAACTCGACCAGATACTATTTTTGGCGTGGCATTTTTAACTATTGCGCCAGAACATGAATTGCTTGAAAAACTCTCTACTGATTTGACTAGAGAAAAACTTGAAGAATATAAGAAAAAATCACTTAAAAAATCTGAAATTGAGCGCCAAGAAAATAAAGAAAAGACAGGAATTTTTACTGGAAGTTATGCAATAAATCCAGCGAATGGTAAGAAAATCCCAATTTGGGTGAGTGATTATGTGCTTGGAGGCTATGGTGAAGGGGCTGTTATGGCGGTTCCTGCTCATGATGAGCGAGATTTTGAATTTGCTAAAAAATTTGATTTGGATATTATAAAAGTTATTGAGAAGCCTGAGAACATGGCGGATGATGATTCTTGCTATCATGGAGAAGGAGTTATGGTTAACTCTGGTGAATTTAACGGTCAAAAATCAGAGGATGTTCGCGAACAGATTTTAGGCTGGCTTGAAGAATCTGGAATTGGTTGTTCGAAAACTACATATAAAATGCGAGATTGGTTGATTTCTCGGCAGCGTTATTGGGGCTGCCCCATTCCTATTGCTTATGACAAAGATGGAAAAGAGCATTTAATCCCCGAGGATCAATTACCTGTAATACTTCCAGCTTTGAGTGATTTTAAACCTGATGATTCTGGAAAGTCAGCGCTTGCTAAGAGTGAAGAATTTATTACAGTTGAAATTAATGGCGAAAAAATGACTCGTGAAACCGATACGATGGATGGTTACGCATGCTCAAGCTGGTATCTTTTGCGATATGCTGACCCTCGAAATTCTAAACAAGCTTGGGATCCTGAGCTTGTAAATTACTGGACCCCAGTTGATTATTATGTTGGTGGTGACCACGCAGTTGCGCATTTACTATATATTCGTTTTTGGACTCATGTTTTTAGAGATTTGGAACTAACTAATTTTGCCGAACCGGTTAAAAAACTCCTTTATCACGGATATATCAATGCTGAAGATGGTTCGAAAATGAGTAAATCGAAGGGGAATACTATTGATCCGCTTGAAGTCATCGACCAAGGATATGGCGCAGATTCACTTAGAACTTATGAAATGTTTATTGCTCCATATGAAGTTGACGCTTCTTGGGATTCACGAGGGATAGCTGGAGTTTATCGTTTTCTGAATCGTGTTTGGGTTTTGGTTCAAGAGTTTATTGAATCTGAAAAATCTGCTGAAAATCTTTCAAATTTTGCTGAAGTCCAAAAAATCCAGCATAAAACCATCAAGAAAGTTACTGAAGATTTTCATCGCGAAAGCCTAAATACTGCGGTTGCTGCTCTGATGGAATTTGTAAATGATCTTTATAAATTGAAACTTGAAGGTTTTTCGAACGATTGGCAATTTATTTTAGAAGATTTACTTAAAATGCTTGTTCCATTTGCTCCACATATTTCAAGCGAACTCTGGCAGCAGCTTGGAAATAATGACTTTATTGAAAAATCTGGCTGGCCAAAATGGAATGAAGAGCTTTTGAAAACTGATGAAATTCAAATTATTGTTCAAGTTAATGGAAAGCTTCGCGGGAAAATTAAAGTTTCGGCAAACTCTGAAAAGGATGAAATTCTTGCTATTGCAAGAGCAGAAGATAACGTTTCAAAATTCTTGCAAGACAAGGAGATTTTGAAAGAAATTTTCATTCCGAATAAATTAATTAACTTTGTTGTTAAATAAATAAAATGGAGGTTTATTCCTCCATTTTATTATTTTTGCTGAAAGTCTTCTCTATTTGCATCAACTGCAACCCAACCGTCTTTATCTATATTTATATCAATTTTAGTATTTTCGCCAGTTGACGTTTTTTCAAAATTCTCAATTCTGGTAATTAATTTTGGATTATCCCCGTCTTCTAGGTAAACTTCGCCCTTAGTAGTAAAGTCCCTGTCTGCATTCATAATACCAATTGCTGAATGGTTTGATTCGCTGAAAGTGTAATTTTCAGGGTTTTTGTAATATTCGCCAGTTGAGCTTCTTATGGCGTCTCCTTTTTGTAAATGGATTACGCCGCCATCATCTGAAATTTTTTTAAGTTTTGAAAAATCCATTTCAGAGTTGTCCAAACCTTCAGTTTGGCTTTTTTGGAAAATTTCTGGTGGGTGGTTTTCTTGATAATTTTTATAAGTATCGTGGCCAAACCAACCACCAAGCGCTCCGGCAAGCATCGCTAAAGTGCCAAATTGTCTTAGCTTCTTTCTACTAATTTTTACTATTTCATTATTTTGAATTTGATTGTTTTTGTTTTCATAACTTTTCATAATGATTTTATTATAGCATAAAAATAATAAAAAGTCAATAATAGATTCATAAAAAGCTTGCTTTATCTTTAAAATTAAGGTATAATTGATGTTGAAGGAAAATAATAAACCTAAGGAGAAACTTTAAATGGCACAGCCAAAGAAACAGAGTAGTCCTCGAAAGACTGGTTTGCGACGCAGCCACTTGCGATTGGATTTAGCTCGTCGAGTTAATAAAAAATCACCAGTGAAAGTTTATACAACTAAAAAACAATCTGGTAAAGCTCTAAACAAGCAACTCGAAGAAAACAAAACGCTAGCTGCTTAATTTGCTGGCGTTTTAATTTTCACTTGACAAAAAATAATAATATTTTAATATAGGAAAGAACCTTACGTAAAAATGGCATCAAATAGACATTTAGGAAGGATTGTTGTTCTTCAAACACTTTATGAATATGAATTTCGTTCTCAGGCACAAGATAAAACTGTTGACTTGGCTGAGATTATTTTTCGAAATATGAAGCAATATGAAGAAGCGATTGGAGATAAGCAATTCGTTCAAGATTTATTAAACGGGATTATTGAAAGACAGGTTGAACTGGATACAAAACTTCAGCCAATGGCACCAGAATGGCCAATTTCACAGATTGCGCGAATTGACCGTAATGTTTTAAGGATGGGGCTCTATGAATTGCTTTATTCTCGAGAAACGGTTCCGCCAAAAGTGGCTATAAATGAAGCAGTTGAGCTTGCTAAAGCGTTTGGTTCCGATAATTCAAGTAAGTTTATTAACGGCGTATTAGGAACGGCGTATAAGCTTTTTGTGGAGGAACAAAATGGCGAACAAGAAGGTTGAACATTTTCGAAAATATTTTTATAGAACACGCAGGTCTTCAATTCAAGAAATTGTTCGTGAACCGACCGCTGGTGGCGTAATTTTTCGTCGTAATCAAAAAAATGAAGTTGAAATTTTGCTGATTCAAGACTCGAAAGATCGCTGGACGATTCCGAAAGGTCATATCGAAGAAGGAGAGACAGCTCAAGAAACTGCTAAGCGTGAAATTGGGGAAGAAGCGGGTCTTCATGATGTAAAAATTATTGGCTGGCTTGGTAAAATTAATTTTCGATATAGGCGAATTGATAAGCTTGTTTTAATGACGACTCAAGTTTTTTTAGTGAAAGCACTTGGTGATACTGACGCAATTCAAAAAGAAGATTGGATGAATGGTATTAGATGGTTTAGTTTTTCTGATGCATTGGATGAGATTGAATATGAAGATATCGGTAAGCTAATTTTGCTTGCGATGAAAAAAATTAGACAGGAGAACTTATAATGAGTGGAATTTTATTGGCGCCTTATCATGAATGGGCGAAAGAGAAACTTGGTTATGATTTCGAAAATATTGATTTATTAGTGACTGCATTAACGCATCGAAGCTATTTAAACGAACATAGAAAGTCGGCAAGCGAGCATAATGAACGACTTGAATTTTTGGGCGATGCGGTTTTAGAGCTCGTTACTACTGATTTTCTATTTTCGAACTATGATAAACCTGAGGGAATTTTAACAGCTTGGCGCTCGGCGCTGGTTAGAACTGAAAGTATTGGTGCGGCTGGCGAAAGACTCGGTTATGAAAAATTAATTCGGATGAGCCGTGGTGAAAAACAAGGTTCTGTAAGGGCTCGCCAACAGATTTTGGCAAACGCTTTCGAAGCAACTACGGGTGCTATTTATCTTGATAAGGGTTATGAAGCTGCAAAAAAATACATCACAGATAATATTTTGAGTACTCTTCCACAAATTCTAGAGGAAGAATCTTGGCGCGACCCAAAGAGTTATTTACAAGAGATTTCACAAGCAAGAGATGGTTTTACGCCAATTTATAAGGTTCTTAAAGAGGATGGTCCAGATCACGATAAGAATTTTACTCTTGGTGTTTTTGTTGGTGATAAAAAAATGGGTGAAGGTGAAGGCCCAAGCAAACAAACTGCTCAACAAGAAGCGGCTCGAGAGGCAATTCGAAAATATAAGAATAACGAAAAGAGATAAGTTGTGAACAATTTTGAAAGCAATTTTGGTAAAAATGAACTTCTTGATACGAGGGAGGTTTTTAAAGATTCGGAGCCAAAAGTTATTTCAACATTTACTCCAGAAAATGCAAATGAAGCGAAGTCTGAATTTCTTGAGAATGATAATCTTTCTCGGCCAAATAATAAATATGAAAAGCTAAATAGTGGTGAAATTGAAAATCTTTACCAAAATATTTCGAACGCAATTCTAGCAGTTGAAAATGACAATTCGCTCGGTGAGATTGAGCGAGAAATGTATAATACTCAACTTGAAACGAGAATTAAAACTGTTAAAATGCTTGAGGCGGCTTATGATTTTCGAAAAGCCGAAAGTTTAGCGGATAGACAAAAAGCCCAAGAAGAATTTATGAAAAATAATATCGAAGTTTATGGTGAGCCAGACTTTGAAACATTCCATTCTCTACTTTCGGATAAAATTACAAAAATTGAGTCTTTAGAGCTTGATGAAAAAGGTGAAAAAATCCGTTCAGAGTTTTATGAACTGATTGAAAAAGATGAAAATGTAAGTCAAGATCTAAAAAGATTCAAGCCGAGTGATGAGGTTTTTCATAATTTTGGTGAGATTATTAAAGACTTATACTCAAAGCAGTTAGAACTTATTCCCGAAAAAGATGACGATAGATATTCAGCAGAGGAAATTTTTGGGGTGTTCGAAAATATTTTGAAAGATTTTGAAAATGATGGATTTTCGGAATTTAATGTTGAATGGAAGGATTCTGGTGCTATTGCAGTTTCGGCGAAAGAGAAGAAGATCTTTATTCCTAAAAATCGAAAACCAGTTTCGAAAAAAGAGCTTGAAGGTTTGGTTGTGCATGAAATTGGGACACACTATATGCGTGCTCAAATGGGTGAGCTTTATAATAATCAAGCTTTAAGAACTGGCCTTGATGGCTATATGAATACTGAAGAAGGAATTGCTCGTGCTATGGAAATAGCTGTAAAAGGTGATTATCAAGAAGCAGGTGTTCAGCATTATTTAACTGCAGGTTTTGCTTATTTTAATAATATGAGCTTTCGTAAAGCTTTCGAAACTAATTGGAGAATGGGCATTTTAGACGGAAAAAATAATTTTTCGGAAGAAAATATCGATAAAAAACGTCTAATTGCTTATAGAAATACGCAGAGGATTTTTCGTGGAACTGATGAATTACCTTGGTTTAAAGATCTGAGTTATTTTAACGGTGGTCAAGAGATTTGGAAATATATTGAAGAGAATATTGATTCACCAACGCTAATTGATGATTTTTTGCTTGGTGGAAAAAATGATTTACTCGACTCGGATCAGCAAAGGCAGATTTATGAGCTTAAGGTTGGTAAGAAATAGTTTGACAAAAAGTTTATAATATGGTAAAATTTTTATAATTTGAGGGTAAAAATATCAAGGAATAGGTTTTATGGAAGAAAAGACGATTTTTGGAACTTTCGAAGATGTATCTTTTGTTAGCGTTGGCGGTGATAGAATTTCTGACGTGAAATCTATTGCCAAGGTTGATACGGGAGCTTTTTCTGGCGTTGTACATGCTGAAAATATTTTCGAAAAGGATGGAGAATTAAGTTTTGACTTGTTAGGCGATAAAAAACTACATTTTAAAACACGGAGTTTTAGATTTCGAACAGTTAAAAATACACACGGTAGCTCAAAAACTCGATATTTAGTAAAATTTAAAATTTTAATTGAGGGCAGAGAATTTGAAGCTTTATTTGGGCTGGATGATCGTTCTAAAATGAAATTTGAGATGTTGATTGGTCGAGCTTTTCTGATTAAAAATAATATTTTGGTCGACTCGCGCCGAAAAATTGATCTTGATGAAGAATGGAAATTAATGGGAGAAAAACAGTAATGAGAATTGCAATTTTGTCGAATGGGCCAGGGAATTATTCCACAAAACGATTACGAGAAGAAGCAGAGAAACGTGGCCATGAGGTTGAGATAATCGCTTACAAAAAATGCTATGTTTCGATTGATGAAAAAAATCCAAAAGTTATGTATGATGGTGAGAATATTGGTAAATTTGATGCCTTTATTCCACGAATTGCTAGTCATATGACTGAATATGGTACATCCGTAGTTCGCCAACTAGAAACAGCTTATCCGCGAGCATTTTTTGTGAATCGTTCAATAGCAATCACGCGTGCTCGTGATAAGTTGCGTTCAACTCAAATTATGGCAAAATATGGTGTTTCGATTCCTAAAACGGTGTTTTCTCGAAATTCGAACGATATTGATGACCTTTTGGAAGAAATTGGTGGAACGCCCGCAATTATCAAGCTTGCTCGCGGAACTCACGGAAATGGTGTAGTTTTAGCGGAAACTAAAAAGGCTGCAAAATCGGTACTTCAAGCTTTCTATTTAACAAATTCAGACGGCACAAACGTTCTTTTGCAAGAGTTTATTAAAGAGTCGGCAGGAACAGATATTCGAGCTTTTGTGGTTGGTTCTCAAGTAGTGGCAAGTATGAAGCGACAGAGTTTAGATGATGACTTTCGTTCGAATTTGCACAAAGGTGGATTGGGCGAGCCAATTAAACTTACGCCTGAAGAAAAGCGAATGGCGGTTCGGGCGGCGAAGGCGATGGGCTTAACAGTTGCTGGTGTTGATCTAATGCGTTCGGCACGTGGTCCGTTAGTTTTGGAAGTTAATGCGAGCCCAGGATTCGGGATTGAAAAAGTTACTTATCGCGATGTTGCAGGTAAAATCATTGATTATATCGAGCGAAATGCAAAACGTGGCAATAAAAAAGATAAAATTGGAGCATAAAAATTAAAAAAGCGCAATCTATTTTGCGCTTTTGAAATAAACTTTGATTTCGAATTTTTCACCTTTTCTTGAAAGTTTAATATCCTTAAAATGAATATTATCCTTTTTCGAAATCTCTTCAAGATTTAACTCTGCTTTTTTGGCTTCATTCTCGTTTGAGAACTCCAAAGTCGCAGAATTATTTTCAAATTTTCGGATAATTTCGGTTTTTAGTGAACTTATTTCATTTTCATGAAAATAGCTTACGATAGGGCAGATCACAAAAAACCAAATTACCGTAAGAAAAAGTAAGACAAAGAACATAAGGGCTATATACTCGCCGCCATATCTTTGCCAGCTAAGTTTTGTTTCTGCCCATTTTTCTTTTGATACCTTCATTGTTTACCTCCAAATGTACTAAACTTTAAAAAATTATAACATAATTTTAATAAAAAGTCAATGTTTATAAATAACTCTTGATTTTTTTTATAAAATTTGTTAAAATAGAAAAGCTATAAAAGTTAATAAAAGGGAAATAATCTAAATGCTAGCAATCAGATTACAGCGATTAGGTCGCAAAGGTTATCCTGTTTATCGCGTAGCGGTTCAGGAAGCGCATCGGCATCCGTCGAGTGGGCGCGTAGTTAGCTATGTTGGTTCATATAACCCACATACAAAAGAAGCTAAAATCGAAAAAGAATTGGCTGAAAAATATCTTTATAACGGCGCTCAGCCAACTCCACGAGTTGTAAAACTTTTGGAAGAAGCAGGAATTGAAATGCCAAAATGGGTTAAAAAACCTGCTCAAAAAACTCGTGCGATCAAAAATGCCGAAAAGCTTCGCCGCAACCAACCAAAAGAAGAAGTTGCTGAAGAAGCTTAAAACTAAAAAATCACTTTTCATTTCGAAAGGTGATTTTGTTTTTTTGGCAAAAGAAAAAGCCAGTCATAAGACCGACTTAATTACCTGTTGATATTGATATTAGTGATGTCACCACTTTTATCAAGAGTATACTCTATCTTTAGATTATCAAGAATATCTATGTATTCTTTTAAGTGGCTATTCTTGACGGCGAACGAATCGCCTTTTTTTAGCATTTCCCCTTTTATATTACTATCTTTTATTATTTTAGGGAATACTGCTAAAGAAATGCATATATAGAATAGGGAAGAAAAGATAATCGGCATAATTAATATAGCTGGCGAAATATCTTTTTTGTTGTTTTTCATGAAAATGTACCTCCAAAATATAGAATATATAAATCATATCATCTTTAATTTATGTTGTCAATTATCTACTGAAGCGTTAGAACTTTCTTTTCCGATAAAAAGAAAAAGCCAGCATTTACCGACTCTCTAAAAGAGCTAATCTGCTGGCAGCAGAGAAATCGCAATCTTCTTTTGTAGTTTTTTATTAGAAACCATTGATTATTACTAATAATGTTGAAAAAGTCAATACGTAACTCCCAAAAGTTGGAGTTTTATTTTCGAGACACTATTAATAGAAATATAGGAAGAAAGGATATAATAAGAAAGAATAAACAGCCGCAGCCGCAGCAGCTACAGACCCTAACATAATCTTCATCCGAATGATGTATAGAAAAATACCTCCAAAAAATAGAATATATAAATAATAACACTTTTAATTTATTTTGTCAATTATTTGATAAAAATTTGAAAATTTGATAAAATATAAACATAAGAATAATTTAAAAGGAAAAGTGGTGGAAAATTATTTCGAAAAGATCAACCGACGGCGAGTTGGCCAAAATATTGAAGATGTTAGTGAATTCTATGAGGCGATTGAGCGTGCGAATTTAACTAAAAAATTATCTCCTGAACGCCCTTATGTTTATTTTACGATGGAAGTTTATGACAAAAGCAACGGCATTAAAGGTGGCGGTGGCTTGGGTGTTTTGGCGGCTGATACTCGGCGAGTCGCCGAAAAGCTTGAAATCCCATTTGTTTGTGTAACGCCGTTTTACCGAAGAGAGCTTCATCAATCAATCCACAATCTTGACCAACGAGAAGAATTTATTTCAGTAAACCCTGAGGAGTTTGGTTTTGAATATCTTGATGATGTTGAAATTTACACTGAAAATATGCCACCAGCACGCCTAAATATTTTTCAAAAAATTCTTGGCTCAACAAGGTTTTTAACAATGGGTGAAAGTAATTTCGGTGAGCTTTATGCTGGAGATGGTTCTGGCGACCATAGGCTTTACCAAGAAGTTTCACTCGGTTTTGGTGGCTATAAAGCGCTGAAGATGGTTGGGCTAAAACCTTCAGTCATTCAACTGAATGAAACCGCCACGATTTTTGCGGCCGTTGCTCGGCTTGATGAACTTGTTCGAAATGGAATGAATCTTTACGAGGCGATTGTTTATGTTCGAAAACACACACTTTACACAAATCACACTTTAGTTCAAGCGGCGGAAAGTGAATTCTCTTTTGACCAATTCAACCGAATTGTAATGCCAAACATCGAATCTTCAGCGCTAAAAACCTGGATTTTTGGGCTTTTTCGAAATGATAGACTGAAGCTTTCAACACTTACAATTGAACTCGCTGAAGCAAAAAATGGTGTTTCGCGGCTTCACGCAAATGTTGCAGATTATCATGATATCAATGGCGATAAAGTTAAATTTAAAGCCGTAACAAATGGAATTGATTTGCCAACTTGGGTTTTACCTGAGATTTTAGAAGATTTTCGAAATAAAGATATTTTTGATAAATTTGACCTACCAACAGAGAATTATAAAGAAAATTTAGCAAAAATTAGTGCCAAAGATATTCGAGATTTTCGAAAGATTGGTCGAAGAAAACTAAACCAGATTTTAGCTCATAGAAAAGATCAATATGGCCATGTGGTGCAAATCCCTGAAAATGCGATGCTTTTTGATTTCAAACGGCGATTTGTATCTTATAAACGCCCTTGGATGCCTTTCGAAAATATGGAAGAGCTTCGCCGAGTTTTGCGAGAAAATAATGCTCATTATATTTTGGCAGGAAAAGTTCATCAAGGCGATACTGAAATGCGAGCTACTTTAAATTCTGTACTTTCGAAAATTGAATCAGATGATTTTTTGCGTGAGCGAGTTCATTTCATTCAAGATTATGATGAAGAATTAGGCTTAGCTTTGGCTGTTGGTTCAGATGTTTCGATAAATGTGCCAATTGTTGGGCTAGAAGCTTGCGGAACTTCGTTTATGAAAGATTTAGCAAATCTTAAAATACTAATTTCAACGGCCGATGGTGGTGTTGCGGATATTTCGCCGGCACCTTGTTTGGAAGTTAGTGGCGCAAATTATAATGATGAGTTGAAGTCTTTGTATCTTCAAATGAATCGGGCTGGACAGATTTTTAAAGATGATTATTTGCTTGAAAAACAAATTCGAAAACAGTTAAAAGGTTATGTTCCCGTGATCTCTGGCTCTAGAATGATGAAAGATTATTTGCGATTGATTTTTGGAAAATAATAATTTTAAAACCCGCGAAGATGCGGGTTTTTGGCTATTTTTGTGCTAGTCTATTCTATAATGGACAAGAGGGAGGTATATCATTTTTATTAATTCTTACAAGCCTCTTGAGCGGAATTTTCGCATCCTCTTCTACGGTGGATGCATATTCTGAAGCTTTAAGCGGAAATTTCCCCTGAAAAGATATTACTCCTTCGAGAATAGCGCATCCTTGTTCTGGTAAGACTTTTTTTATTGTTGCAAAAGTTATACAAGAGTTACCTCTTGAATCTTTGCTAAACAGGACCTGAACAATGTCGTGTCTAAGAAACATAAAGTGCCTCCAATTTTAAGCCTTTCGGCTATAGGATTTTACTATAATAACATAAAAAATAAATAAAGTCAAATAAAAAGCCCTCGAAATTTCGAGAGCTAAGTTCTCAATGTTCTGGCCATAACTCAAACTTACGACCGTCGTTTTGTTGAGTTTCTTCTTTCGAAGATGGGCTTACATTGGAAAATTGTTGTAAAGAACTTGCCATATGACACCTCCGTTTTAAGTCCGTGGACTGATTTTTATATAATATCACTAAAAAATAAAAAAGTCAAGTGCTTTTTAAAAAAATTGAAAAAAAATCTAAAATATGCTAAAATATGAGTTAATTATGGCTACAATGAAAGAATTACGCGAAGAGCGATTGAGAAAATTAGAAGAAATTAAAAATCTTGGACTAAATCCATATCCTGCCGAAACCGAACGAACGGCAATGGCCGGTGAAATTGTGAATAATTTCGAAGAAATGGAAGGCCGAGAAGTGAAAATTGCTGGGCGAATTGCTGGAATTCGCAAATTTGGCAAACTTGCTTTTATTGTTTTGCGGGATTTTTCAGGGAAAATTCAGCTTTTTATTACGGCTCAAAATCTAGCTAAAACCTCGAAAGAGCAGAATTTAATCGGCTTGAAAGATCTAAACCTACTTGATGTTGGTGATTTTGTTCAAGCAAATGGAAAAGTGATTCGTTCGAAAACTGGTGAAATTTCAGTCGAAACGCAAGAATTAAAGCTTCTTTCTAAATCTCTTCGCCCAATGCCAACTGAACAAGACGGCTTCACGAATAAGGAGGAGCGTTTTCGAAGGCGTTATGTTGATATGAATGTAAATATTGAGGTGCGTGACCGTTTTGTACGTCGTTCGAAGTTTTGGCAAGCGACACGTGATTTTTTGAACGCAAGAGGCTTCTTTGAAATCAATATTCCCGTTCTTGAACATACAACTGGTGGGGCTGATGCTAATCCATTCGTAACACATATGGATGCGCTTGATAACGCCCAATTTTATCTTCGAATTAGTCATGAGTTGCCGTTAAAGCGTTTGCTTGGTGCTGGTTTTGAGAAAGTGTATGATCTTGGCCCACGCTTTCGAAATGAGAATTATTCAGATGAACATTTGCCTGAGCATATTGCGATGGAATGGTATGCAGCTTACTGGGATTGGCGAGATGGTTTGAAGTTTCAAGAAGAGATGTTTAAATATGTTCTGGAGCAAACTTTTGGAACTTTACAATTTAAGCTTGGTAATTTTGATGTTGATCTTTCGAAAAAGTGGGAAGAATGGGATTATGCTGAAACTATCGAAAAGCGATACGGTTTAAATCCCTACACTTGTTCGCTTGAAGAAGTTAAAGCGGCTTTGAAAGCTAATAATTTAGAAGTTGAACAGACTGAAAATAAAGCCCGCGGGATTGATAAACTATGGAAAAATATTCGAAAAGATGTTGTTGGGCCAATTTGGCTGGTTAATACACCGACATTCATCTCGCCACTCGCAAAAACTCACCCAGATTCACCAGAAATGACGCAGCGAGCACAAGTTGTTATTGCAGGTTCAGAGTTGTGTAATTTATTTAGCGAATTAAACGATCCAATTGACCAGCTGAATCGTTTTGTTGAGCAACAAAAAATGCGAGATAATGGTGATGATGAAGCGATGATGCTTGATATTGATTATGTTGAGATGCTAGAATATGGAATGCCACCGGCTTGTGGAATGGGATATTCAGAGCGTGTCTTTTGGATTTTCGAAGGTGTTACTGCTCGCGAAGGTGTGCCTTTCCCGCAATTAAAGCATGAAATTTCAGAAATTACGAAAGATATTTACCCGGAGTTAAATCTCTAGTATATTGACTTTCTAGCTTTTGAAAGAATCCTTAAACCTCACAAAAATGTGGGGTTTCTTTTTTTTGAAAAAAACTTTAAAAAAGTTCCAAAAAACTGTTGACATTATAGAAAAAATTAGGTAAAATAGTATAGCGTTAAACAAATGGAGTAAAAAACGGAGTTTAGCGAACACTTTAACAATTTAATTGTGCAAATTTATCGTCAGTCTATTTTATAGATTTATCA
>CAUQKG010000001.1:0-222582 GCA_963518805.1 uncultured Saccharimonas sp. (SeqCode) | reverse complement strand
AATAGCACGGTGCCGAATTATAAAAAACTCCTCCTAATCGGTGGAGTTTTTTCGTTATTTATTTTTTTAGTTTTAAAAATATTAGTAAGAATAATATCGTAATTTATTTAGAACTATTTTTGTATTCAAATAATTCACCTAATTCAATAGGAAATATTTTTACTTTTTGGTTATATTTTCGAATCTTATTACTTAATTCATTATATCTTTCAAGAGGAATTTCTATGTGAATAATATCCTCAAAAGGAATATCCTCTAAAGAACGAATTTCAGTTTCGCTAAATATTTTTGGTAATTTTGCAGTTTTGTTTAGATTTTTAATGCCAAGAATTACTGGGAAATTTTCTCCAATATCAGAGTATTTTTCAAAAGATTCCCATGTATTTTTACAAGATTTATTTACTTTTCCGCTCCAAGATTTTTTTGAATTTATTTTATTTTTATTTCTCCAGTTAAGAATGTTTATGAGTGAACGCGGAGCGAGTATCGTATATGCTAAAATATACATTTTTGTGTAATGTCGCACAATCCAAAAAATACTATCTCCAAAACGAAAAGTTTTAGGATTCTTAAAATTATGATTATCCGCATAACATCTAGCAATAATTCTTTTATTTACCAGTGATATTGATTTCATACTTAATTTTTTAGAATAAATAATTAAGTAGTCATCTTGTTGGGTTTTTAATCCATTTTTTAAAATATTGTCAAAAATTGGTGTGATATTTCCGCTGGAGCTATACTCAAATCCTCCAGTTCCATGCCAAAATTTTACATTTATAATACTATTTTTATACTCTTCTAGCTCGTTTTTGGTAAAATTCGGTAAAGTATTCGAAAGTTGCTTTTGAAGCTTTAAAATCGCCTTATTTTGTGTTTTAGTTTTTATTGATTTTGGCAAGAAAAATATACAAATTTGCTTAGGTAACTTACGATAGAACTTATTATTTATTCGAAAAAACATAAGAAAATTATAACATAAACAGATTAGAAATACAAAAATATTATAATAAAATAAAAAAGCTCTTATGTAAATATTGACAAAAAGCATAAGTTGTGCTATAATTAAAACATAATCAAAAATAGATTAGATTTTAATAAAACAAAGGAGATTAAATGGCCGGAACAAAGGCGGGCGGCGCAAAGGCAGCTGCAACTAATAAAGCAAAATATGGAAAAGATTTTTATTCACGAATTGGGCAAAAAGGCGGTAAAAATGGAACAACTGGCGGATTTGCTGCAAACCGTGAACTTGCAAAAATTGCAGGGCAAAAGGGCGGTCGAATTAGCCGTCGTGGCCCAGCCACAACAAAGATTCCAATGACTGAAGAGTCTGAAGAATCGAAAATTGAAGTTCATGTAGCTTAAAAAGGTATACAAATAAAATCACGCTTTCGAAATATTGCGTGATTTTATTTTATTTTTCGCCGCAAACTTTTAAAACGAGAATCGTTATTTTGCCAGATAGTTCCGCAAGCAGGGCATTTATATGTTAAATCTTTTTGTTGAAAACCATTTAGTTTACATTTTGGACAGAGGCTTCTTTTATGTAGCCAATCTCGGTAAGTGTCAAGCTTACTCTCAGCTAAATTTGGACTAAAACAAAATCCATATTGACTTGTAAGGTTATTTCGAACAAGCTCCCAAGCTTCAGACTCCATCTTAAGGAGTTCAATATCAAGCCAAAAATCTTCGTGACCAAGTAACGCGTGAGCTAATTCATGTAGAATTAACAGATGAAATTTTGAAGATTCTGGTTCAAAAAAAATTGTATTTTCTTTCTTTGACCAATAGAAATCATCACTTTCTTCGAAATTGAATTGAGGAAAGTCTTTGCGCAATTTTTCAACAAATTCCAAATTCATTAAAAATTCAACGCCTCTTTTGCAGATTCAAAACAGCCATAAATTACTGCTTTGCGCGGTTTTTGAGCTTTAACGATTTTTGGGCAAGAAATCCCTTCGGGCAGATTTTCGCGAACAATTTGTTCTAGAAAAAGATCGAATTTTTTAAAATTTTCACCAAGGCTACCACCAATAATAATTAACTCTGGCTGAATTATTGGAATTATCACTAAAAATCCACGCGAAATTCTATCGGCAATATTTTGCCATTGTCGTGGTTTTGAAATCTCGCTCGCATATTTACCATAAACATTGAAAATTGCCCGTGCACTCGCAAATTCTTCCCATTCTCGCACTCGACCATCAAATTCAATTGGGATTCGCCCAATTTCGCTATTTTTTAGGCCTTGGTTTATTTTTCCATCTGTTATTATGCCTGAACCAACTCCCGTTGAAAGTGTAATATAAAGAATATTTTGAGCTTTATTTTTGAATTTTTTACTTTCGAAAAGCCCAGCAAGATTGGCGTCGTTTTCAACTAAAATTTTAATATTTGGAAATATTTTTGAAAGTTCAGCTTTTACATTAAAATTCTGCCAGCGTAAATTTTTTGCCCACAAAATTACGCCGTTTTCAATAATTCCAGGTTCGGCACAAGAAATTGCTTGGATTTCACCCGATTTTAGTTGTTCCGAAAATTCTTTTTTAATAACTTTTTCAATAATTTCAAGATATTTTTGCTGATATTTTGGCGTTTGAAATTCGAAAGATTTTAAAAGTTTACCTTCTTTTGAAAATCCCGCCAATAAAGTTTTTGTTCCACCCGTATCAATTGCAATAATCATAACTCTATTTTACGATGAAAAAAATAAAAATTCAACCTTTTAAAACGCTTGATTTTTTTAGCTCAAAATGTTAAAATGGTAACAATCTATTGGGCAGGTTAATTTTAGCTATGTTCAAAGAAATACAATTAAGGAAGGAGTCTTAAAGACTAATGGCAACAGCCAAAAAAATAACAATGGACGAACTGTTGGCGTCTGCTCCAGAGAGCGTAAACCAACTAAATCAAGGCGAAACTGTTGAGGGAACAATTCTTTCAGTTCGCAAACACGAGATTTTAATTGACTTAGGAGCAAAAGGTGTTGGATTTGTTCCTCGCCGAGAAGCTGGTCATTCAAAAAACCTTGTTGAAGGTGAAACAGTAACAGCAAGTGTTGTTGATACTGAAATGGACAACGGAATGTCGTTGCTTTCTCTTCGAAAAGCTGCAAAAGATCGCGGTTGGGAAGAGGTTATCGAAAAGATGGAAAAAGGCGAAATTATCGAAATTATTCCATTTGATGCTAACAGAGGTGGTTTGCTAGTTGAATATGAAGGAATTCGCGGATTCTTGCCTGTTTCTCAACTTTCAGCAGAACACTACCCACGCGTTGGTGCAAGTGATAAAGATGAGATTTTGAGCCGATTGAATGCTCTTATTGACAAGCCAATCAGTGTTAGAATTCTTGATGCGGATCGTAAAACTAATAAACTTATCTTCAGCGAAAAAGAAGCTATTAAAGATGGTTTAAATGAACGATTTGACAGCTTGAAGATTGGAGATGAAGTTGAAGGTGTTGCGACTGGTGTTGTAGATTTTGGCGTTTTTGTAAATATTGAAGGAATTGAAGGTTTGGTGCACATTTCTGAAATTTCTTGGGAACGCGTAAATAATCCAAAAGATTATGTAAAAATCGGTGACACAATTAAGGCAAAAATTATCGCAATTGATAAAGATCGCCTAAGCCTTTCAATGAAACAACTAACTGAAGACCCTTGGCTTTCAGAAGTTGAACAATTTAAAAAAGGTTCAAGTGTTGAAGGAACTGTAACACGAATTACGCCATTTGGTGCTTTCGTAAAAATTAGCCCTGCAATTGAAGCTCTTGTTCATGTTTCAGAACTTGGCAAAGGAAACGATATCAACCCAGAAAATATCTTTACTCTAAATGAGCGTAAAGAATTTGTAGTTATTGATATCGATAAAGAGAATCGAAAAATCTCTCTTAGCCTTGCAAAATAATTCAAAATTATTCTTGCGCTGAATAGTCGGAAATCGGTTTTAAAATCGGTTTCCGAACTTCAGCTTAAGAAAAATAAAAAAACCAGAGGAGGTTGTATGAGTCAGAAGAAAATCGTAAATATCACAGATTCAATTACTGTTGATGAGCTAGCTGGAGCTTTGAATCTCCCTGTTACAACTTTGATTGGTGAGCTTTTTAAAAATGGAATTGTTGCAACTATTAATCAACGAATTGATTTTGAAACTGCTGTGATTGTGGTTGAAGAACTTGGTTTAAAAGATGTTGAACTTAAGAAAAAAGCAAAAGCTGATGTTGTAACTTCTCGATTGCAAAAAATGCATGAAGTTTCTGAAAATGCAAAACCTCGGCCACCAATTGTAGCGGTGATGGGTCATGTTGACCATGGAAAAACTACACTTCTTGATACGATTCTCGGTACAAAAACTGTTTCTGGCGAGGCTGGTGGAATTACTCAGCATATTTCAGCCTATCAAACTGAAAGGAAAGGCCGAAAAATTACACTTCTTGATACGCCAGGGCATGAGGCTTTTGCGGCACTTCGCCAACACGGAGCTACTTTGACTGACGTTGTGATTATTGTCGTTGCGGCAGATGATGGTGTTAAGCCTCAAACTGTTGAGGCAATTAGGTTTGCTCAAAACGCCAACGCAAAAATTGTTGTTGCAATCAATAAAATGGATAAAGATACTGCAAATAAAGATCGCGTAATGGCGGAGCTTTCTGAACGTGGATTGATGCCAGAGGAGTGGGGTGGTGATGTTACTATGGTGCCAATCTCGGCAAAAAATGGTGATGGGATTGATAACCTTCTTGATATGGTTATTTTAACTGCTGATTTAGAGGAATTGCGCGCTGATGTTGATATTCCTGCTGAAGGCTTGGTGATTGAATCGCATATGGAGGTCGGGAAAGGTTCAGTTGTTTCTCTTCTTGTTGAACATGGAGAATTAAAACAAGGTGGATTTTTAGTTGCTGGAACAACTTACGCAAAAGTTCGAACTCTTCAAGACTACAAAGGGGAAGCTCTTAAATCTGCAGGTCCTTCAACTCCCGTAACTGTAACTGGCTTCAAAGAGCTACCACAATTTGGTGATGTTTTTAAGGTGGTAAAGAATGAGAAAGAGGCTCGAAATCTTGCTCAAAAGGCTAAAATTGAAGCTGCTCAAAATGCTGCAACCGCCAATGTTACTGGTGCAGATTTATTAAAAATGATGAACCAGAAACATGATGCTGAAGATTTTAATATCGTAATTAAGGCCGATGTTCAAGGTTCGCTTACGTCTGTCTCAGATAGTTTGCGTTTGATTGAAACTGGTGGTGAAGTTAATCTAAATGTTGTAAGTAGTGGAATTGGAAATATTACTGAGAACGACATTCATTTGGCTGCTGCTGGTGAAAAAACAATTATTTATGGATTTAATGTTGAACTTCCACCCGCAATCAAAAAAATCGCTACTCGTGACCGCGTTGAAGTTCGAATTTATAAAGTTATCTATGAGCTTCTTGACGACGCTCGTGCTGAAATGGAAAAACTTCTTGCGCCAGAAGTTGTTGAAACTGAAATTGGTTCGCTGGAAGTTAAAGGCGTTTTCCGCACAATGAAAGAAGAAATCATTGCTGGTGGAGAAGTTAAATCAGGCCGTGTTTACGCTGGATTACTTGCTCGTGTAATTCGAAAGAAAGAACAAATTGCTGAAGTTGAAGTTTCGCATGTTCAGCGCCAGCAGCAAGAGGCGAAAGATGTTATTGAGGGCGAAATGTGTGGTCTTTCATTGAAAACTAAAAAGAAAATCCAGCTTGAAGTTGGCGACAAACTTGAATTCTTTACCCGTGAAGTTGTTGCTCGTAAACTTAAAGACTAAATGATGTAATAAATGATTTGAAAAAACATTTTGCTTGTGCTAAAATAGAAATAACTAAACAAGGAAAAAGAGAATGTTTCAATTAGACGACAAATTTTTTGAAGGAATTGGCATTGAACGAATGTCTCCGCAAGAAGCAGCAGTTTTTAAACAACATGTTCAGGAAGAACTTGAAACCCGTGTTGGCGAGCGCATAACAGATGGATTTTCGAATGAAAAGCTTGAAGAGTTTGAGAAAATCATCGACGACGCTCCAGGTTTTGTAGATAATTGGCTAATGATTAATGTGCCAGATTTTCGAAACGATCGTGCATTTATGGCACTCACTCAACAAAATGGTGGGCAAGAAAATCGCCAAACGATTTCGGAATTTGCTTCAATGAAATGGCTTGAAATCAACCGACCAGATTTTAATCAAATTACAACAATCGTAATGAAGGAAATGCAAGACGAACTTAAAGCTAATATTGATAAAATTTTTAGCTAGAATTCAAAAAACCGTGCAACTAAACACGGTTTTTTGTTTGTAGAATTATTTCAAATAGCCGTTTATAAAGCTCTGCGCAGTTGTTTCTTTGCCGTTCGGTGTAAGAAGCGTTTTTATTTCTAGAAACTCTCCATCTGCAAATTTGAGCGTTAAAGGTGATTTTTTTGGGTTCGAGTTTACTACTTTCGCAGTTTTAATAACTACTAAATAGTCATCAATTTGAATCTTACTTTTAGGAAAGATTTCGAAAGCTCGAATTTGTTGTTCTGCTTGTTTTGCGGTTTGATTTTCTAGATTTAGAATTGAATCACTTTTTTTAAGGAGTTGGCAATATTCAGCTCGTGAACTATCTTGTTTTTCACCTTTTAGCTCACCAGAGATAATCTTTGGTAAATCTCGCACCAACATTTCAGCGCCAATCTTACCGCAAATTCCATAAAGCTCACTGGCAGTTTCTGTTTTCGAAAGTTTAATTTCTTTTTGCGAATAAACATCGCCAGCATCCATTTCTTTCGAGAGTTTCATTAGTGAAACGCCAGTTTTTGTATCACCATTTAAAATTGCGCTTTCAATTGGGCTTGGTCCGCGGTATTTTGGCAAAAGTGAAGGGTGAACATTTATTATTGCGGGCGTAAAAAGATTGATTATTTCTTGCGGAATAATTCGCCCAAACGAAACTAAAACACCTACTGGATTTTCGAAATTCTGTACAAATTCGATAATTTCATCCATTTTTTGTGGTTGGAGGACGGGAATTTTAAACTTTTCACCAATTTTCTTAACTTTTGGCGATTGAAGTTTTTGGCCACGCCCTTTTTTGGAATCTGGTTTAGTGATAATTCCAGCAACTTCGAAACCTTCATCAATAAGTTTTTGGAGTGAAATGGCCGAAAAATCTTCCGTACCAAAGAAAATTATAGGATTTTTCAATTATAAATCCTCCCATAAATCAGAGTTATTTTTGATGTCTTTCTCGTAGTTTAGTGGCTGTAATTCGCCATCTTCATCTAAGCGATAAAACGCGTCTTTTTTGTCGTGAATATGGTCGATAAAGAGAACACCGTTTGTATGATCAATCTCATGCTGAAGAACACGAGCTAAGAAACCTTCTGCTTTGATGCGAACCTCATTGCCATAAATATCAAGCGCTTTAACGCGAACTTTTGATGCGCGAGGAACTTTGCCATAAATTCCTTTAATCGAAAGACATCCTTCAAAATCGACATCTGTTTTTCCTTCGAATTTTGTAATTTCAGGATTAATTAAAGCGGTAAATTCTTTATTATTTTTATCATCCAAATCACTTCGAACAATAATGATTTTGTAGAGTTTGTTAATTTGTGGTGCAGCAATTGCGGCTGAAATTTCGTGCGGGTGAGCATTCTCCCAATCAAGGCTAGCATCAATCATATCTTGCACAATTTGGCGAACTTCATCTGTAATAACATGCACACGTTCGCATTTTTTGCGCAGATTTTGGTTAGGTAATGTTATGATATCTTCTTTTTTCATTAAGCTCTATTATAACATTTTTAGGGTAAAAAAGCTACAAAATCATTGATTTCTAGGTTTTATTATGATAAAATTTAATACTCGAAGAAAGTAGTCTCAAGGTTAACGATCTATATAGCTCGTTTTTATTTTAAAGAGAAAGGTTAATTTTGAATATATATAAATCTTATAAATATTGGGAAGTTCTGCATTTATATGAACACATTATCGTGGATGAATTCTGGCGAAGAATGCATGGAGGAGAATGGGTTTATTTTGAGGACTATTCGGTATTAGGCTTCACTTGGCATAATAGCGGGATTACTGAAATATCTTTAAAGTCAAAAAATGAAAATATATATTCAGAATTTGAAAAATTTATGGATCAAAACTTGCAGATTGAAGATTGGAAAATTGAAAAATACGCTAATCAAATTTTTGCAGAAGAGCAATCTTGGCGATTTGATGATGATTTTGACTTGAGTAAAATTCGCAAAATGTTGAATGAAATTCATGCTTCGAAATATTTTTTCGAAAAGCCAATTTTAAGATTTAAACCTCACGAAACGAGTGCATTTTCTTCACAATATCTTTCGAAGCCGAGAAATCGGCGCGATATTTTACGAATTTCGGTTGAATCTGAAAATGCTAAAACCCGCGATTTTTTGCTTGAAAATCTTTCGCGATTCATTGGTTTTAGCTTTGGTTTTTATCACTTTAAAAATCAGGATTTCAAGAATTCTCTAACGGGATATTTTTCAATTGGAACTTATTCGCACCGTGATGTTTTACGTGATTTCGACGAGCGGATTTTGGATGAAATTTCAGATTTTTTGCGTGAAGATTTTTCGAAAACAGTAAAGAGCGAATATTTTGAAAAGTCAAAAATTATAATTCGTTTCAACCAGCGAAAAGAAACAATAAATTTAGATATTTTAAAAAACTCTTGACAACATACGCATATGCACACTACAATTAGGAGTAGAAGTTTCGATTAGCGTTTTACTAGGAGGTAAATATGGACGAAATAACTGTAAATATAGAAAAGGAGTTTGACATAGAGTTGGGCTCTGTGATAGATAGGTATTTTGACAGAGATATGCTCGATCAAAGTGTATATTTTTTTTGAAAAATATGCTTTAATCATTACTGATTATTTTAGTGAAAATGAAATAAAAACATTTTACCCGAAAAAAGTATCGGAATATGGTATTGGCGGAGATGGATTAATCTTTACTCTTTAAAGTATAAGGGGTCATTTTATGAAAGAAATTACAGATTTTTTAGATCTAATAAAACCAAAAAATGACAGGGAAATGTTTTTGGCATTGATTTATCTTGTGTTGATATTTTTCGAAACGGATAACTACGAAGGTATAGAATATCTTGCGAAAGATTATTATGGACAAATGATTTCTGAAGAGCGAGGATTTTCTAGCCCTAATAACAAATTTTCGCCAAGTGTGGTGGAATTTGGCGAGCTAGCTGGATTTATGCTTGAAGATATCGAAAAGATAAAATCTGGCAAAATTACAAAGAATGAAGCGAGAAAAGCTATTTTATATTATCTAAATAATTATATTTTTAGCACTTCGAAAAAAGATAATTAAATCAATCCTGGCGGATCTAAATCAACGCGCCATTGTGGCTTGCCTTGAAATTCGCGCGCAATTTCTAAAAGCGGTGCGCGTTTTTTACTTTTTATAACAATTTGCCAACGATAAGTTTCGCCAATTCGCTCATAAAAAGCTGGCGTTGGACCAAAAATTTGAATATCTTTCGAAAACCTTTTGCGAATTTCGCGCGCTTCTTTCTGTGAATTTCGTACAGCTGAAATTTCAGTTTTATAAACGCAAGTTAATTTTAGTAAATAAACAAATGGCGGATAATTCTGTTTTTGGCGATTTTTAATTTCGAAATCATAAAAGCCGGCGTAATCTTGTTTTAAACCAAATTGAATTGATGAAGCTTCAGGCTGATAAGTTTGAATAATCACATTTGACTCGTTCGAATGTCGCCCAACTCGCCCAACAACTTGTGAAATAAGCTGGAAATTTCGCTCACTTGAAGTAAAATCTGGCAAAGCTAAACCAGTATCTGCCTGAACTACGCAGACGGTTTTTAAATTTGGCAAATCCAAACCCTTAGCAATAACTTGCGTGCCAATAATAATATCAATTTCACCGTTTCGAATTTGATGATAAAGCTTTTCGACGGTTTCATTTTTGTCACTGTCGGCATCAAATCGCGCAATTTTTTTGTTTGGAAAAAGCTTGCGAATCTCTTCTTCGATTGCTTTTGTGCCAATACCTTTATGAATGATTTCTGGTTCTCCGCAATCTGGGCAAGAAGTTGGCGGCCTTTCTTTGTGCCCACAAATATGGCAAACTAGTTGAAATTTATCTGTATGCAAAGTGAGCGGGATGAGGCAATTCGGGCAAAGTGCCGTCCATCCGCAGTTGTGACAAAGTGTTATACTTGCTGAACCACGGCGGTTGTGATAAATTAAAACTTGTTTATTTTCATTTAAAGTTTGCTCTATTTCGGCAAGCATTTTTTTTGAAAAGAATCGGTGTGATTTTGAATCTTTTTTGGTTAAATCTATTAGCTCAATTTTTGGCGGTTTGGCTTCTTTTTTGGCAAGTTCAGTTAGTTTTATGATTTCATTTCCACCGTTTTTTGCTGAAATTTCTGCCAGAAAATAATCTTCAACAAGCGGCGTTGCTGAACCAAAAATTGTTTTAAAATTAAATTTTGAAGCCAAAAAACTGCTCGCTCGTAATGCGGAATATTTTGGTGTTTGATCTTGTTTAAAACTTGGCTCATGACATTCATCAATTACAATTAAACCTAAATTTCGAACTGGCGCAAAAAGTGCAGAGCGAGCCCCAATAATAATTTGCGGGTTTTTGTCATGCAAAATTTTTAACCAAGTTTTATGGCGTTCTGATTCAGTTTGGTGTGAATGAATGATCTTAATATTTTCAAAATGCTTTTCAAAATTAGAAACTAATTGTGAAGTTAAAGCAATTTCTGGCACTAAAATTATTACCGATTTTTGATTTTGCAAAGTTTTTTTTGCTTGGTCAATATAAATTGAAGTTTTTCCAGAACCTGTAATTCCGTGCAAAAGGATTGTTCCTGAATTTATTCTATCAAGTTTATTGATAGCTTTTCCTTGTTGAGCTGTGTATAAAAAATTTGAACAACTAGTTTGTTTTTTATCTGTTATTTTATTTTTTTCAGTTTTCGAAAAACGCCGATTTTTATTAATACCATTTGGTAAAATTCCACTCAAAACTTGTGAGAGAGGAGTGCCATAATATTCTTTCATCCATTTTGAAAGCTGAATTAAATGCTCAGGGATTGCTATTTTTTCTATAATTTTTGTAATTTCACGAGTCTCAAAATCTGGCTTTTGAACTTCTCGCCAAACTACGCCAGTCATACTTTTTTTGCCAACAGTAACTTCGACGATCTGGCCAATTTTAAGTTTATCTTTTGAAGCATAAGTAAAAACTTCGCTATTTGAGCGAACAATTTTTGTTGGGGCAACTTCAAAATAGAATTCCATATATTTTATTTTACATCAAAAATAGCGAAAAATAAAATATTTTTATGCTAAAATAAGCCTTGCGAAAATATCGAAAATTTTGTAAAATAGAAATACGAAAAGGCGAGTATATGGTAGATTTAGATATTTTTATTACATCACGAGTAAAGCGAAAAATTGTTGTATTTTTCGTGACGTATCCTGTAATTAAAATGCATTCTCGCGGTCTTGCAAAACTTTTGAAAGAAGACCCGGGAAATATTCAGCGTGAGCTCGCTAAGCTTGAAAAAGTTGGTTTTTTGTATAGAGAAAAGAAAAAGAATACATACACTTATTTTGCAAATATGAATTTTTTATTTTTTTCTGAGCTTCAATCAATTGTAGTGAAGGTTCGCGAGCAAAATAGTGTTTCGCGCTCTAGAAATTATATTGAAAAATCTGTAAAAAGGTAGGTTTTTTAAAAAAGTGGTGGAGCAAATTTTTGAACAGATTTTAGAAAATCGTGGAATTTCGAAAGAGAATCGTGAGGCTTTTCTGAACCCAGATTATGATAATCAGCACGATCCTTTTTTATTGCCCGATATGGAAAAGGCGGTCGAGCGATTACTTATTGCTCATAAAAATCAAGAAAAAATCACTGTTTATGGCGACTATGATGTTGATGGTGTTTCGGCCTCAACTGTGATTTTAACTGCTTTCGAAAGTTTTGGATTTAAAAATGTAGATTATTTTTTGCCAGATCGTTTTAAAGACGGCTACGGAATGAACGAACGTGGCGTTAAAATTTTAGCAGAACGTGGAACGAATCTAATTTTAACAGTTGACTGCGGAAGTTTAAACCATGCTGAAATTGATTTTGCAAAAGGCTTTGGAATTGATACAATTGTAACCGATCATCATAATATTGCCGAAGTTCAACCCAATGCAGTGGCGGTTGTGAACCCGCGCCGAAAAGAAAATAAATATCCGCAGGCTGAGAAATTTGCAGGTGTTGGTGTGGCTTTTAAATTGGTTCAAGCCTTGCAAACCAAACTTGATGGCTTGCCTCTTGGCCAAGAAAAATGGTTTCTTGATATGGTAGCGCTTGGCACGGTTTGTGATATTATGGAGCAAACTGTCGAAAATCGCCAAAATATTTTTTGGGGGCTAAAAGTCCTTTCGAAAACTCGCCGAGCTGGCTTGAAATCGATACTTGCATTAGCTGGCGTGAAAGAGCCAAAAAGTTCAACACTTGGTTTTATTATTGGCCCGCGAATTAATTCAGCTGGCCGGCTCGAAACGGCTGAAAAGGCTCTGGATTTAATGCTTGAAAACGATGCTTTTGTGGCTTTCGAAAAAGCTAAAAATCTTGATGATTTAAATAAAAAACGCCGTAAAATTCAACACGAAGCGCTCGAAATTGCAATCCAAAAAGCTAAGGATTTTGAAAATGATAAAGTTTTAGTTTTAGCGGATGAAAGTTTTAACGATGGAATTATTGGGATTGTGGCGAGTGGTTTGCTTGAACGTTTTAAAAAACCAGTTTTTGTAATTTCAATTGAGGGTGAAATTGCAAAAGGTTCGGCGCGAAGTTTTGGTGGATTTTCGGCAAGTCAAGCTGTCGATAAAGCGCGCAAAATTATTATTAAGGGCGGTGGTCATGATGCCGCAGCCGGTGTGACTCTGCCGACCTCGAAAATTAATGAATTTCGAAAAATCGTTAATAAATTTTATGATTCGCTCAATCTTGAAGATCAGCTCAAATATCTTTTACCGAAAGTGGATATTCAGCTTGAAGACTTTTCACCAATTTCGTTAGATCTTTTCGAAAAGATTACGGCACTTGAGCCTTTTGGAAAGGGAAATGAAGAACCAACTTTCGAAATTAAAAAGGTGCGAGTTATAGCTCGGCAAGAAATGGGTGATAAAAAACAGCATTTAAAGCTAACTTTAACAGATGGTGAGAATGAAATTAAAATGTTAAAATTTAATGCGCCAGAAGAATTTTTTGCTGAAATTGGTGAAGAAATTGACGTGGTTTTTTCGCTTGGCCTGAACGAATGGCAAGGGCAAAAAAATGTTGAAGGGCAGATTTTACATTTAGAGAGAAAGCGTGTATAATTGGCCTATGAATAAAATCCATGTGAATATGATGAGCTCTGCAGATAAGGTTGCTGGCCAAGGTGTTGGCGGCGCTTATGTTGAGCTAATGAATCTTCTTGAAAATCGAGCAAAGAGTGAGCTGAAAATTACTAAAACACTTCGTGCGAAAAATCCAGATATTACGCATTTTCACACTATTGACCCGCATTTTTATTTAGCTGCACAGTTTAAAAAATATACTGGTCGCAGGATTGGCTATGTTCACTTAATTCCCGACACTCTCGATGGTAGTTTAGATATGCCAGCAATTGCTGAAAAAATTGTAAAAAAATATCTGATCAAATTTTATGATAAAATGGATCATTTAGTGGTGGTTAATCCAGATTTTAAAGAAGAATTAGTTAAAATTGGTATCGACCGAGAAAAAATAACTTATATTCCGAATTTCGTTGCAAAAGACAAATGGTCGCCTTTGAGTAAAGAAGAACGAGAGGAATTTCGAAAAATACAAGGCTGGAAAAAAAGCGATATTGTAGTTTTTGGAGTTGGTCAAGTTCAGCAGCGGAAAGGTATTGATGATTTTGTAAAATTGGCAGAGAATAATCCCGATATTAAATTTGTTTGGGCTGGCGGTTTTTCGTTCGGAAAAATTACCAGTGGCTATGAGCGTTACAAAAAAATAGTTGAAAATCCACCAAAAAATTTGAAATTTTTAGGAATTGTTCCGCGCGAAGAGATTCGAAAATTTTATGCGAGTTGTGATTTGTTTCTTTTGCCAAGTTATGCTGAACTTTTCCCGATGTCTATTCTAGAAGCAGCCAGTTGTGGTGCGCCAATAATGTTGCGAGATTTAGATTTATATAAAAATATTCTTGAAGGAAAATATTTGGCAGGTAAAGATTTCGAAGAGATGAATAAAGTAATTAAAGATATTTCGAAAAATCCAGAAAAATTAAAAGAATTTAAAGCAAAGTCGAAAGAAATTTCAGAGTATTATTCAGAGGACAGGCTGTTAAAAATTTGGATTGATTTTTATCGAGAACAAGCAAAATTAAAATGATTTTAATAAAATTATTTAAAATTGAGCAATTTTATTTTCCGCTTGCTTTTTTAAAAAAACTTTGGTAAAATAGTAATCAGTATGAGTATTAGTGTAACAAGGAAAGACCAGAAAGAAGCTAACGAAAATATTATTCGTCGCTTTAATCGAAAAGTTCTACAAAGTGGAGTTTTGAGCGAAGCTAAAGCATCGATGCGATTTTCAAAGCCTCTAAGTAAGGTTGAACGACGCAAAAAAGCAATCGTTCGAAATCAACGCCGTGCTGAAAAAGCACAAAAAATGCGACTTGGTATTCGCTAAAAAACATAAATTCCAGTCGAAAGGCTGGATTTATTTTGGAATGATGAAAATGCTAAAAGAACAAATAGTGGCAGAAGCTCGCAGTATTGTAGAAAAGTATGAGTGGATTTTCGCAAAAACTTATGCTAAAACAGCACCACACGAATACGCACTGAGCAAAAACAGCGGTGAAGATAAGGATTTAGAAAGGCTCGCAGAAATAATCGAGAAGTATGGAGAAACTGAATATTTTTATGGGCATAAAGGTAAATACTTTTATATCGATGACTTGAAATATTGGGGGTCAAAACCTAAACACAAAGGTGTCTGGAATTTAAATAGAGGAAAAGGAGATTTGTTTTATGGAGAACAAAAACCTAAATCCCAACCGAGAGGCTAGTTTTTATTTTAAAAAGGAGGAAGAATGTTAAAAGAACAAATTAATGCTGATTTAAAAACTGCAATGCTTGCCCGAAATGCTTTCGAAACTACAGTTTTGCGAGGCTTGAAAGCTTCAATTTTGGATGAAGAAGTAAAACTCGGTAAGCGTGAAGAGGGCTTAAATGATGCTGAAATTGAAACTTTGGTTGCGCGAGAAGTAAAAAAGCGCAAAGAAGCTGCGAATTTACTAGACGCCGAACGTGCTGAAAATGAATTAAAAGAAGCTGAAATTCTTTCGAAATATTTGCCGGAAATGGCGAGCGAGGAAGAAATTCGTGCAGCTGTGAGAGCTGAAATTTCAGCAATGGGTGAAGTTTCGATTAAACAAATGGGCGCAATTATCGGTAAAATGAAAGCAAAATTTGGTAATTCTGCTGATGGTGCGGTTTTGGCGAAAATTGTGAAAGAGGAACTTTTGTAAGTAATTATTGCGGTCATAACGTGGTTTCATTTTATGATAGTGTTATAAAATAGAGGTTTAGCTTCTTAAAATACCAGCTCTACAGCGGAATAATTAAAATATTGCTTAATTTAGCCAAGATTTCTAACTTTTTAAATTTTTATGCTATAATATAAAGGTATATAATTTTAAAAACAAAAGGAATTTAATGATTGTATTTTTTGGTCCAGCAGGTGCTGGTAAAAGTGTTCAAGGTAATCTGTTAGCAGCACGAAACGATTGGCGCTGGCTTGGCGCTGGTCAGCTTTTGCGTGATAGCAAAGATCCTGAACTTCTTGCACGAATGAGCACGGGAAAACTAGTCGACCCAGAAATTGTTAATCGCGTTATGGGTGAAGCTCTTAATCGTGCAAATAGCAAAAATGTTAAACAGGTTATTCTTGATGGTTACCCACGCCAGCTTGCTCAGGCGAAATGGCTAATTGAAAATAAGCAAAATCATGGTCGAAATGTTGATTTGGTGATTGTTTTGGAAGTGCCACGAAGTGAATTGATGCGTCGGCTTGAAATTCGTGGCCGACTTGATGACACGCCGGAAGTTATTGATGAACGACTTCGAATTTATCGCCAAGAAATGTACCCAGTTTTAAATTATTTTAATGAAAATGGTGTAAGAATTGCTCATATTGATGGAACTGGCACGGTTGGTCAAGTCCATGACCGTATTATGGAGGAAATTGAATCGTGCGGAATTTAATTACTGGCAATAAAACTGAAGCGCAGATTCAGGCAATGCGCGAGGGCGGAAAAATCCTTGCGCGAATTTTGCGTGAGCTTACGGAATTTTCGAAAGTTGGCACGACTGGTCTTGAAGTTGATGCTTTTGCGCGCAAGAAAATTAAAGAATATGGAGCAAAATCTGCTTATCTCACGCCAGATGTGAATTTTCCTGGTGTAGTTTGCATTTCAGTGAATGATTGTGTTGTTCACGGCGCGCCAAATGATATCCCTTTCGAAAAAGGTGATGTGGTAAAATTTGACATGGTAATTGAGTTTAAAGGAATGATGACTGATTCTGCCATAACAACCGTGATTGGTGAAGAGCCAAAAGGAGCAGTTAAGCATCTCTTGAACGATACTAAAAAAGCGCTTTCAGCTGGAATTGCTGTTGTTAAGCCTGGTGTGAAAACTGGCGATATTGGTGCGGCAGTTGAAAAATCGCTAAAAAAATCAAAACTTGGTAATGTTCGAGAGTTAGTTGGTCATGGTGTCGGCTTAAAAATGCATATGGCACCAGAAGTTCCAAATTACGGCAAAGCTGGTACAGGTGTAGTTTTTCAAGAGGGTGACACTTTTTGTATTGAGCCAATGACTTCACTGGGTAAGGGTGATGTAATTTTCAATGGAACAGATAGCGAATGGGATGTTTTAATGAGAGATGGCTCACTTTCGGCTCATTTTGAACACACCATTTTGGTCACAAAAGATGGAGCAGAAATTCTTACTTTAGAATAAAATTTCGAAAAATGGGAGGGAAAGGCAAATTTTCGAAAGAGAAAAATGCTTGCAAACAAGTGCACGCTCATTTTGGAACGGTTCATGATCATAAAAAATCGAGTAATCTTCCACTGGCAATTGGTTTAAATTTGGGCTTTTCGATTGCGGAGTTTTTCTTTGGTACACTTTTTAGTTCGGCGGCAATTTCGGCTGATGCTGTTCACGATTTGGGCGATGCGATCCTACTTACGATTACATTAATTTTAAATAAATTAAGCAATAAAAAACCAACTTCTGTGATGAGTTATGGTTATAAACGTTTTGCAGCGCTCGGAGCCCTTTTAAATGCTGGTGTGATTTTATGGCTTTCATACATAATGGCGATTTCTGTATATTATGAATTTACTTTTCCGCATGTTCATCCATATGTGAATGTTCCAGGGTTGATGATTGTTTCAATTGTGGGGATTTTAGTGAATTTATTCGCTGTAGCACGCTTATATGGTTCGAAAAATATTCTTGACCGAACGGTTTCACTTCACTTAATTGAAGATCTACTTGGTTGGATTTTAACATTTATCACCTCTGTTTTAATTTCATTTTCAGGACTTCATATACTCGATCTCGTGGCGAGTTTATGTATTTTATTATTTATTTCTTGGGGAGCAATTTCGAATGCTTGGGGAGTTTTAAAAATCTTAACTCAACGTGCACCAAGTATAAAAAATTTGAACAAAATTAAAAAGCAAATTTTAGCGGTTGAAGGTGTTTTGAAAATTGAAAATATTCATTTTTGGAGCCTTGACGGAGCGGAACATGTTTTTACAGCAAGAATTTTTGTGAGCGATATTTCAAGAGCTACTGAGATTCGCAAAAAAATCTCCCATTTTTTATCAGATTTTCAGATTGTAGATTCAACAATTGAGATTTTAGAAAAATAATCAAAAAAAGTGCTTGCAATTTTGAAAAGGCTCGTGTATAATTGTTAATATACTTGGTTGTGCCACCTTAGCTCAGCTGGTTAGAGCAGCTGTTTTGTAAACAGCAGGCCTTCGGTTCGAATCCGAAAGGTGGCTCCAAGTATTTTTTAATACAAGAATTGAATGCTGGGATAGTGAAGCGGTCAAACACAACAGACTGTAAATCTGTCGGCAGATGCCTTCGAAAGTTCGAATCTTTCTCCCAGCACCAGAAATTATTTTTTAAAAAAACACCCATCTACTGCGAGGGTGCTTTTTTATTTTTTATATTCTGCTTCGAAATAAAAATATAAATTTTGTTGGTTTTATTATTTTTACTCTTGCTAAAAATTAGCATTAACGGTATAATAGAACTATGAATGAGAATTCTCGATATGTGGTAGGAATAGATATTGGAACAAGCAAGGTTCGTGTGCTTATTGCGAACTTTGATAGAGATGGTTCGCCAAATATTTTGGGGCTTGGATCGGCTGAAAATTCTGGACTTAAAAAAGGTGTTATCACACATCCAGAAAATGTTTATCGTGCGATTGATAAAGCTCTTGCTGAAGCTGAACGCATGAGTGGCTATAAAACGGAAAGAGCGGCTGTGAGCGTTAATGGCGTGCAAATTTTGAGTACAAAAGTAGACGGAATGGTTGCAGTGAACTCAGAAAAGGGCTTGGTTGGTGATGAGGATATTGACCGAGTTGAAGATGTTGCATTGATCGGTAAAATCCCAGAAAATCGAGAAATCTTGAAGTTTATACCTTATTATTATAATGTTGATAATCAAGAAGGGATTGCTGATCCTTTCGAAATGGTTGGAACACGGCTTGAGGTTTACGGAAATGCAATCTCTGCACCAAGAATACAAGTTGAAAATATTGAAAATATTTTGGAACGGTTTGATATTTCTTCGAATTTATACATTCCAAGTGCAGTAGCTTCAGCTCAGGCTGTACTAACTGAAAATCAAAAAGAGAATGGCGTTGTTGTTGTTGATTTGGGAGCTTCAACGACCGGCGTTGTGATTTTCGAAGATGGCAATTTGCAGTTCATTGAAAATATTCCGCTCGGAGGAATAAATATTACTAACGACCTTGCGATTGGGTTAAAAGTTTCTCCAGAAGTTGCTGAAGAAATTAAAATTAAGCACGGTTTTGCCTTCGAAAGAGAAGACAATAGTGACATTGTCGTAAAGCATGGTCGTGAACATTACAGCTTTAATACGCAAGAAATTGATGAAATTATTGAGGCGAGAGTTGAAGAAATTTTTGAGGAGGTTCGAAAGGTTCTTCGAAAGTCTGGTCTTGAGAATCAATTACCTAGCGGTGCTGTACTAACTGGGGGTGGAGCAGCTCTTAAAGGAATTGATACATTTGCGAAAAAATATCTTCAGCTTGCAGTACAGATTGGTAAAAATGGAATTGATAATACAGTTTCCGAAAAGGTTAAAGCTCTCGAGTATTCTGCTGCAGTCGGTTTATTGATTGAAATGCGTGATAATACTTCGAGATATAATAGTTATAGGGATGAAAAACCAGCGAAAATCGGATTTTTTGCAAAATTATTCAAGAAAAAACAATAAAGTGATATAATGGGAGTAGATTAAGGAGAGAAAATGCCAGAAATTATGCCAAATGAAGTTCAAACTTTTGCTAAAATTAAAGTTGTAGGTATCGGTGGTGCCGGTGGAAGCGCCGTTAATCGAATGAAAGATGTTGGTTTGAGCAACATCGAGTTTATTGCGATGAATACTGATGCTCAAGCTTTATATAAATCAAAGGCCGACAAGAAAATCCACCTTGGTCGTGAAACTACAAATGGTCTAGGTGCTGGTGCTGATCCGATTGTTGGTGAGAGCGCCGCTCTTGAATCTCGGGAAGAAATTCGTGAGGCTCTTGATGGCGCCGATATGGTGTTTATCGCCATTGGTGCTGGTGGTGGAACTGGTTCTGGCGCTGGTCATGTTGTAGCTGAAATTGCTCGTGAATTGGGAATTTTGGTTATCGGTGTTGCAACACGTCCATTCACTTTCGAAGGCGCAAAGCGTAAAACTAATGCTGATTGGGCAATTGAAAAGCTTGCTGCTGCGGTTGATACTTTAATAACGATTCCAAATGATCGTCTTCTTCAAACTGTTGACAGGAATTTGCCACTTCTTGAAACTTTTAAAATTGCTGACGATGTTCTTCGGCAAGGTGTTCAGGGTATTTCCGAACTTATTACTGAGCATGGCTTGATCAACCTTGACTTCGCAGATGTTAAGTCAATTATGAGTAATGCTGGTTCTGCTTTGATGGGAATTGGCCGTGCGAGTGGCGATAATCGTGCTCAAAAAGCTGCCGAACAAGCTATCGAAAGCCCAATGATTGAGGTTTCTATTGATGGCGCACGTGGTGTTCTATTTAACGTTGCTGGTGGTTATGATATGAGTATGAGCGAGATTCAAGAGGCAGCTGAGATTATTACTGGTGCTGTTGCTCCAGATGCAAATATCATTTTTGGTGCAACACTTAAACCTGAGCTTGAAGATGAATTGATTATCACAGTTGTTGCAACTGGTTTTGATCGTGATTATAATGAGCCTGCAATAAATTCGCTCGAAAGTGCTGTTTCGAAAACTTTTAATCTTGAAGATGATCATACTGAATCGCAAGAAATCAACCATACAATTTCGAACGCAATTGATATGGAATTAAATAATGAAGAAAAAACTTCAGCCGAAGATTTTGCTAGTGATATCGAAACTAAAAATATTTGGGCTCAAGATGAAGAAGAAAAGGACGAAAGCGATATTCCTGCATTTTTGCGACGCCGAAAACGTAATAAAAAGGAAGATTAATGGAATTTAAACTTGACGAAACAAAAGTTTTGGAAAGTAGAATGTCGGTGGACGGCCAATCCGTGCGCCGTCGCCGAGTTGCGCCAGATGGTACTCGTTTCACTACCTATGAGCGGATCGAAAAACCACGAATTGTTGTAATGAAGTCGCACGGTGGTCGTGAGGATTTTAGCCGTGAAAAGCTCAAAAGCTCAATCATTCGTTCAATTGGTAAGTTCATTTCTGATCTTCAGGTTGAAGAAATTATCAATCGTGTTGAGAATGAACTTCTTCAAAAATCAAGTAAAGTTTCTTCACACCAGATTGGCGAGACGGTTCTTTCGGTATTGTTTGAGATGAACAAGGTTGCGTATATTCGTTTTGCGAGTGTTTTTAATGGCTTTGAAACGGTTGAAGATTTCGAAGACATTTTAGCAAAAGTTAGAGGTGAAAATGAGAATTGTAGTAGTTTATAAAGATGTTAGCGATCATGGCCGTGAAGTTCGAGAATATGTTGACGATTTTAAAAGGCAAACTGGGCTCGAAATTGAGCAAATGAACCCAGATGACAGTAGGAATCAATTTTTCTTGCAAGCTTATGATATCGTTGAATACCCGACAATCTTAGCAATCGCCGATAATGGCCGACTTTTACAGATATGGCGCGGGCGACCTTTACCGTTAACTAATGAAGTTGCATACTATGCACGCTAAGCTAAAAAATTAGCGTGTTTTTTGTATTGACAATACTTTTATTTAGATATATAATGACAGTCCCTTAAGTAAGGATTGTATCATATTCTAAATTGTTAGGAAACTATATCAAATAGTACTCCAGCCGAAGCTGGAGCCACTTATATTATATCATATTCTAAATTGTTAGGAAACTATATCAAATAGTACTCCAGCCGAAGCTGGAGCCACTTATATTATATCATATTCTAAATTATTAGGAAACTATAACATTTATTGAAATAAGCTTATTCTTAATGTATAATGAAATTATGGATAAGAAAACAATAGAGCCATTAAACAATAATATTGAAATTGAAGAAAATAAAAGCTTTGCTTCAAGAGAAATTCAACAAAAAGCTTCAGATGTATATCAAGAAAACACCCAAAAAGAAGCTTTAGCGATTGAAACAAGAAATCTTTTAAGACAACGACTTAAGCACGATATACGTCAAGAAGTTGCTAAAATGCGAAAACACGTTTTGTGGCTATCTTTCTTTTTTGTAATTATGTTTTTTATGTATAATTCACAAAAAAATAGTGCTTCATTTGTTTGGCTTTTCTTTATTGCCTTACAAGTTCCCTATTATTATTTTAGAAAATCACGCATAATTAAATCTTATACTGATGATTCAGAAATATAAAAATTTAATGGAGTTGTTTATGCAAGAAAAAAATGAATTTACCGAAAAGGACTATTTAGAAGCTCAATACAAAATTCAACGAAACATTCAAGCTAATGTTAATGTTATAACATTTATTGTTGTTACTCAATTCCTAATCACCATTATAGGAGCTATTATTGTGTATTTTTCTATATCTTCCATACCATCTCTTGTTTCTCAAAGTTTAAAATAGTGTAAATATTACACTATTTTTATTATATCCATCTGTAATTATGTCATATTCTAAATTATTAAGGGATATGGCAACTAATTAAGCTTTAAAGATGAGATACTCGGAAGGTTTACAAGTGACAATTGCAATCTAAGGCATTAAAAAGTCCACAGATGAAATGTTGGAAATTTCTAAAAGTAGTAAATAATAGTGTCGTGTCGGCTTTATTTAGCTGTCCGAAGGATAGCAATAAATAAAACACTTAAAAGCTTGAAAATATCTTTAAATTTTGATAAAATAAAATCATAAAAGCGTTTTATTTTGATGAATGAGCGGCTATCAACCGCGAAGCTCCCAGAAGAAAGGTTTCGAAAACTGATTAGAACTGGGCGGGAAAGCTCCGTGAAAGCTAAAATTAAGGGCTAAAAGAATCACTTCTTTTGGAATCGAGATGGTATCGCCGAGCTTGCTTGGTTCTCGAATCTAAAAGAGGTGATTTTTAATTTAGGAGAGGAGAAAAACATGCTTTATAGATTAAACAATGAAAAATTAACAGCTATCAAACAAGAGAACGTTTCTCAGAAATATCTTGAGAAAGATATTCAAAAAATGACTGAAGATAACCTTGAAGAGGTTTTTGGGTTAAGATTTATAGAAACAGAGTTTGCTGTTGATAATTTACGAATAGACACTTTGGCGTTTGATGATGAGAGCAATAGTTTTGTAATTATCGAATATAAAAAAATTAAAAGTGATTCTGTTGCAGATCAAGGTCTGGCTTACTTATCGTTGATGCTGAAAAATAAAGAAGCTTTCATTTTGAAATTTATTGAGAAAAACGGAGGAGGAATACCAGAAATCGATTGGTCTCAATCGCGTGTAATTCTTATTTCTCCAAAATTCACTGAATACCAGCTTAGAGCAAGTGAATATACTACCGAGAATTTCCCAGTTGAACTATATGAATTTAGGAAATATGGCGATATCGTGGAGTACTTACAAAAGGGTATGAAAAAGGGTAGAAGCCAGAAAAACCAAGTAAATATAATGAATAGTAGTAAAGATGAGAAAACTGTACTTAAAGAAATTGTTAATTATAGCGAAGACGAACTGGTGTCTAGAGGTTCGGATTTTATTCAGGAGTTTTATTGGGAATTAAAAGATTTTGCTGAGAATATTAGTCCAGAAATTAAATTTGAAGTTAAAAAATTATATTTAGTATTTAAAGTTAATAAGAAGAATATTTTTAGTATTATTATTCGAAAGAATTCTTTATATTTAAATCTTAATATGCAATATTCTGATTTTAATTCAAAAATGTATCCTGATATTGAAGATGTTTCGAAAAAAGGACATTGGGCTACCGGTGATTATCAAATGAAAATAGATAGTATCGACCAATTAGAAACTGCAAAAGAAATGATGAAGCTAAGTTATAAAGTAAATTCATAGGAGGAAGAATGAAATTTCAAGCAAATTCAAGAAGACGAGCAAAAGAATATGAAGCCGATGTTTTGGCGCGATGGAAAGCAGAAAAAACTTTCGAGCAATCAGTAGAAAACCGTAGCGAAGACAACACTTTCGTGTTTTATGACGGCCCTCCATTTATCACAGGTGTGCCACACCACGGAACACTCCTTAGCTCAATCGTAAAAGACGTCGTTCCGCGCTATCAAACAATGCTTGGCAAAAGAGTTGAACGCCGTTGGGGTTGGGATACGCACGGTTTGCCAGCCGAAAACTTTGTTGAGAAAAAGCTCGGTATTACTTCTCGGCACGAAGTTGGCGAAAAAATTTCGCTCGCCGAATATATCACGACTGCGCGCGAAAGCATGGTTTCGAATGCGGCGCTTTGGGAAAATACGATTGATCGCATTGGCCGTTGGGTTGAATTTAAAAATGCTTACAAAACAATGGATAAAGATTTCATGGAAAGCGTTTGGTGGGCGTTCAAGACTCTTTATGAAAAGGGTAAAATTTATGAAGGCGAACGAGTTTTGATGTATGACACGGCGTGGGCAACTCCGCTTTCGAAAAGTGAAGTTACGATGGATAACGATGCCTATAAAACTGTAACTGACCCAAGTGTTTTTGTGAAGTTTTGGCTGAAAGATTTTGAAGATGCAGAAGGCTCAAAAGATAAAACCGCAATGCTCGCCTGGACAACAACTCCTTGGACTTTGCCGGCCAATATGGGCTTGTTTGTGAATCCTGAAATTACCTACGCAAAAGTAAAAGTTGGCGATGAATTCTTTATTCTAGCAAAAGACTTGCTCGAAAAAGTTTTTGTTGATGAGAAAAAGCAACCAATTCCTTTTGAAATTGTAAATTTGATCGACGGTACAGAACTGATTGGTTTGAGTTATGAGCCACTTTTTGAAGATTCGAAATATTCTGGTGAAGGTGAAGAGAATGCTTATAAAGTTTGGGGTGCAGATTATGTTTCTCTTGAAAGCGGAACAGGAATTGTTCATTCGGCGCCAGCATATGGTGAAGAAGACTTCAACTTTGGTAAAAAATATGGAATTCCAGTTTTTCACGTTTTGGATGAATTTGGTAAATATTTGAACGGTGAATTTGCCGGAAAAGATGTTTGGGAATTTAACAAACCGCTAGCCAAAATTTTAAAAGAGCGTGGCGTGGTTTGGAGAATCGATTACATTCGTCACGAGTATCCGCACAATCCACGAACTGGTCAGCGTTTAATGTATCGTGCACACCCAAGCTGGTTCTTTGATATTCAAGGACAAAAAGAATTAATGCTTGAGCAAAATGAAAATATCAATTGGTTCCCAGCGCATTTGAAGCACGGCCGTTTTGAAAAAAATCTTGAAGCCGCACCAGATTGGAATTTATCGCGCGATCGTTTTTGGGCGACTGCAATGCCAGTTTGGAAGTCTGAAAGCGGCAAGATTCGCGTGGTTGGTTCTTATGCTGAACTTAAAGAGTTGAGCGGCGTAGAGCTTGAAGATTATCACCGACCTTGGGTTGATGACATCACTTTTGAAATTGATGGCGAAAAATACACTCGAATTGATAAAGTGCTTGACTGTTGGTTCGAAAGTGGTTCAATGCCATTTGCCCAGTTCCATTATCCTTTCGAAAATAAAGAGAAGTTCGAAAAGAATTTCCCGGGTGATTTTATTGTTGAATACATTGGCCAGGTTCGTGCGTGGTTCTATTATGTTCATGCCGTAAACACTGCTTTGTTTGGCAAAAATGCCTTCAAAAACGTGATTACAACTGGTGTTGTTGCAGGAAATGACGGCCGAAAAATGAGTAAATCGCTTGGTAATTACACAGACCCGAACGAGCTAATGGATCAATATTCAGCTGATAGTTTGCGATTTTTGTTGCTAACGAGCCCACTTTTGAATGGTGAAGATTTTGCACTTCACGACAAAGATGTTTCGGATGTTGCACGCAAACTTTCGATGATTTGGAATATGTATGATTTCTTCACGATGTATGCCAGTGTCGATGGTTGGGAATTTAATGGCGAGCTCAAAGACCCTTCGAAAAATCTTGAAAATCCGCTTGATAAATGGATTGTGAGCCGTGTTCATGAGCTTCGAAACGAAATTACTGAAAATATGAACGTTTATAATATTCCACGCGCTCTTGAAGGTGTTTTGCTGTTCCTCGATGATGCTTCAAACTGGTTTGTACGCCGTTCACGACGTCGTTTCTGGAAGAGTGAAAACGGCGCTGATAAACTTCAGGCCTATCAAACACTCCACTATGTTTTGAGCTATCTTGCGTTGATTCTTGCGCCATTCGTACCTTTCTTAGCAGAAGAACTTTGGGGTAAAATGGTTGGTGATGGCTCAGTTCATTTGAAAGATTGGCCAGGAGCTGGTGAGATTGATGAGAACTTACTTGCTGAAATGGCTGAAGTTCGTGGCTACGTGAATGAAGCTCTTGCGCTTCGAGCGAAAAATGGCGTAAAAATTCGTCAGCCACTAGCTAGCGTAAAAGTTCCGCAAAATGCAAAATCTTTTGATTTCGTGCCAATTTTAATGGAAGAGTTAAATGTTAAAAGTGTTGAGTTTGGTGGTGAGGGTGTTGAATTTAATTTTGAATTAACTCCTGAGCTTCGTGCAGAAGGCTTGATGCGTGAGATTATTCGCCACATTCAGGCCGCGCGCAAAAAAGCTGGTCTAAACGTTGATGATAGAATTGAACTTAAGTTTACATCTGAAAATACTGAAGTTCTTGACGCATTCAAGAAATTTGAACAAGAAATTTCGAAAGAAGTTTTGGCCACAAAGGCTGAAATTTCAGAAAATGAACTTGATTTTATTCAGATTGTAAAAGTTGAAGGTTCAGAAGTAAAAATTTCACTTAAAAAAGCTTAACCAAAATATTGACAATTAAAATAACTTATGCTATAATACAAGCATAAGTTATTTTTTTAAACAAAAACATAAAAAATCAAAAGGCAAAAATGGAAAAATTTAAGATAAACGATTACAGCACGAACGAGCAAGATAAAAAATCTCTTGAGCAAGAGAATAATTCTGGAGAATTTCAAGATTTTAAATTTGACTCTCCCGAAAGTTTAAGTGCAGAACAGCAAACAGAAATTGAAGAATCTCGAGAGAGTTCAAAAAAAGAAGCTCTTGAAGATTTGGATGATATTTATGCACGAACTGAACGGAGTGCTGACCGCGAAAATAGTAGTTTTTTCTTGCATGAAGATGAAATTCGAAATATGCATATTACGCATTTCGAAGATTATAATGCAAATTTTGAAACTTATAAAGGCCGTGAAAACGAATTCAGCTTGCGGGAAAAACAATTTAAAACGCAAAAGCAACTTGGTCAAGAAATTCGCACAATGAAATCTGTTCGCCGAGAAGTTCCAACGGGGAAACGTGTTTTAAACATTATCCGAGCAATTTCTGGAAAAATTGCAGCTTAATATCTAGAAAAAATAAAATCAATAGAAATATCGATTTTATTTTTTAAAAAAGTGTTGACTTTTTATTACGCTTGTGGTAAAATACGGGAGTAAAATAAATTAAAAATAAACAAGGACAGAAATGAAAAACGGGGAAAATTTTAATTCTGCGGCAGACGCAAGCAAGTCTTTCGAAGACGCTTATGGTTCTTGGGATAGTCTTCGTGAAGAACTTAACCAAAAACAAGAAGCAAAAGCCGAGGCTGATGCTTTTAAGAAGCGCGAAGAAGAATTGAAGAAAGGTGCAAAAAAATTCGATAAATCTGTTCGCGATGCAATTCATAAAGGTGATAAAGTTGCTTTTGATGAAATGATGGAGCGCGACGAACACTACCGCCAAATGGAAAATAGTGAAAATCGAGTTGAAAGCGAACAACCTTATGAAATTTCTACTCTTTCAAAAGAAGAAATGGATCAAGCTGTAGGAGCGAGTTCAGAAATTCAAAGAATGAATTCGTTGGCTAAAATGATTCAAAATGCGGAAAGTGAAGAAGCTAAAAATAAATATCGTCAGCAATTGATTGAGGCTTCTAATGATTTTTCAAAAAATGGTGTAAATTTTGACGGTTTAAAAAATAAGCTTGAAGATAGATTTATCTGGGAATATTCGAAAAAACCAGAATATCGACAAAAGGTTCTTGATACAATTTGGGAAAATGCAATGGCAGAGCCTGATGCTAAAAAATCGAATCCAGATGATGGCGCAAAAAACGAAGCGTTAAATAATGGTGATGATGCGGAAAAGCAAAAATCGGAAGTGATTGAACTTTCAGACGATGAAAAGAAATTTTATGAATTATCTTCGAAAGGTGCTAGCGCTGAAGAATTAACGCGATTTCGCCGACAAGTTCGTTCAGAGTTAATTCAAAAAAATGAATTAACTCCTGAGAATGAAGCAATGCTTGAACGAATGCTAGAAACTAGCCTTGCAGTTGGCAACCAAGAGCGAGCACTTAATAAAGCTAATTCTTCAATTGATAATGATTTAAATATTGAGGCAAAAGCAGGTAGGTTCCAGAGAATTAAAAAGTTCATTGGAAGTAAAGTTATGAAATGGACTGCACTGGGAATACTTGGTATGACGATTTTCGGAGTTGGAAGGCAGGCTTCTGAAGGTTTTAAGTCGAGTGATAACTCTCCTCAAACTGAACAAACTTTTTCCGGCACTGTTCATGCAAATAGCCTAAATGGAGCTGCAAACTTCAATAGTGATGGTTCTGTGATTGAGAGTGAAAAGAACTTTAATAATGGTAAATATGACTCTGAGAATGATGATTATAATAAGATCGATCAAAAAGAGAGTAAATATTCTATCGGAACGGATACCTCAAAACTTTCGAATGAAGAATATCAAAAGAAAATGATTGAATCGCATAACGAAGATGATATTGAATATATGGGGCAATTCTTCGTGAACGATCCTGAATCTGCTCGGAACCTACTTGGAATTTCGAATAATGAAGTTGATGATTTGGTTGATGCTGCTCGAAATGGCGATCAAACGGCTTTTCAAAAATTGAATGATGCATATTCGAAATATATGGAAGGCGCTAAAGTTGTTGGAAATCAAACTTTGGATGGTGATTATTACTCGCTATTTGTGAATTCTAATAAAGATTATGCTCATGCTGAAGGTGCGTTTGGCGGAACAGCTCGCGTAGTTGAATTGAAGAATGGGCAACAAATTTTGATTCGTGACCAGTGTAAGCAAATGGTTATGAAGAAGATTGCTGAAGTTCCAAACACTTGGACAACTCCAGTAATTCCATTCGAAGAAGCTTATACCCCACCAGCTCCAGATACTGAAAAACCACCGGCACCTACACCAGAAACCCCACCTGAAACGCCTCCTACTACACCAGATACACCTCCAACTCCAGAAACTCCACCCGAAGAACATGATAATACTAAATTTAAGACTGATCAGTCTATCTATAATATAGATAATGCGGTTACTAGAATGGATAAAGGTGAATTAATAGGTGAAGCTTCTCAAGAGGAAAGAAACAATAATATAAATCCTGAAGTTACTCCTGGAGCAGCAACTGATAGAATAAAAGCTGAAGGTGTTGATGAATCTATAGATGTCTCAAAAATAGGTGAACAACCAGCTGAATATACTGGTGAGACTACTGCAGAAGCTCAAGCGCAAGCTGCGGAACAAGCTAGACAAGCACAGGCTGAAGCTGAAGCTAAGGCTCGCGAGGCTGAACAAGCACAGAACAAAACTGTAAATATTGGTGGTGAAACTGTGAATTATAACGATGTTTGGGCAGCTCAACAAAATTATAACCAAACATATGGCTCTTCAGCTGCTACAAATCAAAATAATACACAACAATAAAATAAAAAAGGTAAGAAATGTTAGTAAAAAATAAATTACAAACTTTGGGGGTTGCGGCATTCGCAGCCCTCATCGGGGCGGTAGCTTTAGGCGGAAGTGCTTTCGCTTATGGTCCAGAAAGGAAAACCTTCACTGCCGAAAACCCTGCCGACTATGTAACATTTAACTCTATTACAAATAATCCAACCGTTGGGGATGAACGAAATTTTGTTCGAGTTCGTCAAGCTGGCGTGGGAAATTTTGTTGATAGTATTGATATTGTACCTGGTCGAGAATACGAAGTTTATATCTATTATCACAATAATGCAAAAAGCTCTTTAAATTCAAAAGAGAATAGCTATCGTGGAATTGCTTTAGGTGCAAAACTTAATACAATTGTTCCTTCAGCTATTGCGAAAGGTAAAGAGGGTCTTGTGCGGGCAGAAATTACCGCTCGAAACGCCCGACCACAGAAAGTTTGGGACCAAGCTGTTTTGCGTTCTCCTTCGCGAGATGTTGCTTTGAGATATATTCAAGGCTCAGCTAAAATTACAACAAAAGGTGCAGCAAATGGTCAAATCTTGAATGGAGGAAATCTATTCGGTTCTGGCACAAACCTTGGTTATGATAGCTTAAATGGAATACTCCCTGGATGTGACCAATATTCAGGTGTTATAACTTATCGATTCAAAGCAGATTATGCAGATTTCGAAACAACTAAAACAGTTTCGAAAGCTGGTGTAAATAATTTTGCAAAAAATCAAAATATTGGTTTAAATGATGAAGTTGAATTTAAAATCACTTATAAGAACACTGGAACAATTTCACAAAATAATGTAAATATTAAAGATTTACTTCCTGCTGGATTAGTTCTTATTCCTGGAACAACTCGAATTACAACTCCATCAGATGCTGCTGGTAAAATCTTGAGTGATAATATTGTGAAATCTGGAGTTAATATCGGAAATTACTCGTTTGGTGGTTCTGCAACGATAACCTTCCGTGCAAAAATTGATGCTTCGAAATTAATTTGTGGAAACAATACAATCACAAATACGGCTCAAGTTTTAACTGAAAACGGCGGAAAGTCTGATAAAGCAACTATAACTGTGCAAAAAAATTGTACACCGCAAGAACGCAAAGAATTTTGTGAAATTCCTGGAAAAGGAAACTTAAAGAAGAATGACCCAAATTGTAACGATAAATGTAAAATTACGGGTCTTGAAAATCTTGCAGCTAATGATCCGAAATGTGCTGAAGTTCCAAGTGAACTACCACATACTGGTCCTGCTGAGGCTGCAATGATGGTGATTGCGATTATGGCGATTACTGGTGCCGTAGCCTACTGGTACCGAAGTCGTGAAGAAATGAAAAAAGCAACTGCTGAATTTACGAAAAAAGCAAATGATGTTGTTAAATCTGAAGCGACAAAAACTCATGAAGCTAAAAAATCTGAAAAAGTAGAGAAAAAATAGTTTCGAAAACTGAATAAACCTCGTATAAGCGGGGTTTATTTTTTTCGGCTTTACTGGACTTACTTTAAAAAGTTAGTAAAATGATTATGTCGCACAATTTAAATATTAAGCTTTTTGTCGAATATGCCAACCCTAAAATATATATAGTTAAATCTATGAATGAAAAATAAAAAACTAGCCCTTGAGTAGAGAGCTAGTTTTTTGAATGGCTGGCCGCCTTTTAATTATTTAATTGAAGCAATTTCAATTTTAGTGTATTTTTGACGATGTCCGTTTTCTTTGTGAACTCGTTTTTTAGCCTTGTAACGGATCACACGGATTTTTTCGCCCTTAACAAGTTCGTCAACAACTTTAGCGGAAACTTTCACGCCTTTCACAACAGGAGTTCCAACTTCCACTTTGTCGCCATTAATAAGCATCAAAGCATCAAGTTCGAGCTCTTTTGTTCCTTGCGGGAGGAGGTCCACCAGAAGGGTCTCTTTTTCGCTAACGATAAATTGTTTACCGCCAACTTTTATGACTGCTTTTTTCATAAAATCCTCATTAAATTTAATATCTTTATTATTTTAACATACAAAATTCCAAAAATCAAGATTAAAATAAAGTTGAAAGTGCTAAAGGTTTGTGATATAATATGAACATTATGAAGGTGATTTCGATAACCAATCAAAAAGGGGGGGTTGGTAAAACAACCAGCGCTATAAATATTGCTTATTTTATTGCAAAGCGAGGTTTTCGAACACTTCTTGTTGATTTTGACCCACAAGGAAATGCAACTAGCGGTCTTGGTATTGATAAAAATAATCTTGATTTTACTATGGCGGATGTAGTTTCTGGCGAAAAACAATTAGGTGAAATTATTATTGAAACAGAATTTTCGAAATTAAAAATTGCACCAAGCACGCCGATTTTAGCTAATGCCGAAGTTGAGCTTGCGTCAGCGAAAGGTCGATTTACTCGATTGAAAGATGCTTTAAAAACTGTTGAAGCCGATTTTGACTATGTTATTTTGGATTCTCCACCAAGTTTGAGTTTATTGACTGTGAATGGTTTTATTGCGAGTGATTATTTAATCCTACCAGTTCAGGCTGAATTTTACGCGATGGAAGGCCTTGGCCAGCTTCTTGAAAGCATGAAACTTGTAAAAAAGGGGATGAATCCAAACCTCGAGCTCCTTGGAGTTCTACCAACAATGGTGGATTCTCGCACAACTTTAGGTGGGCAAGTTCTCGAAGAAATTAAAAAATTCTTTCCAGATAAGATTTTTTCGAATGCAATTCCGCGGAATATTCGTCTCGCAGAAGCTCCAAGTCATGGTGTTCCGATTGGTGTTTATGATAGATTCAGCAAGGGCGCTCGTGCTTATAAAGCAGTTTCGAAAGAGATTATTCAGCGTATAGAAGGGGGCAAATAATGGCAAAAAAAGGACTTGGTCGTGGATTTTCTTCTTTGATTCCAACCGAGATGATTGTTGATGAAAAAATCGATTCAGAGTTAGGTTTGGAATATGATAAAAGCCAACTAAAAGAGATAAAAATTAGTGATATTTCGCCTGATCCAGAGCAACCTCGCCGGCACTTTAATAAAGAAAAGCTTGAAGAACTCGCAAACTCAATTAGGATTCATGGTGTTTTACAGCCAATCGTAGTTGTTCGAAAAAACTCGAAGTTTTTAATTGTCGCTGGTGAGAGGCGTTATCGCGCCTCAAAGCTCGCGGGGTTAGAAAGAGTTCCCGCGGTTGTTCGCGAGCTTTCTGACCAAAACCGCCTTGAATTAAGTTTGATCGAAAATATTCAGCGCGATAATTTAAATGTTCTTGAGATGGCTGAAGCTTATTTGAAACTTCGTGAACAATTTAATTTAACGGCAAAGGAAATTGGCGAACGCGTTGGCGGAAGGAGCGAAAGTGCGGTTTTAAACACTTTGCGTTTGTTAAAACTTCCACAAATTGTTAAAGATTATATTATTTCTGGTGAACTAAAAGAAGGTCAAGCGCGCCCACTTTTAAAGATTGGTGAGGAAACTATCAAGAAAATTCTGCCAAAAATTATTGAGGAAAATTGGAGCTCACGTAAAATTGAACAATTCTTGGTGAATTATAAAAAACAGATTGAAGAGTCTAAAAAAGTTGAACCTAAAAAAGTGAACAATCCTTTCGAAAAAACAGTTAAGCATATTTCGAAAAAACTGAGTGCAGATGTGGATATTAAAACTTCTGCAAGAGGTTCAGGAAAGATCGTCATTAAATTTAAAAGCGAAGAAGAGCTAAAGCGACTTGAGGAAATTCTTTCAAAATAAAATAACCCCGTTAAAAGGGTTATTTTTATATTTTAATAGTTTTGTGAATATTCAAAATTGCGAATTTTATTAAAAGGAAAGATTCGAAAGGCAACAGGGCCAACAATTTTATACAGTGGAACAGTACCAAGACCGCTTCGGGAATCGTATGAATTATTTCCTTCGCGATTATCACCTGAAACGAATATTTCATTTTCTGGAACAGTCCATTCTCCATCATGACTTGTATACTTTTTTGGTTCATTATTAAAATTATCGTCTGGGCTGAAACCGTTAGGATGTTTATCGTTGTAAACTATCAATTTTCCTTTTTCTACCTTTACTTTTTCACCAGCAAAGGCGATCACGCGTTTAATAATATATTGATCTTTCATTCCGTCGATAAACTGTGGGTTTTCGAAAACAATGATCTCACCACGTTTTGGTATAAATTTTGTGTTCGTAAAATTTGCCCAAGTTAAGGGTAGACGATTTATAATGGCTTTATCGCCGTCTTTGAAAGTTGGTTCCATACTCGAGCCAACAATAGTGAAGCTTTGAAAAATAAAAGTATTAATAAAGATTGTTCCTAAAGTTACACAAAAAAAGAAAACAAAAATCCCGAAAGTGTCGGCTATTCGAGGATGCCGTTGCCAAAAATTACTCTTCATTTTTATATTTTAGCATGATTTTTAAAGATTTTCAATTATGGTTATTTTTAAAATTGTGTGATATAATAGAGAAAGTATGGATTTTATTAGAATTTCGAAAAAACATTCTTTTTGGGGAAATATTGCGCATATTTTTTTAAATATTGTTTTGGCGGTTATTGTTTGGCTCTCTATTTATATTACTAAAACTCCTTGGATTGCAATTCTTTTGGTTTTTGTGAGCAAATGGCGAACTTTTGCTGTTCGGCCAAGATTTTGGCTCGCAAACGTAAAATCAAATCTTGTTGATTTAATCTTTTCGTTGAGTATAGTTATTTTAATGTTCTCAACAGGTATAGATTATATCTTCTCGCAAGGGCTACTATTGGCTTTATACATATTTTGGTTAACAATTATCAAACCGAGTTCAAAAGAATTATTCGTGCAAGTTCAAGCTCTTTTCACCGTATTCTTTGGGTTTTCGGCTTTATATTCGATTACTTACGGTTGGAACGAAGCTTTAATTTTTATCTTGGCATTCTTGCTCGGATATTCAACAATTCGGCACATTATTTCATCTTATGCAGATTTAAATATTGAGATTTTTAGTCTTTTTTGGGGTTTAATTATTGCTGAATTTGCTTGGATTTTTAACTTTTTGGTGATTGGCTATCGCATTAACTTTGCGCCATATTTTAATTTTGTAATTCCTCAGGCAGCAATTATTTTAACAGTTTTAAGTTTTATTGGTTTTAATGTGATCGTTTCAGATAAAGATAAAGAAAGGGAACGAAAAGAATTTCTACCAGAGGTGATTTTTGCAACAATTCTCATCTTGACTTTATTGTTATTCTTTTCTTCAATCCCAGTTGCGAAAGGTTAAAATATGAATTTTCGAAAATATTTTAAAAAGCCAAAAAGTCAATTTTTAATAGCCATAATTATGGTGGTGGCTGTCTTTTGTGTAATTATTTTAGCTCAAATCATATCAAAAAGTAATTTATTAAATAAGAATAAAACTGGGTCTGCAAAATTCAACTTTTCGGCGAGTGATAAAGCTTCAAATTTTGCGAATCAAATGGATTCTAATTCAATTGAATCGGTTGCGAATAGAGTTTCGCAAAGTGTTGTTTCTATTGTTAGTAAAAATCAAAAAAGTTCAAGATTCTTTTATTCAACAGAAGATTCTGCAAGCGCAGGAACGGGAATTATTATTAGTGAAAATGGCTATATCTTAACAAACAAACACGTTATTGAAAAATCTTCTGAAATTTTAGTTATTACTAATAGCGGCGATTCTTATGAAAGCGTCAGAGTGGTTATGGTTGACCCAATGAGCGATATTGCAATTTTAAAGATTTCGAACGCAAAAGGATTGAAAGCCGCCGAACTTGGAGATTCGAAGAAGATAAATATTGGACAGCAAGTGATTGCGATCGGAAATGCTTTAGGCGAATATGACGGCACTGTTACGAGTGGTATTATTTCTGGAATTGGTCGTACGGTTGAGGCTTCTAGTGAAGACGGTTCTTTAAGAGAAGTTTTGACTGATATGATTCAAACAGACGCAGCAATTAATAGTGGAAATTCTGGTGGTCCTTTAGTGAATGCACAAGGTCAGGTGATTGGAATTAATACTGCGGTCGCCTCTAAAGCTCAAAGTATTGGTTTTGCAATACCAATCTCTTCAGTAAAGGGTATCTTAAAGTCTATTAGCGAAGGTAAGGATCCGAAACGAGCTTATCTTGGAGCGAGTTATATATCAATCAATCCGCAAATTAGAAAAAAATATAATCTTGATGTTTCGAAAGGTGCTTTAGTTAAGTCAAGAAAAGGTAATGCTATTGTCTATGGTAGCCCTGCACAAAAAGCTGGTTTAAAGGACGGAGATATAATCACAAAAATTGATAGTGTTGAGGTTTCTAAAAATTCCAGCGTTAGTTCCTTAATCGGCGAAAAGTCTGTTGGTGATACTGTTGAAATTTCTTATATTCGAGACGGTAGAGAAAAATCCACTCGCGCAACTCTTGAAGAATATCATAAATAAAAATAACCCCTTGTTGGGTTATTTTTTCTCAAAAACAATTGTGTAATTTTCTGAATAAGTTTTTGAAAAACCACATTTTTTGGCGTAATTTTCAATTTCCTCAAATTGAGAAGGATTAGCTTCAAGAATAATTTTTTGCAATTTTGGTAAATCCTGAGCTTGAAAAATTAAATTAAAAATTGTCTCTAATCCATTTTTCTGAGCATAAAGTGCAATTTGTGGTTCATAATGTAGCTCATTATTCTTTTTGAAATTTACCCAATCTTTATTGACATAAGGTAGATTTGCTGTAATTATTGTTATTTTTGAAAGAATTTCTGACGGTATTTGGCTTAAAAGGTCACTTTCGAAAAGCTCAATTTTACTTTCAAGGATTTTTATAGCGTTTAGATTCGCCACAGAAAGCGCTTGAAGCGAAATATCGCTCGCAAAAAGATCTATATTTTCGCCAAGCTCAGCTTTTAGAGTGATTGGAATTATTCCAGAACCTGTACCAACATCTAAAATTTTATCGCCATTTTTGGCAATTTTTTTAGTAATTTCAATTAAGGTTTCAGTTTCTGGGCGAGGAACCAGTACATTTTCGTTCACGAAAAAAGTTCTTCCAAAAAACTCTTTTTCTCGAAAAATATAAGCGAGCGGAATCCTCTTCAGGCGCTTATTTAAAAAATTATTTGCGTGAAAAATAACATTTTTCGAAAGCTTTTTTTGCGGATTTGCATGTAAAAAAGTTCGTTCAACTTTTAAAACGTTTGCTAAAATTAGCTCAGCATCAAGTTTTGAGCTTTCAATTTTAGCATTTCTAAGTTTTTGAGCTGATTTTTTCAGCCAAGATTCAATAGTCTCTCGCATAAATTAGTTATTTTCTGAAGCGTTAGCGGCCAAGAATTCAAGCTCGGCAGCTTGTAAGTGTTCAACAATATCTGAAATTTGCCCATTCATTGCGGCTGGAATATTGCTTCTTGAGAAGCCAATCCGGTGGTCGGTGATGCGATCTTGCGGGAAGTTGTAAGTTCGAATCTTTTCGGAGCGGTCGCCAGAGCCAATTAGGCTACGGCGTTCGGCGGTAAGTTTGGCGTTTTCTTCATCAATTTTAGCTTGAAGTAGGCGCGCACGCAAAATTCCAAGGGCTTTTTCCTTGTTCTTAATTTGTGATTTTTCATCTTGGTTTGTAACCACCATACCAGTTGGAATGTGGGTGATTCGCACAGCAGAATCGGTCGTGTTCACACTCTGGCCACCATGACCACCCGAGCGATAAACATCGATTCGCAAATCATTCGGATTGATTTCAATATCAGCCTCTTCGGCCTCAGGCAAAACTGCTACTGTTACGGTTGAAGTGTGAATCCGCCCCTGTGATTCGGTAGCTGGAATTCTCTGAACTCGATGAACACCACTTTCGAATTTTAATTTTGAATAAGGAGCGTCGCCTTTTACTCCAAAAACAACTTCTTTATAGCCGCCAGCATCGTTTGCGGATTCACTCAAAAGTTCGGTTTTTAAGCCATTTTGTTCACAATATCGCAAATACATGCGGTAAAGTTCGCTCGCAAAAAGGGAAGCTTCGTCGCCACCAGCTCCTGCACGAATTTCAACGATCACGTTTTTATCATTGTTTGGGTCTTTTGGTAGAAGCATTTCGAAAAGCTCTTGCTCAAGATTGGCAAGTTTTTCTTCACTTTCGGCAATTTCAATTTTGGCAAGTTCTGCAAGCTCACCAGTTTCAAGACCAGCAAGTTCGCGCGCTTCTTCGATATTTTTTTCAAGATTTTCACGTAGTTCACCACGCTCAATAATTTTTTCAAGTTCGGTGAATCGCTTGTTTTTGGCAGAAAAATCAGGCGAAGAATAAGCGTTTGGCTCGTTCAAAAAAGCCTGAATTTCTTCGCGCTCAGTTTTAAGTTTCTCAAGATTTAGATCAATTTTTGGCATATAAAATATTATACCAGAAATTCGCATAAATTTGAAGTATTGAAATTTGATTGTGGTTATGATAAGATTTTGATATGAAAATAACCTCTTGGCGAGAATTTATCGAAAATGAAGCCACCAAGCCATATTTTAAAAAGTTGTGGCAAAAAGTTGAACACGAGCGTATTTCGAAAGAGATTTTTCCTTCAAGAGAAGAGATTTTTTCTTGCTTTAAAAAATGCCCGCTTGAAAAAACTAAAGTTGTGATTATCGGTCAAGATCCTTATCATGGAGAAGGGCAGGCGCACGGAATGAGTTTTTCGGTTAAAAAAGGCGTTAAAATTCCACCAAGTTTGCAAAATATTTATAAAGAACTGCAAAGCGACCTAGGAATTGAGCCAGCCAGCGATGGTTTTTTAGAATCTTGGGCGGAACAAGGTGTTTTACTACTAAATACTTCTTTTAGCGTTGAAAAAGGCAAGCCAGCAAGCCACGCAAATTTTGGTTGGATGGAATTTTCAGAACATGTTTTAGACTTTTTAAATGATTTCGAAAAGCCATTAGTTTTTATTTTGTGGGGAGCGCATGCACAAAAAATTGGTGCCCGAATAACTAACTCAAAACACCTTAAAATTGAGAGTGCGCATCCTTCGCCATTTTCAGCGCGGCGTGGATTTTTTGGCTCAAGGCCTTTTTCGAAAGCGAACAAATTTTTAGAACAAAATGGTGAAACTCCAATTGATTGGCAGTTAGAATAGTAAAATAAAAAATCTCACATTTAATTGCGAGATTTTTCTAGATGAATTATCGTTCAGCTTTTTTAGCTTTTTCAGCAGCTTGCTTTTTGGCTTTGTTTGCCAAAGCTTCTTTACGAGCAGCGGCCATTTCTTGAGCTCGTTTGAAGCGGTCAACGCGACCTTCGGTGTCGATGATTTTTTCTTCACCAGTAAAGAATGGGTGAGAGGCACTTGAGATGTGCATTTTTACAAGTGGGTATTCGTTGCCGTCTTCCCATTTGATAGTTTCTTTTGAATCTGCTGTTGAGCGAGTCAAGAAAGCAAATCCAGCCACCTCGTCGCTAAATACGACAGGGCGATATTCGGTTGGATGTAAATTCTTTTTCATAACTTTTCTATTTTAACATATTATTTTAAGAAAGTAAATAGAAAATTAAGTTAAAAATAAGCATATTATATAATATTTTAAATAAAATAAAATGCCTATGCTTGCTTTTAGTTTTAAGGTGTATTAGGATAGTCTTGAAATAAATTTTAAATATGGAGTAATATATGAAAAGAAAATTTGGGTTTTTTATCCTATTTTGCGCCTTTTCTATTTTTGGCGTTTTTTCTGAGGGAGTAAATAATAGTGCATACGCTTCTGTAGAGCGGTGCGGTAATACTAGCGGTGTAGTTGGAAATTCTAACTATACAATTAGTATAAGAAAATACTGTATTGATTCACAAAAGACCCTTACGATTTATGGCCAAATTGAGAATTTGGAAAATGCAAAAAACCAGACACTCACTGCCATTGTAAAAACTACAGGTGGTAAAATGGTTAGCGTTCCAGTAACGAAAGAAAATTATATTGGCGTGAAAGAATATGAAAAAATAACAAATAATTATTTTGAACAAGATGGCACTCCATATAAGGTTGATATAGATATTTCGTCATTACCTTATGGAAAATTATTTGTTAGCATGAAGGGTTCTTGGAACGGTTACGCTCCTTATGGCCCTGGGGTAGATAATGATGTTTTCGGTATAGATTATATTGCGCAAACTAATATCGATACAACTATAACATTAGATGAAAAACGTGGAATTTTAAATATTACTGGAACTACTAAAAATGTACCCGCAGGTGAAACTGTAACATTTGGAGTTAATGAGGGATTTATGTTGGATAATCCTGTTAAAAATGGTTCGGCAATCGTTCAAGCAGACGGAACATTTTCTACAACTATTGATGTTTCATCTATGCTACTAGATCCATGGTTGAGGCAGCTCTCTGTGGTGTCTAAAGTGAAAGATATCAATGGAGATATTATTCAGGATTTTGATACAGTGGATACTCCACCTATATACCCCTGCAGTTTTGTAGAAAATAAAACTGTACAACGAACGATTAATTATTTGTATAAAGATGGATCTATTGCTGCTAAACCTACAGTTCAGAAGGCATATTTCAAACGAATTACTAACGGGTCATGTTATCGTGGTAAATTAGTTGAAGGAACTTATACTGTTGATGATAGTGATTGGAAAAAAGCTCATACTTTCGAAAAGGTTAATGCTCCGAAGATTGAAGGATATACTTACGATAAAGAAGCGGTAAATGAATTAGCAGTTAATGCTAATAGTGAAAATATTGTTGAAAATATTATTTATAAAAAGAATATAATTCCGAAAGATGATAAAATTCCAGCACAGGAAATAGACAATAAAGGTGAATTTAAAACAAAAATATCTCCAGTTTGGCTTTATGCTCCAAATACTGGTGTAGAAAAACAGAATTCTAATGCATTACTTGCGTTAAATTATATTATTTTAACTTTAATCACTAGTGTAGCTGTTATTCGAAAAAAGCTTTAACTTTTAATAGCTAGAGATGGCGGAAAAGAGGTTGAAGCCTCTTTTCTTTTTTGCTCTAAGTATGATATAATGCGCTCATGAATAAAGAATCAGATATTGTTATTCCTAAACCATCAGCCGTTGAAGTTGAAAAATACTTGAAATCGTGGAAAAATCTTAAAAATTATAAGTTGCAAGAAGATGCTTTAGATAAATTATTTTTTGAGCTGTTACCAAGTAACGAAGAAATTTCTGACATCTTATTAAAGGTTGCTACGTTGAATGATTTTTATAGTACAAATATTTTCTCAGTTTATCCAGTTGCAGAACATATACTGAGTCTTAAAATTGACGAGAGGTTGAGACAAGGTGATGTAACTTTAGTTAATGAAATTCAAAATGTTACTATCAATGGTGTAACTAGAAAGTTCTATTCTTTTTCTACTAAATACTGTTCCCATCATAATCCTAAAGAATACCCTATTTATGATAGCTATGTAGAAAAGGTATTGAAATACTTTAGAAAAACAGATAAATTTTCTAAATTTAAGAATTCAAACCTAAAAGATTATCAAAAATTTAAAAATATAATTATTGCTTTTAGAGAGTACTATGGATTAGAAGAATTTAATCTTAAAGAAATTGATCAGTATTTATGGCAGTTGGGAAAAGAATATTTTCCAAATAAATACTAGCGACTTTTTCTCACTCAGAAAGGAAATTTAATTTCTTGCAATTCTTTAATCTTAACCTATGTGTTGCTTGATTTTGGGCATCTTATATGATAAAATTAAACAGTAATATAAATTAATGAAACAATTTTTGGGAGAATTCCTTTCGAGAGTTTTTCGAAATTATCCCCAAAAATGAAGACAAAGGAGTTAAAATGTCTGTAAAAGTTGACATCAAGCAATTGCTTGAAGCTGGCGTTCATTTTGGTCACAAAACTTCACGCTGGCACCCAAAAATGGCGCCGTACATTCACAGTAAGCGTCAAGATAGCCACATTATCGACCTAACTAAAACTGTTGAAGGTCTTGAAAAAGCTCTTCCAGCTATTACTAAAGCTGTTGAATCTGGCCGAAAAGTTCTTTTTGTTGGAACTAAAAAACAAGTTAAAGAAGCTGTTCGTGAAGCTGCTGAAAGCGTAAAACAACCATATGTTGTTGAACGATGGGTTGGCGGAATGCTTACAAACTCAGCCACTGTAAACCAACAAATCAAGAAATTGAAAACTCTTGAAAAACGAATGGCCAGCGGTGAACTTGCAAAACGCTATTCGAAACTTGAAGTTCAACGATATGCTGAAGAAATTGAAGCTTTAAATATAAAATACGGTGGAATCAAAGACTTAATGGGGCGCCCAGGAATTTTGTTTGTAACTGATGCAATCGCTGATGCAAACGCAATTCGTGAAGCTAAAACTTTGAATATTCCAGTGGTTGCAATTGTTGATACAAATGTGAACCCAGACGGAATTGATTACGTAATTCCAGCGAATGATGACGCTATTAAAGGTGTTAAATTGCTGTTAGATTATGTGATTGAAGCTATCAAAGAAGCTAAAACTGATAAATAATTCTTAAATTCGAAAGGATAAAAATGGCTGTTTCTATTGAAGAAATTAAGAAACTAAAAGAATTGACAGGTCTTGGCTTGACCGATGCCAAAAAAGCCCTTGTTGAAGCTGAAGGTGATTTTGATAAAGCACTTGAAGCTCTTCGCAAAAAAGGTCTAACAAAGGCTGAGAAAAAAGGTGACCGCGAAGCTCGTGAAGGTTTGGTTGAGGCTTACGTTCACGGTGGCCGAATTGGTGTGATTGTTGAAGTTAACTGTGAAACTGATTTCGTTGCACGAACTGAAGATTTCAAAAACTTTGCACACCAAATTGCTATGCAAATTGCTGCTATGGCGCCAGTTTACGCTACTGAGGCTGATATTCCAGCTGAAGAAATCGCTCGTGTTAAAGCTGAAGCTGAAGAGCGAGTTTCGAAAGAAGGAAAGCCAGCTGAAATTGCTGCCAAAATTGTTGACGGTCAAGTGAAAAAATACTTTGCTGAAAAAGTTCTTCTTTCACAAACTTACATTATGGATGATAGCAAAACAGTTGAACAATTCTTGAAAGAAACTGTTGCAAAACTTGGTGAAAATATCGTTGTGCGACAATTCTCACGAATTGAACTTGGTGTTAACAAATAATAAATAATTTTTTACAATAAAACTCTACCACTAATGGTGGAGTTTTATTTTTATGATTTTTAAGTCTTGACTTTTTATGCATAACCAGTTATAATTTTAAGCATAAGTAGTAAAAAATAAAGGGAGAGAAATGTTTAAGAATAAAATAGCAGTTTATGCTTTCATGGGTGCTGTTTGTGCTTTATTTTTAGCTCAACCCGCGTTTGCCGACACGGCAAAGAGAATTGATGTTGATGCAACGGGTGATATTAAAGAACTCCAATCAGGCGGCTCATTCAACCGAACTAATACTAAGGTTAATATAAATGTTAAGAATGGACAGAATATTAATGCTGGCGATTATATCGATCTTAGGTTCGAAAGCCTTAATGATGGTGGGCTAGAAGACAGAGATATCCGTTACAAAGATACAATCATTGGTAAGATGAAGTTTGTCAAATCTGATAAAAATGTTGGTGTTGGTGTCTTCGGTCAAAAGTCTATTAAGGGTAATCCTGGAGCAGAAGATATTATTCCGGAAAAGAGCGTTGGTAGAAACTCAGAATATAAGCTAATATTCAATGATCAAGCTAAAAAATTCTCTAATATGGAGTTGTCGATAGATATTGTTGCTTATAATTATGCTGCTTGGGTGAATCATAAATATAACGCTGAGCAAGTCGTAAAGGTTAATGATAAAGATATTGTGCGTAAAACTGGTACGATCAATGGGTATGGTAAGACATCGCCAGCGGTAGACTTTAGGTTTAATATTTTTCATGCCTCTAGCCAAGATGGTGAGAATTTAAATGGTACTATATTTGACTTTAGTTTGGCTCAAACGGATAAAAATAGTTCTAAGCATATTAAGCCGGGTGATATCTTCAAGATGAAGCTACCGCAATCCTCTGGAGTTGCATTTGACGCAAAATTGAATCCAAAAGAGGGAGCAGTCGGCACTATAAATACTCAGGAGTTATATGCTAACTTTGGCGATAACGCTACTTCAAAAGGCGTCTTGCTTAAGACTGGTGTAAACTTAAAGTATAAAGTTATAAAAAATTCAAGTCACGAGCTTGTATATCAGATTGTAGAAATTGCTGATGATAAATCTATTTATCAATTCTTGCCAAAATTAACTATTTTGGATACTAGCGAAAAAACAATTAACTATAACGAGAATAAATTGAACCCAATTTCTGCAACTACAGAAATTTACCGAGGTGATGATAAGTACTTTTCTCTAGATAAACCAGCTGCAGGTGTTATAAGCGGCACAAAAATGAAATCTTACGCAGATATTAAAAAGCGTGGATCTGTGATTGTGCGCTATCAAGATGAAAACGGCACAAGCCTTGCTCCTGAAGTTTTGTTATCGAATAAAGTTCAAGTGGGCACAGACTATACTGCCGAAGAAAAGCAATTTGAAGGATTCGAAAAAGCCGAGCTGCTTAAAAACTCATCGCCTAAAACCGGAAAAGTTGAAGAAGGTGTAAAGATTGTAACATTTGTTTATAAAAAGAAAAGCGTTCCTGCGCCTGAAAAACCTTCGAACCCAGTAAAAGAAGAGAAGAAACCAAAAGAAAACATTAGTGCACCAAACACAGGTTTCGAAAATAATTTTGTTAAGAATTTACTTTTCATGGGTGGTGCTGCACTTTCTGTGATTTCTATAATTGTTATTAAGAGAAACTATTAAATAGAATAGATAAGATAAAAGACCTCTTTTGTTAAAATTTAAGAGGTCTTTTATTATTAAAATTAGTTATATTAAGCCAAACTCTTTTCGATAAAGGCGATGATTCGCACGTCGCGAGATTCTAACTCACTTTCTTCGTTGATTTCATTCACGCCAAACAGTTCTTCTGCACCAGCTCCAAATTTTGCATGCAAAGTTTTGATCCAGCTTCCATTTGCCACCTTTTTTAGGCTAACATTTTCACTAAAGCTCACGCCACGAAAGAAGTTTTTTTCGTTGGGTAGTTCAATTTTTATTTCTTTGTTATTTTTTTCAATTTTTAATTTAAAATTCTTTTTAAAAATTGGGTCAAAGTATTCAATTACTTTTTTAATCTTTTTTTGTTTCATTTGATTCCTTTTTGTTTTTTGCTTTAAAACATAACTATAATAACATAAAAAAATAAAAAAGTCAATAGAAAAACCCCGCCATTTTGGCGAGGCGTGTTGACCGCAAACTTAATTGGATTTTCCGTTGTGATATAATTTGTGATTTTCTGGCAAGAATTTGCGAATGTCTCCTTTGAGCCATACTCGTGCCATTTTAGTTTCTCCCTTTTTGAAGGGTAAAACTCGACTAACAGCTTTGAATAATGGATCCATTCTGATGATATTGTCAATATCATAGTAATTTTCTTCTTCGAAAAGGTCACTAATAGGAAACTCAATAATATATTTGCGTCCTACAGTACAGTGACTAACTGCGTACTCAATATCTTGATCGCTTAATCCCGCAAAAAAATCACGAATTTTCTTTGAAAGCTCATCGTGATATTCTTTAACACGGGCTTCACGTGATTCTTGAATAAGCGCGGCGTTTTTTGTTGAAAGTGTTGTGGTGGCCATAGGCGTTCCTCCTTAAATTGCGTCCCTTTAAAGGGAAAGTGTTATAATATAAATTATAACACTTTTAAAAATAAAAGTCAATTAAAAAGCCCCAAATTGAAATTGGAGCTTTAAGGTTAAAAATCCAGTCCAGTTACTTTTACATACAGGTTATACCCCTGTTTGCGAGCCTCGCTATTAGCATGGGGCCGCCTGAACCCAGCGACGTTTCTAAATAATGCCTTATCCTTATACCGCTTAAAGTATTTATACAGCGTCAGCGGATGAATACCTTCTGGCAAAGTAATGGGGACTTCAATTACTCCGTCAATACAAAGTTGCTCATGTAGGCTTTCATAAGCATCTTTCGAAAGATTTGTTAAAAACTTCTTCACTTCTTCCGAAATCACTTCATGATAGCGAGTGATTTTCCCGTTTTGACTTGGCTTATCAGATTTCAAAATCAATTCTGGCTCTATTAAGAAGATAATTTGTTCTACGCCGTCTTTTTCGGCCTCATATTCTTCATGAATATAAAACTTCCTATTGACGGTTCCGCGAACTTCAATAAATTTATTATTTCCATAGCCAAATTCAATTGCTGTTTCTTTTGGGACGCTAATTTTTGTGGAATACTTCCTCCAATGATTAAAATAGTCAAATGGAATTGTTTGCCGTTTGATCGATTGGCCGAGGTTTTTTGTGATATACTCAATAATTTCACACAAGATTATTGAGTATTCTTCTTGTAGCTCTTCTAGTTTAGCCTTGCTAAGTAACGGTTCTACAAAATTGTCGTTTGTTGTTTTTGACATAAAAAACGTCCTCCTAGATTTTTTTCCGTAAAGTTTTTTAAAGAACTAATACTTGCATATTATATAATTTTATATTAATAAAGTCAAGTTAAAAAGGGGTTATTTTTTTGCCAAAACTGTAGTATAATTATTATATGTTAGATATTAGATTTATTCGTGAAAATGCCGAGCGTGTGCAAAAAGATGCGTTGAATAAAGGTTATAAAAATGCTGATGTTCAAGCTGTCATTTCGCTCGACGACGAAAGAAAAGCTCTTACGGCTCAAATTGACGAACTTCGAACTCGCCGTAACCAAATTGCAGCCTCGATGAAAAACTCTGGTGGAAGGCCAAGTGATGAACAAATTGCAGAAGGCAAGAAAATCAAAGAAGAGCTTGCCGAGCTTGAAAAAACTTATCGCGAACTTGACGAAAAACTTTCGAATGCTTTAAACAGTATTCCAAATATTCTTCAAGCTGATGTGCCGATTGGCGAGGAAGGTGAAGATGATTTGGTAAAAACTTGGGGCGAAGAACTTTTCGAAAGCCGTAAAGGCGCCGAAGACCACTTAGATTTTGCAAACAAAAAAGGTTGGGTTGATTTTGAGCGTGGCTCGAAGGTTGCTGGAACTAAATTCTATTTCTTGAAAGGAGATTTGGCGCTTCTTGAAAATGCTATTTATCAGTTTGCGTTGAATAAATTGATTTCGAAAGGCTTTAATTTTATGACCGTTCCGCATATGGTTAACGGTGAAGTTGCCACGGGAACTGGATTCGCGCCTCGTTCAAGCGAACAAAGTGATGAATATTTTATTGAAGGCGAAGATTTAAGTTTGATTGCAACTGCTGAAATGTCATTAACTGGTTTTCACGCTGGTGAAATTTTGAACGAAAAAGATTTGCCAATTTTTTACGCTGGCTATTCTCCTTGCTATCGAAAAGAGGCGGGAGCTTACGGTAAGCACACGCGTGGGCTTTTCCGTGTTCATCAATTCAATAAGCTTGAAATGTATGCTTATACTTTGCCAGAGCAGAGTGCTGAAACTCATGAAAAAATTTTGGCCGTTGAAGAAGAAATTTATCAAGAGCTCGGCATTCCTTACCGTGTGGTCAATATTGCCAGCGGTGATTTGGGCGCGCCAGCTTCGAAGAAATATGACATTGAGTATTGGAGCCCAGTGGATGGCAATTATCGTGAAATTACGAGTTGCTCAAACTGCACCGACTATCAAGCACGAAATTTGAATATTCGCGTGCGTCGTGAAAATGGTGAATTGCAAGTTGTTCACACTTTGAATGGTACAGCTGTTTCACTTGCGCGATGTTTGGTGGCGGCAATTGAGAATTTTCAAGATGGGGAAGATCTTGTTTTACCAAAAGTTCTTCAACCTTATATGAATAATCGCGAACGAATCTAAAAAATAAAATAAGCACTAAATATAGAGTTTTGTAAATTTTACAACACTATAGATAGTGCTTTTTTGTTTTGTTTATGATATAATCTAAATATAAATTAAGAAAGAAGGTGTCTAATATGCCAGTACTTTTCGTAGCTAAAAATTGCGTAGCTTGCAATATGACCAAAAAAAACTTCGAAAGAGCGGGTGTTTTGGATCGTTTTACTATTTACAATGTAAGCAATGACCCTGATGGCTCTATAGCAGAAATGACTAGTGAGTTGAAGCAGAACTATGGTCTAGCGGGCGCTCCGTTTGTAGATCCAAGAGATTTAGGTCTCGAACCTTTTGTCGGGTTTAATACCGATAAAATCAAAGAAGTTATAAACAAGCTTAAGTAGTTAGTGTAGAGCTCGCGTTTGCGGGCTTTTTGCTTGACAAAATAAAATGTTTATGCTAATATAGAGCTATAAACTAACAAAAAAGGATTATATATGATCTCACAGATTGAAATTACAGGAAATAAATACGAAATTGACGAAACAACCAAAAAATACGCAGAAAAACACATCGGTAAATTAGATAAATACTTGCCACGACACGCTAAAAAATCAGCTTCAGCTCGCGTGGTGATTTCGCAAATTAATGGTACTCACGATAACAAATATGAAGTTGAGGCGGTTATTAATGTACCAGATAAAACTCTTGTTGCAAAAGACCAAAGTTCAAATGTTTTAGCGGCAATCGATATTGTTGAAGCTAAGCTTGACGGGCAAATTCGCCGTTACAAAACTGAGAAAAATCCACGGCTTGGCAAATCTGGAATTATGGCGAAATTCAAGCGTTCTCTAAAACGAGGCTAAAATTTTCGAAGAATATTAAAATCTCTGCAATTTTGTGGAGATTTTGCTTTTTAAATAAAATATGATATAATTAAGTTATTGCTATTTTAAAATTTTTGTGGGGGTGAAAAACATGAATAAACACATAAATAGGCAGCAAGAACTTTTACGTGAGATGTTACATCGCAAGTCGAGTGAAATACTAGCTTGCCTTCATCGTAAACAGGAAAGTGAGTCTTCTATAACGTATGGGATTGTGTTTTTTTCGAAAAGATGGGAAGAAGATAATTCCAGAAATTGGCGTTCGAGTTCAAATTGTGAAAGAAATTGAAGATCTCAAAGATGATTCGGTTTTTACGGTTTTAGATTGGTTTTTTGAGCAAGATCAAGGTTTGGAATATCGACCATGTAAGGTCGAAATAATTGATCGTGGTATGCTCAAAGAATTAAGCATTGAAGAATGCCTTGAGAATTATAGACATTTTGTTTGGTATAATTCCTTAAGTTGGACTGATTGGCTTTTCGAAATTCAAGATATCGCAGAAGTTATTAAGCGCGAATTTATGAGTGGAGAAAGCAAAGAAGTGGTTGGTCAAGATTTAACATATCTTGGCGAAAGAGTCCAAGATATTATACCTTATTTTTGTATGCATATTAATGAAGGAGATTTTAGCTATGAATGGTGAATTAACAATTAAAGACTTATTCAGAAAATACGGTCGGCGATTTGCCACTGTATCTAAGAATGCTGAGGGAATTGAAACAGTTGTGATTTATGAAATTATAACTGTTAAAGGTGAACGCCCAATTATTAAAATCAAGACCATTGATTTTAATCCGGCAAAGAAAGAATTGCTCATTTCGAATGACGATGATGAGGAAGATTGGGCTGAAGCTTTTGAATTATCGACTCTGGTTGATAATAACACCCTTCTTCCACTTTCAATGTTATCGAATAATGCGAATGAAAAGACTAGAATTTCATCGCAAAAAATTCGAGAACTAGGAGCGAAAGTTCTCGAATATGAGAAAGCTTCAAAAAACCTTGAAGTGTTCACTAGAAAGTATGAGACACTAAGAGATGAAGTGATTAATGTTTTTACGGAAGTTTTTAAATAAAGTCCTGAAAGGGGCTTTTTTTAATATTCAAATTATGGTAAAATATAGGATAGATTTTATACTGTTTTTAATGGAGAGGGAAATGTCTAAAAAAACTGCGAAGAAAAAAAATGTAATGGTGGAAGAAAATAAAGTTGATAAACTTTTAACTACTGTTTTTGGTGACCCGCAAAAAAAGATTTTGCGCCGACTGCAACGAAAAGTTGATGAAATTAATAATCTAAGCGAAAAATATGAAAAAATGAGTGACGAAAAGCTCAAAGAAGCTTTTAAAAAACTCAAAAAAAGCCTTTCGAAAAAAGATTTAGATGATATCTTGCCAGATGTTTTTGCGCTTGTGCGTGAAGCTTCGACTCGTGTGCTTGGAATGCGACACTTTGATGTTCAGTTGATTGGTGGAATGGTTTTGCATGAAGGAAAAGTTGCAGAAATGAAAACTGGTGAAGGTAAAACTTTAGTGGCAACTTTGCCAGTTTCTTTGAACGCGATGGAAGGAAAAGGCGTTCATGTTGTAACCGTGAACGACTACCTTGCTCAGCGCGATGCATCTTGGATGGGGAATCTATATGATTTTCTTGGCCTTTCAGTTGGTGTAATTATCAATGAAGCAAGCTTTATTTTTGATCCAGAATATGATAATGAAGAGCACGAAGACGAAAATATGCGAAAGCTTCGCCCAGCAACTCGAAAAGAGGCTTATGCTGCGGATATCACCTATGGAACAAATAACGAATTTGGTTTCGATTATCTGCGCGACAACATGGTGAACGAAGTTGAACTTTTGCGCCAGCGTGAGCTTAATTTTGCAATTGTCGATGAGGTTGATTCTATCTTAATCGATGAAGCCCGAACTCCGTTAATTATCTCTGCTCCTGCAGCCGAAAACCCAGAAAGCTATATTCAGTTTGCACAAGTTATTTCGCAACTTTCGAAAGAAGATTATGAAGTTGATGAAAAACGCCGAAGTGTAGCTTTGACTGAATCTGGAATTGATAAAATCGAAAAACTTCTCAATATGAAGAATCTTTACACACCAGAACATTCGCGTGCAGTTTACCATGTTGAGCAAGCTTTGCGCGCTGAAACTCTCTTCAAACGTGACAAAGATTATGTTGTGACAAATGATGGTGAGGTGATTATTGTTGATGAACACACTGGTCGTTTAATGAATGGTCGTCGATACAATGAAGGTTTACACCAAGCTATTGAGGCGAAAGAAAAAGTGCCAGTTCTTCAAGAATCAATGACACTTGCTACAATTTCGTTCCAGAATTTCTTCCGTCTTTACAATAAACTTTCGGGAATGACCGGAACTGCTTTCACTGAGGCCGAAGAATTTCAGCAAATTTATTCTTTAGAAGTTGTGCAAATCCCTTCAAATAAACCAGTTATTCGTGATGATAAAGAAGACTTAATCTTTAAAACTGAAAAGGCAAAACTTAAAGCCGTGGCAGAAGCAATTAAAGAATATCACGCACAGGGTCGCCCAGTTTTGGTTGGCTCAGGTTCAATTGAGAAGAATGAACAAATTGCGAAGTATCTTGATCAAGAGGGAATTAAATACAACCTTTTGAATGCTAAAAATAACGAACATGAAGCCGCAATTGTGGCGCGTGCTGGAGAAAAAGGCGCAATTACGCTCGCAACGAATATTGCTGGTCGTGGAACCGATATTAAGCTTGGTAAAGGTGTGAAAGAATTGGGCGGATTAGTTGTGATTGGTTCAGAGCGCCACGAATCTCGCCGAATCGATAATCAGTTCCGTGGTCGTGGTGGCCGTCAGGGCGACCCTGGTGAAACGCAATTTTATGTTTCAACTGAAGATGATTTGATGCGAATTTTCCAAGGTGAACGAATCGCAATGTTGATGGATAGACTTGGTGTACCAGAAGATATGCCAATCCAGCATAAATCTGTTTCGAAAACTCTTGAGAACGCTCAAAAACGTGTTGAAGGATTTAATTTTGATACGCGTAAAAATGTTGTTCAATACGATAACGTCATTAACCGTCACCGAAAAGTTGTCTATACAATGCGCCGAAAAATTCTTGAAGGCGAAGATATTACAGATGAAATTAAGGCTTTGTTTATTTCTAAAGCAGAGGAACTCGCTGAGCTTCCTTCAGAAAATAACGAAAAGTTTGTTTCGAATTTTACTGAAATCTTCCCAATTGAAGAAGAGAAAGTTGAAGCACTTGGTCGAATTTCGAACGATAAAAAACGTATCAAATTAGCAAAACATATTGCCGAAGAACTTTACCAAGATAAAGAAAATGAGATCGGTAAGGAAGCGTTTCAAAAAGTTGAACGTGAAGTTTATATGCAAATTCTTGATACGCTTTGGATGAACCATCTTGAAAATATGAATTTCTTGCGTGAAGGGATTCATTGGCGAAGTGTTGGACAGCGTGATCCATTGGTTGAATATCGTGCTGAGTCGCAAAAATTGTTTGATGGTTTACAAAATACTTTGCGTGATGAGACTATTCAAATTTTGACTAGAATTACACCTAATGATGCTGCCGTTCGTCAAGAAGAAGATCATGATACCGAGCTTACTCGCCTTGCTGAAAATTCAGTCGAGAAAGGTGTTAATGAAATTCAATCTGGTGAAAAAAACCGAGATGAAGACTTTTCGAAAGCTAAAAAAGCGTCTTCGAAAAATAGTGAAAATACCAAGAAAAATAACGCACGGAAAGCCAAAAAGGCTCAACGCCAAAACAAGAAGAAGGGTCGTAAATAAATGCGGCACACCGTTGAAGAAGTACGTCTGAAAAATGGCGTACGTGGCCTTCTTGTAAATGTTCCAGATGCAACGGTGATGAGTTTTCAATTTCAATTTCGGGCTGGTTCGCGTTATACAAAAAGTCCAAAAATTTACGAAACCGCTCATATTATGGAACATATGGCTTTTGGTGCAAATGCAAAATTTGCCAGTGAACATGAATTTGAAGCTGAATTCACTAAGAATGGCGCTTATCACAACGCTTCAACTTCAGATATGAGTATGAACTATGTGGCAGATTGTGCCGATTTTGAGTGGGATAGGATTTTTGAACTTCAACTCCTATCGATTAGCCAGCCTAAATTTAATGAATTTGAGTTTAAAGCTGAAAAGGGGAATGTTCGAAATGAGCTTACAGGCTATTTGAATAATAATGCGCGTCTTCTTTGGCCAAAAATTCAGCAGGAATTTGGTGAAAAGGTTTTAACTTATGAAGAGCGGCTTAAAACGATTGATAATATCACGCTTGAGGATATTTGCGAGCATCATAAACGCACACACACAACCGATAATCTGCGTTTTGTGATTGCTGGAAAAATCACACCAACTCGAAAAAATAAAATTCTTGAAGGCTTTGAAAATTTACCGCTTGAAAGAGGCGAGCGTTTCGAAATCATTACTGATGAAATGAAAAAACCGAAAGAACCAATTTTTATTCATCGCCCAGATTTGAAAAACATAAGTTTTGGTATTTCGCTTTTGCTTCCACGAAAACTCACAACATCTGAAATGGACGCAATGCACGCTTTGAATCATATTTTAACTGGTACAATGCACGCTCGAATCCTTGGCCAAGCTCGCAAACGTGGTTTAACTTATGGTATTTATTCTGGTGCTTCACGTGGCCCAAAAGATTCTTCTTGGGATTTTGAAGGGCAAACTAATTATGGAACCGCTAAAGAGCTTTTTGAATTAATTGTTTCAGAGCTTAAAAAGGTTCTAAATGAAGAAATTACCGAAGAAGAGCTTGACGCTATGAAAAGCTATTCTCTTGGTTCGTTTCAAATGGGCGGGCAAACGGTAGCTTCAACGGCAGGATTTTATGCTTCTCGATATTTTTGGGATGGACATCTTCGAGATTATAAATCTCAGCCAAAATTTATTAAGCAGATTTCTCGCGAACAAATTTTTAAAGTTGCGAAAGAATTTATTAATGCAAATACTTGGATCTTGGGCGCAGTTTCTGGTGGTGAAAAATCACAAATTCAAGAATTGAATCAGGAATTTTCTAAAATATTCGAAAAATAATCGCTTCAAGGCGGTTATTTTTTATGCTTAAAATGTGCTATAATAGTTTTATATGGATTTTGATGAATTTGAAGAGTTGTTAAATTTTGAAATAAAAAAACCTCAACCGCACGAGGTAATTTATAGCGTTTCAGATTTTATTGCAACTAGCAATGATATTTTCGAAAAGAGTTTTCCGAGCGTTCTGATTGAAGGTGAAATTTCAAGCTTTAAGGTGAATCACAACAAGTTCGTTTTTTTTGATTTGAAAGATGAAGACTCGGTTCTTGGTTGCTTTATGACGGTTTGGCAAATGCGATTTCCGCTCGAAGATGGAATGAAGGTCGTTGCGCAAGCAAAGCCAAAACTCACAAATTGGGGAAAATTCAGCCTAACAATTGAAAAAATCATACCAAAAGGTGAAGGGAGTCTAAAAAAATCTTTCGAAATTTTAAAGGAAAAGTTAACAAAAGAGGGCTTATTTGATGAAAGCCACAAGCGTGAAATTCCGCGAAATCCTCAAAAAATTGCGGTGATTTCGAGCATTCAGGCAGCGGGTTATGCTGATTTTATTAAGATTATTAATGAGCGTTGGGGTGGGTTAGAAATTACTGTTGCAAATACGCAGGTGCAGGGAATTTCTGCGAGCGACCAGATTATTCGAGCGATTGGTTTTTTTAATTCACAAAGTGAATTGCCGGATGTGATTGCTATTATTCGTGGTGGTGGAAGTGCCGATGATTTGGCGGTTTTTAATGACGAAAAATTAGTTCGTGCGATCGCTGCTTCTCGCGTGCCAGTCATTACAGGAATTGGCCACGAAATTGATGAAAGTCTGTGTGATTTAGCGGCAGATTTTGCGGCTTCAACACCGAGTAATGTTGCGCAATTTTTAGCACCGAATAAATTTGACGAAATGAGATTTTTATGTTCAAAAATTTTGCACACAAACGATTTTATTCTTTCGAAGATTGATGAGTTAAAAATTGAAAACCATCAAAAGATTTATAAAATGAAAGATTTAATTTTAAATAATATTTTTGAACAGCAAAGAGAAATTCAAGCTAAAAAGCGAATTTTAGAAAGCTACAATCCACAAAATATACTTTCAAAAGGCTATGTTTTAGTGAGCGGAAAATTAGCGGCTGGTGAAGAAATTACGATTCAAACAATTGATAAAAAAATAACGGCGGAGGTAAAAAATGTCGAACGAAATTAGTAAAAAAATGGCTGAAATTGATGAGATTCTAATAAAAATTGAAAGTGGCGAAATTCCTCTTGAAGAGGTTTTTGAAAAATATAAAGAAGCGATTTCGAAAGCCGAAAAACTCGAGGGAGAACTTGATTCACTTAAAAATGAAATTCAAATTTTGAGTAAAAATTTTGCACAAGAAGAATAAAATCTCGCCGTAGCGAGATTGAAGATTTGAAAGAATTTCAGTATTTTTTATTTTCGAAAAGCGAGAAGTTTTAATATTATGACATTTTTTATATTTTTAATCAATAAAAACCCCGCAGTTTATTGCGGGGGAATTAAATGTACTGCCTATCAAGCCTGCATATACTCTTTATATAGGTTGTTTATATCCATTTCTCGGAAATACCATTTTTTATAGTATTCACTATGACAGTTTTTGTCCTTACGATAAAGCGAAATGTTTAGTTTAATTCCTACTTTATCACATTCTTCTTTTAATACGGTCAAGTATTTAAGCTTATCGTATCGCTTATCAGCGAAAACGAGAAGCTTGTCTCCCTCGTTTAGCTTTTTGAGGAACTTTCGAATACTTATTCGAACAGATTCTTCAGTTGTTGGATTGTACGGTAGGATAAAACTATCAAGTTGCAGATTAGTGTTGATAAGCGTTGATTCGGTTAAGGCGACCGATACTAGTACCATTTATTGGTACCTCCTTTTTATTTTTTAGCTTTCTGAAAAGCTATAATTAGTATTATAGCATAAAAACTCTTAAAAGTCAATTTGAATAATAATGATAATGTATGATATAATGGGGCTATGTTTGATACAGATGAATTTAAATTAAAAATGACTGAAGCCGTTGAGCATTTTAAGGGTGAAATGAAGAAGGTTCGAACGGGTCGAGCACATCCTTCAATGCTTGATAGTGTTATGGTTGAAGTTTATGGCACGAAAATGCCATTAAATCAAGTTTCGAATATGACTGCACCAGAGGCGGGGATGATCTTAATTACGCCATTTGACGCGAATAATATTTCAGCAATTTCGGCTGCAATTCGTAACGATCAAAGCCTTGGATTCAATCCAAGCGATGACGGCCGAGTTGTTCGAGTGCCAGTTCCGCCACTAACAGAGGAGCGTCGTAAGCAAATCGTAAAACAAACTTCAGAAAAAGTTGAAGGCGCAAAAATTACGCTTCGAAATATTCGCCAAGATGCTTTAAAACATGCCAAAAAACTTAAAGATGAAAAATCTTTAACTGAAGACGATTTAAAGCGAATTGAAAAAGAAATTGACGCTGAAATTAAAGATTTTAGCGCACAAATTGATGTAATTTTTAAAGAAAAAGAGAAAGAAATTCTCACAATTTAAATTATTTTTTGCTGGCGCTTTAAAAACGTCGGCAAAAGCTAATTTAAATAATTTCGAAAGGGCAGGATGGAGATTTTGAATTTAGTTTTTGGGATAATTATTGGTCTAATTTCGCTAACTTTTTTAGTTGCAATACATGAACTTGGTCACGCGCTTGCGGCTAAGAAAAACGGTGTAAAACTTAAAGAATACGCAATCGGTTTTCCGCCAAGAATTAAAAGTTTTAGAGCAAAAACTAACAAAATTCTACCAAAAAACACAAAAATTTCGATCGGTGCGATTCCATTAGGTGGTTTTGTTCGGTTGAAAGGGGAACACGATTCAGATTCTAAAAAAGGTGATTATGGTGCGGCAAGTTTTTGGGCAAAAACTCAAATTTTATTTGCCGGTGTTGCAATGAATTGGCTAGTTGCTTTTGTTATTTTTACGATCCTGTCGATTTTTGGAATGCCAAAGTTAATTTCGAATCAGTTTTATTTAGGTTCTGATATTAGAATTTCTGGTGGTGGTGCGCAGGTTTCACAGATTTCGAATGATTCGCCTGCACAAAAAGCTGGCTTGCAAAAAAATGATATAATTTTGGAATTTAATGGTAAAAAAGTTGATAATTCTACCACCGTTAAAGAAGATTTACGTAGTAATGCTGGTAAAAGTGTGAATTTAAAAATTCAGCGTGGCGATCATTTTTTTTCAAAAGATGTTAAGCTAAACGAAAATAATAAGAATGGTTTTTTGGGTGCATTTTTGACCGATGGGATGCAAAAAATTCATGCAACTTGGAGTGCACCGATTGTTGGGCTTGGCACAACAATTCAATTTACGGGTGAAACTTTTAAAGGTGTTGGCGAACTTTTTATGAACTTTTTTGGCGGGGTTTTCGAAAAGCTAATTCCGAATCAGCAATCACAGCAGAAAGCAAATTCTCAACTTTCAAAAGCAGGTGAAAGTGTTTCTGGCCCAATTTTAGTGATTGGTGAAATCTTCCCAAACATCATCTCGATGGGGCCTGATATGGTCTTAATGCTAACTGCAATTATTTCAATTAGTTTGGCATGTATGAACGTTTTGCCAATTCCTGTGCTTGATGGTGGTCGTTGGCTAATGACTTTCATTTTTCGAATTTTGCTCAAAAAGCCACTCTCGAAAGAGACTGAAGAAAATATTAACGGCTGGAGTTTTATATTTTTGATGGGGATTTCACTTTTAATTATTTTTCTAGATTTTACGAAGATTTTTAGAGGTTAAAAATGAAGAATAAATTTAAAAATATATTTTTAAAACTTCAAAAAAAGAATGAAGAAATACTTTCGAAAAAGCCTTTAAAAATTATTTTTTGGATAATTCTGCCAATTTTGTCATATTTTGCGGCAAGTTATTTTTCAGCTGTAATAATTCGACTTTCACTCGCTTTAATTTTTTGGAATAATGATGTAGGCTATCAAAGTGCAGCTTCAAACACGATTACTACTACTATTTATTCAGCATTATTTCTTGGATTAATGCTTATGATGGTGTATTTTATTCCGACCAAACTTTTTAAGCAGAAGATTTCGAAAGATGATATCGCTTTAAAGGGTGTGATTACTTGGCAAGATTTAGGTTTGGCAATTTTAGGCTTTGTAGCCTCGATGATTGTTTCTGGCGTTTTGTTAGAATTTTTGCCGAATATTCTTAATTTTGATAAATTGCAAGTTCAAGATTTAGTTTTTCAACGCAGCGGGATGATTCATTCTTGGCAATTTTTGCTAGCTTTTATTTCAGTTGTTGTAATTACGCCGGTCTTTGAAGAGCTAATCTTTCATGGAATAATTTATGGCCAACTTCGAAAAGTGAATGTTCCGCTAGCAATTTTTATAACAAGTTTACTTTTTGGATTCGTACATTTTCAAATGAATGTTGGTATAACGGTGTTTGTGATGAGCGTTGTAGTGTGCTTTATTCGCGAAAAATGGACGCAAACAATTTGGTCGGGGATTGTGATCCATATGATTAAAAATGGGATTGCTTTCTTTCTGCTTTATGTTTTGCAAACTATTCAATTCTTTCAAGCTTAGCGTTGACTTGAATTGAAAACTTTGATATAATTATAAGACTTATTTAGAGGATTTTTATTTTATGAAACAAGAATTTAATATTACAAAAAAAGGAAAAAAAGAACTCGAAGCTGAACTAGAGCTTTTGATTTCGCGACGTAAAGAAATTTCAGAAGAAGTTGCTACTGCACGTGATTTTGGTGATTTGCGTGAAAATTCAGAATATGATGCCGCTCGCAAAAAACAAGCTTTAGCAGAATCTCGAATTATGGAAATTGAAAACATTTTGCAAAATGCTGTGATTATTGGTAGTGGTGAAAAGGGTGTTGTATCTCTTGGGAATCAAGTTAGCTTAAAAAACCTAGAAAACGGTAAAGAGGTAAAATATACAATGGTTGGTGCGGTTGAGGCAAACCCCCTTGAGGGTAAGATTTCGAATGAATCACCAATCGGTCAACAGATTATGGGCAAAAAGCTCGGCGAAGAAGTAGATATTACGACGCCAAAAGGTGTAATCAAATACGAAATTACAGAAATTAACTAATTTTTAAAGCTCGGTTGGCCAATTCAGCCGAGTTTTATTTTTCGAAAAGGAGATTTTATGCGATTATCAAAATTATATACAAAAACGAGTAAAACGATTCCATCTGGTGAAGAAGCTAAGAATGCGCAACTTTTAATTAAAGCTGGGTTTGTTCATAAAGAAATGGCGGGTGCTTATGATTATTTACCACTTGGTTTTAAGGTGCTAGAAAATATTAAAAAAATTGTGCGCGAAGAGCTTGAAAAAATCGACGCAAATGAGATTTTGATGACGACGCTTCAACGCCGTGAAATTTGGGAACGCACAACTCGCTGGAATGATGATGTTGTGGATGTTTGGTTTAAAACCAATCTGAAAGATAAGACAGAGATTGGATTAGGTTGGAGTCATGAAGAGCCAATTGTTGAAATGCTTAAGAATCATATTCAATCTTATAAAGATTTGCCAGTTTCGGTTTTTCAATTCCAAAATAAAATGCGAAACGAGCTCCGTGCGAAAAGTGGAATTATGCGCGGTCGCGAATTTTTGATGAAAGATTTGTATTCAATTCATGAGACTAAAGAAGATTTGGAAGCATATTACGCTAAAGTTTCAAAAGCATATGAACGAATTTTCGAACGCCTCGGTTTGGGTGAAGATACTTTTGTGACATTTGCTAGTGGCGGAGCATTTACAAAATTCAGCCACGAATTTCAAACAATTTGTGATGCCGGTGAAGATTATATTTATTTGAAGCGCGATGGCGAAAAAACTCTCGCTTTCAATGAAGAAATTTTAGACCAAGCGATTGAAGAAGGTGAAATTAGTTCGAAAGAAGGATTGGAAAAGGTTAAAACTGCAGAAGTTGGAAATATTTTTAACTTTGGCACGCAAAAAACTGATGAAATGGGGCTTTATTTCACTGACAAAAATGGTGAACGAAAATCAGCCTGGATGGGATCTTACGGAATTGGAATCACTCGCGTGATGGGTGTCATTGCTGAAAAATTTAGTGATGAAAAAGGTTTAATTTGGCCAGAAAATATTGCTCCAGCAAAAATTTATCTTGTGCAAATCGGTGAAAAATCGCAAGAATTAGCAGAAGAAATTTATAATGAATTTTCGAAAAAGGGAATTGAGGTTCTGTTTGACGACCGCAATCTCCGCCCAGGCCAAAAATTTGCCGACGCCGAATTAATGGGCATTCCATATCGATTGACAATTTCTGATCGTTTACTTGAAAGCGGAAAATTTGAAGTTGCAGTACGTGCAAATGGTGAGGGTGAATTGCTTTCAAGAGAAGAACTTTTTGAAAAATTCGTAAAATAATCTCAGCTCTTGAAAAAAACAAGTATAAGCATTATAATTGATATATGAAAATTATTGCTTATAGTGTACGAAAAGATGAGCTCCAATATTTCGAAAAATTCGCGGAGCAGTTTGGTATTGAATATGCTACAACTCCAAAAGATTTAAACGCCGAAACTGTAAAACTAGCTGAAGGTTTTGATGCGGTTTCATCTTATACTTCAAGTGAAGAACTTAACGATGTCTGGGAAACTCTTTCGAAGATGGGAATTTCTTATTTTACCGTTCGAACGGCTGGGTTTGATGGAATTGATCTTGAAAAAGCTAAAAGTTTCGGTATTAAAATTTCGAACGTACCGCAATATTCGCCAAGTGCAATTGCTGAATTTGCTGTTGTATTAGCGCTAGCAACAATTAGAAAAATCCCACTTTGTCTTTCGCGTGCCAAAAATCAGAACTTTTCGGTAGATAATTTGATGGGTCGTGAGCTTAATACGATGACGATTGGAATTATTGGTGTGGGTCATATTGGCCTAACAACCGCAAAGGCTTTTAAAGCTTTTGGTGCAAAAATAATTGCTTATGACACTTTCGAAAATGATGCCGCTCGTGAAATTTTGGAATATAAAAGTTTAGATGAAGTTTTTGCGGAAAGTGATTTAATTTCACTTCATATTCCTCTAACACCAGAAAATCGCCATATTATTAACGCAGAAAGCATTTCGAAAATGAAAGATGGAGTGGTCATTATTAACACTGCGCGCGGTGGACACATTAATTCTAAAGATTTGCGAGATGCTTTGGTGAGCGGAAAAGTTGCAGCAGCCGGCCTTGATGTTTTTGAGCATGAAAAGAATCTAATTCGAAAAGATTTGAGCGGAAAAATTATTAAGGATGCTGTTTATCGCGATTTAGCGAACTTTCCGAATGTTATTATTACTCCACACGTTGCGTTTAATACAGATGTTGCCGTGCAAAATATGGTAAAAATGTCAACCGAGAATTTAATTAATTTTAAAAATGCAGGAACAACCGACAATGAAATTACAAAATAATTTTATTCGAAAAATTACCAAAATTATGCCACTATTTTTAGTGGCGGTTTTGGCTTTTAGTTTTACTTTTAGCAGTTTTTCAAATCAAGCTTTTGCCAGAAGACGGCGGAGCCGTGATGCTGAAGAAGCTGAACAACGAATAAAAAATTATAATATTATTTTTTCAAAGTTTGATGCAAAATATAATTTTAGCGCCGACCAAAAAGGAAATACGAATCTTGAAATCACTGAAAATATTTCGACATATTTTATTAATGATGGGATAAATCACGGAATTGAGCGTGCAATTCCGCGGTTTTTTGATGGTAAAGCTATTTTTGATGGTAAAGCTGAAATTGAAATGGACGGCAAAAAAGTTTCATATTCAACTTATGAAAGTGATGGAAATATCGTATTTCGAATTGGTGAAAGCGGAAGTTTTGTTTCTGGAAGACATGAATACCAGCTAAAATACCGGTTTAGAAATCTACTATTAACAGATGGTGGTGTACAAAAATTAATTATGAACACCAATGGAACTCAGTGGAAACGGCCTTTTAATGAAGTTATCGCAACAGTTAATTTAGATTCATCAGTTTTGAAAGAATTTAATGGTACGGTGAGATGCTTCGCCGGAGTGCAAGGCTCAACTGAAAAGTGCAATACTTTTGAACGTAAGGCTGAAGAAGGGATTTTTAAGTTTTCGCAAAAAGATGTTCAAGTTTACGAGAACCTAACATTTGAAATTGACTTTAATAATAAATTCGCTCAACCAGAAGCAAGTAGTATTGATGTAAACACAATAATTTTTGGAATTTTGGCATTAATTTTAGCAGTAATTACATTATTCTTTGCTATTCGGGTTATTTTAAAATATAGCTCAGTTAAGAGAGAAAATAGGGTTTCGAAATCGGTTGTTCCGCAATATTTGCCACCAAAAATTAAAGAATTAGATATTTTGGACGCGGGAAACTTAGTAAAATCAAATAAAAAACTTACCGCCGCAATGCTATTTTTTGCAGTGAACGGCAATATTCAGATTGTTGAAAAAACCTCAAAGGGCTTTTTGGGTGTTAAGAAAAAGAGCTATAAAATTCAGCTATTGAATCGAGATAATTTGAACCAAGATATGCGTTCATTATTAAACTCATTTTTTAGAAGTAAAACCGAGATTGATTTATCTAAACAAATGAGCAGTACGCAAGCCTCTGATATTTCTTCGGAAGTTTTGAACTCTGCATTTGATAAGACTTCTTACTATGTTCAAGAAAAGCCAGCGGTTTTCAGCAATTCTCAGTTTTTTGCCGGCGGAGTGATCGTTTTATCTGTAGTATTGTTATTTGCAAATGGAATACTGGTTAATTTTATTTCAACTATTTCACCTTGGTTTACGGTAGTTATATATTCTTTCATTGCAGCCGTCGCACTTTCAATTTTAATATTTACTATTTCAAATATAAAAATTCCATCTCGAAAAGGTTTTGAGGCAAAGAATTATCTTGAAGGTTTAAAGCTTTATATTTCGGTGGCAGAAAGCGAACGGTTAATGTTCTCGCAAAGCCTGCAGAATTCTGAAAGATTCCATACTGAATTTGGTGGCTCTCGCGTAAAACTTTATGAAAAACTTTTACCTTGGGCAGCGTTGTTTGGGCTAGAGAAATCTTGGGCGAAGGTACTTGAATTACAATTTCAAGATGAAGACTATCTACCAGATTGGTATGTTGGCTCAACAGTATTTAATGCTATGGTGTTTTCGAACAGCTTGAACAGCTTTAATAGTGCAATGAACAGTTATTCTGCGCCAAGTTCAAGTAGCTCTGGCGGAGGCGGTGGATTCTCTGGCGGCGGTGCCGGCGGCGGCGGAGGCGGCGGTTGGTAAAACCTAACCTTTCTATAAAGCAGATTTTCGAAGAGTAGCTTGCAAAAAATGTAAGCTACTTTTTTGTAGCAAAAAGCATAACTATATTGATTTTTTTACTTTTTTGTGATTAAATATAAGCATTATGAAAAGATTTTGGGTTGGGTTGAAAAATAAAAAAGTTTTAATAGTTATTTTTTTAGTATTTTTTTCTTTTTTTAGTAATAATTTTGCAAATGCTATCGATTTAACTAATCCTAACAGCAATTTTGTTACGCCTGATGAAGTTAAGAAAAAGGCGGAGGAAGAAAAGAGAAATAGGGAAATAGAGGAAAAAAGAAAAAAGGATAATCAAGTTGTTCCTACAACTCCAACTAATAGATCTTCACAACCTACAACAGATAAAACTCAGCAGGATGTAAGAAATAATACAGCTAATAACGATAGAATTAAATGTGAAGAAGCATACAAAAAGGCTAAAGCTGCCGGTGTTGACGAGAAGAAACTTAATGAACTCAAGAAAAAATGTAATTATTCTCCCGCGACAAACGATGGTGATTGGACTAAAAAGAATAATGAAGCCAAAGCTGCAATTGAAGAAATGGATAAAGAAACTAAGGAATCCAATAAAGATAAAAATTCCTGCGATCTTGAATGGGTCGGTTGGATAGTTTGCCCGATTGTTCGTGCTTCAACTGGTATTGTTGTTAGTTTATATAATTTCATGCAAACAAATTTCTTAAATATTAAATCTGATCAACTTTTCTCGAATTCTGGAAAAGGGCAAAAAGCATTTAAACACTGGGTAACATTTAGAGATATCGCAAATATATTTTTTGTGATTATGATTGCAATGATAATTTTCTCTCAAGTAACTGGTGCGGGTATTTCTAGCTACGGTATTAAGAAGATGCTTCCAAAAATTATTATTTATGCAATTTTAGTCAATATTTCTTGGTATATTGTTGTGATTGCTATCGATATCTCAAATATCGTTGGCAGCACCTTATTTAAATGGCTATCAGATAATGGTAGATGGGATTTTTCGAGCGATGCTCAAACGGGGCAGTCTCCTGTTGAAGGTATTCTAACGGGTCATGCAAAAATAGGTGCACTTATTGCAGCCGGAGTAACAGCTACTCTTGTTGCGGGTAGCACAATTCTTCTTTTCCTTGTATCTGCAGCATTTGCTGTTGTGATGACAGTATTTATATTAATGGTAAGAGAAGCGGCTGTTATTATTCTTGTAGTAACTTCTCCTTTAGCTTTTGTTGCAGGGTTATTGCCAAATACAGAGGGGATTTTCAAGAAGTGGACTAAGCTTATGAAAAATATGCTAATGATTTACCCAATTTGTTCATTAATGGTGGGTGGAGCCTTATTTGTTTCTAATCTATTATATAGCGTATCTGATGATGAATTGCTTAAAACTATTTATGGCGTTTTACCTATACTATCACTATTTGCAATTATTGCAGTTATTAAAACTGTGCTTTCATTTATTGATGGCTTAACTGGCGGAAATTTGCGTGGCGCTATTGATAGGATGTCTGGTAAAATTAATTCTGTTGGTCAGAATTCGAACTGGGCTAAAGCTCTAAGAGAGAAAGAAGCAAAAAGAAGCATTGGTGGAATTGCTATCGGTGAAAAAGCTCGTGCAGCTAAATATGAAGAAAAGCAATACGGAAGAAACCGCAAGGAACTTCGAAAACTTCAAGCAAAGAAGAACCTTACACCCTCAGATTATCGAAGAAGGGCACAACTTGGTGCTAATATTAGTAGTTTTGAAAAGAGTCAGACGGACGGAATGATTGCTGCTATGACAGATGGAATTGGCAACAGCGTATCGAATGTTGATTCTGAGCTTGCAAGAATTTCGAATGTTTCCGATCCTGTTCAACAAGGTTTGATGTATAGTGCTCTTTCGCAAGCGGTAACAAAATCGGGTCTTAATAGCGCTGGGCAAGCTGCTGCGATGAGTAGTATTGCTAATAGTGCTTTAAATATTGGTGATGCTGAACAAAGAAAATCTGTCGCAGCTCAAATTGCCTCGAAAGCAGGTAGTGATATTAAGAAAGTCAATCCTGCCGCAGCAAAAGCAGTTATGCAAGATTTTTCTTCAGGAAATATTAAATCTGTTCAAGATTTTGAAAATGATATTTCAACATACTCAGGTGCAAGTGCTAAACAAATGGCTGATTGGTCTGACATGTCTAGCGCAAATGTTAATGATAATAAAGCGTTTAAGGCAATGCAAAGTGCATTTAATAGTGGTGACCAAAGCAAGATTTTACAAGCACAGAGTATGGGTAAGATTGCCGAGCAAGCTCTTACTGCTAATGCAAATGGAACAATGTCTCTAACGCCAGATCAGCAAGCTAACTTTATGGCAATGCAAAAGCTGGCTCAATCACATACTTCACAAGCAGCGCCGGCCGCGGCTACAACAAGCAATAATAGCTCTGCGAATACTCAATCTTCTCCTAGTCAAAAGGTAGAAGTAACTGCTGGACAGAGTTGGCAAACATCGGCTCCGCAACAAGCTCAGACTGACTCTTCTGCTACTGCCTCCAATTCTAGTTCTGTTACGTATAGTGCGCCTGCAGCGCAAGTTAGTCAAGCCTCGCAGCCAATAAATAATAGTAGTCAAAATATTCAACCTCGGCAAACTGCGAGCGATCCAACTAAATCAAACAGAAAATTTGGTGCTAACTAAAAGTAGAAACACTCTTTTTAAAATAGAAAGGGTGTTTTTTTGCATGAAATATGCTAAAATAAAATAAAGATAATCTAAACTAAAAGGAGAAATATGAAAATTGCATTAATTGGTTTTGGGCTCGAGGCAAAAAGTGCTTATGATTATTTTAAAAGTATTGATCAAAATAATACTTTTGAAATTTATAACGAAAACCCAAAAAGTAAAATTGAACTACCAAAAGGCGTTAAATTCTTTGGTGATTTTCATGATTTTTCAAAAATTCAAGCAGATTTGATCGTGCGAACTCCCGCAGTTAATCCTAGCCGTTTGCCAAAAAATGCTAAAATTGCATCTGTTACAAATTTATTTTTCGAAAAATGCCCAGCACCAATTATCGGTGTAACCGGCTCAAAAGGTAAGGGGACAGTGTCGAGTTTTATTGCTGAAATTTTGCGTGCAGCCGGTTTAAGGGTTCATCTTGTTGGTAATATTGGCTTACCAGCACTTAACGAGCTTTCGAAAATTCAAAAAGATGATGCCGTGATTTATGAACTCAGCAGTTTTCAGCTTTGGGACGCTCAAAAATCGCCACATATTGCAATTTTAAATAATCTTGAAGTTGACCACCTTGATGTTCATGATGGCTTTGAAGATTATGTGGCAGCAAAAATGAATATTGCTAAAAATCAAACCGAGAATGATTTTTTTATTTTTAATGTTGAAAATCCGATAGTTTTAAAAAATGTTGAAAACTTAAAAAATCAGCTCAAGGCAGAACTTCAGCCTTTTCAGAACTACAATTTAGCTCATATTCAAGAAAACTATTTTTTATGGGGAGATGAAGTTCTCTTCGAAACTGATATTTTGAAAATTCCAGGCAAACATAATCAAAAAAACGCTTGTGCTGCAATGATTGCAACCTTTGATTTTTTGCGTGAAAAAGGTTTTGAAATTGAGGAAATCTTCGATTTTTGGCGAGAAGGGCTTTCGAAATTTACAGGTTTACCACATCGGTTAAAATTTGTTCGCGAGTTTGAAGGCGTGCGATTTTATGATGATTCAATTGCAACCACACCGGGTAGTGCAATTGCTGCACTAAATTCTTTCGAAAAGCCAAAAATTCTAATTCTTGGTGGAAGTAATAAAGGTGCTGATTTAAGTGAGTTGATTGAAAAAATTACAAAAATGCCAGAGCAAGAACTTAGAAAGGTAATTTTAATGGGGGCAGAATCTGAAAAACTATCCCAGAAATTGATATCAAGCGGATTCGAGCGGTTTATAAATTTAGGTACAAAAACAAATATGCAAGAAGTTGTGAAAACTGCTTTCGAAAACGCAAAAAGCGGTGATGTGGTTATTTTAAGTCCAGCTCATGCCAGTTTTGATATGTTTAAAAGTTATGTTGATCGCGGTGAACAATTTGTTGAAAATGTAAACCTTTTATGATAAAATTTATATTATGACTAAAAAACAAGCTAAATCTACAAAGAAACCTGCTTTAAAAATAAAAGCAGTAGACCCAAAAGCGCAATTTGCGGGTTTTAAAAAATTTATTAAAGATCAGGGATTGATCGGAATGGCGATCGGTTTAATTCTCGGAACAGCTTCTGGAGATCTTGTTAAATCTTTGATTAATAATATCATTATGCCACCACTTGGTTTCATTCTTGGATCAGCCGAAGGTTTGAAAGGTGTTGTTTTGAATATGGGAAAAACACCAGCAGGTAAAGAGGCGGTTCTTTCTTACGGTGCATTTTTGAACGATATTATTAACTTTTTAGTAATTGCGTTCGTTGTATATTTCGTACTTTTGTTTGTTGAAAAACTTTTCACAGACGATGATATTGAAGCAGAAGCTGAAGAGGCAGCAAAGAAATAAATTATGGATAAGCTGAAAGCTCGCGTTGGCGAAATTTTAAATGAGCTTGAAAAAGCGAGCTTAAAGCTTAATCTTGAAAGCAAAAAAAATCAAATCTCAGATTTAGAGGTTGAAATTTCGAATCCAGAAATTTGGCTAAACCCCAAAACTGCACAAGAAAAAGTTAAAAAACTTGCTGATCTAAATAAGGAAATCCACCCTTGGTTGGTTTTAAAAACGCAAGTTGAAGACATTCTAGAATTGATAAATCTTAGCGACGATGAGCTTCTTGAAGAATTTGAAGCTCAAATTTTTCAATTCGAAAATGATTTCGAAGAGCTAAAAAAACAGCTTTTATTTGATGAAGAATTTGACAGCGGCGATGCAATCGTTCGAATTACGGCTGGTGTTGGCGGAACTGATGCGCAAGATTTTGCTGAAATGTTGGAGCGAATGTATTTGCGTTGGGCTGAAAAAAATAAGCTCAAAACCGAGCAAATTGAGCGAAGCGTTGGTGAAGAAGCCGGGATCAAAACTAGTGTTTTCGAAATTCAAGGCCTTTATGCTTATGGTAAAATGCGAAGTGAAAATGGCGTACATCGTTTGGTGCGGATTTCGCCGTTTAACAGCGGTGGAACTCGTGAAACTTCTTTTGCCTTAGTTGAAGTTTTACTAAAAATTAATACACCAGAACATGTTGAAATTGCTGAAAAAGACCTTCGAATTGATGTTTATCGCTCTGGCGGAAAGGGCGGGCAAGGTGTAAACACAACTGATTCAGCGGTACGAATTACACACATTCCAACTGGTACAGTTGTGGCAATCCAGAATGAACGCTCACAAACGCAAAATAAAGAAACCGCAATGAATATTTTGCGTGGAAAGCTCGTGCAAATGAAAATGGAACAGCATGCGCAGAATTTGAGTGAGCTTCAAGCTGGAAAATCTGCTGATTGGGGCTCGCAAATTCGAAATTATGTTTTGAACCCTTATAAAATAGTTAAAGATACACGAACCAAATATGAAGAAAAAGATGTTGAAAAGGTCTTGAATGGCGAAATTGACGGATTTATCTTTGCATTTTTAGAAAGTTCGAAAGAGTAAAAACATAAGCATATAACAAAACTTTAATTTCGCTATATGCTTGTTCTTCAATAAATTTTTTAAAAAACTCTTGCAATAAAAAAGCTTATACTGTATAATTAATAAAGGTTGGCTCTTTAGCTCAGTTGGTAGAGCAGAGGCCTGAAGAGCCTTGTGTCCCCAGTTCAAGTCTGGGAGGAGCCACCAATTTTTTGATAAATTCCGCTTTGGCGGTTTTTTATTTTTTATAAAATAAAGTTTCGAAAAGCACTTGAAAAATTTAAAAACATAAGTATAATGGTAGATATGAATAGATTCAAAAAAGGTGCAGTTAAAGGTTCAACAATCGCAATTATTCTGTTGAGCATCGGTTTTGCTGGTGCTGGTTCATTTGGAATTTGGGCTTATATTGAATACAACAATGTAAAAACAGATGTTGAAGGAAAGATTGATTTACAAGTTGCTGAAGGAAAACGAAAACAGCAAGAAGATGATGAAAAGAAATATAATGAAGAGCGACGAAAAACTGTTAAAGAATTTCGTGCTCCAGAAGATTTAGGAAAGGTAACTTTTAGTTATCCAACATTCTGGAATCAATATGTCGAATCTAATGGTTCCGATCGAAAGGGATTCTTCTCTTATTTCTATCCAGATACAGTGCCACCAGTTCCAAAAGATGGCAAAGATACTCAGCGTTTTGGCTTGCGCGTAGCTATTTATGAAAAGAGCGTAGACGAAGTTCTTAAAGAATTTAACGAAGCTATCAAAAAGGGTGAGCTTTCTTCTGAAGCCGTAACGGTTAATGGATATCCAGCAACAAAAATTGCAGGGTTATTCCCTGGACCAGAGAAAAATAATCGAATTCGTGGAACTGCTTACTATTTTAAATTAAATAGTAAAACTTTGATGATTCGAACCGATGCTGACACCTACAACAACGTCTTGAACGAAAATGTTTTAAGCACTCTAAAAATGGATTAGCTTTTAAAAATAGCAAAAATTTGCTATAATAAAAATATGGATGAGCGGGAGTTTTTAAATCTGGTAGCAAAAGAAAGTAGTTTTCTTATTGCTGCTCACGAAATGAAAACCCCGCTTTCAATTATTCGCCAGCTTTCTTTAACTTTGAACGATGAGGAAATTAAGCTTTCTAATTCTGAAAAAAGCCGAATTTTGCACCAAATTGATATTACTAGTGAGAGGGCTTTGCGACTCGTTCAAGATCTAACTAAAATTTCAAAGCTTGAAGATGCGATGTTCGAGCTTGAGCCTATAAATTCAAAAAAAATCTGCAATGATGTGGTTGCAGAAATTACCGATGTTTTTAAACTTCATGGTAGAGTTATTAGGTTTAAAAATGTTCGAAAAAATGAGTTAATCATGGCAAATTATGAATTGCTTCGTTCAATTTTGATGAACTTCTCAGATAACGCACTTTATTCTTCGAACGAAAAGAGCGAAGTTGAAATTAAAATTTCAAATATTGGTGAAAAAGTTCGAATTTCAGTTCGAGATTATGGCGAAGAATTACCGCTTTCAATTTGGCGTTCAGTTAGAAAACAAAATCATCAGCCAGTTCGAGCAAATTCTCGGCCGCAGAGTTCTGGCCTGGGCATTTTTATTGCTCAAAGTTTTGCAGCGGCAATGGGAGCAAAAATTGGTGTGATCCGCCATCGTGATGGAAGCACTTTTTATGTTGATTTAAACCGTTCTGGTCAGTTGAGTTTATTGTGAAAAAAATTTTAATTATTGAAGATAATACAATCTTGGCAGATAATTTTGAAATAATTTTGCGTTCAAATTTTTTAATTTTAAAAGTTAATTCTGCACAAAAAGCAATCTTAGAGATTGATAGAAGTTTGCCAGACTTAATTTTTCTTGATATTTTGCTTGAAGGCCACTCGGCTTTTGCTCTTTTAAATGAATTGCAGAGCTATGCCGATACGGCAAAAATTCCAGTGGTGATTTGTTCAGATTTAGCAAGTGAAATAGATTTCGAAAGTTTAAAATTGTTCAATGTTCGCCATATTTTTGATAAATCTCAGGTTTCACCAAAAGAAATTCGTACAAAAATCAAGGAGATTCTAGATGAATAATTCACGAAAAAAAACTCTGGCTATAGTTTTGCGACGAACTGATTTTGGCGAGGCCGACCGAATTGTGAATTTATTAACTCCAAATGGTAAGCAGGTGGCAATTGCGCGTGGCGTTCGAAAACCAAAGTCAAAGCTTGCTGGTGGAATTGAGTTTTTTTCGCTAAATGAAGTGGTTTTAATTGAAGGAAAAAGCGAAATAAAAACGCTTTCTTCAGCGCGAATGTGCGAGTTTTTTGGTGGAATTTTGAAAGATTTTGAAAGAACTGATTTTGCCTACCAAGCAATTAAAAAGGTTTCGAATCTTTGCGAGCATATTGAATCAGCTGAATTTTTCGAAATTTTATTAAAAGTATTTCGCAGTTTGAATGATTTTGAGATTAGCTTAGATTTGGTTCGAAAATGGTTTATTCTTAAAATTGCAGAATTTTCTGGCGATGAGATTAATCTTGAAACAGATAAAAATGGTAAGAAATTGCAGGCAAATTTAAAGTATGATTTTGATTTTTATGATAAGGTTTTTGTGGAAAGTTTTAATGGTAAATTTGATGCAAATGATATTAAATTTTTGCGACTAATGGTTTCAAGCGAGCCAAAAGTTGTTTCAAAAATTAAAGGTTGTGATATTTTTTTGAACAAAATTGAAGAGATAATTCCAAGATTTTAAAATAGGCTTTCGAAAGTCTATTTTTATTATTTACTTTTAAAAAAGAAAGTGGTATAATAATTTTAAGCATAAGTGTTTATATAATTAAAAAGGGAGAAAAAATGAATTTTCGAAGTAAAATATCAATTTTTATTCTTGCTGCGTTATTTTCGATAGTTAGCTTTGGTTCTTCGGCCTTTGCTGCTAAGGATATAACTAGCCAGTTAAAGATTGAGCCTAAGAGGATTAAGAGTAGTGGCCGCGAATGGTCTATTGATATTTCTGGTCAGAATGTTAAAGAAGGGGACTGGGCGACTTTTCGTGCTGAAAACATATCGTTGATTCCGAGTAATAGTGTTGACTTGAAATACAATAATGATAAAATTGGTATTATTTCTGTAGATAAGATTTATAGCGATGGGCACGGATTAAATGTCTCAAGTGTTGTTCGCAATGATGAAAATGCGAAACCAGGATCTACTGTCTGGCAAGGGAAAATTGTTTTCAATAAGAATATTGAAAAATATGCCGATTTTAAAACCTCTATTTCTAATAATAATGCTAACTATTTCTCATATGTAAATCGTGATGTTACTGTAGAAACTAAAATTATCGGTAGTACCACTTTAAAAGGTGAAGATGTTAAGCTCACGAAACAGCCTCTGATAAATATAAATAAGACAGTTGCTGGTCTTAGCGGGGGTCAATTTAACTCTAATAGCGGTGGTTCTGTCTTTGGTCCAACTATAGTTTATTCCAAGAATGACCATACTAAGGCTGGTTCTAAGATTAAAATTACTATGACCGAAGATTCTTCAATCCGTTTTGATGATAAGACCTATCCTGTTGACTCAACTGTATTGTTAAACAGAATGCGTGAAAGTATAACCGCTTCCACTCCTGTAAATAAATATGGCGTTTACTTTGTTGGTGGGTCTTCTATGGAGTTAAAGGTTGTTTCTCGCTCTGAGACTGAGATAGTTCTTGAATTTATTAAAGATGCACCCGCAGTAGATGGTATCTATAGGGGCTGGATTTCTTCTATAAAGGTGGTAGATGGTTCGGCCATTAAAAATGGAACGGTCAATAATATTAAACATATAGTTGATTTAGTTGCCCCTAACGGAAATACTATTGATAAGAGGGGATTTAATGGAAGTGTGCCAATTTTCGGAAGCAACGTAGAAACCTATGCCAAAATTCGCAAGCCTGAGGTAAAACCGCAAAAACCTGCTCCTGCGCCAACTCCAGCTCAGCCACAGCCAGCTGTTGAGACACCAAAAGCTGAAAAGCCTTCAGAAGGGAAAGTTCAAGCTCCAAACACTGGTTTCGAAAAATCTCAAAATTTCATTATTCTAGCTTTTGCTATTTTGGGCGTAACTACTGCAGTAGTTTTTCGCAAAAAATTGGCAAAAATAAAAATCTAATTTTATAGCAATTTAAACAAAAAGCTCTCGAAAAACGGGAGCTTTTTTGGTATAATAGTTAAAAGATTATACGGAGGAAAAATGAAGAACGAAGATTTGATGGATAAAATTGTTAGTCTTGCTAAACGGCGTGGTTTTATTTGGCAGGGTAGTGAAGTTTATGGCGGAATGCGTGGAACTTGGGACTACGGCCCACTCGGGCTAGCTTTAAAGCGCAAAATTATGAACGAATGGTGGAGTTTCTTTGTTGAAAATCGTGAAGATATGTTTGGCGTTGATGCTGCAATTATCATGAATCCAAAAGTCTGGCAGGCAAGCGGTCATGCTGCAACTTTTGCCGACCCTTTGGTTGAAGATTTAAAAACGGGTGAGCGATATCGTGCAGATCACCTTTTAAAAGACGCTGGAATTGAGGCAGAAGGACTTTCGAACGAAAAAATCACTGAAATTATCCGTGAGCAAGGCTTAAAATCGCCAAAAGGAAATGGGCTTAGTGAAGTTCGAAGTTTCAACATGATGTTCCAAACTAATGTTGGCGCAGTGGTGAATGAAAATTCAACCGCATATCTTCGGCCAGAAACTGCTCAGGGAATTTTTACTAATTACAAAAATGTAGTTGATTCGTTTTACCCAAGCTTGCCATTTGGTCTTGCGCAACAAGGAAAGGCTTTTCGAAACGAGATTTCGCCCCGAGATTTTGTTTTTCGCTCTCGTGAGTTTGAGCAAATGGAAATTGAATACTTTGTAGATCCTGAGAATTGGGAGGCTGAATTTGAAAAATTACTTGATTTGGTTCGGGAATTTTTGACTGAAAAAATGGGTCTTCCAAAAGAGTCTTTGTTTGAACTTGAAGTTCCAGAAGAAGATCGCGCGCATTATTCGAAGCGCACTGTTGATTTTGAATTTAATTACCCAATCGGTAAAGAAGAATTGATGGGGATTGCTTATCGCACTGATTTTGACCTTGCGAATATCCAGCGAGCAAGTGGTAAAAGTATGGAATACACCGATAAGCAAACGCGCAAAAAATTCATTCCTCATGTGATTGAGCCAAGTTTTGGTATTGAACGGCTTTTGATGGCAGTTCTTTCGAACGCTTATCGCGAGGTTGAAACCGATGGCAAAACTCGTATCTTTTTGGCATTGCCTGAAAATCTTGCTCCAACAAAAATTATTGTGGCGCCACTTCTTAAAAATAAAGAAGCTTTGGTTGAAAAAGCGCGAGAAATTTATCTTGAACTTCGCCAAAAATACAAAAATGTTGAATTTGATTTGAGCGGAAAAGTTGGAAAAGTTTATGCTAAGGCCGATGAGATTGGTGTACCAAAAGTTGTTGTGATTGATTTTGACACAATTGAGGGCGATGGCTTGGTGAGTGTTCGAAATCGAGATGACGCTTCACAAATTCGTGTAAAATCGAGCGAGATTTAATGAAAAAAATTAGTTCATCGCAAAACCCTTTGGCTAAAAAACTTGTTCAACTTTCGAATAAACAAAGCTTTCGAAATAAACAGGGGCTAACTATTATTGAGGGTGTTCATTTGGCTAGCGAATGGCTTAAAGCTTTTGGTTCGCCAGAGATTTGCGTTGTCTCAAGTTCTTCTAAAAGTTTTGAGGTTGAACAAGTGATTAAAAAATGTGAAGAGCTTGGCGTTAAAATTGTTGAGCTTGAGCCGAATATTTATACCAAAATTAGCCCCGTAATTGAAGGCGTTGGAATACTTTTTGTTGTAAAAATATCAACTTTTCAAGATGTCGACTTTCGAAAAGATACGATTTTTCTTGAAAAGATTCAAGATCCGGGTAATCTTGGCACGATTTTGCGTAGTGCGGTCGGTTTTGGTGTTGAACAAATTATTTGCTCGAAAGGGACTGTTTCGGCTTGGTCTCCAAAGGTGCTGCGATCTGGAATGGGGGCGCATTTTAAACTAAAAATTTTCGAAAACCAAGATTTAAATTTATTAGTTGATAAAATGCAAGTTCCAGTTTTTGCTACAAGTTTGAGGGCTGAAAAATTAATTTATGATGAGGATTTTACAACAAAAACGGCTTGGATTTTTGGTAATGAAGGTTCTGGTGTTTCTAGTGAGCTACTTTCAAAAATTGAAAATCAAGTAATGATTCCGCAGGTTGGCGAAATTGAAAGCTTAAATGTGGCAATGGCCGCTACGGTCTGTTTGGCGGAGCAATCTCGTCAAAGGTTGAAGCGTGAGCGTCTTGGCGAAATCTAAATAATATGATATAATCGAATCATGAAGAAAGTTATCGTAAAGGCAAAAATTAAAAATAAGGTTGATTTTATTAAAAGAATAACGGATACGGGGCATGATTTTGGGCGAGTTATTTTTCAGAACGATCGCGTATTTTTACCACGAGGTTTTCAGCCAAGTAGAAATTTACCAAAGTTAATGATTCGAACAGAGATTATTGATCCAAAACGCAAACCTTGGTATCAGTTAATTCAAAAGCGCCATATTGATGCTGAAAATGTTGATTTAATTCATGAAACGCCAGTTTTAAATTATTCTGAAACAGCGCATATTGTTCAGCAACTTGGTTTTGAAATGAAAGTTGAGGTGCTTCGAAACCGCCAAAAACTTCAGGTTGAAGATACCACTTTCTTTTTAGATGATGTTGAAGGATTAGGAACTTTCATTAAACTTGAACGAGAGGTGAAAAAAGGTGATAATCCAGATGTGATTCGCCAAGAATTGTGGGATGTTCTAGAAGTTCTAGGAATCGATAGAACCGCAGATTCACCAGAAAACTATACAGCACAGCTTCTTCGAAAGAAAAAAGCTAAAAAATAACTCTAAAATCACTCGAAAGGGTGATTTTAGTTAAAATTTTTAAATAAGCTTGAACACTTTGAAAAAAGCTGGTATAATAAAAAGTGATGATATTATTAGATCGTGTGACAAAAGTTTATGGTAATTCAAAAACTCCTGCGATTAACAGGGTTAGCCTTCATATTAAGCCAAAAGAGTTTGTTATTTTGGTTGGAACGAGTGGTGCAGGAAAATCTTCACTTTTAAAAATGCTCACTCGTGAAGAAAAACAAACCAGCGGTAAAATTGTTGTTGGTGGAATTGATTATGACAAATTGCGAGATAAGGATATTCCACTTTTGCGGCGCCGAATTGGTGTTATTTTTCAAGATTTTAAGCTTTTGCCAAATCGAACCGTTTTCGAAAATGTAGCTTTTGCACTTGAAATTGCCGGAATGACTAATCATGAGATTAAAGCGACTGTTCCAAAAGTTATTAAGCTTGTTGGCCTTGAAGGAAAAGAGGGAAATTTTCCACATCAGTTAAGTGGTGGTGAAAGGCAGCGTGTGGCGATCGCCCGCGCAATTGCTCGCCAGCCAAAAATTCTAATTGCCGATGAACCAACGGGGAATCTTGACCCAAAGCACAGTTGGGATATTATTAGACTACTTGAAAAAATTAATGATTACGGAACAACAGTTGTCTTAACTACGCATAATGTTGAAATTGTAAATAAACTTAAACGGCGTGTAATTACCTTAAATGGTGGAAAAATTACTCACGACCAATCACAAGGGGAGTATAGGCAATAATGAGAGAGGAAAATTTAAAACATCATAAAATTAAAGGCTCTCAAGTGCGGCAAGGTAGAAAAAAACAAAATTCGAAAGTTATTATGCAACATAAACAGCGTCGCCGCAAAACTTTAACTCTTTGGCGAATTACAAAATATGGTGCAAATAGCTTTGTTCGAAATGCTTGGCTTTCGGTTGCCGCAACTGCTGTGATGACTGTTACTTTGGTGATTATTTTTGGTTCACTCCTTGCACGTTCAATTTTGATGGATACGGTTGATGACATTAAAAATAAAGTCGATATGTCTATCTATCTTAAAAAAGGTGTTTCAAATTCTGATATTTTAAAAATGCAAAAAGCAATTAAAGATTTACCTTCAGTTACAGATATAACATACACTTCACCACAAGAGGCACGTGATAGATTTGCTCGAAAAAATTCGGCTGATGCGGATATTCGAAAAGCCTTAATTGAATCGAACAATGAATTTTTTGGAATTTTTAATGTTAAACTTGTGGATATTTCGAATTCAACAGAGTTAAAAAATCTTGTTGAAAATAATAAGCTAATTAAATCAAATCTCGATCCAGATCATCCACCAACATATGCAAGTGATCGAAACGAGATTATTAAAAATATCTCAAATACAATTAATTTTGCTGAAAAAGTTGGAATTTTAGCTGGCTCAATTTTTGTAATCATTGCTAGTTTAATTATTTTTAATACAATTCGAATGGCTATTTTTAACCGTAGAGAAGAGATTTATATGATGAAATTAATTGGTGCAAATAAAAGTTTTATTGCTGGACCATTTTTGGTTGAAGCAGTGATTTGCGGAACAATCGCAGCAATTTTAGCCTCAATAATTGGCTATACTATAATTTTTCTTTCGAAATCTCGGCTCGAAGCTTATGGAATTATCATTTCGCCTGTAATTTCATTCTTGCAAGTTTATGGATTTTTGGTTGTTCTGGGGCTGGTAGTTGTTGGTTCATTTATTGGCGTTGTTTCGGCATTTACGGCAACAAGAAAATATCTAAAAATATAGAAAGGGGCTTGTTTTCGAAAAAAGATTGTGGTATAATCTATTTAATAATAAAGTTAAAATAAAAAGAAAAATAACTATGAAAAAGATTAAGAAGAAGAATTTAGTGATAAATGGCGCAATTTCTCTTGGAGTTGTTGTCGCTGGTGTTATTGCAGCTTTACCAAAAAGTGCTGAAGCCGAGAAGAGTGTTGAACAGCTCGATAAAGAAATTAAAGCGCTGGAATCTCAAATTAGTGGTGCAGAATCTCGCGCAAGTGATCTTAGAAATAAAGCACAAACACTTCAGAATGAGCTTAGTGGTATTGAAAATGAAAAAGCTACAATTCAATCTCAAATTGCAATATATCAAAAACAATACGAAAAGCTGCAGATTGAAATTAAAAATAATGAAGAAAGTATCGAACGGAATCGAAGTGCTTTAGGCTCTATTTTGGCTGCAATGTCAATTGAAGATGATGTAACACCGATCGAGCGGATCGCAGGAAGCAACAATCTTTCGAAAGCGCTTGACAATTTTGAATACCAAAGTGCAGTAAAGAATCAGTTGGTTGAAAAGGTTGATAGTATCAAGCGAGCAAAAGCTGAACTTGAAAAACAGCGAGATGAAGTTAAGGTTGCTTTAACTAATCAACAACAAGCTGAATCTGCGCTTCAGGAAAAAATTCGCCAGCAGAATGAGTTAATTTCTCAGACTAAAAATGATGAAGCAGAATATACAAAATATGCGAATGAGCGAAATTCACAAAAAGCAGCTCTTCAAAAACAACAGCAAGATATGATTCAGGCTCAAATTTTGCGTGCAGCTCGAGCAGCTGGTAGTGGGTCTCTTCCACAGGCTATTGCTGGAACAAGTAGCTACCCCTGGAATGATGCAAACTGTTTTGTTGATGCGAATGCGGTAAGCTATGGTGGTGCAGATGGAAATGGAACAGATGGCTATGGCTATGGTTGTCGCCAATGCGTGAGCTATGTTGCATGGAAATTGCGCGCAACAAAAGGTATCAACGCTGCATATTGGGGTAATGCTAAAGATGTGCCGGCTAGCGCACGGCGAGCAGGATTCCGAACTGGAAGTACTCCAAAAGTTGGATCATTCGGTGTGATGAGCGGCGGTCAATATGGTCACATTGTTTGGGTTGAGGCTGTGAATGGTAACATGGTTACGATTTCGCAATATAATTACTTTGTTAATGGTAGATGGGGCCAATTCTCAACAATGACTGTACCTGCAAGCACTTATGATACATATGTGTATTTCGATTAATATTTAGCGAGCCAGTTTATCTGACTCGCTTTTTATTATTTGCTTTAAATTATTTAGAAAATGAGATGTTGTTTTTAAATGGAATGAAAGTATTTTATATAAAAATATTCAAAAAAGATATAATTTTAACAAAAATACAAATGTTTCTAAATTTAATCATGTAATTTTACTATTGTAATTGTTGGATAGCTGAGTTATAATATGAAAAGCTGTTCATAACAATATAAACCATGTTTATGAACAAGCACATATAAAAGACAGTTAGTCAATATTCCAAAAAATTGATTTTCTAAAAACTATTTTTTATACTTTTTAGTATACAGCAGGAGGGGGTTTAAAATGTCAGAAGAAAAACAAATAACTATTGCTGAATTTAATAGAAGATTAATAGAGGATAGTAGGGAATTAATACGAATAATAGCTGATGCACTTTATCCAGCAATTGAACAACTGAAATTTTACCAAGAAGCTCGGAAAGAAATTAGAAGTATGAGGTTAGAGAAAAGAACTTCATATGAGCTTAAAGTTCAAAAAAAGGCAATCGCTTGGGAAAAAGAATATCTAAGTAGAAAAAACTTTTAGTCAGTCTTCAAGACCCAAAAAAATGGGTCTTTTTTTATTTTAACACTCTTCTAAAATATGTCTAACCTGCCACAATTACAGAAAAGAGAAATTTTGGCAAAATCATCATAAGAACAGTGCAAATTCAAATTATTTTAAGGCATTAAATATTAAACTTATCTTTCAGAACTTATTTTTTGTTATGCTTGTGCTTTTGTGATATAATGTAATTTATGGATAGAGGTAAAAAAGTTGAACGCTCAACGCTAGTTTTGGTTTCAGTTTTTATGCTGGTTTTAGGCTTTGCGGGTGGCTCAAGAATAGATGATATTAGAAATTTAATCGCACCAGTTTTTGGGCTGAAAAAAGTTGAAAGAATAGATTTTTCGAATGTCGAAAAAACTTATCAAGCTTTAGCTTCAAATTTTGATGGTGAAATTGATAAGCAAAAAATTATCGATGGTGCTTCGAAAGGTCTAGTTGAAGCGGTAGGAGACAAATACACGGAGTATATGACTTCTAAAGAGGCCGAAGAATTCAATAAAAGCTTAAGTGGTGATGTTGGAACAGGAATTGGTGTTGAGCTCGCAAAAGATGGCGACTCTGTTAAAGTTGTGCGAGTTTTAGCTAAAAATCCAGCTGAAAGTGCAGGAATTTTAGCAGGCGATGTGATTTCGAAAGTTAATGGTGAAGACGTTTCGAAAGAAAATACTTCTGAAATTAGCAAAAAAATTCGTGGAGATGCTGGAACAACTGTTAAGATTGGTGTTGTTCGTGGAAATGAAAAGAAAGAATTCTCAGTAACGCGTGCGAAAATTGAAAATCCAAGCGTAGAACTCTCGAAGAAAGATGGTGTTGCAACACTTTCAATTTATCGATTTGATAGTGAAACTGGTGTTTTGGCAAAAAAATATGCCGAAGAAATTAAAAATGAGGGAATTTCGAAAGTTATTTTAGATTTGCGCGGAAATGGCGGCGGATATGTTCAGGCTGCAAAAACCGTTGCAAGCTTGTGGCTTGAAAAAAATGCTTTGATCGTTAGTGAAAAAACTGGTTCAAAAACGGTTGAAGAGATTCGAGCAACTGGTGATAATCCTTTGAAAGGTATTAAAACCGTAATTCTGCTTGACGGCTCCTCGGCTAGTGCGAGCGAAATCGTTGCAGGAGCTTTAAAAGAACATAAAGCTGCTCAAATTGTTGGTGAAAAATCTTATGGTAAGGGAAGTGTTCAAACTACTATTGATATGCCAAATGGAGCTTTACTAAAAGTTACGATCGCAAAATGGTTTACGCCAAGCGGAAAAAATATTTCAAACAATGGAGTTTCGCCAGATATTAAAGTAAGCGCACCAAAGGGTGAAAGTTATTTATTGAATGATATTCAGAAAAACAAGGCGTTAGAAATTTTAAAATAATTGCAGAACTGTTTAGGAGGGAAAATGGAAGCAAGAAAAAAGATCTTATTAGTTGAAGATGATGAGGTTTTGGCTAGTGTATATCGTGCAAGGCTTGAGATGGAAGATTTTGAGGTCATGGAAGTTCATGACGGCGAGCAAGCGTTAACTGCAGCTTTAAAATATCGTCCAGATTTAATGATTCTTGATGCAATGATGCCAAAAATATCAGGCTTTGATGTATTGGATATTCTTCGAAACACTCCTGAAACAATGAATCTGCAAATTATTATGCTTACCGCTTTAAGCCAAGAAAGTGATCGTGAGCGAGCTGAAAAACTTGGTGTTGATGATTATCTTGTTAAATCTCAGGTGATGATTTCAGATGTGATTGAAAAGGTTCGTGAACATTTGGGCATCGGTGAAGATTACTAGCAGATCCAAAATAAGTAAAATAAAAAAATGAGTCAATCTTTCGAAAGGCTCATTTTTTATTGCAATTACGCAGCAACAACTTCTACAACTGTGCGTCGTTCAGTTTTACCAGTAAATTTGCGTTTTTGGATTTGTTTAAATTTCACAACACCGTCTTGTTTAGCGTGAATCGTGAAATTTCGGCTCATGTAAGTTCCTTCACCAGCCAATTTAGTTGCACCAGTCTGTCGAACGAGAACTTCGCCCTCGTTAACTTTTTGGCCACCAAATCGTTTAACACCAAGGCGTTGACCGGCGTTATTATGGACGTTCTTACTTGAACCACCCGATTTAACGTGTGACATTTTTACTCCTTATTAGTACTAATAATTCACGCGCCACAACTTGATCTTCGCGATAATATATTAGATCTTGTGGTTTAACGCGCATAAATTCCTTTCTATTATACCCCAGCTCATTTAAAAAGTCAATAAGTGGAAGGTGAGAAAAATTACCATTTTGTGTTTTCCAAGCGGGAACGGCAATACACACCTGTGTATCTTCTGGAATTTGCTGCGATAAATTCTTTAAAAAGTTCGAAATTATACGATTGCAATTTTCGCGAACTTCTGCTAATTTTTTGGGCGAAGGTGGAGCAGAGAATGGTTGCCCTAAGTAGGCCTCGCAAACCACGCTTGAAAGTTTTTTTGCAAAACTCCATTTTTCAATTGTAGCGTCAGCTTCGTAAATTTCTCCTATTTCACCATGCGGTTTAAACTCTCGCACAAACCAATCACTATTTTCTTTCGAAAATTCCACCATTTTTTCACTCAAATCTGTTCCGTTTGCTTTAAAACCTTTTAAAAGCGCTTCTTGAATAACTGTGCCAGTGCCGCAAAAAGGATCAAGGATTTCTGGCTTTTCGAAAGTTTTTTTGCCAAAAAGTGCTTGAATTTGCGGCTGATTTTCGCCAACACCGAGATTGATCATTGTTTGGGCGAGTTTTGGTGGCAGCATCCCAACAAAAGCATCGCGCTTTGGCCTGTTTTGATCGCGTCTAGCATAGCTTGTGATATTTTGCGCGCCTTCACTTAAGGCAATAATTGTTTTTTTGCCGCCACGAACTACTAAAATTTCGATTTTTTTCTCGCTTAAGCCAAGCTTATTATTGTGCGAAATTGCAGTTGAAAGCTCGGCGGTTTTCGAAGGAATTATTCGCACCGAAACACCGTGATTTTTGAGCTTTTGTTTAATGATTGATCCAGTTTTTGAAACTTCGTTCGCTCGAATTTTTAAGCCATAAGCTGAAATTCCTAGTGTAATTTTTCCGCTAAAATCCGCAAAATCGTGTTCAAAAATTTTGGTTATTTTTTTTGAAACATCTCGCCAATCTGTTGAATTAACTTCAAAAATAACTTGGCCGGTTTTTAAAATTGAGCCAAAATGCGAAACATTGAGTTTTTCAGTTTCAATAAGACAGGCATAATCACCCAGCACGCGAATTTTATCGCCGCCAAAAACACTTTCGAGTTCGGCGATTCCGATACTTGGCTGACGCCCTAAGATTGCAATTTTCATTCTTAAATTGTATCATAAAAAGTTAAAATCGGCAATTTTTAAAGAGATTATTTGCCCTATTCTAGAAGCATAACGAGTTATTGGTAGGTGAGTTTTTTCTGATGTTCAACTAATATTTAATCAGGTGTAAATATTTTTTAATGTTTATGGTATAATAGAACTATATGGAAGAAGATATTAGAACTGAAAACGCTGAGATCAAAAATACTGAAAATTTGACAGAAAACGAGGTTGAAATTTCAAATAAAGACCAAAATTTTAAAGAAGCTGAAAATTCGAAAAAAGATGAGTCAACTGATATTTTTCAGTGGGCAAATTTGACTGATGGAATCAAAAATGAGCTTGATGTAGAATTTTTCTTATTTAATAAAAATTTTGTGCCTTTTACGACTAGTTTTTCAAGCGAACTAAACTCACAAATTAAGCCGTTGTTTTTGTTTGATATGATAAACTTTGTAAATATGGGCGCAGGAACTGGTTTGAGTGTTCGAGACTATGAAATGGATGGTAGCGCTAGCAAAGATGTGCTTTTAAAAACTGAACTACAAAAAGTTCAACACGCTGATGCGCTATTAAATATAATCGAAACGCAATATTCCGATATTGTGGAATTTAACGAAAACGAACATGATTTTAAGCGGATTAAGGGAATTTTGGCAAGGTTTACAAATTCGAAAGGCGAGAAATTTTATGTTGCTAAACAAATTATGCAAGGGCAGGTTTTGCGCGGAGCAACTGCTTGGGAATTTCGAAATGGCAAATTTGGTGCATTTGAGCCTGAATTTGGTTTAAAAATCCAGCCAGATAATCAAGTTTTGATCGTAAATAATGATATCTTTATTTTTAATCAAGGAAAATTTGAAAAACTCTTTAATTATGATTATAAAAAACAGGTTTTAGCTGATGAAAAAGTTTTGGAAATCGAAAGAAAGTATAAATTGAGTTTTCCTGATGGTTTAGATTTGCAAACTTTGGTTCGCGAGCATAAAAAGGCTGCTACAAAATTACAAAAAATGGATGAAATTGGTGAGATTTCGCAAGAAAAAGTGGTTGAATATGCCGATGAAATGCAGCTTGAATTAATGACGGACGATAACGGTGCGATCATTATTATGGATGGCAACGATTTGGATATGTTTGTGAATTTAATTAATGAAGATTATATCTTGAGCGAAATCACTGGGCGTCGTTATGAAATTAAAAGTAAAAAATTGCTCGATGAGCCAGAAGGTGAACCACCACGAATGATCGGAAGTGAGTAGTTTTCGAAAATGAAGCAAGCGTTAGCATTGGAGATTATGCTCTCAGGCGAAAATGTTTTTTTAACTGGTGCAGCAGGAAGTGGAAAAACTTTCACTCTTAACCAGTTTATTAAGCTTGCAAAAAATTCTGGAAAAAAGGTTAGCGTTACGGCTACCACTGGTTTAGCGGCAACTCATCTTGGAGGAAACACTATTCACGCTTGGAGCGGAATTGGAATCTACGATTATCTTTCGAGAAAATTTTTCGAAAAATTTCCGAAAACGCGGGCCGAAATTATTAAAAATACAGATATTCTGGTGATTGATGAAATCTCTATGTTGCACGATTTTCGACTAGACATGGTTGAAGAAATCTGTCGTACAATTCGCCAAAACGACAAACCTTTTGGTGGGATTCAAGTAATTTTATGTGGCGATTTTTTTCAGCTACCGCCAATTAATCGAGCTGGTGGGCGAACTGGCGACTTTGCAATTCATTCGAATGCCTGGAAGCTTGCTGAATTTACGGTTTGCTATCTTGAGGAAAATCACCGCCAAAAAAATGATGAACTATCTGAAATTTTAAACGCACTTAGAGCGGATGATTTACGCCGAAAACACGCTCAAAGTTTGCTTGATCGCATTGATATTGAGCCTAATTTTGAAAGTGATGATTTTTCGAAAAACTTAACCGAACTCCACACTACTAATATCGATGTTGATAAAATTAATGAGCAAAAGCTTGCCGAACTTGAAGGCGAGGAGTTTCATTTTGTGCAAACTACAACTGGTGCTAAAAACTACGTTGAAACTTTACAGAAATCTGTTCTTGCGCCAGAACTCTTGCGACTTAAAAAAGGTGCTTTAGTGATGGCAGTAAAAAATGCCCAAAACCGCCAATATGTTAATGGTTCAATTGGTGAAGTTATTGATTTTGAAAGATTAACAGATTACCCGATTGTTCAATTTCGAAATGGTAAAATTATTACAATGGTGCCAGAAACCTGGGAGATGCGTGATGGCGAAAAAAAGCGGGCAAGTATTATGCAAATTCCACTCAGACTAGCATATGCAATTACAGTTCATAAAAGTCAGGGGATGACACTCGATGCTGCACGAATCGATCTTCGAAAAGCCTTTTCTGAAGGAATGGGCTATGTGGCGCTTTCTCGTGTTCGCTCTCTTGATAGACTTTATTTACTCGGAATAAATCGCACTGCTTTGATGGTTAGTGAAGAGGCGCAAAAGATTGATTCTAGACTTAAAAATGAAAGCTTAAAAGCCGAAAATCGTTTTTCGCACTTAAAAGAAGTTGCTAAAAAGCGTGAAGCGGGCGAAATTGTTGAGACGCAACCGTCAAGAACAACTTGGGCTGAAAAGCTTGAAAAAATGCGGCAAGAATATCCAAATGCATATCGTGCGTGGAGACTTGTTGATGATTCGAAATTACAAGAAATGGTTTTCGAAAATGGTAAAATTGACGCAGATTTAATTGTTAAATTGAGTAAAGAACTCGGTCGCCATAAAGGTTCGATTGAAGCTCGCATAAAAAAACTCTTTGGCGAAGATGCTATATAAAGTAGATTTTTAGTTAATTTGTTTTAAAATGAATTGTGTGTAAAAGACTTTCGAAAATTCGAGAGTCTTTTATTTTTAATCATTTTTTATGGAATAATAAGGTCGAAGGTTTAAAAATATGGAAACAATAAAATAGTGAAATGTCAAAAAATAAAATAAAATAAAACTACATAATGTCAAGCGAACAAATTGCTGGCAGAGGACTTTGAATTGTTTTAAAATAATTTAACATAAAAGCTATTGACTTTTAAAAAAACTTATGCTATTATATAAACATACAAAACAATTAAGATCAAATAAGTCAAATAAACAAAAAAGGAATAAAAATGACAAAAAAACAAACAGAAACAAAAAATGATAAAAAAACTACGGCTAAAAAAGTTGCTGAAAAAACTACAAAAGTTTCAAAAAAAGAGCAAGATATTAAAAAAGCTAAAACTTTGCTTACAAATAATGGAATTATTATTGCTGAAGATGGAACAGTAGTGGTTGACCAAGTTACGCAAGATTTTCGAAGTGCGGTTTTGGTTCTTTCACTTGCAATTAATCTTGTTGTGTTTGTAACATACTTGATTCTAATGTCTACAACAAAATATGATACTGCATTAATCAGTGCATTATTACCACGATAAATTAGTTTTCAACAATTAAACACAAGCATTGTGGAAAAGTAGGGAATATCTGTTAAAAGGCTTGCTTTTCCACATAGTTGTGGAAAAATATATAAAAAATTATTTCTAAATTTGCGTGTTTGTCAAAAATAGGTCTTGCGAAAAAAAATAATTCGCGGTAAACTTAAATCAGTGGCAACGACAGAAACAAACAGAAAAACCACTAAACAAAAATAAAAGCACGTTAAAATAGATGTAGTTTTTAATTTAAGGTCAACTATCTGGTGATTAAACAGCTGGACAAATTCCAGTAACCAGGTTAAAATAATAGCTGGAGCACATTTTAAAACCTCCCAAAATAAAACTCCACCTCATATATAAGTCTCTCAAACAGCAATATGGTTGGCTATACGCCAAGCAAAAAGCTAAACTTATAATGAATCTTAAAACAAAAATATAACAAAAACAAAAAGTTTAATCATCAGTTAGGTGGCTTTAAATTTATGAATTACACAGAAGAATCAGTTCACATACCAGTTTTATTGCAAGCGAGTCTACAACAAATCCAGCCAAAGAGAGGTGAAAGTTATCTCGATTTTACGGCAGGATACGGAGGACATGCTGGCGAATTTTTGCGTATAACCGAGAATTTCGAAAACTCGGTTTTAGTTGATAGAGATGAAAATGCAATTCGCACGCTTCAACGGTTTAAAAATGAAGGTGTAGAGATTTTACATAAAGATTTTCTTTCGGCCGCAAAAGAATTGGTAAAAAGAGGTCAAAAATTTGATATAATTTTGGCAGATTTGGGTGTTTCTTCACCTCAGTTAGATATTGCAGAAAGGGGATTTTCTTTTCGAAAAGATGGCCCACTTGATATGCGAATGAATCCTGCGCAGAAAAAAACAGCGGCAGATATTGTGAATTTCGCAAGCAAGAACGAACTTTTGCAAATTTTAATTGAATTTGGCGAAGAAAAGCGCGGTTTTGCTGAAAGAATCGTTTCGAAAATTTTAGAAGTTCGAAAAAAGCAGAGAATTGAGACCACAACACAGCTGGCTGATTTAATTTTAAGCGTGCACAAAGGCGGTTGGCAAAAAACGCACCCCGCAACGCGCACTTTTCAGGCGATTCGAATCGCTGTAAATAATGAACTTCAACAAGTTGAAGAGGTTTTAAAATTGCTTCCGAAACTGTTAAATTCAGGTGGAAGAGTTGGAATTATAACTTTTCACAGTCTTGAAGATAAAATAGTGAAGAATTATTTCAAAGATGATTCGAAAAAAGGTTTGGAGTCTAAATTTCAGACGATTACCAAAAAACCGCTTGATGGCGCGAAAGAAGATGTTAATAATCCGCGAGCCCGCAGCGCAAAGTTGCGAGTGAGCATTAGAAAATAAAAAACAAAAGGAGGCGAGATGCCAAAAACAATCAAAGTAAGCTACGCTAATGAACAAGCTCGCGTAAAAGTTAATTTTCGATAGTATTTGACACTTTCGAAAAACAAAAACAAAAATTTAAAACAGAAACTAAACTTTAAGGCACCAGCCAAAAACTGGTCTGGTGCTTTATTTTATTGAATATTAAATTTAATGCAACAAAAAACCAATGTATAAAACAAACACAAATTATGTTAGTCGCCGTCGCCAAACACAAGTTTCGTCGCGGTCATATGGAAGAAATAACAACATCGCTATTTTTCAGCCAACAGCAAAACTTGGTGCAGTAACGCAATTTTTGATGCTTGGTGTTTTGATTGCGGTTCTTGGAATTATCTTCTTAATGAATTCTTCTAAACCAGCACTTTATGGAAACGAAATTCAGCAAATTGATTCGAAAATTTCAGATTTAGAAACTAAAAAGGCTGATTTAGAAGTGGAAAATGCACGACTTACAGCGCTTTCGAATATTGAAAATAGCGAAGTCGCAAAGAAAATGACAACTCCGGCGTCAGTTTCTTACGCAAAATAAGGTTAAGCTTTTTTCGAAAAATCACAAAAAGTGTGATAAAATAGAATTATATGATTTTAGGTTTTAAGAATAAAAGTCGAACAGGTTATCTCGCAGTCTCAATTTTAGGGGTTTTTGCGGTAATTGTGGTTCGGCTTTTTTTCTTGCAAGTTATTGAAGGCGCAGATTATCGTGCTCGTGCCGATAAAGGTCAGAGAAAACAATTCGAAATTAAAGCTCAACGCGGTTTAATTTACGCAATGGACGGCAAAAAACTAACTAAAATGGTTTTGAATGAAACTGTTTATACGCTTTGGATTGACCCGCAAGAAATTGCAAATTCGAAAAAAGTTAAAAAAAGTGAAATTATTTCAGAATTTAGAAAAATTGCTGGCGGAAATTTAAGAGATGATTTCGAAAAGCTTTTCGAAAAAACCAGCACACGATACCAAGTTGTTGGAACTAAACTTTCATTAAAACAGGCAAATGCAATTCGTGAAAAGAAATTTCATGGGGTCGGATTTACCGCAGAAACTCGCCGAGTTTATCCTGAAGGAAATTTAGCTGCGCAAGTTCTTGGTTTTGTGAATGATAATGGTGGAAATTATGGCGTTGAGCAGGCAATGAATAAAGAATTGACGGGGACTGATGGCTATAAAAAAATTACTACTGATGCGTTCAATCAGGTTATTGAAGTTGGGAGCGAAAATATTGAAAAACCAGCCGTAAATGGAAGAAATATTGCATTGTCGATTGATCGTAATATTCAGGCTCGCGTTGAAAAGGTTTTAAAATCACAAATGGAGTCAAAAGGTATGAAAAATGGCTCAGTTTTGGTTATGAACCCAAAAAATGGCAAAATTATGGCAATGGCTAACTATCCAACTTACAACCCAGCAAATTATGGTAAGGTTGAAAAAAGCTCAGTATATAATAATAATACTGCAACAATGGCTTACGAAAACGGTTCGGTGATAAAATCTTTCACAATGGCAACAGGAATTAATGAAGGTGTTGCGAGCCCTTCAACTCGATATAATAATACTGATTCAATTAGAATTGAAGATATTGTAATTCAGAATGCAGTTTTGGGGCATACGGGTTCAATTACACTTCAAACAGCTATGAATTATTCGCTCAATACTGGAATGGTGACTATTGGAAAGCTCCTTGGTGGCGGAAGCCTTAACTCGACTGCTCGGGATAAGATTTATGATTATTTTCATAATCGTTTTGGGCTTGGGCAAGAGACTGGGATTGAAGTTCTTGAAAGCAAAGGTTTGCTAGTTTCACCAAAAAAAGCTGAAGGAAATGCAGTTCGATATTCGAATATGACTTTTGGTCAAGGTATGACCACCACAATGCTTCAAACGGCAAATGCTTTTTCTTCACTAGTGAATGGTGGAACTTTATATAAGCCAAGCGTGATTGAAGGAACGGTTGATGAAAATGGAAAGCTTTCGAAAAAAGAGCCCGAAATTAACAAAGAAGCGGTAATTTCGAAAGAAACCAGTGAACAGATGAAGCAAGTTCTGGAAGGTGTTCGAAAAGCCGGTGGTGCAAAAGATCCATCAGGGTATCAAATTGGTGGAAAAACTGGAACAAGCCAGACAATTGTTGGTGGAAAATATGTTGATTATCAGACAATTGGTAGTTATGTTGGTTTTGGTGGCGGAGATGAAGCCGAGTATGTTATAATGGTAGCGGTTTGGGGTGAAAATCAGAATTTGCAAGGGTCCAAAGATGCTGCACCAATTTTCACTGAAATTTCAAACTGGCTATTAAATTATTTAGAGATTAAACCAAAGAATTAAAGAGGGAATATGTTAAATATCACAAATCAATTAATCGTTTCTGCATTATTTAGTCTTGCTGGGTTCATTCTGGCAATGGCTTTAACGCCAATTTATACTTTTGTTGCTTATAAGTATAAATTCTGGAAGAAACAAAAAACAGCATCTGTTACAGGTGAAGCTTTAACCGTTGTAAATAAATTGCACGCTAAAAAAATCGCACGTAATATTCCTACTATGGCAGGAATTATTGGCGTAATTGCAGTTATTATCATTTCTGTTTTATTAAATTTGAAGCGTGAACAAACTTGGTTGCCTCTTGCTGGGCTTGCTGGCGGTGCGTTTATTGGTTTAATCGATGACATCTTAAATATTTGGGGTTCGAATCGTAAAGATGCTGGACTCCGTGCGCCTGTTAAGTTTGCGATGATTATCTCTCTTGCTGGTTTCTTAGCGTGGTTTTTTACTTTTAAACTTCACTTTACAAGTGTTATGATTCCTTTTATTGGTAATCTTGAAATCGGATATTGGATGGTTCCACTCTTTATTTTTGCAATTGTTGCAACAAGTAATGCTGTAAATATCTCTGACGGGCTTGATGGTTTGGCAGGTGGATTATTGAGTGCTGCTTTTGGTGCTTTCGGAATTATTGCTCTTGTTCAGAATCAGCACAACTTAGCGGTATTTTGTTTTACTGTTCTTGGCGCACTACTTGCATATTTATGGTTTAATGTTTACCCTGCGCGTTTCTTTATGGGTGATGTCGGTTCTTTCGCTTGGGGAACGACTCTCGGAGTGGTTGCAATGCTTACAAATTCACTCCTTCTTCTTCCTGTAATTGGCTTAATTTTTGTGATCGAAGCTGGTTCAAGCGCGATTCAAATTTTTTCGAAAAAAGTATTTAAGCGAAAAATCTTTATTTCTGCACCAATTCATCATCATCTTGAAGCTACCGGCTGGGAAGAAACTAAAATTACAATGCGTTTTTGGATTATCGGAATGGTTATGGCCTTTATTGGTGTAATTTTAGCGCTGGCAGAGCATAAAATTCTTTAAAATGGAAAGAAGAAATAGGAATTTGATTGAACGACGAGGTTTTGAAAACTATTCATCTCGTCGTCAAGCTCGAACGCCACAAGTTCGAAATTCATCTTTTCGAAAATCACGCAACCAAAGCTTTTTAAAAAGTGATTTGAAGAATGATAATTTTTCTGTAATTTTTCAGCAATTTTTAAACGGTGATTTTGCAGGTTTTTTGGAGCGAGTTATATTTTTAATTCGTTCAATGTTTTTAATTTTCATCGTAAATCCTTGCGTGAGAATTTACGAAAGTGTTAAAGCTGACAATAAAAAACGCCTTAATCTTGAAGGTTTCGAAAAAATCCGCAAGCATCGTGCAAATTATATGCTATTTCTTTTTATCTGTCTGTTGCTGCTGATTGGTTTGGTTGTAATGTTTTCATTAAGTCCGCAGCGGGCAAATTCATTGAATATTGCTAAAGGTGCGAACTACGATGATTATTATTTCTTTTGGCGACATTTAATTTATATTGCGGTTGGTTTGGTTTTCTTTTTTGGAATGAAGTCAATTCCGCTCAACTGGATTTTTTCGAAATCATTACAATTCTTTATTTTTTCTCTAATTTTATGTGTAGCTCTTGCAGGCTTAGCATTGTTTAATCTTCCTCCTGTAATTTGTGAAAATGGAGCTTGTCGCTGGTTTGGCTTTTCTGGTTTCAGTTTTCAACAAGCTGAGTTTTTAAAAATTGGCGTGATTTTACTTCTTTCAACTTTCCTTGGCGCTCAAGCTTCGAAGGGAAAAATCAACAGTTATAAAGAAACGATTCTACCGGCTTCAGTTGTGATTATTACAGTACTTTTGGTGATTGCTGGTTTTCAAAAAGATCTCGGAACAGCAACGACAATTATTATTGCAATTGCATTCCAGTTTATTATTGCAGGAATGAAGTCTAAAAAATTAATTCCAATTGGTGTGTTGGTTTTGGTTGGGGTTGTTCTTCTGATTGTTTTCGAACCTCATCGAATTTCGCGAATTTTAACTTTTTCGAGTGGCGATTGTAGCAATATTTTGACTGAAAGTGGTAAGGACCAATATCACATTTGTAATGCAAAGCTTGCGATTGGTTCGGGCGGAGTTTTAGGCTTAGGGATTGGAAATTCAGTTCAATCTGCTGGCTATTTGCCTGAAACTATTAATGACTCAATTTTTGCCGTAATGGGCGAAATGTTTGGTTTTGTTGGTTTAATTTTTATTATTGCAATTTATTTTGGGCTGTTTTATCAGCTTCTTGTGATTATTTCAAAAATGGAAAACCCCGCAAGCCGCCTTTTTGTGGCCGGTGTTGCCGGGTGGCTAGCTTCGCAAACAATTATTAATATTGCAGCAATGGTTGGTCTATTTCCGCTTAAAGGTATTACAATTCCGTTAATTTCTTATGGTGGAACGAGTTTAGTTGTTATTTTGACAGTTCTTGGTGTTGTGTTTAATATTTCGAATTATACATCATTTACTCAAGTTGAAGATTTTAAGGAGGAAGGCAATGAAAATATTGGCAGTCGGCGGCGGGTCGGGCGGTCACGTAGTTCCAATCGTGGCAGTTTTTAAAGAAATTTTAAAGAAAAATCCAAAAGTAGAATTACATTTTTGGTGTGATAAAAAATTTGCACCGCAGGCTAAAAAAATAATGACTGATTCTTTTGGCGAAAGAGTTAAAATTTCGAAAATTTCAAGTGGAAAATTTCGCCGCTATAATCATTTAAATTTTTGGCAGCATCTTACAATTCCAAGTGTTGTTTTTGGAAATCTTATAGATATTTTTCGAAATATTGCCGGTATTTTTCAGTCTTTTTGCAAACTAATTTTTTGGCGACCAGATGTTATTTTCTGCAAAGGCGGGTTTGTTTGCGTTCCTGTCGGAATAAGTGCTTGGATATTGAGAATTCCAATTGTGATCCATGATTCTGATGCTCACCCAGGTTTAGCTAATCGTATCATTTCAAAATTTGCTAAAAGGATTGCAACAGGTGCACCACTTGAGTTTTATAATTATCCAAAAGAAATTTCAAAATACGTTGGAATTCCAGTGCTTGAAAATTTTAAAAAATATAGCAAAGAAGAACGCGATAATTTTAAGGTTGAACTCGGGTTTTCGAAAAGTAAGCCTCTTGTTTTAGTTACTGGTGGCGGTCTTGGCGCGGCTCGGCTTAATAATGCGGTAGTTTCGAAGGGTGGGGAACTTTCAAAATCTGCTCAAATTGTTCTAATCTCTGGCGTGTCTCAATTTGATGAACTTAAGAGAAAAACTGATGGATTTTCGAAGGATTTTTACTTGTTAAGTTTTGTGTCAAAAGACATGTGGAAGTTCTTAGCTGCCGCAGATTTGGTTGTTGCTCGGGCTGGTGCAACTTCTAACCTTGAGCTTGCCGCGCTTCACAAGCCAACAATTCTTGTTCCAAATGCAAGATTAACGGGTGGACATCAATTAAAAAATGCGCAGGTTTATCAAAAATCTAATGCTGTTAAGATTGTTTCTGACGATGAAATTGAAAAAAATCCAGAAATTCTTTCAGATGAAATTTTGAGAACTTTAGAAAATCCAGAAGAAATGCTTAATCTTGGCAAAGAATTTAGTAAATTTGCTAAGCCTAATGCTGCCAAAGATGTTGCAGAAATGATTTTTGAAGCTGCAAAGCTATAAAAAATATTGAGCTTATGGTATAATTATAGTTAGATGAAAGAAGAAAAAAACTTAACTCGACGCGAAATGCGCGAAAAGATTCTAGAAAAACGCTCAAGAGAGAAGGGTGATTTTCGGCGTGGAAAAACAATTTCACGGCATCAGAAAGAGCATTCTGAGCGTTCAGAAAATCAAAAATTAGTTATTCGCCGAAGAAAGCTAGGTGCTTTTTTCGTGATTCTAGCTATTTTTATAAGTTTAATTTCTATATTTTTATTTCAGTTTATTTCTAAGGTTTCAGTAGTTTCAAATGAGTCAAAAAGCCAAAATTTAAGTAAATATGAAAAATCGGTTGAAGAATATTTAAATATAAATCCGAGTGAAAGGATTTTGTCAAATTTAAATAAAAACGCTTTACTTGAAAGCCTTCAAAAAGATTATCCAGAGGTGTTGTCTATTTCGGATATTAAATTTAATGGTTTAACCTCATATAAAATTTATCTTGATTTTCGAAAACCTGTTGCTTCTTGGCTGGTTGACGGTAAAGAATTTTTTGTTGATTCTGAAGGTGTATCTTTTAGTGTTAATAATTTTGAAAAACCGTCACTAAATATAATTGATGATAGTGGTGCTATAGTTTTTAATGGTAAAAATGTTGCGAGTAGTAGCTTTTTTAGCTTTATTGGAAAACTAGTTTCTGCTGCAAACAAACAGGGGTTAGAGGTTTCGAAAATTCGTATTCCGCCCCTTAGTCTACGACAGGTTGAAGTTTCTGTAAAAGGTGTAAGTTATTTTGCGAGGATGTCGACAGCCGATTCTGCAGAAGGGCAAATTATTAACTTTAAAAAAGCTATTGAATATTTTAGAACTCATAAAATTTCACCAAATTATATAGATCTAAGGATTGAAGGAAAAGGTTATTATAAATAAGACAAAAAAGAGAAGGGGTTTGTTCGCTTTTTGTTCTATGCTATAATTAAGAATAAGAAGAGCAGGGAAAAATATAAAAATATATTATAATATTAAAAAATAAAAAAGTCAAATTGTCAAAAAAAAGAATAAGGTAGGGGTGTGGAAAATTATTTTTATCTATCAGAAAAGATGAATATTTGAGAAATTAAACTCAAAGAATTTTTTAGGTTATATAAGAAAAAAAATTTTTTGTAGTTCCCGCTCTTTCCTTACCAATAATCTACTGGATTATAATTTATATAGATCTATTATTTTATTATATTCCACAAAAAGAATTATAAATAAACCCTATATAGTATAAACACAAATAGTAATATTTAATTTCTAATTATGGTATATTTTTTTATTTAAGAGTTATTTTTATATATGATGTCGTAAAAGATATATTGTGCGACCCTTGACATAAATTCTCTTTTTGATACAATGTCCTTGTAAATATAAAATAATTTTAATAAAATATAAGGAAAAAAAATTTTATGAACAAGAATCAATTAAATGAAGATAATATTATTTCAACTCTCTCTCGTGTATCTCTTAAAACTCAAGAATCACCAAAAACTGGCAATGTCTATACTGCTATGACTCTGCATTTTAAAAACGGTCTTGAAATCCGCTATTTTGTAGATCCTAAAGATAAATTTGGTCTTAAAGATGTTGTTTCTCGAATTTCTCAAATTGATAAAATTGACAATATTCTAAACGAGGACTAACAGCCTATGTAAAACTTAAACTGTTAGCCCAAGCTCGCAAAACAAAAAGCGAACAAAATAGAATACATGTTTACTGCCAGACTATTGAGCCCGTTGAATTTCCAACCGCAACAATCCAAGATTGGCCTCGATTTATTTTAAAATTTGAACCATCATTATTTTGTAAAATCAACGGGGAGTTTTCGCTTGATTTTACCCATTTTACCTCTTGAGCTACTCCATCTTGAAACACAATCGCTACTCCACTCCCAATATTTCCGTAGACATTATGATATCTGTCTGCAGCTAGCCCGTTTTCCATTTTTAAAACAATTAGGGTTTTCGTTGAGATTTGAGTTCCATCCGTATCTGTATGAGCGACTCCGGCCTGACTTCGCAAATAGCAATTACAGTTTTCTCGGTAAACATAGGTTGAATTATAAGAAAAACCTGAAATATTAACCTGAATTTGGGTTGCATTTTTATCTTTTGCTGGCGAATCTTCTTTTCGACTAAAACCTTCAAAATTCGAAGAATTCCAACCCTTCGAAAAGCTTAATGTTGATAAATTTGTAAAATTCGTGTAGACATTATGAGGCGCATAGCGATTTTTTGAACGCCAAAAGGTCTGTGCGTTTAAGAACTCATCCATATCCTTATGTTTGCCGTCTCGCATTCTCGCCAAAGCATCTCCCGGGCCACCAACATGGGCAATCGAGGCATTAAATCCTGAAGCCCAATCAATATAATAACCGCGAACGCTTCTAACGGGCCCTAATAGCTCAGGCTTATTTTGCTGATATAGAGCCAAAAAACGTGTAATTCCACCTTCAGCAATTGCTTCAAAAACAACCTCAGCTTGGCTTAGTCCAGATTGTGGTCTTGCTGGAATCGAATTTTCGATCATAACACCAAAAACTGGTGCGTTTTCGAGCGATTTTTCAGAAACTTCAACTCCAGATAATTTTGAATAAAATTTTTCTGGTTTAGCTTTCTTCTTTGGTTCGTTTTTTTGGATCTTTGGGGCTGGATTTTTTACGGGTGCGCTTTCTAGTTTTCTAAAAAAGAATAAAAAACTAAAAACAATAACCAGAATCAAAAATATTATACCAATAATTAAACTAATTTTTTGTCTTTTTGATAATTTCGAAAGTGAAAAACGTGATTTTTTAGGATTTTCTAATAAAGCTTTCTCTTTTTGAGGATTTTTCTCTATTCTTTCAATATTTTTCTCGGCTTTATCTTGGCGAGTTCTATTCATTTCAATCATAAAAAATCTCGTATTATAAAATCAATTATAATACTTATGTTTTTAAAAATCAAGATGATATTGCTGTAATCGCAGCTTTTGACCTCTGGTTTTTATTCCAAATTTGCCAAACTGCAATTTTTGTTGGAATTTCACCCGACCAAATTTGGATAGGTGAAAGCTTGCCTAAGTTTAAATTGGAATTTAGCGGAGATGAAAAAACTTCGCCATTTTCAGAAATAATAAAATTTTCGTTATTTAAAGTTAAAATTTGAGCAGGATAAGAAAGCGTAAATTTATGCAGAACTTCAACAATATTCGAAAGATTCATCGAGAAAGTTAGAACTTTTGGGTAAAAAACTTTCGAAAAAATCTTTTGAAGTTGTGCAAAGCTTGCCAAGATACTTATATTTTCTTTTAATAAAATCTCACTAAAAGAATCAAGTAAAATGTCGACCGCATCGCGAGTAATAAAAATAGGTTTCTCGCTTTCAAGAATAAATTTTTCGAAAAGAATTGCCGTTTCGGAATTTTTGTTCGTGTCGCCAATCAATAAAATAGAATCCGCCCACTCTTCTCCAGCTTTAAAATCCGCCCAAGCTTCATTCGAAAATCCACCAGAAAGATTACTTTTTGCAAAGATTAGCTCACTTGAATTAATTTTAATGTCTTTTTTTAAACTGTCTGGTAATAAAATTCGAACCTCCCCAACGCCAGTCTTTAAAGCGGTTTGGTGGGAAGTTGCGAGTCCGCGAAAAGCCCCTGCCCCGCCACCAATAATCAAAAGCTTGCCTGCATGCGTTTTTTGCTCGGGTTTATTCCAAGCAATTTCAGGAAAAAGTAATTTCGAAGATTGAACTTGCCAAAAATCAAACATCTTTAAGCTCCAGCGAAATTGGACAATGATCGCTCCCCATAATTTCGTTATGAATTTTGGCTTTATTTTTTTCTGAATTTAATGATTTTGAAACAACAAAATAGTCAATCCGCCAACCAACGTTTCGTTCGCGGGATTTTGCAAAATGACTCCACCAAGTGTAAATTTCGGCCTTTTCTGGATTTTGATTTCGAAAAATATCAAATAAATCAGCTTTTAAGAAATTAGAAAATCCAAGTCGCTCTTCATCTGTAAAACCGTGTTTTCCGCGATTAGCTTTTGGGTTTGAAAGGTCAATTTCCTCGTGTGCAACATTTAAGTCACCACAAAAGATAACCGAACTTGGTTTAAAAATATCTTGCGGATTTTCTTCAATAATTTCTAAATTTTCTGCAAAATCTTCTTTTGAAAATTCGCCATTTTCTAGACCTTTCGAAAAAGCCAAAAAGGCTGCATCCCAATTTTCTCGCAATTTTAAGCGGCCCAAATCGTTTTTAGTATTTGGAGTATAAACTGTAATTAGCCAAAAATTATTAAATTTTGTAGCACAAATTCGCCCTTCGGTTGTGGCATCGCCAAAATTATCTCTAAGTTCAAAATTTTCTAAAATTTTTTTTGGAAAATTTCGTAAAATTGCTTGCGGTTTTTGCTTTGACCAGATTGCCGTTCCCGCATAACCTTTTCGCTCGGCGTGAGAATAAAATTTAAAATATTCAGGATATTTTTCGTCAAAGTTCTCTTTCGAAATTTGTGTTTCGTCAATTTTTATCTCTTGAAAACATGCGATATCGGGATTTTTTAGGCTTAAAAATTCCGCTAAATTCCCTTTTTTTTCGACCGCACGAATTCCATTAATATTCCAAGAAAAAATTTTCATCTAATACCTCTTTAACATTCTTGCATTTTCGCGTTCAGATTGGCGACGTTTTAAAGTTTCGCGCTTGTCGTATTGTTTTTTACCTTTTCCAAGCGCAATCACGATTTTAATAAAGCGACCTTCGGCTAAAATTTTAACTGGCACAATTGTAAAACCTGCCTTCTTTTGGTTCGAAAAATCCTCAATTTGTTTGCGAGTTGCGAGTAGTTTTTTTGGTGAAGTGTCAATTGTATCAGCTTTCGAAATTCCCTCGCCCTGATTTTTGAGTGAAAAGCTTGCGTTATTGAGCCAAAGTTCTTCACCTCTTCGCCCGTTTCGAAGAGTCACAAAAGCGCCCTTTAAACTAACACGGCCACCACGCACCGCACGAACTTCAACTCCACGCAAGCTCATTCCAGCGACAAGCTCATCACCAAGTTCATAATCGAACCGCGCTCGACGATTAATAATATTTTTAGCAGAAGTTTTTGGCTTTTTCATCTTAAAAATTATAACATTTTCAGCTATTTTTTTCAACCAAGCGTGTTAAAATAAGCTTAAGTATAAAATTTTAAGGATAATAACGTAAGCTATTTTTTTGATAAATCAATTAAAAATTTTACACCAATCTTGCTCTTTTTTATCTTATATTTAATTTTATAATTTGTTAAAATATTTTTTACTATATAAAGTCCAAATCCGCTACCTTTTTCTTTATTTAGGTCAAAATTTGTTTCGAAGATTTTAGTATTTTTGTTGTCTTTGATGTTCTGATTTGAATTTTCAATATAAAACCAGTTATTCTTGACGCCAATATTTATTTGACCGTTTTGGTCGGAATGTTTTACGGCATTGCTCACTAGATTTGAGAGAATGATTTCTAACGCTGTTTCGCCAATATAAATTTCTTCTTGGCGCAGCTGGTTGTCTATTGAGATATTTTTTTGTTCGGCTAATAATTTATAGTTATCTAAAACCTTTTGCAACAATTTATTAATATTGATAATTTTCTCGTCATTTTTTAGATTTTCGAATGAAGAGGTTGATAGTATTTGAGCAATATTTTGAGTTAGCTGATCAACGATATTAAGACAATCTTCAATTGATTTCTCTTTGTTTTTATATTTGCCAATGCCATGTTTCATATTCTCAAGAATTATTTTAAGGCTCGCTAAAGGAGTTTTTAGCTCGTGGGAAGCGCCTCTAAAAAACTCGCTTTTTAGTTTTTCGAGTTTAGTGATTTTTTGGTTTTTGATTTCTAGGCCGTCAATTGATTCTAGGAGTGTTGAATATAAATCATTTATTTGGCTTTTTAGAGCGCCAACTTCATTTGTGGAATTAACTTTTAATTTGGCATTTCGGTTGAGTTTCATCATTTGAGTAGTTGTAATTTTGATTTCATTGATATTTTTGGTGATAATTTTGGCATAAACTAATGAAACGATAAACGAAAAAAAGAAAGAAAACAGAATTGAAATTGGCAAAAATTGAAAAGTTAGCTCTTTTGCGTCTTTATTCATATCTGTTGTTGAGATGAATTTAACCAGTATTTTTTTGTTAGAAGCGGTCTGCACTTCTCTATCTTCAATAACTAACGAGTTATTATTGCTGGTTAGATCCGCCCCAATCTGATTATCAATTTTAATCTCATTTAGATGGTCGTTATCTTTCATGAAAGCTTTAACTTTGCTACTTTTAGAGTATAGCTCAAGTATTTGCTTAATACTTTCGATATTTTTTCCTTGGATATTCTTGGTGATTTGGTCTGCTTTTTGGGTGATTTCTTGCTTGCGAGTTTCGAGGTAGACTTTTGGAAAAATAAAGTAAATTAATGCATGAATTAAAATCGCTAAAATACTTAGCGTAGAAAACGTATATAAAAACATCTTTGGAAAAATTTTCAAATTTCTCATTTTCTCTCCAGTTTATAGCCGACATTGCGGATGGTTTTAATGCAATCAAGCCCAAATTTTTTGCGTAGATCTTTTATATAAACATCTATCACTCGGTCGAATGGTATATCCTCACTTTCCTTCCAGACATTTTCTAAAATCTGCTTTCTAGTTAAAGCTATGCCTTCATTGAGTAATAAATATTTTAAAACCTCAATTTCTTTTGAACTAATTTCTACAGCGGAATTATTTATTTTTGCAGAAAAATTACTAAAATTAACTTCTAGATCCTTATAACTGAAAACTTCGAATTTTTCATAATTTTTTGTAATTAGTGCGTCAACACGAGCTTTTAAAACTGGGAGCGAAAACGGTTTTTCAATATAGCCATCTGCCAGATTCGAAAAGGCGGTGATTTTAAATTCTTCATTGCTAAAGGCGGTTAAAATAAGAACTGGCAGATTGCTTGTCTCTCTAATTTTTCGAAGGACGTCCAGGCCGTTTACGAATGGAATTTGAATATCTAAAATCACCAAGTCGATTTTATTTGATTCGAATTTAGACAAAGCCTCTCGCCCATCGCACGCCTCTATTGTTTCATAATTAAATTCAGATAGATATGCGCAAATCCCTTCTCGTATTGTTGCGTCATCTTCGGTAATAAGTATTTTCATTGTCATCTTTTAATATTATATCACTTTATAGCATCTACTTCAAAGAGAATATCAGCGCCATTGTGGGCACTGATATTGTTTTTTTTATTCTGCATCCGATAGTAAATCTTTAGGGTTTTTCTTTAGAATGCCGGATGAAGCGATGTATAGCGAAATTGCGAGCACGATAGTCATGAATATAATTACCCAGACTAGCATATTTGGATTGATTGTCATATCAAGACTACTGAGAGTTTTATTGAATCCATCCACCTCGGCGCCGCCGCCTAGGCCTGTTGAAGCTGATTGCTTGGTAATTTGCTTAGCGATATTTCCGGTAACACCTTGCAGAATATTGTTTCCAATGTGTTTTCCGGCGTAACTAGCTAAGAAATATGAACCGATGAAAGCTGGGATTGTTACAAAGGCTAGCTCTACCGCAAACTGAGCTAAAATTTGGCCTTTCGAAATTCCTAATGAAAGCAATACTGCGATTTCTTTTTTGCGAGCATTGATCCATAAGAACAGTAGTAGTGAAACTATAATTCCAGCGAATAGCAATGACCCGATAAATAATTGGTTGGCTATAGAATAAACTCCTGAAATCGATTGTTGAAGCGCAGGATAATTTGAAGAGCTTTTAATTAAGCTGTATTCTTGCCAGTTTATGTCTAATTTTCCAAGATCTTTTATAACTTGGTCAAGATTTTTATTTCCTTTAACGGAAAAAGTTGCATCTTGGTAAGTTGCCGTGTCTTCGGTATTTCCGTAAACCTTTGCTGCGGTGTGAATATCTGTAACTAAGGTGTTTTCGTAAAGTTCTTGTGCAGCAGTAACGCCACCTTTATTATGCCCGTCAAAAAGGCCTTTTATTTCAACTTCTACCGTTTCGTTAGCGCCTTTTTCATTATCTGCGTCAAATAAATTTGATTTTAGCTTAATTTTATCTCCAACTTTGAGATTGTTCTTTTTGGCTAAATCTTTGTGGATTAAAACCTTATTTTTGTCCTGAGCAGTTAAATGCTTACCTTCAACTAATTTATATGCGCCTGAAACAAATTTAGTTTCTTTAGAAGAATCATTAACGCCAGTAAGCATTACAGCTCTTTTGAAATTTTTAGCTCGCTCAGGCGATTGGTTGGCTGTGGTTTCGGCTGTTTCAATGATGTCATGGCCGTCTAAATCAGCGACGCTATTGATTCTTTTTACATAGCTTTCTATATTTTCAGAATTGGCAATTTTTTTAATATCTTGGCCTTTAACGTTTCCTCCACCTCTTGGCGTTCCAGGATTAACTCGGCGGTTTATTTCCATCGAAAAGCTATTTGTGATATTGCTAAAAGTTTTAGTTGAAGCTTTGTCGGTGGCTTCTTTGATAGACAAACTAATTAAACTCAATGCCGACATTGTTAAGATAACTAGCAAAATCACTATTGATTTTAAGCCTTTTCTCGTTACATACGCAAAAGCATTTTTTAACATTATTTTACTCCTTTCTGCCCACGTTTATTAATTAGTTTTTTATTTTTAAGTTCGAACACGATATCGGCAGCGCGTGCGACTTCTTTGCTGTGAGTTACAACAATTACGCATTTATTTCTTTCTTTAGCTAACTTTTTCAGAATTTCGATAATTTCGCTAGCTGTGTTTTCGTCTAAATTTCCAGTTGGTTCATCGGCTAAAATAACAGGTGCGCTTGAGACTAATGCGCGGGCGATCGCCACCCTTTGCTGCTGACCGCCTGAAAGTTTCATCACGTTTCGTTTAATTTGGTGCTCGCTAAGGCCAAGTTCTAGCAAAATATCTTGCTGAGCTTGATTATTCACTAGGCGGATATTTTCGAGCGGTGAAAGGTAATCGATGAGATTATAATTTTGAAAGACTAGCGAGATGTTGTTTTTGCGGTGATTTGTGTAGCCTGTTTCTTGGATATTTTCTCCGTTAAAAAGTATCTTTCCGCTATCTGGCTCGTCTAGGCCAGCTAATAATGAGAGTAGTGTGGATTTTCCGGCGCCAGATTTACCAATAATTGCATAGAACTTCCTTTTTTCGAAACTTTCATTAACGTTTACTAGAACCTTCTCTTTCGAATCTTTATAGCTATAAGTTAAATTTTTAATCTCTAATATTTTCATAATATTCTCCTAACTAATTTTTGATAAAATTTCCTTTGGTTTTTTAGCTAAAATCATCATTGATGCAATAATTACAGACAGAATAATTATTGTGATTAATATGCTATAGCTTTGCATAAAAACCGCTAAGCTGTCTAAACCAAAAATATTGTTTGTGAAACTTGATGCTACAGATGAGGTTTCTTCGGCTTCACTTAGCCCTTTTGTGATTAAGCTGAAAACTAAATTTCCAAGAATGAAAGAGCTGATAATTGTTGGAATTGAAATTAAAACTAGCTCTATGATAAATTGTGATATTATCTGAAGTTTGCTTGCGCCGATTGATAGTAGAATTCCTATCTCATAAATCCTCTCGCGCAACCAAAGCATTAGAATTAAGCTAAGAACTACGCTTCCGCCAATTATTATCAAATAAGTCATTAAATTGATAATATTTTTAATTCCAGCTATTGACTCTAAAGTGTCCTTGAAGGCGGCATTATTTTTTTCAATCTTATATTTAGACCAATCAATATTAAGTTTTTCAGTTTTTGCAATAGCTTTATCTAGCTGGTCCGCCGTTTCGGTGTATAGAGTTATTTTGCTTAAAAGGCCTTCACTTTCTGGCAGATTAAGTGCTTGCATAGTTGTTTTGAAATCTGAAAATATTGTATTTTCGCTAAAATCAGAAGATAGACCAGTGTATTTTTCTTGCTTTTTACCGCTAAAAATCCCCGTAATCTTAAATTTAGTTTTTTGAGTTTCAGTTTTTTTGTCGCTTGTATTTATTAAACTTAGCTCAATCTTATCGCCAATTTTTAGATTATTTTTTTGAGCAAAAGCTTCGTGGATTAAGACTTTTTCCCTATCGTTTTGCTCCAAATGGCGACCTTGTTTGAGTTTGAATACGCCGCTGCTAAAGAGCGTATTTTTAACAGTATTGTTAGTACTGTGAATTGCGACTGTATTTTTTAAATCTTCACCAAGATCGTCTCGCTGGACCTGCTGATTAGCAGATATAGCTTTAGCATTTTTAGGTTTGGCCAAACCTTCGTATTCAAGCAATGATTCTTTGATTTCTTTAATATTTAGAATATTCTTAACATCTTTGTAGCTAAAGTAACCCTGAGAATCTTTCTTAATTATCGAGAAAGATGAATTCGACGCTTTATATAGCGAATTTTCCAGATTACTACTAGAATTAACTACACTCAAGCACGCATGTAGGCTTGAAAGTACTGCGGTAAGAATTAAAAAAACAATCGTAGTTCTTTTTTTCTTTCGTGTGACATAAGCCAGTGACTTTTGTATAATTCTCAATCTATCTCCTTTCACTTTAGTTTCATATTTAACTATATTTTATGATAGTTTTATGAAGTGAATATGAAATTTGGCAGATTTTTTTTACAGAAATTTTCAATAAGTGAAAGATCTTCTAAATTTGAAATAGTGTTTGATGGGGTTAAGAAACTGAGAAACGCCAGAGCTCCCCCATAGTTATTTTTATTATTTATATAAAATCAAATAAGATTTTTTTAGATTGAGCACTTATCGTTTTTGAGTGAATCTTTCGCAAATTCTTCAACAAAATCTTCGCAAACTTCAAAAATCTGGGGCAGTTTTTCGTTTTCACTTTTCGAAAATTTTGCAAGAACAAAATTCATCGCGCCGATTGTTGGCAAAAAATCATTAGCGATGCCAATTTTAATTCTTGGAAAATCTTCGCCAAAAACTGAAATTAAAGATTTCAAGCCGTTATTTCCGGCAGAGCTACCGCTTTTTCGAACACGAATCGTACCAAAATTTAAAGCTAAATCATCGTGAATCGCTAAAAAATCTTTTCGAAAATCAATTTTATAAAAATCACAAATCGCCCACGCAGAAAAACCCGTTTCGTTATAAAAAGTTGTTGGTTTAACGAGCAAAATTTTTTCACCAAAAAGTGTAATTTCAGCAATAAAAGCTTTAAATTTTGGCTTTTCTTGGAATTTTGCGTTGAACTTTTTCGCTAAAAAATCTGCAAATTCAAAGCCAATATTATGGCGCGTTCCATTATATTTTTCTGGAAAATTGCCTTGAAAAAGTATAATTTTCATTTTATCCTTTCGAAAATCGCCCCAAGCGCGGGGCGAAAATTATTGATTTTTTTGAATTCGAGCAAGTTTTTCGTCGCGTTTTTGTTCGCGTTTATTTTGCGTATCAGTTGCCTTTTTAAGAGCGCCCGAAGCTTTATTGATAACTTTTTTACCAGCCGAAATTCTTGCACGGTTTTCTTTGATTTGTTTTTCATCTCTGAAAGAAAACTTAATCGGCGTGCCAGAATAATCGAAATTCTCGCGAATTAAGCGCTCCAAATATCGTTTATAGCTCCAATGAACAAATTTTAAATTCGAGCCGTGAATAATAAACCAAGGTGGATTGCTATCACTTTGTGAAATATAGCGCAATTTTGGATGTGTATTCTTCAAACCTGCTGGTGGATGGGCTTGAGTTGCTTTTTGTAGAAGCTGATTTAAGATTGAAGTTTTTGCTTGCCTTGCGCGATTGCGGTGAACTTTCAAAATCAAATCATAAATTTTGGTCACATTTTGGCCAGTTTTCGAACTTGTAAAAATCAACGGTGCCCAAGGTGTAAATTTGAAGTAATACGCAATTCGTGGCGCCAAAGCATCACGGGTGAAGGCATCTTTTCCTTCAACGCTATCCCATTTCGAAACCACAATAATCATCCCTTTTCCGGCGTCATTAATTAAGCCAGCAATTCGTTGATCAAGCTGAGTATTAAGTTCGTTGGCGTCCATTAAAAGTAAACAGATATCGGCTTCGTCAATCGCATTCAAAGTTCGAAGCACGCTAAATTTTTCAATTCCGACTTCTTGTTTGCCAGGTTTTCGCATTCCTGCTGTATCAATAATTTCGATGGTTTTTTCATTAAAGCGAATTTGCGTTTTGTTGGTGTCACGCGTTGTTCCAGCAACATTTGCGACAATCGCCTGCTGTTTGCCTGCTATCGTATTGAAAAGATAGGATTTTCCGGCGTTTGGGCGGCCAACCAAAGCCACGCGAATTATATCTTCATCACGTTTTTCTTCTTTAACTTTTGGAATTTTTTCAGCAATTTCGGTCAAGAGCTCATCAATGCCAGCATTGTGTTCGGCAGAAGTTCGAATAATCGGTTTAATACCAAGTCGCAAAAATTCTTCATTTGGCAAATTCCCTTTTAAGTCGGTTTTGTTTAAAACTAAAATTACTGGCTTTCGAGATTTTAAAGCCTTTTTTGCAATCAATCGATCTTCGTTCGAAAAAGGTTTGGTGCTATCAAGAACTACCAAAATTAATTCACTGGCATCAACCGCATCTTGAATTTGCTCTTGAATTGTCGCTTCAAATTCATCATTTGGATCTTTCAAACCAGCCGTATCAATCAACCAAAAAGCCTGTTTTTTATAATTAACTTTACCAAGAACACTATCGCGCGTCGTTCCGGCTTCTCGCGCCACAACAGCTTGCTGAGCACGAATCATTCGGTTAAAAAGCGAAGATTTTCCAACATTCGCCTGACCAATAATTGCAACTTTAGGGAGATTTTTAGACATAGTTTCTTAATTATAACACAATATACCTAAAAATTCAAACTTTTCGAAATTAAAACCCAACTTTAATTTTTTGTTTTCGAAGATAAATTTCAGATAAAAAGAATTGTAAAAATCCAACAATTGCAGTGGTTAAAAATACGCCAGTCAAGCCAAGGTTTAAAGTTTTTAGAAAAATTAAAATTCCAATTGGGGTTAGAATACTGGTTGCTGCTGCATAAATAACTTGCATTATACCATTGTATTTTTTCAAAAATGAACGTGTAATTGAAAGTAAAATATAATAGCGAATTTTTGAACCAACTTCGATTGCAAATAAAATCAAAATCATCGGATTGAGGATTGCATTTTTCACTGCTGAATCGTTTGAAATAATATTCACCCAAATTGGCGCCGAAAATCCAATCGAAACTGTAAGAATAAAGAAAAATTTTAAAGCTAACCGCCAAATAAATTTATTATTTTGATAAACTTCTTTTTGTGTTTTAAAGCCTAATTTTGAGTTGTAAGAAACGTCAACATTTGCAAGTTCGCCTGCTGCAGAACCTACACCTTCAAGAAAAGAACCGATCGTATAAATCCAATATCGGGCTGAAACGAATGACGGCGAAAGATATAATAACGATGATGTTGTGAAAATAGCAACAATTCGTGGAGCTAATTTGCGGATAATTTCCCATTTTGTATTTAACCAAAGTTTTTTAATCCATCTCTGATCAAATTCAAAACCATTTTTAAAGAAGTTCGGGCAAGGTTTAGCAATTAAAAAATAAATCAATGGAATTGCGTTAGCCAAAAAACAAACAATCATCATTCCATTCGCTCCCCAATTTAAAACCCAAAGTGCTATAAAAGAACCAATCGCCATAAACCAAGTTGTGGCGTGGTCGAGAATCATCGCTTCTCGTGTTCGAAAAGTTGCTTTCAGATAAGAAGTTATTAAAAACTGGCTTGGGCAAATCAAGAAAATTGTTGCTACGCAAATTCGCCAATAAGGTACATACATTGAAAGCAATTCTTTCGAAACCCCAAGGCTACCAAGAATTTCGCCCGCAAAAATAAAAGAAATAAGAGCGGCTGGTGTTAAAATTAGATAAACCAAATAAAATGCATTTTTTAAAGGTTTCGAAGCTTTTTCGGCACTTTTGCCCACCATGTAAGCTGGCAAATTTGCGACTAGGGCTGTTCGAACGGCATAATAAGCACATGAAAGTACCACCCACAGCGTATCTGATACTGCAAACATTGTTAATGATTTTTGAGCATAAGCCACATTTGGATACCAGGCCATTACTAGCGCCCAGTTCGCTTCGACAAGGTTATCGGCAATTGTGCCAAGAAAATTATCGAAGAACATTTTTCGAAGTTCTTTTTTAGTTTTTAGCATATTCAATTATTGTATAATTTTTCGAAATAAAAATCAATATTGAGAAAATGCTCAAGCTTGTGAACTTGAGTCTAACTCTGGCAATGAAGACAAAATTCCGATTGAAATTAAGAAATATTTTGAAGATATTTTGGATATCTTTTATCAGATTATGCTTGATGAAGGAGTTGAAATTTCGAGCGGTTATGTAATGAGTTTATTTAATTAACCTTGCTGATCTTGCTGAATTACAGTAATTAATAAAAAGGCCTCAATTGAGGTCTTTTCTTCTTTTAAATTACAGCTTTTTAACTTTTCGAAAATCACCAAAATTTAAATCTTTCGGTAAAATATATGAGCCAAAAACTGTTCTGTGTAGTTCTTCAACTTCGTATCCTATAGCTGAGAAAGTTCGGCGTATCTGCCTGTTTCGCCCTTCGCTCATGATAACTTTCCAGTTTTTTCGTGAATCATCAAGCCGTTCAAGCCCAAGCTGTGATTTTCCGTCTGGTAGATTAATTCCAAAATCGGCAATCATCTGTTGATGAATTGGCTGAAGCGGCGTATCAAGAGAAACTAGGTATTCTTTTATTTTTCGAAATTTTGGGTGGGTCATTTGAAAAGCAAAATCGCCATCATTTGTTAAGAGTAAAATTCCACTTGAATCTTTATCGAGCCGACCGACTGGTTTTAGTACGCTAAATTCTTTTGGAAGAATAGCGTAAATTGTTTCATTTTCACCCTGTTTTTTACGCGAGCAAACATAACCACGAGGCTTATTTAAAATTATATATTTTTTTTCTTCGCGAGTTTTTGAGATTGTTTTTTCGCCGAGTTTTATTTCATCGCCCTCTTTGAATCGTTCGCCAAGTTGAGCAGTCTTCCCGTTGATGCAAATTCGCCCTTTTTCGATAAGTTCATCTGCTTGCCTACGCGAAATTCCTAGCTGTAATGCCAGGAATTTATTTAAGCGTTCTGTTTTTTGCTCCACAACTTATTGGGCTCCAAAAGGAGGTTGAGGATTATTATTTAAAGGGTTTTCGCCCGTTCCACCTTTTAGGATATCATTAATTTGAAAAGATAATATTTCTTCATCGCTTCGACTATTTTCGATTGGTTGAACTACTCGTTCGCCAGAGACAGTTGGTGTGGCTGGCTGGTTATTTTGAACGGCTGCTTGAGGCTGATTTACGAAATCACTAATTGGATGAGCCGGAGCTTCAATTGTTGGTGATTCAGGTGTTCTAAAATTTTGAACTGGCGCTACTTTAGCATGGGGCTGTTCAAATTGCACAGATTGATGGGTTGATTGAGTTGGCTGGTTTGTAGAAAAAGATATCGGTTGTTCTCTTTCGAATTGAGCTAAACTTGGTGCTGCGGCACGTTCTGGAGATTGAATAGGTTGAATTGGCCGAACTGGTGCTGGCGCTGGTTTTTCGAAATTTTGAATTGGCGCTTGAGCTGCCTGAGTCTGCACGGTAGAATATAATTCAGCTGGCTCTTTAATTTCTTGCGATTGAATTGCAGGAGTTTCTTCGGCAGGTATAGATGTTGGCGCTTGTTTTTGTGCAGTTCGCTGCTCTACTGTTAAGTCGCCATCTTCAAGAACCTCGTGAACTGTTCGCACAACATCTTCAATTCCCACTTGAGATTTCACTAGATAGCGGTCGGCACCAAGTGCTTCACCGCGACGGCGCTGCTCTTCACTTGAGAGGGCTGTCATCATAATAACTTTAATACCGCGCGTTTCAGTTGTTGAGCGCAAAATATCAAGCATATCAAATCCAGAAATCTTTGGCATCATTACATCGCTTACAATTAGGTTTGGGCGTTCTTTAATCGCCATTGCGAGCGCTTCTTCTCCATCACCGGCCGAAACGATATCATATCCTTCCGCCAATAATCGAACGCCATAAATCTCGCGCAAACTTTTATCATCTTCTACTAATAAAATCTTTGTCATATTGCTCCTATTATACTATTATTTTTCGAAAAAATCTATACTATTTATGCTTAATTTTTCCGCTGATTCATCATTTTTTGAGCGTATTCAATTTTCATTCTTTCGATATCATTTAGGGTTGGCTGATTTGATGGATACTGGCTCGGTTGAGGTACTGTATTCTGCGTAGTTTCCATCATCTGGGGCGGTTGAAATTGTTGATTTTTTATATCTATTGAACTTTGAGGTGAGTAATTATTTTGAATAGTTTGTGTGTTTTGTTGTGAATTTTCAGCTGCTATTTGAGAATTATAATTTTGTACTGTTTGAGGATTTGGCACAGAATTTTGGCCATTCTGATTTTGCGCTCCCGCTAGAGGGCTAAAACCTTGAATTGCGCCATATTTAGAAAAATCTTGCTCTGTTTGAGTTACCTTTTGCGCCAGTTGGTTCTGTTCAGCAATTACGCCATTTAATTGTGGAATTGGAGCTGTATTTTGCACGAAATTGTCATAAATTTGTTGTTCTTGTTGTTGAGTTGATTCAGTCGTATTTTGTGTATACGGAGCTTGTTGGGCTTGCGAAATTTCTGGCTGTGGTATATTTTGCGGAATAGTTTCAGGAATATTAATTGAAGTTTCTGGCTGAATTTCTTGGGTGATTTCGAAAACTTCTTCGCTCGGATTTTCTATTTTAGGATCTTCAAGAATTGCTGTAATGTCGCGGTCGGCCTCATCAATTTCGCGTTGATTATTTTTTTGTTCAATTTTTTGGTATTCCTCAGCTTTTTTGGTATCTTCAATAGCTTTTAATTTTTCGGCGTTTTCGCGCGTAATTCTTGGTAATTTTACAGTAAAAGTGCTACCTTTTTTATATTCGCTTTCAACATCTAAAAAGCCGCCAATTGATTCAGTAAGTTTGCGCGACAAAAATAGCCCGAGCCCTGTACCATTAATTTCTCGCGTTTCAGAATTATCTACACGATAAAATTTTTGAAACAAATGCGGAATATCTTCGGCCGGAATCCCAATTCCACTATCTTTAACAGAAATTTGAACATTATTATCGTCTCCGGTAACATTCACAGAGACCATTCCATTAGGCGTATATTTTATAGCATTTTCGAAAAGGTTATTTAAAATTTCATGTAAGTGATCGCGGTCGGCATGAATAAAAAACACTGGCGTTAGAGTTTTTTCGCCCGTTTTGTGGTTGTCTGGTTCGAAAATATAATTCAAGCCTTTTGCTTCAGCTTTTGGTTTTAGCCCTTCCCAAATGTTTCGCGAAAATTCAATTGCATCTAAAACAACAGGTTCATTTTTGAGCCGTCCATCTTCTGCCTTTGTAATATCGAGTAAATCTTGAAAAAGTTGGCCTAAGTGCTTGGTGTTTTCGTGGGCTTTTTGAAGGTAAGATTTTGCGCGTGCGTCAATCGTTGCAGTAGCTGGGTTGAGGGCTAAACCAATATATCCCTCGATGCTTGCAACTGGCGTTCTCATTTCGTGGCTCGCAGTTGATATAAATTCAGCTTGTTCACGGTTTTCTTTTAGCTCTTTCGAAATATCCCTAAAAACTACAACTACGCCAGAATTTTGACTATCAATCGAGTTTACGGCCAAGAAAATCGGAACAATTTTCCCACTTTGAGTTTTAATAAATAAATCTCGTGTTGTGAAATTTTCACCAGTTCGTAAAACACGATTCACTGGGTTGGAAATTTCAATCATTTCACCACCTTCATTATTCGTAATTTTTAAAACTGAATTAAAAACCAATCCAGCCGCATCACTACCATTCCAGCCTGTAATTTGCTCTGCTGCTGGGTTGATTGCCAAGATATTGCCTTTTGAATTAACTGCCAAAACTCCATCATCAACAGCATCTAAAATTGCTTTTCCGTCGCCTAAAAAGCTGCTCGAAGTATTTTTCGAATTTTTATTTTCTGAGTTTTCGCTAAAAATATTTTTTAAGTTAAACATTGCCCACTTCCTTGATGTAAATAGTTTAACATAATCACTTTCAAAAATCAATAAAAAAGCGAGCATTTAGCTCACTCTGTTTTAGAATAATTTTGCAACTACTACATCACAGCAGTGCAAATTATTCTTGAAATTATCGATGTAAAAATCGATAATCTTGTAATGTACCTCTATGTTATGATCAATTTGCTCTGTGCTTAGATCTTTTCGAGCTGCAATAGCGTTAATCTTGAGCTTGTTTTCGTTGATTAAGTTTTCGAAACGATTCTGCCGTTCAATTCTTGCGCTACTAAGTTCTTCTTCGATTCTGCGAAGTTCTCCGTGTCCTTCTTCTAACTCTGGGCCTTGAAGCTCCTTTTTTCGAAGCTCCAGATCCATCAGGTGGATAGCATGCGCATCGCAGCAAATCGTTCTGCAAAGATTGAATGCGTAAGCCGGAACGATTTCTGCAGCGTTCAAAATTTTCCCATCTTTTTTGATTTCGCCGCTATATCCATTCACCGCAAATGAACGCGGAGATTTCGAGTTCAAAAAAGCATATGAACCGTGAATATCATCTTGCGCTTCGGCCCATTCATCAATTTTATGAACCAAAAAACTCGCTGCACCTTGTCGCTGATATCCTTCAATGGTAAACATTGAGCCAATTTCACCCAAACGCTGACCAAAAGAATTGATTTGTGGCTTCATCATCGAAGCTGTAGCAATCACTTTGCCCGTTTCTTCGTCAAAAAGCAATGCGACACAAGCTTTGTTTAGAATGTCATCCGGTGACATATTTAATACTGTGTCGTCTTGTTTTGTCAAATTTGAAAGCCACAACGCGACTTCGCCCTGTTGATCTAAACCTAGATCATGTAAGAAACAAAACGACCATTCATCGTTTGAAACCTTTTGCATAATATTTAAAATTCCTCTATCTACCATTTTTCCCACCTCCAAAGTGTTTTTTCTTTCGAAAATTCGATAGATTCTATAATTATATCATAAAATTCATAAAAAAGCAATAATTTAAAAATTACGAACAAAAATAAAAACCGCCCTTCTTTAAGAAAAGCGATTTTTTAAATTATTTTGTGGCCAAAGCTGCTGCGACTCGTTCGCGGCGTTTTGCTTCGCGGCGTTTTTCAATTTTTAGTTTTGCGCGCAAAGCTCGTTTGCGGTCTGCTCCATGCCAACTTTTATGTTTAGCCATTTCTTTCCTTTCGTTAAAAAATAAAACAATTCTGAACAATTATAACACACTTTTTTGAGAATTTCAAACTATCTGCAATAAACCAATCGTGAGACATTCTGGTAGTAAACTTGCACCGCATGGTGAAAATTTTGAAGTTCCGTTCCTTTTAAATCAAAATAGTGTGGACCAGATTCAATTTTAATCACTTGGTCTTTTCGAAGCTCGTATCTGGTTGTATTTTGGTGAACTTTTCGCTTGCCGTCAATCCATTCTTCATGATAAATCCAAGAATTATGGTCAAGCACGAAAAACTCTCGCCGAATGCCGTTTGTTGTTGGCCCAAAAATTTGTGCACCAACTTTGCTTTCAAGATTAATTAACGCTCGCGAAATATCTTGCGGATTTTTCTTGAATTTCGCAAAAAGATATTTATAATAGAGTTGATTACTTTCGTGTTTTTTTGAATTTTTCAAAAAAGATTTTCTGGTATATTTTAAGTGCGAAAGACGAATTTCTTCTTCAGCGATATTTCGAAATTGTAAAATTTGAGCGCTCTTTGCAAACATTTCACCAAAAATATCAATTTGATTATTTTTTAATATTGGCTGGAATGTGGGCTTTCTAACCTGTTGAATAGGTTTTAAAGGCATTTGTTTTGGCGTATCATAAGCAATCTGGATTTTTGGTTTTTTGAAATCTGGCTCTTTCTGAGCTTCTGGAAAATATGGAATTTGGTATAAGCTTTTGTCAGAATTGTTCATTTTTAAACCTTAAATATGATTAAATTGTATCATATTTTAATATTTTTGTCAATATTTGGTAAATTAAATTTTAAATAGTTTTTCACAATTTTCGGTTGTAATTTTGGCAACTTCTTCAGCTGAAATTTGCCGTTTTTCTGCTAAATCTTCAATAATTAACTTCGAAAAAGCTGGCTGGTTTGGCTTTCCGCGCTTACCTTTTGGTGCTAAAAATGGTGAATCTGTTTCAATTAATATTTTCGAAAGTGGAATACTTGCAAACATTTCAATATCTTCGAGCTTTTTTGTAAAAGTTGAGATTCCATTTACTCCAATAAATAAATCGCGCTTTAAAGCTTTGTCTAAATTATCTTTCGAATCTGTAAAAGAATGTAAAACCCCACGGATTTTACCGAATTTTGAAATTTCATCAAAAATTGGCCAAAAATCTTCGAAAGCATTTCGAACATGAAAACTTACGGGTAGATTCAGCTTTTGAGCAAGCTTGAGCTGGGCTTTTAGAATTTGTTTCTGTGCCTCGCGGTTGGAATTTTCATAAAAATAATCAAGACCAATTTCACCAATGGCCACCACTTTTGGAGTTTTCGAAAGCTGTTCAAGTTCATGAACTAACTCTTCTGGGTTGTATTTTTCAGCTTCATGCGGATGAACGCCAATCGCTGCAAAAAATTCAATTTCGCCCGAATTTTCTTCAGCAAATTTGATGCCAATTTTAGAATTTTTAAGATTTTCGCCAATACAAATCACTTTCGAGATTTTAGAATTTTGCATATTCTCAAAAACTTCTTCTTGCGGAATTGGAAAATTTACATCGTGAATGTGGCAATGTGAATCAATGATTTTCATTTTGTCCTTTCGAAAGTTGAAACCTCAGCATTAAAGCCGAGGTTCTGGTTATTTTTTAGCTTGATTATTTTGTGCGGCTGCGATTTTTGCGGCACGCGGGTCTTCAGTTTTAAGATAGATTTTTGGAAAAAGTAAGCCAATTTCTTCGTCGCGAATTACGCCACTGCCAAAAATTGTTTGGAGTTTTTCGGCTGTATCTGGCATAAACGGTTCAAGCATTTTGCTGATTTGCAATAAACCTGAAACAGAGTGTGCAAGAACTTCTGCTAGATGATTTTCTTCATCTTTATTCTCTTTTGCTTTTTTAGCAATTTCCCAAGGTTTTACGCCTTCAATATATTGATTGTGGGCGCGAACCAATCCCCAAATTTCATCAATCGCTTTATTGAATTCTAGAGATTTCATGTATTCGTTGTAGGTATGGCGGTCATGCTCATCGCTAGGAATCTCACCAACCACGCCAGATTGATAACGTTTAACCATATTAGCTACGCGTGAAGCCAAATTACCGAGGTCATTACCAAGTTCGTTATTATAGGCGTTTTCGAACTTTTCCCAGGTAAAATCTCCATCATCTTGAGTTGCAACATGCCGTGAGAAATAATATCTAAAAGCATCTAGCCCGTAATTATCAATAATTTCGTTCGGATCAACCACATTGCCGATTGATTTACTCATTTTCACACCGTTGCTTGAAATGTGGCCATGAACAAGCAGAGTTTTTGGTAAAGCTAGATCAAGCCCAAGCAACATTGCTGGCCAAATTCCCGCGTGAAAACGCAAAATATCTTTTCCAATAACTTGCACATTTGCTGGCCAAAATTCTTGCCAGCCTGCAACATCTGGATATCCAATCACGGTTAAATAGTTTGCAAGCGCATCAATCCAAACATACATCACTTGTTCTGGATCGCCAGGAACAGGTACACCCCAAGTTAAATTCTTTTTTGGCCGTGAAATCGAAACATCTTCAAGCCCGCCTTTCAAAAAGTTTAAAAATTCTTTCTTGCGATATTCTGGCACAATTTTCATTCGGTCGGTTTCAATGGCTTCGATAATTTTTGGTGTAAATTCTGAAATTCTCAAGTAATAATTCTCTTCCGAAAGCCTTTCGAAAGGTTTTTGATGGTTTGGGCAAACGCCATGAAATTCAGTCACTTCTTTTTCAGTGTAAAAACTCTCACAACCTGTACAATACCATCCTTCATAAGTATTTTTATAAATATATGGCTGAAGTTTCATCCAAATATATTGAGCTGCTCCAACGTGATGAGAATCGGTTGTTCGCACAAAATCCGTATAAGTTGTCTTCATTTTGTCCATTAAATTTTTAAAATTCTGGACAGTTCCATCAACGTATTCTTGTGGAGTTAAACCATTTTCAGCGGCTTTTTCGGCGATTTTATTACCATGTTCGTCTGTTCCAACCTGAAAACGAACTTCATTTCCTTGCTGGCGTTGGTATCTTGCCCAAATATCGGCAATTAAGTAATCAAGAGCGTTTCCAATATGAGGCGCTCCATTTGCATAAGGAATCGCAGTTGTTATATAAAGTTTTTTCTTTGTCATACTGCTTATAGTATAACATATTTTTCGAAAAAGAGAAAGTTGGAATTATTGTTAAGCTTATAAATAAAAATTATTTATTTAGAATTAAAATAGTATCGAGTAATTTCAAGCCAGTTTTCGATAGTTAATTCTTGTGCGCGCGCATCTGGCGAAACCTTGGCTTGCGCAAGTATTTCAATTGTTTGTTCTTTGCTCAATGCCAAATTTGCACTTAATGCTTTTAGGATTTTTTTTCGTCGAGCGGTAAAACCAGCCTTAACTATACGGAAAAATTGTTTTTCTGATATTTTAGTGTTATTTTGATCATTAAAACACTCAAGCTTATTTTTTTCTAGAATTTTTAGAATTACTACTTGCGAATCAACTTTTGGTGGCGGCGTAAATAGTTCTCGTGATACAAATTGGCCAAGTTCGCAATCGGCATAAATTTGTGATGCAATTGATAAAACACTTAAATCGCCAGATTTTGCACAAATTCTCTCGGCAACTTCTTTTTGTACTAAAAGTACGGCAATACTTGGTTTATTATCGCTAGTGAGTAATTTTTCAATAATTTTTGAAGTAATATAATACGGTACATTCGCAGCAACTTTATATTTTTTTGGTAATTTCGAAAGATTAAAATCTAAAAAATCCGTATTTTTTACGGTTAAATTTTTCCCTGGGAATTGCGCTGGTAGTTTTTTCGCCAAATCTTCATCAAACTCGATTGAGAGAACTTCACCATCTTTACCTGCAAATTTTAAAAGTGAAGAAGTTAAAGTTCCGAGCCCTGGGCCAATTTCAAGTACAAAATCACCATTTTTGATTTCAGCTTCTTCTGCTATTCTATCTAGAACAACTCTGTCTCGCAACCAGTGCTGACCAAGTGATTTATTATTTTTTAAATTTGAATTTTCGCTATTTTTGGATTTTTTCGAAAACTTTTTACCAGATTTTTGATTAAATTTCAAATTTGCCACTAATACCACCCATTCGCTTGTTTATATCTATAAGCGTTCTGCCAGCTTCCGTAGCGACCAAGCACATAAGAATTCATCCACTTAAGCTGCGTGATTGGGTTTGTTTGCCAGTCAGCTCCAGCTGAAGCCATTTTCGAACCAGGCAGAGCTTGCGGAATACCATAAGCTCCACTTGATCTGTTTGTTGCATTAACTCGCCATCCAGATTCTTGACCAATAATTGCATTTGCAGCTCCGTGGTCGCTTGAAGAAATTCCTGCCGCACTCAACCAATCGCTGTGCGATCCAGCTGGTAGGTTCACTTTTGTGCCAACAATCTCAACTTGTTTTTTAGCAGCTTTAATTTCTGTCTCGTTAATTTTTTTGCGCGAAACTTCTTTACCATTTTGCATTTCAATTTCATAAGTTACACTTTTCGAGCCTTTTTCCCCAGCTTCTTTTATTTCTTTATAGCTAGAATCTTTATTTGCATCTTTAATTATTTCAGTTGAGAAAGCAATTTCTTCTTCAGTTGTAATTGTTTGCTTACCGTTTCGCCAAATTCGAAAACTCAAACCGTTCGAAATCGTGGTTTTTTTATCAATTGAAATTCCATCATCTTTTGTGAGCGATATATTCTTTTCTTTTAAGAAATCTTCTACGGTTTTACTCTGTGTTCGAAAACTTTCGGTTTTACCAAAAAGTTCAACCAAAATCTCTTTTGCTCGTGTAATTTTTAATGAGTTTGTTGTTCCATCTTCAAGAATGCTGCTGGATTGTTCGAAGGCAACTTTATCTTCATCATGAATTTTAATTCCAGATTTTTGAACAATCTGCCGTGGGGTTTGGGCAGCAGTCATTACTTTTATTTTCGAATCGCCATCTTCAATGATTACTGGTTTTGCACGATAAATATTTACACTATATTCCGTACCTGTTAGCTCACCATCAAGGCTTGGTTCAACCGTATCTTCTTTCGAAAAACTAATTTTTTGCGCATTTAATGCTTCTCGAACAGTTTTTGCATTAGTTTTAAAAGAAAATCTTTGGCCATTTTCGAAAACAGTTAAAATTTTATTTCCTTCACCGCTAGCTTTGGCGGAATTTCGCCCAGTAATTGCAAAAATGTTTAATAAAAGTAAAAATCCAAGCGAGATAAATCCCGCAATTGTAAGCTGTTTTTTATAAAAATAAATTGGTTGTAAAACTCGCATTATTAAATCTATTTTAGCAAATAAAATTCGAAAGGTCAAATTTTTAGAGCTTTTCAAGGCGTGCAAATTCAGCATTTAATTTGCGAATTTTGCCATTTTCGAACTGAATCTCAATTGCCATTCCATCGATTTCGAGCACTTTCCCTACACCGAAAGCTGGACTTTTTACGCGGTCGCCAATTTGTAATCCTGCTTCATCATAATAAAAATCATCAAAAGAAACTTCTTGGCTAAAATCATCTTCGTAATCATCTGAAAAATTATTCCATCCGCCAAAATCTTTTTTCGGCAATTCCAGCTCGGCATCTGTAATGAATCGGCTCGGGCTTGAATAATTCCTTTGCCCAAAAACCGCTCGCGATTCGGCATAGCTTAAAATTAATTCTTCTCTCGCACGCGTCATTCCCACATAGCAAAGGCGGCGTTCTTCTTCTAAATCGTCTTCTCCTGCATCAAAAACTCGGCTGTGTGGAAAGATGCCTTCTTCCATGCCTGCAAGAAACACGACTGGAAATTCCAAACCTTTTGCTGAGTGAAGTGTCATTAAATTTACCTCATCGCCACTTTGTGCGTCGCTTGAGCTCATCAGTGCTGCATCTTCCAAAAAACTTGCTAAATCTGCGTAGTTTTTTGCTTCACTCACTAATGTGGAAAGGTATTCACTGCGTTCGGTTGCTTCGTTTTCGGTTAGTTTTTCGTTTTTACCATAATTTGTGCGTTCCAAAATTCGTTCAATAATTTCGCTCGGGTTTGAAGAATTTTCGCTTAAAATTTGACATTCTCTAAAAATTTCACCCAAATTTTCTAAAGATTTTCTTGCTCGCGAGGCTAAAGTTGAAAGTTCGCTTGCTTGAAGTAGGCTTGAAATTAAATCCAAACCGTTCGAATTTTGCCAGTCTAAGAATTTTGAAAGGCTCACCGCACCCAAACCGCGCGCCGGTACGTTCACAATTCGTTCAAAAGCTACGCGGTCAAGTGGGTTATAAATCACGCGCAAATAAGCTAAAATATCTTTAATTTCCTTACGGTCATAAAAACGTGTTCCGCCAAAAATTTTATATGGAATTTGAAAACGAATCATCGCTTTTTCGAAATTGTAACTTTGCGCATTTGTGCGATAAAGAATCGCAAAATCGCTAAATTTTCGTGCACCAACAGTTTTAAAACTAAAAATCTGCCCTGCAATTTTAGCTGCTTCTTCACTCTCATCTCTTGCGCTTTGCACTAAAACTGGCTCGCCCTTACCGAGCTCAGTGAAAAGTTTTTTGTCTGTTCGGTTGCGATTTTTCGAAATCACATTGTGTGCAGCATTTAAAATATTTTCAGTTGAGCGATAATTTTGTTCTAATTTTATCACTTTCGCACCTTTGTAATCGCGTTCGAAATTTAAAATATTCGTAAAATCTGCCCCACGCCAAGAATAAATACTCTGCCAATCATCGCCGACTACGCAAATATTTTGATCAGTATTCACAATCATTTTAATAATCGCATATTGCGCGGCGTTCGTATCTTGATACTCGTCAATCAAAATATGCTTAAATCTATTTTGCCAAAATTCACGAACTTCTTTGTTTTGTTGAAGTAGTTTTACCGTTTCGAAAAGCAAATCATCGAAATCTAAAGCGTTAGCTTTGTTACGTTCTTCTTCATAACGCAAGAAAATTTCAGCTACTTTTTGTTCAAAACCCCAATTTGCACCGTTTGAAAATTCTTCGGCCGTCAAAAGCTGGTTTTTAGCGTTCGAAATTGCGCTTGAAACACTTTGTGGCTTTAAGCTTTTTTCGTCGATTTTTAGATCTTTAATTATTTTTTTAATTAAATTTCGGCGGTCGTCTTCGTCATAAATAACGAAATTGTTTGCAACGCCAATCGCCTCTCCTTTGAGCCGCAAAATCTTCACACAAATTCCGTGAAAAGTTCCCATCCAAGGCATAAAGAATCTGTCGTTTGCGTTTCGATCAAGCAGTTCGGCAAGTCGCTCTCGCATTTCACGTGCGGCTTTGTTGGTAAAAGTTACCGCCAAAATTTCCTCGCTCGCTACGCCGTGCGCAATTATATTCGCAATTCGGTGCGTTAAGGTTTTGGTTTTTCCACTTCCTGCGCCAGCCAAAATTAGCATTGGCCCGCTTAATGTTTCTACCGCCTCTTTTTGATTTTTATTTAATCCTGCCGTAATTTCCATTTTTCGATTATAACAAATTTTCTTTTAAATTTCCATTTTTTTCGAAAATGTGCTAAAATATTTTTATGGAAAATCACGCTTATTCTGATAAAAATCTTGAAGAATTTTTGCAAAAACATTTTGGTGTTAATTTTGGAATTGAAGAAGTTATTTCGCGTAATCTTTCGGTTGGATATTCAGCCGAAGCCACAATTTTCAAAAGCAAAAAAGGTCGTGTTTATGCTTTTATTTCGCTTGAAGCTCGTGCAACTTTGGGCGATATTCAATATATTCTTTCAAAAATGAACTTAAAACCAGCTTATTTCTTTCCGCCAAGTGGTTTCGAAGACTATTTTTACGACCGTGCTAAGGTGCAATTTTTAGAGGTATTTCCGGGGCGCCACGATGTGAAAGATGAAGAATTGCGATATTATAAAAAACGCGTGCTTTATAACCCTGCTCTTATTGAAATTTCTGAAATCCGCGATGGTGAAATTCGCTGTTTTAATGCTGATTCAATCGGTTCGTGGCGAACAGCTCAAAGGTATTCTTACAAAAAAATTTTAATGAAATAAATTAAAATTGTGGAAAACTAAAAAATCCTAAAAAAAAGTGCTTGCAAAATGATTATGCTTATGGTTTAATGGTTTCATACGGACAGACCGTAAACAAAAATAACAACAATAATCGTTCATTAGAAAGGTGGATTTTCAGTATGAACTCAATTAATAAAAATAATAAAAAAGGTTTCACAATTATTGAAGTTGTGCTTGTGCTTGCTATCGCAGGTCTTATCTTCTTGATGGTATTCTTAGCACTACCTGCCCTACAACGAAGCCAACGAGATACGCAACGAAAGAATGATGCTTCACGATTGCGCGCAGCAGTGACTGACTATACTTCAAACAACCGAGGAAAATTACCTTGGGATGGAGGTGGTCTAAATAGCGACTTCATTAGTAAATATATCACAACGAATGATACAACAACATTTAATGATCCTTCAACAAACTCTAAATACACAGTTAATACTGCTACTGGAGAAGCAGCTGCACCAACTACACTCGGTGAGATGAAAGTTTCTAACCAAGCTAAATGTGGCACAGACGGAGCTATCATAGCTGGTAGTGGAATTGCTGTTTCTGTTAAGACTGAAAATGGCGTTGCAAACTGCGTTGAAGGTTAGTGATTAATCCATAAAACTTAATTAAATAACTCTCTTTGGGGAGTTATTTAATTTTGTGAAAGTCTATTCTATTCTATTCTATTCTATTCTATTGGCTTTGATAATGAGTTTATTTTAGAATTACCGGATACTAAAGACACATTTTGTGCCACAATAAAAACAGCTTCCTTAACGAAAAGCTGTTTTTTATTTTATTAAGATTATATCTAGTTATTTACGCAGTAGAATCCACCAGCTTCTAGAACTATTCGAAGTGCTACTTTGCCTTTGTTTCCTTCTTCTCTTCTCACTCCATCTGGTTGCGATGGGTCACATACTCCATTTGCCGACCATTCAATATCTATAGTTTCTGAATAGTCATTATATTCTAGTTTGTGTGGAGTTCTGTCGAATACTGCATAGTTCCGCCCGCTTGGATCCTTCATCTCCTCACCATCTTTGAATAAATAATTTTTTATAAATCCTGTTGCGCCTTTATCTTTCTTCGGGAAATCTCCTAAAGTAGCTTCTCCTTGATTAGATGGCAGTTTTCCTTTATTGGCTGCTCTATACTCATTTACCGCTGCCAATATTCTACTTAGGTCATTCTTTCGTTGCGTATCTCGTTGGCTTCGTTGTAGAGCAGGTAGTGCTAGGAATACCATCAAGAAGATAAGTCCGGCAATGGCAAGCACAAGCACAACTTCAATAATTGTGAAACCTTTTTTATTATTTTTATTAATTGAGTTCATACTGAAAATCCACCTTTCTAATGAACGATTATTGTTGTTATTTCTCTGTATAATCTTATTAAACCATAAGCAAGATAAAAAATCAATATTTTCAAATATTTTATTGATTTTTAAGTTCTAAAATAATTAAGTTTTCAATATGTGGTGTTCGTGGAAAGAAATTATAGCCACGAGCGTAAATTATATCATACTTTTTACTTAAAATTGCCACATCGCGTGCTTGTGTTGTTGGATTGCAGCTCAAATAAATTACCTTTTCTGGCTCTATCTCAAGAATCTTTTCGCAAACTTCACGGTTCATTCCGGCTCGTGGTGGATCGACAATTAAATTTGCACCTTTTTTAATAAAGTCTAAAGCTTTTTCACTTGGTGATAAGACAGCTTTCGCAGTTTTTTCTCGCCCAAGCTCTGCAATATTTCTTCGCATTTCTTCAACTGCCGGCTCGTTAATTTCGACCAAAGTTAGATCGCCTGCACCGATCGTTAAACCAATTGATCCTACACCAGAATATAGATCGACTGTTGGCTTTGAAATATCGATGAATTTCTCCATGTCGCGCAAAGCCTGTTCATAAACTGGCAGGTTTATCTGAAAAAAGCTCTCGGTTGCATAATTAAAATTCACGCCAAGAACTGAATCTTGCAGATTCTCTTGGTTTTGGCTTTGAATCTTTTTAGTTATCACACTGGCTGGAGATTTTGGGTTTGAGAAAATAATCTCAAAATTTTTAAATCCAAGGCTAGTTATTTCTTTTTTCGAAAAGGGCTCAAATTTCTCATCTTTTACATAAAGTTGCGCTGAAATTTCACCTTTTTGGTTTGCACGAATTAATAAAGTCTTCAAATCTCGACTTGCAGTTTTTCTATCTCGTAAAATTGCAAGCACTTTTTGGCCTGCTTGGTTGATTTCTGGAGTAGCTAAACTTGTACAAAAAACTGGGATTTTTCCTTTTCCCCCACGCTTAAAAAATGCTAAACTTAGCTTGCCCTCATTTTTATTTTCTTCAGATTTTTCCCACCAAAATGAAAACTCCACTTTATTACGATATTCAAAAATTTTACCATCAGAATAAAAATCTTCTTGGTTTTTGAGTTCAATTTTTTCTTGGCGAAAGCTTTCAAAAATTAGTTCTTGTTTGGTTTTTTGTTCGAAATCAAAGTTAAAAATCTGCCACGGGCTAGTTGAAAGAAAACTCTCCTTATCTTTTGGCTCAATTCTCTCGGGCGAACTTTCGAAAATTTCAACCGCAAAACCCTCTACGAAACTCGATTTACTTTTTGTAATTTGATTTTTTGCGGTTTCATTTGGTAAGACTCCCCAAGCAAAGATTTTTTTGCCATTTTCAAGCGTACCTAATGCTTGCCCGCCAGGTGTAATTTTATCAAATTTAGCTATTTCGAACTTAATTTTCCGTGCCATAATTATTCTATTTTATCAGAATTTTGCCAAAAATTCCATATCTCCAGCCACTCTTCACCTTTTAATTCGCTTGGTTTTTTAGTTTTAAATTTTGGTTGGCAATTTTGTTTATAAAATTCTGGCACAGCAAACATTTTTTCAATAAAATCATTAAAAATTGGCTGTTCTTCCTTCGAAATTAGCGGAGCTTCTCGCCGTTTCATTTCGAAAAATACCGTTTCAACAGCCGGTGGCGGCGTAAAATCAGATTTTTGAAGAGGTTTTTTAATTTTACTTTCGAAAAACGGAAATATTTTTGCACCAAGTGCAGAAGTGAAATTTTTATCACTCACAATTAGTTTGCGGGCGAATTGTTTTTGTAAAATTAAATAAATACTTTTTGGTGAATTTTGAGCATTTGTAAGCTTTTGGATAATCGGCGAACTTAAATGAAAAGGAATGTTTGCGCAAACTTTGTAATTTTTTGGTAATTTTGAAAGATTGAAGCGCAAAAAATCTGCACATAAAACTTCAATATTCTCTAAATTTTTAGTGTTATTTTGAAGTTTTTTGAAAGTTTCGTGGTCAAATTCAATTGCCAAAACTTGTGCAGATTTCTTACTAAGAGCATAGGCAAAAATACCGCTTCCAGCACCTATGTCTAGCGTAAAGTCTCGCTTTCGAATATTGCTGTGTCCAACAAGCATTAGTGCAATTCGTGGCGAACGCAAGAAATTTTGCGAAATACGGTGTTTTCGTGCCATCTATTCGTATCTCAAAGCTTCGATTGGGTCTTTTTTGCTGGCACTTCGTGCTGGCAAAGCTCCGGCCAAAAATGCCACAACTGCAATAATTAAAGTTATAGTTATGTTATTCGCAATCGTAAATTTAGTTAAATTAAATCCTTCAAGCCCTTTCAAGAAATCTTTTGAGGCAAAACTATTTAAAGCATCTCCCGCTAAAGATGCGAGTATAATTCCTAAAATTGAACCAATTAAACCAATCAGAATTGCTTCAATACTGAAAAGTTGGAAAATCTTTCGGTTTGAAAGCCCCATTGCTTTCATTAAACCAATTTCGCGAGTTCGTTCACGCACACTCATATAAAGTGTGTTAATGATTCCGAAGCTAGCCGCAAGAAGTGCAATAGCTCCAAAAACAATCAAAGAGCCAGTAATTCCATTTACAACATTCATGATAGTTTCGACTTGATCTTTAGCTGTAAATGCTGAATAGCCCGCTTTTTTAGCGTTTTCTTTGATTTGATTTAATTTATCCTCAGTTACTTTTCCCTCAATTTGAGCTAGAGCAGAAATACTTTTTTCTTTAGACTCTTTTGGTAGGCTTTTTGTTTGGAAGTCATAAATTTCATTGGAGGTTGGTTCGTTAATTGTTACCATCGCTGATTGAATTAAACTCTTAGTTGTTACGCCTGAAATTTTTTGAGTAAAGGCTTTAGTCTCGCCGGTCAAAGAATCTGAAACTCGAAAGGTTACTTTTTCACCAATCGCAGCTTGGGCATTTTTAAAGCCTAGAGGTTCAAGATAATCCTGAGAAATTGTTACCTCGTCTTTATTTTTTGGTTTACCCCCAGCTAAGAAATCAAAGTCAAATTTTTGTCCTTCAACTTCTACTATAACAGATGTGATTGTAAGTTTCTTGCCGTCTTTGTATTGAATATAATCTGGCGTCGCCATTTTATAGAAGCGGGCATTTTTAACATTTGAAATTTTGTTAATTTTTTCAAGATCTTTAGAATTCAAGGTTTGTTGTGTATACCGCGAATCGGGTTTTTTCGAATCACCTTCTTTATATTCTTGTGGCCCAAAAGCTACGCCATTATCCTGCTTCGGCTTAAAATAAATTATAGAGTCGTCACCAAAAACTGAAAGCTGTTTTTGGATATAATCGTTCACGCCGATATTCACGGCAGAAGTTAATGCTATAGTGAAAGAACCAATACAAACTGCAATAATTGTTAAGAAAGTCCTACCTTTATTCCGCCATAAATTTGATGCTGAGGTTGTAACCATATCTAAAAATTTCATTATTTTTCTCCTTTTGAAACAATTTGTCCGTCTTGAATTCGAATCTGGCGATCACATTTTGCTGCCAAAGATTCATCGTGCGTTACAATAATTAATGTAATTCCATTTTCCTTATTTAAACCAAAAAGTAAATCCTCAATTTTTTTACTTGTTTTTGAGTCGAGATTTCCTGTTGGTTCATCGGCAAAAATAATTTCTGGCGAATTTGCAATTGCGCGAGCCACGCAAACACGCTGTTTTTGGCCACCAGAAAGATTTGAGGCTTTATTTTTAGCTTTATCGGTTAGTTCAACAGCTTCGAGAGCTTTTAGAGCAATTTCTTTGCGCTTTCTAGAACTAACTCCGGCAATTTTAAGCGGTAGAATTACATTTTGCAAAACTGTGTCTTTTGGATTCATAAAGAATTGCTGAAAAACAAAGCCAAAAGTTTGGTTTCGAAGTTTATTCAGCTCGCGTTTTTTCATTTTAGCAATATTTTGTCCATTAATTAAAATTTCGCCCTCATTTGGTTTATCGAGCGCCGCTAAAAGGTGCATAAGTGTTGATTTTCCGCTACCAGATTTACCGATAATTGCAACGCTTTCACCTTTTTGAATGCTAAAAGAAACGCCATTTAGTGCTTTAAAATACGTATTGCCGTCGCGATAAACTTTGACGAGATTCTTAACTTCTATTAAATTACTTTTGTTCATTAAATTCCTTTCCTGTAACTATTTAATTCTACCAATCATAATCTTAGCTGTCAAATTCTAATGCTCAATTTTAAGATTATTTGTATTTTGAGCTTCTCGAGTTTGTGGTTTTAAATTTCGCGAACGCGGTTTGCGGCGTTTTTTTACTTGTGGAATTTCAATTCCTTTTTCAGCAAAAGCTTTCGAAAGATCCTTGAGACCTAAACTTGGCTCTTTTTGTTCGGCAGAATTTGGGCTAATCTTTTTTGGACCAATTGGTGCTTTCGAAAAATCAATTTTTTTCGCTTCAAACATTGGTTGAACTGGCGTGAAGTTTTGTGGTTTTGCTATTAGTTTTGTGTTCGGGGATTTTTGGTTTGAAATTCCTTGATTTTTAACTGGCGCAAAAACATTTTCCGCGACCTTTTTCGAAAATTCTACCCCATTTCGTTCCGCCCAAGCTTTTGTCATTAGTTCTTTTGGTGGCACTAGAATATCGCGGATGCGTTGTTCGATGACGGCTCGTGGCGTACTGTAATTTCGGCGCGTATTTTCAATAATCTTCGCGCTCAAATCATTAAAAGGTTTTGGCAAAGTTAAAGTTGTTGCGCTAAATGGTGTTGATTTTTCGCCGTTAATAATCATCGTCATTACAAAATGGCGGTTATTTAAGCTCATTAAATCTGAAGCATCGAATTGTGGCTTAAACTGCTCGGCCAAAACTGGAGCGTCTTCAACCGAAACACGGAACGAAATGATTGATCCAACATTTCCAAAAACCGCATTTTTAACGCTGTCGGTCATTTGTGAAACATATTGATTAGCAACGGTTAAAGTTAAGCCGTATTTTCGAATTTCTGAAAGAATTACCGCAAAAGAATCGGTAGCAAAGTTTTGAAATTCATCAACATAAAGATGAAATGGCCGGCGATCTTCAAGTCGTTCAATATCTGCACGCGATTGGGCGGCAAGCTGAATTTTAGTTACCAAAAAAGAACCAAGAACTGAGGCATTATCTTCACCAATTAACCCTTTTGAAAGATTAACAACCAAGATTTTACCTTCATCCATAATCTCGCGAATATTAAAGGTCGATTTTGGCTGACCAATGATATTTCGAATAATTGGGTTTGCTGTGAAAGCCCCAACCTTATTTAAAATTGGTGCAATAGCTTCATTCACCTGTTTTTCACCCCATTGACCAAATTCCTTTTTCCAGAATTGAAGTACGGAGTCATCTTTACAATAAGTTAAAGTCTCTTTTCGAAAATCGCCATCTGTTAGCATTCTTGAAATATCAAGCATTGTAGTTTCTGGGCGATCAAGAAGTGCCAGAAGTGTGAAACGCAAGATATATTCAAGGCGAGGACCCCAAGAGTCGCCAAACATACGCTTCAAAACACCGATAACCTCGGAAGAAATATTCGATTTTCGACTTGGATCGGTGACTTCAAGTGGATTGAAACCGAGCGGAAATTCAGTATCGGCAGGATTAAAATAAATTACATCATTAAGACGATGCTCAGGAATGAATCGCATGTTGTTTTGCGCAAAATCGCCGTGTGGGTCGATAATTGCATATCCTTCCCCATGAAAAATATCCGAAAGTGCCAAAAGCTCAAGCGATCCAGATTTCCCAGTTCCTGTTTGACCAATAATATAAAGATGGCGTGAACGGTCGCGGCGAAGCATTCCGAATTGGTGATTAATTCCACGAAAGTTTGTTAAACCAAAAGCTGAAATATTTTCATCATGTGCGCGGTTGCCAGTAATTATTGGTAATTTTGAAGGTGGTTCGGCGGTTTTACTTGAAGCCCAAACAATGTTTGGAGTTTCTACGTTTGTGTGCGGTAAATGCCAAATGCTGGCGAGTTCTTGAATATTTAAAATAAAGCCATCATTAAAGAATATTCGCGACTGAAAATCTCGAATTTTATCTTTATCGAGTGAAGAATTTGAAGCTTTAAAACCATTTAAATTTGTACTATTAAACTGTTTGAAAGTTCCAGTTAAAGCTTGAATTTGAAGCCGTGCAGTATCTTCATCTTCACCTAAATATGCCAAGCGAATTTTAACTTGATAACCAAGTTTTGTGGCCTTCTCTTCAGCTTTCGAAATACGAGTTTTATCGCGGTCGGACGGTTCTTTTTTAGCATTTTCTGAACCTTCCGGTGGTGTCCAAAGCGCTTCTAAAATTCGCAAAATATATTTCCAGTCGATTTTAAAAGCTTTTTTGCCAGACTTAACTTTTTTCACCCATTCGTCTGACTTTTTATGCCAATCATCGGCAACTGGTCGTGCCAAAACTTGAATCCATAGCTGGTCATTTGTTCCGTCTAATTTTGCAAGCGTTCCAGTAATTCCCGCAAGCGGGTCAACTTCGAAACCATCAAAAGTTTTAATTGGCAAGGCCTCGTTTTCAATCAAGTCGATTTCAGTTGAATAAATTACGTGTTTATTTTCGAGATTTTCTGCGTAATCTTCTTTTGCTTCATAAATTTGAACTGTTGGGTATTGTGAATAAATTTGCCCTTCCACAAAACTTTGTAGAGTTCTCGGCATCCAAACATAAAACCGAATTGCGCCATTAACAGATACTATCTCGAAACTTAAATGTTCCTGAACACCATTGTTGTTTTTAAGCTCGGTTGGGTCTCGCAAAATTCCGTGCAAACTGGCAAGGAGTTGCTCGGCGGCAAGCTCAGATTTATCGTTAGTTTTTGGAATTTCCAACGCTAAAAGAACGCTGTCGGTATTCATTACGGTTAATTTATCGATTTTTTTGTAATTTTGCCAAGTTAGAAAAGCTAAAATCGCTACGATTGTTAGCCAAACTAGAGGGTTAAATAAGATTGAAAAAAATGCCATCATAGTGTTTAAATAATAGCATAAAATTGTAAAAAAATCAAGATGGTGGTTATGCTTTTTGGTTTTTCGAAAATAAAATACGCCCAAATTTTTGAGCGAATTTTAGTTTTTAGGCGAGTTCAGCTAAAGTGTAAGTTGCTTTTGCTACGCGCTTGAACTCTTTTTTGCTTTGAAGGTTTAATAAAACGGTTGTCTCTTTAACTTTGCGTTTTTCAAGCACGCGTTTTACAATTTCATCTCGGTAAAGTGGTTCGCCCGCCTCCTTAAGAACTGCCGTAATTATATCGGCCACAGTTCCGCGTTTGAAACCCCAAGTGTCAAGTGCATAAATTCCGCGGCCAATCAAAACGAAACGTTTGTCTTTAATTAGTTCATTATGAATTGCTTGAGTTGTAACAGCTTTTCGACTAAAGTCGCTCTTTCTAATTTCTTCAGCAATTTCTGAGAAATGCATTGGCTTTTTTTGGCTTTCTAAAATCACAAAAATTTTGTCACGAATATTTTTTGGATTCACCGCTGGCCATTTTTCAAGACCCCAAAGCCCGTTTAAGGTTGCAAGTAATTTTGAAACACTGGCGATTGCGCTAATTTGGCTTGGATGTTCATAGCTTAATTGCTCGTCTAGCTGCTCTAAGGTCACTGGACTTTTATTCTTTTTGATGATATTGACAATTTCATCGATTGATTTTTTAATCTTTCGTTCATCACCATATTCTGCGTTAGCGATTGCGCTGTTGTATTTATCGTTTTCTTGGACTAAAACTAATTTTGAACTAATTTCAGCAATAAATAAAAAGTTAAAAATTTGCTGATCGCTCAACTCAGATTCAATAGTTTTTTCAACAAGATTTTTAGTTTTTGAAATTCGCCCAACTTCAGCGAGATTTCGAATTATAGTTTTTTCGATTTCAGCAAGATGTTCGATATTTCCCTTTTCGGCAGCGATTTTTAATCTAATAAGCGCGGCTTTTTCAAGCTGACGAACTCGCTCACGAGTAATATCAAGCCTTTCGCCAATTTGTTCGAGAGTTTCTTTTTGCTCGCCAAGCCCAAAGCGGCGGTTGATAATTTCGCGTTCTCGCGGTTGGTCGATAACTTGCAAAGCGTTCGAAATAACCGTTTGAATCAACTGGATTTTTTCATTCTGAATCTGAGTTTCTTGTTCCATAATTCCCTTGATTAAAATTAATACTTTATAAAAACCAAGTATTATTTTTCAATAACACTTGAGTATTGTCAATACCATTTATCTCTTCTTTATTTATATTATACCACAAAATTGTAAAAAACAACAAAAAATGACATAAAAATTTATTTTTAAAACTTTTATGTCATTATGCTTGCGCTTATAATAAAATATTAACTACTATTTTTAAGATTTTTTCGTTTTCGAAACGGATTTTTTAGTATTTTTAGAAGCTGTTTTTCGTTTAGTCGATTTTCTAGTTGTAGTTTTTTTGCCAGATTTTCGAGATTTTGCAACTTCAATTAATTCACTGGCTTGTTTTTCGGTAATTTTTTCAATGTCTAAATCTTTTGGTAGAATTGCTTTAATTTCGTTATCGGTAATATATTTCCTTCCAAATCCGCCGCGAGAAATTGTAATTCCGTTTTTAAATTTCTTTAAAATTCGCTTTTCATCAGCCTTCAGTTTTTCTTCGTAAAGTATCTGCGCTTCAGTTTCAGTAATTTCGAAAGGAGACATTGGCTTAATGCTTACAAAAGTATTTTCAATTTTAATATATGGACCATATTGGCCAATGTTGGCTATAATTTCTTTGCCGTCCTCAGTTTTGCCAACTTTTCGTGGTAAAAGGAACATTTTTAAGGCATTCTCAAGTGAAATTGTCTCGATTTTTTCGCCGGCTGGCATTGGTGCGAATTTAACTTCTTCACCCTCAACTTTATTATCGCCAAGCTGAATCATTGGGCCAAAACGACCGAATCGTGCAAAAACTTTTCGTCCAGTTTTTGGGTCAACTCCAATTTCGCGAGCGGGCGCTACAGCATTGCGGTCGATTTCGCCCGAATCCATAATTAATTTATGAAATGGTTTATAGAAATCGTTAAGCACCTCAAGACGATCTTCCTCGCCCAAAGCAATTTTATCAAAGTCATTCTCGAGGTTTGCTGTCCAGCCATAATCAACTACCTGATTAAAATAATCGTTCAAGAAATCACTCAGAACTTCACCGCTCGCAGTGGGTAGTAGTTTTCCTTTAGTTGAACCAGTTTTTTCTCGAATAACTTCTCGATTAATCTTATTTTTCGAAATTGAAATTTGAATCACGTCGCGTGGATTTCCTTCGCCTTCACCTTTTATAGCGTAACCACGAGCTTGAATTGTATCCAAAATTGTAGCATAAGTTGATGGGCGGCCGATTCCTAAATCTTCGAGTTTTTTAACAAGAGAGCCTTCAGTGTAGCGTGCTGGTGGTCGTGAAAAACCTTCTTTTGCAATGATTTCATTAAAATTCAAACTATCACCGCTTGTGAGCTCTGGTAAAAATTCATCTTTCTTTCCGTTTGAATAAACTTTCAAGAATCCGTCAAAAATAACCACTTCGCCTTTAGCTTCAAAATAATTTTCTTGACCAGAAATTTCAATTTTGATAGTGGTTTTTTCGATTTGCGCTGGCGTCATTTGGCTAGCAAGTGTTCGGTTTCGAATCAGCGTATAAATCTTTTGTAAATCTTGGCTGGTTGAAACTTTTTCATTCGCTATTACAGTTGGCCGAATTGCTTCGTGTGCTTCTTGTGCTGCGGCCGATTTTGTGGCAAAATTGCGTGCTTTGTGATATTTTTCGCCAAAAGTTTTCTTGATAAATTCTTCACTAGATTTAATTGCGAATCCACTCAAATTTACGCTGTCGGTTCGCATGTAGGTAATTTTTCCAGATTGATATAGCTTTTGTGCGGCAGCCATTGTACTTTTGGCTGAAAATCCAAGCCGTGCGTTAGCTTCTTGCTGAAGGGTTGAAGTGGTAAAAGGCGCACTTGGGTTGCGAGTTCCAGGAGTTTTTGAAATATCTGCCACTTTAAAATTTGCATTTTTTAAGCTTTCGAGAAAATCGGTGGCAGCTTTTTCGTTTTCGAATTTTTTATTAAGTTCAGCTTTTAAGATTTCACCTGAGCTTGGAACAAAAAACTCCCCAGTAATTTTAAACGAACTTTTTGCGCCAAATTTTTCAATTTCGCGTTCTCGTTCTACAAGCAGTTTTACTGCTGGGCTCTGCACACGACCAGCACTTTTGCCACCAGGAACTTTTCGCCACACAACAGGGCTCAGGTCAAAACCAACCAGCCAGTCTAAAGTTTGGCGAGTTTGTTGAGCTTCGACCATTTTCATGTCAATTTTTCGTGGATTTTTAATTGCTCCTTCAATTGCATTTTTAGTAATTTCGTGAAAAACAATTCGTTTGGTAGTTTTTGGATTTAATTTTAAAACCTCGCAAAGGTGCCACGCAATCGCTTCTCCTTCACGGTCTTCATCGGTTGCAAGCCAAACGTCGTTAGCTTCTTTCACTGCTTTTCGAAGCTCACTAACCACTTTTTTCTTACTTGGGTCAACTTCGAAAGTAATTTTATATTTATTGTTTGTTTCTATTGGTCGCCCACCGTCTTTATTTTTTTTTGCAATCTGGCGAATATGACCAACACTGGACATCACTGTAAAATCTTTGCCGAGATATTTTTCAATAGTTTTGGCCTTGGCGGGGCTCTCTACGATTACTAAATTCTTCATAAGCTTAACTTATTTTAACACTTTCAAAGTTTTTCTGCAAATTTTAAAATTATAATTTTATAATTTGACAGAATTCCAGATTTTTTATAAAGAAAATTGTTTTTAATTAAAAATAAAAATATGAGTTAATCATAATGCTTTTAGGCGCCTAGCTAGAAACGATTAAAGGTTGTTTTGAATTTCTAAGCATAACTGATTTGGTTTGAAATCTGCTGCAAAATCTGTTATAATCAAGCTTATGAAAATTGCAATTGCATCTGATTTATTCTGGCCAATGATTAATGGAATTTCGGTCTTTTCGAAAAACTTGGCTGAACAAATGACGGCTCGTGGCCACGAAGTTGTGGTTTTTGCGCCAAGCCAAACTGGTGAATATTATGTTGAAGAAGTTGATGGTTACCGTGTAGTTCGTTTAAGTTCAACTAATTTTCCTTTTTACCCAAATCAAACCGAGACTCTGCCTGAGCCACGTAAAATTGCTGGTGGCCGAATTACCATTCCACGAATTTATCTTCATAATGGCTATCGACTTTCACTTTTGCCAATCCGTGAAATCCGCAAATTTTGTAAAGAAAATAATTTTATGCCAGATGTTTCACACATTCAATTGCAACTTTTTGTGGGTCAGGCAATGATTGATTTTTCGCGAAAGCATAATATTCCAGTTGTTATTACTAATCATTCTAGCCCCGAGAACTTATTTGATAATTTAAAAATGCTTGCGCCGCTCTCGCCTATTATCAATCGCACAGTTTTACTTTATACTAAACGCTTTGCGCTTCAAGCAGATTATGCTACGATGCCAACTCAGCAAGCAATTGAAAGGCATTTTCGAAATCCAGAAAAAGCTAAAATGCCGATTGAAGCTGTTTCGAACGGTATTGATTTAAGCCGATTCACTCCTGAAAAACCGCCAAAAGAATTTTTTGAAAAATTCGATTTATCACAAAACTCGCCAATTGTAATGAATATTGGTCGTGTTGACGCTGAAAAACATATTTCAATATTGATTTTAGCATTTAACGAAGTGTTAAAAAACAACAAAAAAGCTCAGCTCGTGATTGTTGGCGATGGCACCGATCGCCCAAATCTTGAGAATTTGGTTTATAAGTTAGGAATTTCGAAAAATGTTCGCTTTATGGGTACGCAACTTGGCGAGGATTTGGTGAATTTTCACCGCGCGGCTAGCGTATTTGTCTCAGCGAGCCCAACTGAGACTCAAGGAATTGTCTTTCTCGAGGCGGCAGCTTGTGGTAAGCCCGTGATTGGTGTTGATGTTGGTGCGGTTAAAGAAATCTGTCAAGATGGCGTGAATGGTTTTTTGTGCGAAACTGATAATATTGAACAAATTGCCGAAAGTATTTCGAAAATTCTTGATGACGAACAACTTGCAGCAGATTTTTCAAAAAATGGTCTTGAGATTATTAAGAAACACGATTTGAATTTTACAATTTCAAAATTTGAAGAAATTTATAATTTTGTGATTGAAAAGAAAAAGAGTGAGCCAAAAAAATGGCTTGAAAAACTTTCTCGAAAATTAAAGAAATAATATGATTCTTAGTGTAGAAATTACTGAAAAATCTTTTGACAACAAGCAACTTCTTCAGAACGTAAAATTTAGCATTGATGAAGGCGAAAAAGTTGGTTTAATTGGGAGAAATGGAATTGGAAAATCCACGCTTTTTAGCATTTTGCTTGGTCGTGACCAAGATTTTTCGGGTGAAGTAATTTTTCGAAAAGGCTCAGTTATTGCCAGCACACAACAGGAATATTCCAGCGTTAGTGAGCAAACTGTGCTTGATTTCATTCTGAATGATCTGCCGGAATACGCTCATCTTTCAAAACTTTTGCGTGAACTTCCTGAAAAAATGGGCGAAAACATGGCACTGATCGAAAAATATACCGACGCCCTGAATCGCTTTCAAGAGAAAAATTTCCACTTTATTGAAGATAAAATTAAAGCCGAACTTCGCGATTTTGGTCTCAGCGGTTTTGAGAATCGCCAAATGAAAACACTTTCGGGCGGTCAGAAACGTTTGGTTGATACGATTAAAATTATCCATTCAAAAGCTGATTTGGCTCTCGTTGATGAACCAACTAACTTTATGGATTCGCACGCCAAAAATCGTTTTTTGAGTTGGATGAAGAATTCTCATGAAGCGGTTCTCGTTATTACGCACGATCGCGATGTGCTTTCGAAAGTCGATCGAATTATAGAAATTCGTGACGGTAAAACTTATATTTTTAAAGGAAATTATGATGATTATTTGCGCACAAATATGTTTTCGACTACCAATCAAATTCAAGATTTTGAAAGTATTCAGCGCCGAATTACAAATTTAAAAGATAAAGTTCGTGAATATCAACGAATGAAGGAAAAAGCTCGCGATCCGAGCACAATCCAACGATTTAAGCGGCTCGAAAATAAATCACGTGAAGAACTTGCGGGTCTTGAAGAGATCAAAAAACCAAGCTTTTGGATTGATCAAGAAAATGTTGAAAATCTTGATTTTAAGGCAGCGAAATCTTATCAAAAATTTAAGGCTAAAAATGTTAAAATTGGTATTAAAAATGAAGAAATGCGTTCAGTGCGAAGTTTGGTGCGGGCAGAAAATCTTGCGCTCGGCTACGGTTCACTTGAAGATGCGCTTGAAAGTAAAAACGGTGCAAAAATTCTTTTCGAAAATGTAAATTTTGATTTAAAAGTTGGTGGAATTTTGGAGATTTTTGGTCGAAACGGTGTTGGAAAAACCAGCTTAATTAAAACAATTTTTGGTACAGAAAATGAAAAAGCGGAAATCTACGACGGCGAGATTTTTCTTGATGAGACCGCGAGAATTGGAGTTTACAGTCAAGAAATTGGTTCTGAATTTTTTGAGATGAATCTAAAAGATGCAATTGAAAAAATCTACCTTGACCAAAATCTTTCTATTTCTGAAGAGAAAATTTACCGAATTTTGCATCAATATCTTTTCTCTGCTGAGGATTTCGAGACACCTATTCGTGAACTTTCTGGCGGTCAGAAGGCGAGATTTCAGCTGATTAAAATGCTTTCAAATGAGCCACAGGTTTTAATCTTAGATGAGCCAACTTCGCACTTAGATTTACCGAGTATTGAAGAGCTCGAACGGGCTTTGAAGAATTATTCAGGCGCGATTATTTTTGTGAGCCATGATGATTATTTTCGAAAAGTAATGAGATCTACCGAAAAGGATTTTCAGACTGTAGAAATTTGCGGAAATTAAAAGTAAAAATAGTTCTTGCTTTATATTACGATTTCTGAAAAATCTGCTGATTTTTTCTACTTTATAATGGTATGAATTTTTCAGCGAATATTAAAAATAAAAAGTAGCGAAAGTTTAGTACTTCGCTACAAATTATTTTTTTCAGTTAAAATCGTTTAATATCTAGTAGCTTTGAAAGCTTTGCGCGATCAAAACCGAGTACAATTTCGCCATTTATATCTGTTACTGGCACACCACGGAATTCCCCGCCCATTTTTGCAAGGAGCTCATCGCGAGCTTCAGCATCTTCTTCAATATCTTTAGCTTCGAATTTTACACCGTTGTGTTCAAGCCAGTCTTTTTCGGCAGAACAAAATCCACACCAGCTTGTTGAGTAAACAATAACTTTTTTATCCATAATAATAGTTTAACATAAAAAGCTTAAAAAATCATTAAATTTAGAAATTAAATTTGTTTTGTCAAATACCAGCCGCCGTCCAAATCTTGATAGACTTTTAATTCAAGCGAAAAATCCAGTGCCATTAAATATTCTGCGGCGCATTCGGCTTCAAGTTTTGAGGCATATCGTTTCTTTTTCGAACTCGAAAGTTGCATTTCGAAACGTTCAAACTTCACTTTCTGTTTATTATTTTTGCGTGGCATTTCGAAAATCCTTCAAAATTTCACGAACTTCATTAACGGTTTTGGTTTCCATCAGCTTTGCCCGAAGTTCACTCGCGCCAGCAAATTCTCGCACATAAATTTTGAAAAATCGCTTTAATGGCTCAAAGCGGCGTTTTTCAAGCTCGCGAGAATATTTTTCGAATAAATCAAGTTGAAGTTCAAGTAGGTTTAAATAATCACTTGAAGTTCGAGCGGTTTCCGGCGGATTTTTTTCAAAACAAAATGGGTTTTCAAAAACGCCACGGCCGATCATAATTCCATCAATTTTTGGAAATTTTCGCCAAAGTTCCAAGCCTTGCTCGCGAGTTTTAATGTCACCATTAATTTGAATTAGGGTTTCTGGTGCAATTTTATCGCGTAGCGCTAAGATTTCAGGAATCAATTCAAAATGCGCTGGAACTTTGCTCATTTCTTTCTTTGTTCGAAGATGAATTGTTAAAACTGTAATTTCTTGCTCAAGTAAAAATTTGAGCCAATCTCGCCACTCCTCCACCTTAGAGAAACCAAGTCGCGTTTTTACTGAAATTGGTAAACCGCTGGCTTTTGCGTTTTTGATGATTTTAGCGGAAAGCTCAGGGTTTCGAATTAAATCACTTCCGCCGCCACTTTTGATTACGGCTTTATCTGGGCAGCCCATATTGATATCAATCGCTTGATACCCAAGCTCTGGCAGTTTTTCACACATAAATTTAATATCGTCTGGTCGCGAGCCCCAAATTTGAGCAATAATTGGTTGCTCATCTGGTGTGAATGTTAGTCGCCCGCGTGTGCTATGGATTCCTTTTGGGCTGGCGAAGCTTGAAGAATTAGTGAATTCGGTGTAAAAAATGTCTGGTCGTGCAGCCTTTGAAACCACATGGCGAAAAACTACATCAGTTACAGCTTCCATTGGTGCTAACGAGAAAAATGGTAGTTTTTTACCGTTTTCTTCGCCAGTTGATTTAATAAGTTTATTCCAAAATTCACTTTTCATAGATAATAGTATAACACAAAAACTAACTTTCGAAAACTTAAAAAATATGATATAATTATTTTTATGAAAGTTAAAATTGAAATCGATACAAAAACACTAATTCGCTTTTGGTTGGTGATTTTTGGTTTTATTATTTTTGCAGGATTAATTTGGGTTGCAAAAGACGTTCTGATTATGATAATAATTGCGGCCTTTTTAGCTCTTGCCCTAAATGATCCAGTGGCGAGAATTACAAAAATTTTACCTGGTTCAAATAAAAACCGCGTGGCGGCAACCGCAGTCGCATATCTTACGATTGTTCTAATTTTGGGTGCGTTAATTTCGCTCCTTATGCCGATTATTGCTGACCAAGTTAAACATTTTTCGAAAGATTTACCACAAATTGTAAAAAATTATACTGGTGAGGAATCTGGAGTTCGCAGATTTATTGTTGAAAACCACCTTGAAGGAATGATCTCGCAAGCAGTTGATTCAATTACGCGATCAATTAATTCTTCAGTTTCAAAGCTTGGCGACTTCTTCTTTGGAAGTATTGCTTCAATTGTTGGTTGGCTTATTTCTCTGTTTATGATTCTTGCGATGGCATTTCTAATGCTCGTTGAAGGACCAGACTTAATAGATAAAATCTTTAAAGTTTTTTATACAGATAAAACGCTCGAAAAAGATCATCGCAGAATTCTTTCAAGAATGTATGGAACAGTTTCAGGATATGTTTCAAGTATTGTTACGATTTGCTCAATTAGCGCAACTTGCGGTTCGATTGCGACGGCAATTTTAGCGTTAATTTTTGGATTGCCAATCGCTTTAGTTCCACCAATTGCAGTTTTACTCTTCATTTTTGGAATGATTCCTATGGTTGGTGCCACAATTGCTGGGTTGCTTTCTGCTGTAATTTTAGGATTAAATGCTCCAACTGCGGGATTGTTCTTCCTAATTTATTTCTTAATTTACCAACAAGTTGAGAATAATGTAATTTCACCAATGATTCAAGCTCGAAATAATCAACTATCAGCACTAATAATTTTTGTGGCACTTACAATTGGTGTTTACGCTTTTGGCCTACTTGGAGCGCTCCTTGCAATTCCTTTAGCGGCTTGCATAAAAATTCTCGTTCAAGAGCAATTAAAATCTCGAAAACGCCGTACGCGCGAAGAAAACTCGGAAAAATTTGTTGAACTTCTTAAGAAAATTGGCAATTAAAAACAACTAATAAAATCAGCCCCAAATTCGAAGGCTGATTTTTATTATTTATATTCCCAAAAACTCTTTTTTGGCGTATCACGTAAAACAATATTTTTCGAAAGCAATTCGTCGCGAATTTTGTCGCTTTTCGCCCAATCTTTTTCAGCGCGAGCCACATTTCTTTCGATGATCTTCTGTTTAATTTCATCTGGAATATCTGGCGTTGAACCAAGTAGATTTAGTCCCAAAAGGTTGTCTATAAATTCTAAAAGTTCAATTAGGTTTTGGTAATTTAGTTTTTCGGGGTTTGCTTTAATTATTTCACTAAAAACCTCATCAATTTTTGCTAAAGCTTTTGGCGTGTCGAGATTTTCATTAATTTCTTCAAGAATTGCATTTTTAGCAGCAAGGCTTGGAATTTCCCCTTCGCTTCCTTTAATTTGCCAACGCATATTTGCAATGTTTTGCCAATTTTTGAGCCGATTCTTGGCTGCTTGCAGGCTTTCAAAATTAAAGTTGCTTTCGGTTTGATATTGGCTTTGTAAAACAAACATTTTAAAATCTATTGGCGAAAATCCGCGAGCTTTCAGTTCTTCAAGGTTAAAGCCATTACCAAGTGATTTCGAAATTTTTTGCCCTTCACTTTTCATATGATTACAATGCAGCCAATAATTCGAAAAAGTCTTGCCTGTGAAAGTTTCACTTTGAGCAATCTCGTCTGTGTGATGAACTGGGATATGGTCAATTCCGCCAGTGTGAATATCGATCGTTTCACCTAAAGTATTAATCGCAATCGCTGAGCATTCCAAATGCCAACCAGGAAAACCCATTCTTCCACGAAATTCCCATTCCATGTCGCGTTTTTGGCCTTCTGGCGACCATTTCCAAAGTGCAAAATCGCTTAAATTTCGCTTTTCAGGGTTGAAATTTACGCGTGCGCCAGCTTTTAAATTATCTAAGTCGAGATGTGCAAAATTGGCATAACGAGGAAATTTTGCTGTATCAAAATAAATTCCATCACTGGTCTCATAAGTAAAACCTTTTTTCGAAAGTTCTTCGATAATTTTAATTTGTTCAGGAATAAAATCGGTAGCTTTCGAAAGATTCTCGGGTTTAACTAAATTAAGTTCTCGCATTCCATTCAAAAAATCTGCCGTATAAAATTCGGCAACTTCCCAAGCTGTTTTTCCTTCTCGCCTTGCGCCTTTTTCTAGTTTGTCTTCGCCATCATCTTCATCGCTAACTAAATGTCCAACATCAGTGATATTCATCGTGCGAGTAACATTATAACCGTTCAAGCGTAAAGTTCGAACTAAAATATCCCAATAGATAAATGCTAACCAGTTGCCAATGTGTGGGCTGGCGTAAACTGTTGGCCCGCAAGTGTAAATTTTAACATTTTTTGGGTTTATTGGGTGAAATTCTTCAAGTTTTCGATTTGGCGTATTGTAGAATTTTAGCATATTGAAACTATTATATCAGATTTAGCTTTCGAAATCAAAAAGAAAAACTCGCCGAACGGGCGAGCTTTTCGAAAGGCTTAAAATTAAGCAATTGGATTTTCGGTTTTAATGCTTGGACCTTGTGAGGTTGCAATTGAAACACTTTTCACGTAAGCACCTTTAATTGAAGATGGTTTTTGTGAAGCAAGGCTATCAAAGAATGCTTTTGCGTTTTCTTCAAGTTTTTCTGTTCCGAATGAAACTTTGCCAATTGAAAGGTGAACGATTGCTTGCTTGTCTACGCGGTATTCAACTTTACCAGCTTTAGCTTCAGAAACGGCTTTAGCAACATCAGCGGCAACTGTTCCAGCTTTTGGATTTGGCATTAATCCGCGTGGGCCAAGAAGTCGTGCATATTTACCAAGTTTTGGCATATATGCTGGAGTTGCGATAAGAACGTCGAAATTCAATTCTTCTTTATCTAGTTGTTTTAGGAATTCTTCATCACCAACAATATTTGCGCCAGCAGCTTTTGCAGTTTTGTGCTCATTTTCTGGAGCAAACACAGCAACTTTCACATCTTTACCTGTTCCGTTTGGTAGAATAACTGTTGAACGAATATTTTGGTCAGCTTGTCGTGGGTCGACACCAAGTCGAGCATGAATTTCAACTGAAGCGTCAAATTTAGCTGGGTTAGTTTCTGTTGCAAGTTTAAGAGCTTCGTTTAGGCTGTAAACAGTATCTTTTTCAACTTTTTTAGCAGCTTCTTGGTATTTTTTACCTCGTCGTTCAATTCGTGGTCGTGTAATTGGTTTTGGACCTTTTTTAACAACTGCTTCAGAACCATCAAGTGGAGTTGTGTCGCCAGCAGCTTTTCGAGCTTCTTTTGCTTCTTTTTCAGCAACTTCCTCGGCGTGTTTTTTGCTTCGTTTTCCGCTTTTTGCGAATTTTTCTTCAGCAATTTCTTCGACAACTTCTTCTAATACTTCTACAGTTTCAACTGCTTCAACAATTTCTTCTGCAATCTCGGCAGCTTTAGCGCCTTTGATTGCTTCGTTGATTTCAGCAATTGTCATTTTTTCAGAAACTTCAAGCCCAAGAGCTTTTGCTTCTTCTATAAGATCGGCTTTTTTCTTTGCCATTTTCTTATCCTTTCTGTGGTAATAACGGCTTGCGCCTCCCAACATTGATTACTAACCTTTTAATTATAACAATTTTTTGAGAAAAAGTCAAAACTAAATTTTATTGCTAGAAAGAGTTTTGTTTTCGTTAGAGCTCATTTTAACATAATACGCCAATAAGCTTATAACACTAAAAATTAAACCAAAAATAATTAAACTAAAGATGGAGCTTTTGAAAATTGGTTGAGATAATCCGCCTAATATTGCTTGCCTGAAAGCGGTTAGCGAATAGTAAAGTGGCATAAATGGCGCCATGTTTTGGAAAATTTGAGGTGTCGTCGCAATCGGGAACATTCCTCCACTACTTGCAAGCTGTAAAATCATGAAAACGATTGAAGTAAACTGACCAACTCTGCCGAAAGTAAACATTAATGCATGAACAATCAAAAGGAATGAAAATGCTGAAACATAAGAATTCAAAACAAAAGAATTTATATCCGCAGGCGAAATATTGAATATCCCACTAAAAATAATTGTGATAACTAAAGTTTCAGCTCCAGCAAAGCCAGCCATAATCCCTACCCTTGAAAGCCACCATTTAAACGCTGAACGATTCTTTTTTGGCTTATTTTGGATTGGAAACGCAATATTAAACGAAATCGCCCCAACAAACAAACCTAATGCGATGAAATATGGAGCCATTGCTTTTCCATATGTTGCATCTCCAGAATTATTTGAAATTTCACTTTTAACAGGTGTTGCGATATTTTTAGCAGACTCATCTGAGAAATTGATTTTCGAAAGTTTTTCTGCGCCGGATGAAAGTTGCGAAGTCAATAGATTTGAACCATCTTGTAGTTTTGCAGCGCCGGAATTTAGTGTGCTTATTCCTAATTTTAAAGTATTGATTCCGCCCAAAAGTTGAGCTGTGTTTTCAGGGATTTTTTGTTCATTAGCATTGAATTCGTTCATTTTTGTCGAGAAGGCCGCAGCTCCAGCTGAAAGCTGTTTTTCGCCCGCTAGAATCAAATTATGCGAATTTTGTATTTTGCGTGAATTCTGCGCCAAGCTTTGTGCGGCTGGAACAATTTTTTTCGAAAATTGCTCTTGTAAGTTTTGCGATTTTTTAGCATTTTTTTGGGCATCAGCGGTAATATTTTTTGCCGAAACCGCCAACTCGTCGGCAAGATTTTTAATATTCTGATCGTTAGTTCGTTCATCCAAAATGTACATTTTTGCCACTTTTTGATTTAATTCCAATAAGTGTTCACTTTGATTTTTTGCGTCAGAATTATCGCTTATTGCAGAGTTTAGTGTGCTTAAACCATTCGAAAATTCTTCACTTTTGGCTGAAAAATCTTGCAATCCCTTTTGTAAGTTTTCGCTATTTTGGCTTAAAAGATTGGTTTTGTTTGAAATTTCAGTTGCACTAAAAGCAAGTTTATTGCTCGCTTCGGCTATTTTCTGGTTTGCTGAATTTAATTTTTCTGCGCCATTTTTTAGTTTTATAGCTCCAGAATTTGCCGAATTTAAACCATTCTCTAAACTGCCAATCCCGTTTGAGATTTGTTCTGAACCGTTCGCTGCTTTCGAAAAACCGTTTTGAACATTTGAAAGTTGAGAAAGTAAAATCTTACTGTAGTTTTCACTAATTTGCGCTCGAACCTGTTCGCTCAGTTTTTGTGCGGCGTTGATTGAAATCACTTCGCCAGATTTACTTTTCGAAACATTTGTCTTAAATGAAATATTTACTTTTTGTGGATTTTCTCCCAAAAAACTAACTGAATTTTTCGAAAAATCTTTTGGAATATATATAATCATGAAAGTGTCGCCATCGGTCAAATCTTTCTCGGCTGTTTTTAAATCCGTAAACTGCCAGTTTAAAGTTCTTGATTTCTTAAGATTGTCACTAATTTTGTTGCCAAGTTCAATATTTTGACCATTAAAAATGACAGGTTCATCTTCGTTTACTACTGATATCTTTAGATTTTCGATTTTTGAATAAGGATCCCAGATTGACGCCAAAAAAGTTCCAGCATAAATAACAGGAATAAAACTTACTATAAATAAAGTGGCTAGAAGCACACGATTTTGCTTTATTTTTCTAAAATATTTCTTCATCTTCCTCCTAATAAAATAGTTGTATTTGTCAATGATTACTCTATTGTATAAAATATTGTTGTAAAAGTCAACAATATTTGGTATACTTATTTTATGGAAGAAAAGATTCTTGATTTATTACAAAAAATTAATACAATTTATCGCTCGGCACAAAAATATGCAACACGCGAGCTTTCGAAAAATGATATTTCGGCTATTGAGGCTGCAATTTTAACCAAAATTTATAATTCTTCTGCTCCGCAAGATGAAATCTCTAAAGAAATTGGTGTTGATAAGGCCTATATTTCGCGAGTTTTAGTTAAAATGGAAGAGAAAAAAATAATTTTAAAGAAAAACTCACAGAAAGATAAGCGAATTCGTGAAATTGAAATTACAAAACTGGGTAAAGAAAAACTGAACATTCGGCAGCAAATTCTAGTTAAATGGTGTGAAGAAACCTTTGGTGATATTTCTTTAAAAGAACTGAATCTATTAACCGAAGCGATTGAGATTATTTCAAATAAGGCAAATGAAAAGTAACCCTAAAATATAATAATCTTTGTTTTAAAAACTATAATTGACTTTTTTGGTCGAATTTGGTAAAATTATAATATTGGCCTCATCGTCTAACGGTTAGGACACAAGGTTCTCATCCTTGCAATCGGGGTTCAATTCCCCGTGAGGTCACCAATTTGATAATTGAGACTGTTTTGTGAAAATGAAGCAGTCTTTTTTATATCCCTGCAGTAGGTACGATTCTGCAGGGATATTTTTATTGCTTCGATTGAGGTAAATTATCTACGATTTAAAAAGATAGGAAGGGATAATAATAGATGTGTATAAAGTAGAAAATAGAATTTTAAAAATAAAAATATGAAGAACGATATAGATTTTATCGACGGTAAATGTTATTATAAAGTTAAAGAAGTTGAGATAAAATAAGGAGCGATAATGAATTTTAATGAATATCAAAATCAAGCAATCCGAACAGATGTTGCACATAACGCCACTACAAAATCCTCTCGCTACAATGGCTATATGGAAAAAGCCTTAGGTTTGGCTGGTGAAACGGGTGAAGTTTTAGAAATAATTAAGAAAATGATTCGAGACAAAGGCGGAGTTTTCGAAACTACACAAGAAGACCGTGAGAAACTTAAAAAAGAACTTGGCGATGTTTTGTGGTATCTTTCTGCTATCGCCCGCTATAATGATATCAAGCTTGAAGATATCGCAAAAACTAATCTTGAAAAATTAACTAGCCGACAACGGCGAGATAAGATTCATGGTAGCGGGGATGATCGATAATAAATAAATATGTAAACTAACTATAATATTAGAATAACACCTTCGGGTGTTATTTTTACGTATTAGTATATAAAATTATCTATTTATTTTTTAGCCCTCAACTTGAAAATTGGTTTCAAACCTGCAAAAGTAGTAGCAATCAATCCACTAATTTCAATAATTTCTTTATGAAGATTTTTGAAAATAAGAAATCTTATGTAGAATAAAAAGCTTAACTAATATATTGAAAAAATATTTATTAATAACCTTAATTAAGCTTCATATATTTTTAGCTCAGAATTTTCCAACAACAACTGATTAATTCTTGCAAAGTTTCATCATAATTCTCATAAATTCGAAAACCTGCAGCATAAGCGTGACCACCCCCACCAAAATAGCCAGCGATATCGGCCGCAATTGGTGAGTTTGTCCGAACTTTCCCTGTCAATTTACCGTCTGGGTAAGTTTTTATAGCCACACATGCCTCTACTCCTTCAACCATTCGCATTTCATCAATCACTAAAACACTTGGGTTATACTTATCAGAATATTCTTTAATCTCGCTCCATGGAATATGCACAACTGCCAATTTTTCATCTAAAAAATATTCAATTCGCTGAATTAGTTCTCCCTTATACTTTAAAATTTCAGGTGCTTTTTTCGAAAGTTCACGGCGATCCTCTTCAAGCTTGGCTGAATTTGCACCAAGTTTTGTTAATTCGCCCGCAACTTCAAAAGTTCTGGCTGAAGTATTGCTCGTTGAAAGCCCAAGCGTGTCGCTAAAAATCGCTCCAAGTAAATTTTGCGCGGCGTTTTCATTAATTTTCCAGCGATTTGCTTTTGCAATTTCGAAAATTAATTCACCTGCTGAGCTAGCCTCTTCTAAAATTAATTCGTGTTTAAAAAACAGATCCGGTGTTGCATCAGTGTGGTGGTCAATAACTAAAACTGGCGTTTTTTCAAGCAAGTTTTTATAAAGTGGTTCTTCAATTATTTTTGATAGTAGAATACTGCTGGTTGTATCAACAATAATAAAAAGATCAAATTTTTCATAAATTGAACTTTTCACTCTATCCCAGCCCTTAAAATATCGCAAATATTTAGGGATATCAACTGGACAGAAAAGTTTAACTTCTTTACCCAACTCGCCTAAAATTTCTTCCAATCCTAAAGCCGACCCTAAACTATCGCCATCAGGGTTTTCAGCCTGAATAACACAAATTTTTTCTGCATTATCAACTAATTTTTTGGCATTTTCGAAATTCATTAAATTGCCTTTCGTCCTTCTAAGGCATGACTTAAAGTTATCTGGTCGGCATACTCTAAGTCAACGCCTACTGGCAGACCGCGCGCAAGTCGTGAAATTATTAAGTTTTCGAAGCCTTTTTCGCGTAAATAATTCTGAATATAAAGTGCTGTACTTTCGCCTTCAACGCTAGCGTTTGTTGCAATAATTATCTCTTGAACCTCATCTTTCGAAATTCTTTCAGCAAGCTCGCGAATATGTAATTGATCAGGTGTGATTCCGTTAATTGGCGAAATAACCCCGCCTAAAACATGGTAGGTTCCGTTAAAATGCTTTGTTTTTTCAAGGGCGATAATATCTAGTGGCTCCTCAACGACCGCAATTAGTTTTTTATTGCGAGTTTCATCAGTATAAAGTGGTGAAATTTCTTCATCTTTTGAAATTAGTGCAAAAGTTATAGGGCAACTTTTAACATTTTTATGCAAATTTAAAAGACTATCGGCAATTTTTTCACTTATAGTAGTATTATTTTTTAGTAAATAGTAAGCATAGCGTTCGGCTGTTCGTGAGCCTACGCCAGGGAGCTTGCCGAGGTTTTCAATAGTTTCGGTTAATGCTTGAGGTAGAATTTGTGACATTTTTCTCTTTCGAAAAGATTAAAGCCCCAAGTTTCCCAAACCGCCCATTAAAGGTTGCATTTTTTCAGCTGCAACTTTTTGAGCTTCTTCTAAACCATCACGAATCGCAATTTGAATCCAATGTTCAAGTTCTTCGGTGTCTTCAAAATCGATCAATTCTGGGTTGAGTTTTACACTTTTCACTTTTAACTCACCGGTAAACTGAATTACAACTGCACCCTCACCAGCTTCAACTTCAATAATTTCTTTTTTAAGTTCTTTTTGCGCTTTCTGTAGTTCGCGCACCATTTTCATTTGGTCTTTAATTCCTGCCATAATTCCTCCATTTAAAATAATTTACTCTTCTAATTTTATCAAAAAAATGCTTGAAAATCAACCTCGCCGCAAAACATAAAATCTATCAGCATTATATTTACGGTTTGAAACTAAAATTCTTTTTACACTATAATTTGCTGGAATTTTTGCGTTTTGGTAGGCTTCTTTCGAAAGAATTACTTCAGAATCTTCGAATTTATTTTTTACTTTTGCCCTTCCTTGACGCTCAAGTACTTTATAAAAATCTTCTTCATTTTTCGAAACCATCAAAACACGGTTTGAATCTGTTTTTTCAAGTAAAATATTTAAATCTTGACTAAAAGCAGCGAGCGGCTGTGGTGAATATAGATAGCTTAAAGCAAAGACTGAAAGATTGGTGATTAATAGGTTGAAAACAAAAATCGAAATTGGAATCAACCCAAAAATTCGAGCATAAGGGTTTTTTGGAAAGAGCGCATACCAAGTGTTAATCAAACCTTGGAGACCGGTAATTGTTAAAATTAAAATTGGCGTAAAAAGAATTGTGATTGTTGTAGGGTTAATAATGCAAACTAAAAGCAGAATTATTGTCCAGATATTGATTAAATAACTTTTTGCGGAATGTTTTGCGATAAATGTAAAATATAGCCCGATTGCGGTTAAAATTGAAGTTGCTGGGTTGATTATTGGCGAAATCATTCCGTTACTGATTGGATTTGAAAAACCAAAAAGTGCTAAAACTAAGCTTTTGAGATTTTCGAAAAGTTTTAAAGAGTTTGGAATTCCGAAAATTATCTTCAAAATTGAAAAATCGAAAAAGATAGAAACTAAAAGTGGTGAAGTTATTATTAAAAATAATATTAGCGCCGCGATTTTTTGGTAATTTGGTAATTTTTTAATAATAAACCGTAAATGTGGATGAGCTAAAATTGTAATTAAAAAAGCTAGTGCAATGTAAGAGCTGAGTGGCGTGTAAAAACTAAGCCCTAAAATTGAAATTAAAGTGAAAATTTGGCGTTTTTTTGGCTCTTTTAGAAATTCCATTCCGCTCCAAATTAGCAAAATTGGGTAAAAAATATAAAGAATTTCACTCGTTCCGTTTTGAGCAATAAAGAAAAACTGGCTCGATGTGATTGCGATGATGGAAGCCAAAATAGAGGCGCGTTTCGAAAACCACATTCCTGAAATTTTCGTTATGAAAAATATTGAACATAGAGAAATCAAAACTGACGGCAATTTAATTGCAAAATTGCTTAAACCAAAAATATCAATGCTAGTTTTTTGTAAAAATCTAAATGGAAAATCTAGAATATTCTTCGAAAAAATATTTGAAAAGTTTAAGCTCATTGAACTTTTGGCGCTCTCAATTTCCCCGGCGGTTAATCCATTTGGTGCAAAAAATAAAGTATAAATAATTATTGCAAGATAGCTGAGCGATAAAATCCCAACTCCAATTTGGTAACGAAATTTATAAATCCAAAAATCGCTAATTTTTAAGTTTTTCATTCTTCTTAGTATATCACATTTCTTTTTAAAAATCTACTTCAAGCTCCAAATATTTCCGCCATTGTTTGAGATTAACCCTTTAATTTCGAGCATTGTTGCAGCTTGATTAAAGTCACTCACAGAAAGCCCGGATTGCTTAATTATAGAATCACTAGCTGTTGTGCCATTTTTTGAAAGAATTTCGAGAATTACGTTTTCGGCCGGTGTGTCACCCTGGAAGAGCTTTGTTTGCTTTTCGAAACGGTCTGGAATCAAGAAATCGAGCAGATCTTCGATTGAAGTTAAAGGATTTGCACCGTTCTTAATAAGCTGATTGCAGCCCGCAGAAAGTGGTGAGGTGATATTTCCTGGAACGGCAAAAATTTCTTTTCCTTGGTCGAGGGCATGATTTGCGGTTGAGAGAGTTCCGCTACGGGCGGCAGCTTCAATAATTACTACAGCATCAGCAAGACCTGAAACAATTCTGTTACGTGCTAAAAACTGCCAAGGTTGGGCTGGCGTTCCGTTTGGATATTCGCTTAAAATTGCACCATTATTTTCAAGAATTCTCTGCCCTAAGGCTTCATGTGAACGCGGATAGATTTTATCAACACCATTTGCAAGAACTGCCAGAGTAATTCCACCACTATCAAGAGCTGCCCGATGTGCAACCGAGTCAATCCCTAAAGCCAAACCACTCACAACTACAATACCGTTTTTTGCACATTCGCTGGCAATTTTGGTTGCAACTTCTTTACCGTAAGCGCTCGGCTTGCGAGTTCCTACAATCGCTACGGTTTTAATCCTTTTTAAAGGCAACTGCCCTCGCATAAAAAGCTGCTTTGGTGGGTCTGGAATATGTTGTAAATCTTTTGAATAATCTAATGATGTAGGTTTAATTTTAATAATTTCCATAAAATTCTAAAATATTGTTGACATTATTGTAAGTTTATGATAATATATAAATATTGATAAAATAATTTAAAAATTTGTCAATGAAACTTAAATCTATTGTTATAGTGTGCAATATATTCTTAATAATTCTGTATCCCTCCTTTATATACTATAAGAATTATAAATATTGCACATGATAACCTCTTTGACCGGCGAGCCCTTTGTTGAATTTTGGTGGGTTTTCAGCTTCGAATTTTTCGAGCCTTAGCGGGTGCGTCGAAGAGATAAAAAACCGTCTAAGCGATGCCCACCCGTGCTTAGGCGGTTTTTTATGTTATAATATTAAAATATCTATTACTTTTGTCAATGTGCTTAAGGTTAATAATTAATACACCTATTTTAACATAAGCGATTATATTTAGCAAGTTTTCTAAAAAGCAAACAAATTAAAAATCGTGCGACCTCGCAATAGTTTCGCACGATTTTTAACTAATATAAATCTCTCAAATTTTTTAGAATGAAGCCTCTACCGCCGCCCAAGTGGTGTCAGTGTTATCTTCTGGGATGATAATTGTGACCTGGTCGCCAGCTTGAAGGCGGAAATAAGTCACGCTTGCAAGCAAAATTTTATATTCGTTGCCGCCTGCTTCAACGAAGAACGAACCGTCGTGATTGATGAGTGTTCCAATAATTTGTTTTCGCGGAACTGGACCAATCTGCTTATAAATAAACCCACCATCTTCATTGATTGTAAGCTTCAAAATATCGCCCTCCACAAGCTTTGATTTCGAAGCGTAATTCGCTGGAACTGGGTAATTTTTGCCATCTGGACCAATCATAGTTTGACCATCGAAAACACCTTCAATAACTTTGCCATGAGGGCTTTCGATGATGGAATTACTTGGAGCTGTCACAGTGTTATCTTCACCGCTAATGCTTATCAGCAATTCTTTGGCTGCCGCAAGATTCGTTTCCGCTTCTTGAATCAAGCTTTTTAGCCGTTTTACTTGTTTTTCTGGTAATTCAGACATATTCCTCGCATTTTCCTTGTCTGTTTTCTTTTGATATTATCTTTTAAATTCTATCACGAATTAACTTAAAAGTCAATATTTTTATATAATTTTAAGCTAATTTTAAGTTTTCCACAATTTTTAATCTGTTAGATATAGGATGTTGTAATTTTTACAGAAATGGTTATGTTTAAAAAATAAAATTTTAGCATTGAATTTTATTTAAAACTAAAAACCCTGTTTCAGGGTTTTATTCTAAGAAGGTTTCCAATCGTGCTTGTAGATTGACAATGAATCTCCGACTATGTCGACCTCGTAGACTTGTCCCGCATTTTCGAAACAAAAATAGGTTTGATGTGCATCTACTTGACAGGAGTCTTTAATGTACCGCCAGAGGCTTTTTACTTCTTTCTTAGCAAAAATCGCTGATGGGTTTTCTTTTGTTGCTTTTTGCAGTTCTTCTAAAGCTTTTCCGCTTATGCTATAACTCATTTTCTTCCTCCTCTATTTTTGTAACTTCAATTACATTAGCCTCTAGAAATTCAATACTAAATTTCTTCTCTTTTGCATACTGAAAGCTATCGAAAATCTCAAAACCGGTAATTTTTTTCTTGCCGAAAGATTTTCGAATTCGTGATAATTCTTCGAAAACTTCTTTTCGAATCAAGCTCTTTTCATGTTCAACCAAAACCGTTCCTGTGCGGCTTGATCCATCGACTGCGAATTCTAAATCTTGCATAAGCTGGTCTCCATCACCTTCATAAAGAAGCTCATCGCCAGCGGAAGTGCGAAAACAAATACTATAAAAAGCCATAAAAAGCCCTCTTTTCTAATATACTACTCAAATTGAGTGTTTGAATATTATACAACTTTTTTAAAGAAAAATCAAGATTAAAAAATCCCCGCAAAATTGCGAGGTTTAATTCGAACGAATTCTTTTGATTTCAATACTGTCACCTCTTCGACAGTAAATTTGGAAACCATTGTTTTCGCCTGAATTTTGAAATATTTTATAGTAATAAGCTGAATCGTTAATGTTCTGTTCTTCGAAAATATCGAAGACTTCTTCCATTAGCACTAGTCTATCACTAAAAATATTGACTCCAGCCGTTATTCTAAGGGAATCCTTTCCCTCAAGGAGCGTTTCGAGATTTTTCACGATTCGCTCTGCAGATTCACCTTCGATTTTAACGGGTTTGATTTTGTTGAGCTCAACCGAAAGCTGTCTTTCGCTTACGGCTTCGTCAACAAGTTTGATGAAAAAACTGCCCATAATGAGCCTCCCCCATAAGCTTATAGATTTCGGCGAACCGAGAAGCTTATTGCTTAAATTTTATAACAAGATTTTTTAAAATGCAAGCTTGAGCGTAATAAAAAAGCCGCAAATGCGACTTTAGATGAAGGATTTCCTTAAAAATGGCGGTGTCTCGATTTCTCCTTTAAAGGCATCGTCTTTACTATAAGGATTGTGCGGTATTTTGAGGGATTCTTCAACTCTTTGTGGGATTCTTTCGTCCTCTAGCGACTTTTTGACCTTGAAGTCTTCATCAACCCATAAGCAGATCCTTTTAAGTTCCCTCCTTGAGACGAATCGGTTCGGTGCTTCGCCTTCAAGATAAACAATCTTTGCTGAACCGCGAACCTCAACTATTTTTTTGTCTAGATCGTATACTGAGTCGGGCTTTACGCAGATAACTTTGTTTCCGTCCGCTTCAAATACCAATTCTGAATTTTTTTGAATTGCTTGAAGCAGTACTTCCTGTAATAAAAGTTGATCCATTTTGAATCCTCCTAAATAAAATTTTCAAGCAAAAGCTTGAATAATTAAATTATAGCAGAAAATATTAGTTTTGTCAATAAAAGGTTTTCGAAAGGCTCTTGAAAAGCATTATTTTTTTTGATATAATTGAGAGGTATTGGGATGTCGCCAAGTGGTAAGGCAGCGGGTTCTGGTCCCGCCATTCGGGGGTTCGAATCCCTCCATCCCAGCCAAGCGGAATTATTTTTGAAAAAGACCATTTTATCGAATGGTTTTTTATATTTTAACAGTAGTTTTCCGTCTTTAAGTTGAAGGTTCTGACATACAAAATCAAGAATCTGTCTTCTTTCGTCGATGTTAGAACTTTCGAATATTTCGGTAGCGTTTAGTGCAATACCCATTAAAGTTGTAATATTTTCGTAAAATTTAAGATGAGATTCATCGATATTATTGAGTTTTTCCTTGAAAATAGCCCTTGATCTTGAAATTTCTTCAATTTTCTTTTTATAATCTTCTTTCGAAATATCACCATCTAAATATAAATCTTGCAGCCTGTTAATTCTAACTTCAATTTTTGACAATTCAGCATTTAAAATTTTCTTTTGCTGTTTTATATTTTCTCGAATTGAATCATTTTATTTTTTGGCAGTTTCTATGACTTGCTCAAATTGTTCTTTTGTTGGTTGAATTCTACTCAAATATCCCACAATTTGTTCGGTTAAATCTTCTTCTCTAATCCACTTTGTTTTATGTTTTCCGCGCCTTCCAGTGCAATGATAATAAACTAAGCCTTTGGAGCGTTCTGGAGTAATCGAACAGCCACAATCTGCGCACTTTATCATTCCGCGATAATGAAACGGTAAGCCTGCGTATCTGACGGGCTCTTTTTTGATTTTGTGAAGTTTTGTATGGGCTAAGCTGAATAATTCTCTTGAAATTAACGGCTCATAAATATGTTTTCTCAGCTCACCTTTTGTTTGCATTTCGCCATAATAAAAAGGATTGTGGAGCATCCGATGAATAGTGCTTGGAGTTTTGCGAATATTGTATTTTTTGAAGATTTTATCGCTAACCGTTTTGATTGAATTGCTTTCAAGAGCATACATCTTAAAAACATCTCGGACGATCTCGGCGGTCAGCGGATCAGCTTCGACCCACCGAGAACCGTCATTTCGAACCGTATTTTTGTAGCCAAACGGAGCTTTTCCACCCCATTCGCCATTTATTCGCTTTTGCTCTAAACTTCTTTTAACATTGTCGCTCAACTGGCTAACATAACTTTTTGCCAAAACGACACCAATATCCCAGCGTAGAATCTCGGAACTATTTGAATTTTTACTAATTATCAGATTCTCGCGCAAGAAGTGAATTTCAATTTTTCCAGAATTTCGAAGCTCTTCTAAAATGTTTGATTCTCGAAAACTCCGCTGGATTCGGTCGATTGTGTCGGTAATAATTGCGATTGTTTTCTTTTGCTGTTTAACGAATTTAAGCATTTCATTAAACTGTGTTCGATTTGATTTTAAAGAAGATTCGACAATTCGAAAAGTCTTTAAGATTTCAAGATTGTTGCGTTCAGCATATTCGTTTAGTCTTCGAATTTGTGACGGTATGGAGTTATTTTCTTCTTGCTCCTTTGAAGAAACGCGAGCTAATATAATACATTTCATAATTTTCCTTTCTGTTTGCATATTAAAAGGCAGTCGTGGCTTACCCAAACAAATCAACAATGTTTAGCACGACTGCCTATTAAGCAAGACAATTAGAAAATTATCTTTTGTTGATATATATATTTGAGTAAGCTCTTTTATTATATCTTATTTTTGGTTTTTATTCCAGCCAATAATTCGAGATATTCCATAAAAATCTCAACTTCTTCAGGTGTTAGTTTGTTCATTTTCAAACCTTTCCCCGAGCATATCGATGAGTGGATTATCTCGCCTTTGATATTCGGTAATTTTTCCATATTCGGTAAAATGAGTTCGGGACGGTTGAACATACCTAAACCATTTATCAGGATTGTATTCCAAAACTGGCTTCTTAAGATTATTCGAAACCCAATATCTGTTTTTATTATTAAAAAGTGGCATATCTTTCGAAATATATTTGATTACATAAAAAGACGTTTTTGATTTTGTCTCCTTATTGATTTTTTGAACATTCGTAAAGCCAGATTTGTAGCTCGGAAATTCATAAACTCGCCTACCGTTAGCAATTATCGCCTTACCTTTAGATGAAATTGAAGGCTTAATTTTGCCAGAATATCCAGATAATAATGCGTGAAAATGTAACGACTTTTTATCTTTATGAAATTCTGGAACTATTAAATAACTAAACCGCCCTTTTCTTTTTGATTCGTTTTTGAGCCAGTTCGCCATTTTTGATTTGCATTTTTCAATATTTTGGCGATCGCTTCGAAAAGTAAAAGTTGCAAAAAGTTCAAAATCGTTACAGAGAACATAATTCTTTATCTTTTTTCGAGTGCGACGAATAGATCGCTCTCGGTTTGATTCTTTAAACTTATTGTTTTTATTAGATTTCTTTAGACTTGCTGGCGCGGTAAATCCTTTACTTATTTCTAATCCGTTTTTAAGTTTATAGATTGGTGTGTAAGGCTGATAGAGTCTTATAAAATCCGGAAAATATTCTGCAACTTCGGTGACTTCATAGAATGCTTCCACTTGGGGAATTGACCCTATTTTTGTCCTGTTTATCAAGTTACAGGACTGTTTTCGAATATTTATATTTTTCATATTTTCTCCTTTAAGAAAAATTTATTTTGATATTTTTTTGGTATTCGAATAACGAAAAAATCACCCTCTCAGGTGACTTAAATCAAAATAAATTCTTTCGCAAACGACCACTTCTTGAAGAACACGAAAAAACTATTCAATTTATTAACCTGAATAGACTGATTTCATATTCGTTAAGTGTCCGCAATCTGTTTTTCTTAAAGGAATATTTACCAAATTGTTCTTTGCGAACCTACGCTCGCGCATTCCAGAGATTGTCGAAGAGCGGAAAACCCTTCCTTTGTTTAACCTGTTTTGTCAGGTTTATTCTATTATAGCACTTTTATTTATTTTTCAAAGCATAAGCTTTTTTATTTTTGTAACTTTTAAGATATACTAAAAATATGCCAAACGAAACAAGTAAAATTTATTCTGTTCGAATAAAAAATAATAAAAGAAAATTAACTAGAAGAGACCTAATAAATCTCGAAAAAATCATAAATAAAAACGCCAAGCCGGCGCAAATTTGTATTTTTAATAGATGTGGTGAAATTTACAATTTGAAGAGATATAGACCGAACTTTTTTAATTTTGGCATTTATGGCTTTAAGGTTTCTGTTCCTAATTTTAAGCTCCGCATAAATATGTTTTATGCTGAGTTTGAGATTTTTGCGCAATATTATAATAAAAAGAAATTCGAAGCAGTCGAGAAGACAGTTCAGGAGGTTCGAGCGTATTTGGGAGCTCCGCAAGCACGCAAATAAATTTGCGTGAGGACTACCGAAATCTTACCGCGCACGGTTCGCTATCGCTCTCCGTTTGCTAGATTTCGGCAGTTGAATATTGAGCTTTGTGCAGTGAGCTTTGTGCAGTCGAGAGCTTCGTTAAGCCAGTATTGAGAGAATCTAATCGCAACATCAAGCTTTCTGGCAGAATCGAAACCGTCGAGTAATCGCAGTTTTCCTGAATAACATCTATTAAGCCCAGCCAAGATGAAATGTTTATTGTAAACACTTTGTCTTGGCTTTTTAATTATATAGAAAAAGATAAGACCAAAAGAGTGCAGTGTTGTGGCGATGCTGCACTCTTTTTTGTTATACGAATTGAGGGGACTTTGGTTTTAAGCCTCTTCATCAGTCTAACAAAAACCTGATAATAGTTGTGTTCATTAATAATCTGGCATTATTTAACAGAAGTCTTCCCTTTCGAAAGCAAGCTAATCAGTAATAATTTAGAGCTTAAGTAATTAGATTAGGGAAACTTCAAAATGTAACTTTTAGTGAGCGATTCGAGCGAGAATCCACCCAACCATACTTCAGTTCAAGCCACTCGCTAAAAAGGAGTAAATTATGCAAAATACTAACGAAACCGAGTTTGAACGAAAGCTTGAAAAAATCAAGAACTTGAAAGTAAAACTCAAACCAGCAAACAATTATGTAATATTGATTTTTTTATTTTGTAGCGCTATTAAAACATAAAAGAACGGTAATGCGCCCGATTTTGGTTCGGGTATCGCTGCCGTTCTTTTGCTTTTATTTACCGATTACCTTTAAAATAGCTTCAATATTGTCATCTCCACCAGCACCTTCTTTTCTAGTAATAAATCCGCTTTCTGGTTCTGAGAATGCAATAGTTGCTCCTACTGTGAGTATTTTGTCTTTTTCTTCTGCATTACTTATTGTTTTGTAAACGGCGTGCAGAGCTCTTAATACATTTCTGCGATGAATCGAGGACTGCTCTAAATGTTTTTCTGCAAAGTAATTTTTTCTAATAAATAACGGAATTTGAACATAGGCTATAACTATTGAGCCTTTTATAATAAGTACTAAAGTTTTCAAATTATCTGCTGCGGCCTTTTTTATATCGTTAGCCAGCAATCCTTCAATTGTTGAGAAGTCAAAGATTTGAATATTTAGAAGAAATGCAATAATAGCGGTAAATATACCAACAGATATAGCTAATCCTATCAACCATTTTCTTGCTTTCTCTTTATGTTCTTCAGCTTCTTCATTAAAATCATTAGCATAAGCTTCTAATATCTCGGCGCCAGATAGAATAGCTGCAACTCTGTTAATTTCATCTATTCTTTCTTCACTTTTTTGAATTTTTTCTTCAAAATCTCTAACTTTTTGTGAAATTTTACTAATAGCTTGCTTTGGTTTTGCTCTATATGTAACATAATTAATGTAGATTACATTTAGTGCATCATGGTAATTGCCTGTGCCAGATATTTCATAATTAAAGTTATTCTGAAGATAATTTAATCTATTTAAAGCTTCTGTGTTTGATAGAGTCTGAAGAAACTCTTCGTCATCCAAAGCGTCCGCTATATCATTGTAGTATCGTTTCTTTAAATCAGTTGACTGGTTTTTTGCGTAATCTCTAATTGATTGAGACAGTTCTTTAAACATAACTAAATTATACTATAAAATGAACTGATTGTAAAATCATTATATAAAATATTATAGTTATTTGTGCTATAAATTAAACCTGCCAACTAAAAAATGAAGGAGTAGTCTCTATTTTCTATTTAATTCTGACTAAAATAGAATTGCTTTTATGGAGTTAGATTTGTTATTTTTCAATTTCGAAAATCTTAAATCGTGATTTTACACCGGTTCTCAAGGAAACTCGGCTTTTCGAAACGCAGAATTCTTTGCTTAATAAGTTGATTACTGCTAGATTTGCTTTGCCTTCAATTGCTGGCTCACGAATAAAAATCTCAAAAAACTCACCGTTTTCATCTTGTGATTTTTGAATGAGATTCCCTTTTTTTGAATTTGGCTTAATTTTGCAACGAATCTTCATTTTGCTTAGTTTCGAAATCTTTTGCTCGCTCTTTACCGTAATATTTTGTTAAAAATTGGCGTTTATATTCAAAAAAAGTGCCATTTTCAAGACTTTTACGGATTTTGTCAACTGTATTAATTACGAAAAATTCATTATGGATTGAAGCAAGCGTACTTGCAAGAATCTCGTCCGCACGGAAAAGATGGTTTATATAAGCTTTTGTGAAATTTTGGCAAGTGTAGCAATTGCAATTGCTATCGATTGGTGTAAAGTCTTCTTTAAACTTGGCGTTTTTAATATTAATTCGCCCAGAATAAGTAAAAATTGCACCGTTTCGAGCTTGACGAGTTGGCGCCACACAGTCAAATGTATCAATACCAAATTCCACGCCTAAAAAGAGATCAGCCGGCTGTGCGCCCATTCCTAATAGATGTCGTGGTTTTTCTTCTGGTAAGGTTGTGTTCACCCAAGTTAGAACTTTGGGGATTTCTTCTGGCTGAAAAATTCCACCAATTCCAAATCCATCAAAGTCTTTCGACCCCAAAAAACTCGCGCTTTCTTTTCGAAAATCTTCTTCGCGCGCACCTTGAACCACCGCGAAAAGCGCCTGTAGATTTTCACCTTTTGCGATATGCTCGGTATTTAATTCGTTGTGGCGTTTCAAACACTTTTCAGCCCAAAAATGAGTTTTATCTAATGCGGATTTAATTTGTGCTCGGCCAGCTAGTGGCGAAGTCAATTCATCAAAAGCCATGTGAATATCGGCGCCAATTTTATGCTGAAGCTCCATTGAAATTTCAGGGCTCATAAAAATCTTTTCGCCCGAAATGTGAGATTTAAACCAAACTCCGTCTTCGCCAACTTTTGCAAGCTGATTTGAATTATGGCGTGCTAAATTTGAATCTCCCTTCGAAATGTGTGAAGTTGCATCAATTCCCTTTTTGTAGGCTATTCCAAGTGAAAAAACCTGAAAACCGCCAGAATCGGTAAAGGTTGGTGCGTTCCAATTCATAAACTTATGGATTCCGCCGGCTTTTGCTAGAATATCTGCGCCGGGCCGAAGCATCAAATGGTAGGTGTTTGCTAGCACAGCCTGCGCACCAGTTGAGCGGATTTGTTCGGGCGTCATTGCCTTCACTGTTGCATTAGTTCCACCCGCAATATAAGCTGGAGTTTTAATTTCACCGTGCGGAGTTTGAATTACGCCAGTTCTTGCCAAAGTGCCATTAAGGCGAGTTTTAATTTCGAAACTTAAAGCTTTTTTCATCTGTTAAAGTATAACATAGAAATATTTTTTTTGCAATTTAAAAACCGCCCAGAAGAGCGATTTTTAAGAATATTATTCAGTAATTTCAACACCCATTGAACGAGCTGTTCCGGCGATAGTTTTCATAGCGCCTTCAAGTGAAACTGCGTTCAAGTGTTCCATTTTAGCTTCAGCAATTTCTTGTAATTGAGCTTTTGTAATTTTACCAACTTTGTCAGTTTTTGAATTTCCTGCACCTTTTTGGATTCCTGCTCGGTCTCGAATCATGTCATCAACTGGTTGACCAAGTGATTTCCAAGTGAAAGTTCGGTCTTCGAAAACTTGAAGGTGAACAATTACGTCTTTACCCATCATATCTTTAGTTTTTTCATTGAATGGGTTGATAAAGTCCATCATATTTAGACCCCATTGACCAAGTGTTGAACCAACTGGAGGACCTGCTGTTGCACGGCCAGCCGGGATTCGAAGTTTCAAATTTCCAATAACTTTTTTTGCCATAATTTCCCTTTAAATAATTTTATACTTGATAATTCAAGTGCGTAACATATTAATTTTAGCATATTTTTTTTAAAATTTCAAGCTCCAATTCGTTTATTTTAGGACTATTGATTCATTATATAAAATTTTGTGAAGATTGTTCGACGGAAAATTACGAATGTGAAAATGTGATCAGCGTGAAAAATATTGTTAAAGTACATTGCTTGCAAGAAATGGCATTAGTTTAATATAAACCTCTATAGCCCTCAGCTTCACTATGCTTTTCTTGTTTTTAATTGTTAATTATGTTATAATCTTAAAATCATGCTTTGGAGATTTAAAAATGAAAAATCGCGAATTAATTGAGGCTCTAAAAGATTTTGGGCGGGTTTATATTGTGGGGAGTTTTGCAATCTATAAAGCTCTCTGCATTAATTCGGTTGAAAATCACGACATTGATATCGTGGTAAAAACAGATATATCTGTCTCAAAAATTCGTAAACGGCTTGAAGATCTGGGTGGGACTTTTGTCGAGAAGAATAATCACGAAGGTTTTCGAATTAATTACCACGGCCAACTTTTTGATATTTGGCGAATTAAAGATACGGATGCAATTTTCAAACAAGGTTTTGAGCGAAAATATCGCAATATTACAGATTTAATTTCGTCATTTGGTTTCAATCTTTACCAGGTTTGTATTTGTGTTGAAGATGGGATGATTCTAGCGACACCTGAATTTCACGAATATTCTCGAACGCATAAACTTAAGCTTATTAATAAAAATTTATCAAATCCTGAATATATGATAGAAAAAGCTCTCAAGATTAATAAAAACGTTGTTGCTAAAAAGTAATTTTTTCTCGCTAAATTTAGCGAGATTTTTAATTTTAAATAAAACTAAAACGCCCAATTTCGAGCGTTTTTTAGCTTTTGAAAATTTAAAATTAGATTTTTTCAATTTGAAGAATATCAAGCTCAACTGGCGTTTCGCGGCCAAACATTGAAACCATCACTTTGATTTTGCCTTTCACAGCGTCGATCTCAGAAACTGCACCTTCGAAACCTTTGAATGGTCCATCAATAATATTGATAATTTCGCCTTCAGAAAAGTTGATTTCAAACATTGGCTCTTCGGCACCCATTCGGCGGCGGATATCACGCATTTCTTTTTCTGAAACCGGTGTTGGTGAATCTGAGCCAATAAATCCAGTCACACCTGGTGTGTTTCGAACAACAAACCAAGTCTCCTCGGTTAATTTCATTTCAACTAAAACATAACTTTGTAGAATTTTTCGTTCAACAACTTTGCGTTTTCCATTTCTAACTTCGATCTGCTTCTCTTTCGGAACAAGCGTGTCGAAGATTTTATCGGCCATATCTACGCCTTCAATTCGTTGACGAAGATTTTCCGCAACTTTGTCTTCATATCCCGCTAAAGTTGTAACTGCATACCAGTTTCGGGAATCATCATATCGTTTATTTGCCATAAATACCTTTCAAAATTACTTAATTAGTGTTTTAAAAATCCAGTTAAACAAGCCGTCTAGCAGTAAAATTAATGTTGCAAACCCTACAGAAAATGCAATTACGGCACTAGTCATTTTCCAAGTTTCTTTGCGGGTTGGCCAGCGAACGAGTTTTAGTTCTTTCCAAGAAGCTGATAAATATTTACCAAGTGCAACAAATGGAATTGTAATAAATTTAAACGGCTTCGTTAAAATTTGCACAAATTTTGGTGCTGGTTTTTTAGCTTTTTTCTCTGTTTTGATGCCAGCAACTTTTGCAGCATATTTACTTATTTTTAGCTCTTTCGAAACTTCTTTTTCAGGCTTCGATTTTGCGTTTTTTGCTTTAACGCGAGTTATTTTGGTTTCTTTCTTTGCCATCTTTCTCCTATTCCAAAATTAAAAAGCCTATTAGGCTTGATATGTCAAGTATACCATAAAATTTTTAAAAAAGCAAAAAATATGTAAAAATCTATTCTTTAATTTTTGGGAGTTCAAAAAAAAATTTCGAACCGTGGTTTAATTTGCTTTCGAGTTGAATTTTTGTACCAATTTTTGCCGCCAATTTTGAAGAAATATAAAGCCCTAAGCCTGTGCCGCCAGTTTCTCGCGTTCGCCAATCTTCACTCCTGTAAAACTTTTCGAAAATCCGTTTTTGATCGCTTGAGCTAATTCCTATCCCAGTATCTTTAATCTCAAAAATTACACCTTTTTGCGAATTTTTAAAACAAATTTCAATCGAGCCCTCGCGCGTATATTTTAAGGCGTTTGTGATAAAATTTTGTAATAATTCTTCCAGATAAAGTTTACTAGTTTTAACATGATTAAGATTATTGTCAATATTTAAATTGAGGCTTAGACCTCTTTCGAAAGCTGTTTTGTGATATTTTTTAAAAAGTGTCTCAGCAAGTTCTTTTGGGTTAATTTCTTCTGCTCCTTCACCGATTCCTCTTTCTGTGCGTGAAAGTATTGAAAGATCATTCACTATTGTTGCGAGAAAATTATTTTGGCTGTAGGCAGTTTTAGCAGATTTTTCAAGCATCTTAAAAGGTGCTTTTTTATCAATTAGCAGTTTTAAATTACTTAAAGAACCCTCTAAAATTGTCACTGGTGTACGAAGTTCGTGGCTCACAACACTAATAAATTCATCACGCTCTTCATCAAGCGTTTTTTGCTTGGTAATATCGCGTAAAATTATCACGAATTTTTTTAAATTAGACCTTGATTTTTTCGAAAAAGATTCTTTAATTTTAATAATTTCAATTTCAATTCGTAGTGTTTCATCTTCTTTTTGAAGGATTAAATCGTTGGTTGAGAAATACGGCTTTCCTGCTTTAAGAATTTCTTGAATTTCGAATTTTTGTGTGTTGATTTTTGCAAGCTTACAAATTTTCGAAAGGTTTTTATCTAAAATTTCACCATTTTCGCCTAAAATTTCAAGCGCTGCAGAATTGTATAATTCAATTTTTCCACGCGAGTCAATACCTAAAACTGCATCAGTTAAACTGTTGATAATCGTTAAGATTCTATTTCGCGAATCTTCAGCATTTTTGCGGGCTTCAAACATTTTTTGGCGAGTTTGTTTTTGGCGAATTCCAAAAATTATAAAAGCTAAATTTAAAGTAAAAAGTGCAAAAAATATCACTATAAAATTATTAAAAGTTGGCGGGTTAGTAATAAAAATAATTGCAATCTCAGACAGAAGAATCATTATGCCGAGCATGAATCTTATTAAAAGCTCATTTTTGCGATTATTAAATTTATCCATAACCATAATTATACGCTAAAGAAAATGAAAAATCAATTTTAAAAACCGCAAGAATAAGGGGAAATTGCGGTTTTAAAATTTATTCACCATGCTTGCGGTCGAGCGATATAAAGCGGAGGCGTTCTGGGTGGAAATAGAGCTCAATTGTACCAACTGGGCCGTGGCGGTGTTTGGCAAGAATGAGATCAGTAATATTTTCACGCTCAGTTTCAGGATTATAATAAGCTTCACGATAAAGAAACATCACGATGTCTGCGTCTTGCTCAATAGAACCAGACTCACGTAGATCGGCAAGTTGCGGTATTTTAGGATCACGGCTTTCAACGGAACGACTAAGCTGCGAAAGCGCAATTACGGGCACATTTAATTCACGCGCAAGTAACTTCAAGCCACGCGAAATTTCTGAAACCTCTTGAACACGGTTTGCTGAAGATTTTGCTGAGCCGCTTCCTTGCATCAGCTGAAGGTAGTCAATAACAATTAAGCCAAGCTCGCCATCATGTGCCGCGCGCCGTGCTTTTGTTCGCATTTCGAGAACACTTACACCTGGTGTATCATCAATAAAAATTGGAGCTTCAGCCATTTCGCCCATAGCATCAGCTAGCTTTGCAAAGTCTTCATCACTCAAATTTCCCGTTCGAATATTCCACGAATCAACTCCAGCGGCATCTGCAAGCATACGGTCAACAAGCTGTTCTTTACTCATCTCAAGGCTAAAGAAAAGTACTGATTTTTTCTCGATTGTAGCAATATTATAAGCTAAATTTGTTACGAAAGTTGTTTTTCCCATCGCTGGCCGAGCGGCAAGAATAATTAGATCTGAACGCTGCAATCCTGCTGTTTTGTTGTCAAGATCACGATAGCCTGTTCGAATTCCACGAATCGCCCCTTTGTTTTTATAAAGCTCATCTAATCTTTCGAAAGAGTCGTTCAGGATATCTTCCATTGAAGATAAATCTTGTTTTAAGCTTGCATCTGAAACGCTAAAAAGTTCGGCTTCACTTTGGCCTAAAAGTTGCGGAACAGTTAATTCTTCATTAAAAGCTAATTCAGTAATGTCGCCGCCAGCTTTAATTAGTCGTCTTCGAACTGCTGCCTGAGCAACAATTTCAGCATAACTTGCTGCGTGCGAAGCTGTTGGAACGTAGTTTGTTAATTCTGCTAAATAACTTGAGCCACCAACTGCGTCAAGTTCTTCTCGTTTTTTAAGTTCGTTCGTGAGTGTTAGAAGATCAACCGGCTGGTGATGTTCATAAAGCCGAATAATCGACGCAAAAATTGTGGCGTGGCGTTTATCATAAAAATCTGCCGCTTTTACAATCTCTACAATATCAATTAAAACTTCCTCATCAATCAAAATAGCGCCAATCAAACTCATCTCGGCATCTAAATTCTGTGGCGGAATTTTACCGCCAGTTTTCTCACTACTCATCAATTTTTACCATTTCTCCACCCCCCATTAAATCCTGAACACTTGCAATCGCTGGGTCGCTCGCGGGTTTTGCTGTTCCAAAAACTTCAATCACCCAGCCATCTGCGCCAATTTTCTTTAAAGCTTTTCCCATTGAAGCTTGAGCCTTTGCTTTTTCAAGCTGTTTTTGGTTAAAAGGCCTGCCTGTATAAATTTTAATTTTACCGTTTTCGAAAATATGGCCAGATTGTTTTAGAATCGTTTGGACTCCCTTGTCACCCTCATCAATCGCTCCCCAGAAATCCGCCCATTTAAATTCTTTCTTCTCTCCCAAATCTTGATTTTTATTTTCATTTTTTAGTGGAATTTCATTCAAGCTTTCTGGAATTTCATTTTTTAAAGATTTATTTTCTTCATCTTTTTGCGGAATTTCTATCTTGTCTTCATGATTTTCATTTTTTTGTGAATTTTCGAAAGTTTCTTTTTGCGAGTTTGGCTGATTTTCTGATTCACTTTTTGAAATTTCTGCCATTTTTTGATTTTCAGCTTTCGGCTTCGAAATTGTTTTTTGCTGAACTTGTGGAGGAATATTTTGATTTATTGAAAACTGCGGCGTAAAACTTGGCTGAATAAAAATCGAAAGCAGTTCCATTTCAATAAAATTTGACTTTTCTGCTCGTGTTAGTGGCGTCAAAAATTGCGAAAGATATGGTTTTTCGCCAATATTTTCAGTAATAAAACTCAAAAGCTGACTAGCAAAATTTTTTAAATCTACGCCAGAATTGCGAACATCTCGCACAATTTGCAAAATTTCGTTTGAATTTTGGTTTTCGAAAGCTGAAATTAAAGCATTAATTTGCATTTTCGGCGCCAATCCAAGGGCTTCTTCAAGCAAATTTGCTGTAATTTCTTCACTTTTTTCTGCAATACTTGAAATTTGATCAAGCAACGAAATGCTATCACGGAAGCTCCCTTCGCCACGTTCGGCAATAATTTCAATCGCTTCTTTGGAAATATTAATTTTTTCATTCTTAGCAATAAATTCTAAATGGGCGCAAACATCTTCTTTTGAAATAAATCGAAAAACAAACCGCTGAGTTCGGCTGATAATTGTTGCTGGCAATTTGTGAGCATCGGTTGTGGCAAGAATAAAAACGGCGTGTTCTGGTGGCTCTTCAAGTGTTTTGAGAAGTGCATTAAAAGCAGCTTTCGAAAGCATATGAACTTCATCTATAATGTAAACACGATATTTGGCGGAAAACGGCGCAACTTGCACATTGTCTCGAAGCTGGCGGATATCATCTACTCCGTTGTTGCTGGCGGCATCAATTTCGATAATATCTGGGTGATTATCTTCTTCAGAATATGGTAGATTATTAATTTCATGGGCTAAAATTCGCGCAATAGAAGTTTTACCAACACCGCGTGGGCCAGTAAAAAGGTAAGCATGGGCAATCTTCCCCTGTTTTAAAGCATTTTCAAGCACCGTTGTGATGTGTTTTTGACCCACAACTTCATTTAATTTCTTACTCCGATATTTGCGATATAATGCTTTACTCATTAGTTCTATTTTATCAGTTTTTTATTTAAAAATCAAACAGACTAGCCTGTCGTTCTGGCAAATTAAGTTCAATAATTTTTGGTGAAATTCGAATTTTTCGCCCCGTAAATTTTTTAAGCGGTATTGAAATAATTTCACCCTGTTGTTCAGCGAGTAAAATATAACCGACTTGAGCTTTTAAAATACCTGAAAAAATCAAAGTTTCACCGTTTTGATTTTGCGGACAATTTTGTATTTCAAGCATTTCTCCGCTTGGAATTTTACCATTTTTTGCATAAAATTTATTTAAATCTATTGGATCTTGCTTTTCGAAAACTACTTTTTGAGCGGTTTCTATTTTTTTGCGAGCATCAAGAAGTGCTTTTTCTGCTTTCGAAAAAACAAAATCTTGTTCAAGCAATTTTAATTTCACATTTGCTTTGACATTTTCACAAAAATCTGTCATTTTCGATATTTTATCTTCATAATTTCGAGCAATATTTGCACTCGAAAATTCACCTAAAATCAACGCGGCTCTTGCCCCCTGCTCAAGTAATCTTGCAATTCCTCGTCCTGCAAAACTAATTCCAACCTTAATAATTTCATCTGAAAAATATGCCAAATAAACAAAATGCGGCTGCAAATTTCGCTCAATCTGTTGTTTTGAAATTTCTCCATCTTTTACATTGTAAAATGCTGGATTAAAGCCGGTTCTCTTTTGGCAATTTTGACATTGTTCATATTTTTTGTCAAGTTCATAATTTTCTGGGCAGACAAAATCCTCACCCGTTTCCAAATTATGCCAACCAATACAAAATCGTTTTGAAAGGTTAATTTCTATTGAAATTGGTTCTTCAAATTCTGGAGAGAAACTTAGAATCTCACCAGAATCCAAATCTGCCAATCTCCAACGTGGTTTTTGATTTCTATCAAAATCAACACGGGTTAAAAGATAGTCTTTTTCAAAAAAATCTTTATTCATTAGTTATTTAAATCCTTAAAATCTGCGATTAAATCTGCTTCGAAAGCTCGCGTTCCTTTTATATCTTTCGAATATTTTTCTTCATCTAGTTCAAAATTAAATGATTTAATTTTTGCCCAAACGGCTCGAATTAGAGTTTTTAGCCGTTCCTCTTCTTCAGGTTTAAAGATCACTTCAAAATTATAAGTTTTTTCAGTACGTTTATCTGGCTCAATGAACTCCAAAATTCCCTTTTCAACCGTGTAACCTGAAAATTCTGGTGCATTGTCGATCAAAATTTTATAAAAATATAGCTGTTGTGTATATTCGTGAATTTTTGTTGAATTTGTATCAAATTTATTAGTTTTGGTATTAAAAGGAATTGAACCGGTCTTATAATCAACGACTGTGATTTTTTTATTTTCGCGATCTATTCGAATTAGATCAATTTTTCCCGTTAGAACCGCATCTCCAACCGTTACGCCAACACCGCTAAAGTTTTTCTCAGCTATATTTCCAGGTTTAAACTCGCCTAAATTATTTTCGAAAAAGTTTTCAAAAATTTGATTAAATCTTTCTAAAATTTCTTCTTTGTCTTTTTCTGAGAGTGGGTATTTCGAAAATCTTTCAATAGCATATTTTTTAATGTTGTCAATATTTGGTGTATTGCCAGAATTAATTTCATCTTGAATGTAGTTAAAACTTTCATGAACGATATTTCCAAGCGTTAGAGCTGGACCATAAGCTCCGGGAAAACATAAAATTTTGTTTTCGAAAAAGGATTGCGGACCTTTATATTGGAGGCTTGTATAGGAGTTTAAATCTGTTGGGCTTAATTTGTAATTTTTGACTCTTGGCTTCAAAAGCTCCCGCATTTCTTCATTCTTGATGGTGTAAAATTCGTGCCAGTTTGTTTCAATTTCGTCTACTTCGAGTGATTCTTTTTGGATTTTTGAAACTTCTTGCCATTTTTCAGGTAGAATTTTTGATTTTAAAACTCCGTCTTCTTCTCGCTCATCTAAAAATGACAGTGTTTTTTTGGTTTTTCCAGTTAAATCACTGTTGTGGTTTGTTAGATAAAGTTGAGTTTTAGCGCGCGTCATTGCTACAAACATCAAGCGCTTGCGCGTGTCTTCACCCTCATCTTCGATATTTGTAAATTTAAGGTTTGCGGGCATTGTGATATTTTCGCCCCCGCCACCTTTTCTCGCAGAATTCCAGCTATCTTGATTGAGTGAAATTAGAAAAGTATATTCAAATTCTAAGCCTTTTGCTACGAAGGGTGTCATAACTTGAACTGCATTTTCGCTTGTATTATGCGGATTTGTACTCAAAATTTGAATTTCAAATTCTTCACATAATTCAACATAATTTATTAAAATGTCAAGTTTATTATTTTCTTCGTTCGAAAATTCTCGCAGTTTATCTCGCAAAATAGTTAAGTTTAAAATTGTATCATAAAATTCTTCGTCAGATTTTTGCGAAATAAAATCTCGAATTGGTGATTTTAAGCCTTCGCGAATTTCTCTTGAACCCAAAATATAATCAAAAAGCTCTTCGAAAGTCTTCTCGTGTGAAAATTCGGCTAGCGTAACTAAAATTTCACCCAAATTTCGAATTTGTTCAACTTCGCTTTTCAATATAGCTTCAATCCAAAAATCACGATTATCTTTGGCCGCCCAGCTCATTTTCCAAACTTCAACTGCTGGAATTTGCCAAAAATCAAAACTCAAAACTTCAGGGAAAAGATTTGCCATTTTATCTTCGTCTTTATCGCGAATTGCCAAAATTAGCTTCGAAATCTTAATTAGCTGCGAAATTATTTCATTTTTTAGAATATTTTCGCGTTTTTCATAATAAATTGGTACATTTTGGTTTTTTAAATACGGCACAAAAGCTTGCAGAATCTTGTGCTTTGGCGCGATTACGACAATTTCTTTTGGTGCAACTCCGTTTTGAATTAAATTCGAAATTTTTTCTGCGACCCAAGAAAATTCTGCAATTTGACTTTCGAAATTCGTTCGTTCAAGCTGAATTTCTCGGTTAATAAAGTATCCTTCCGCTGAAATATCTTTCTCAATTTTAATTGGCAAGTTTTTAGTTAATCGCCCTGAAATCGTATTTGCAACATTTTTCGAAGCAGTCAAGATATCACCGTGCGAGCGGTAATTTTTAGTTAAGTTGATGACTTTTGTATTTTCGCCAAAACGATTGTAAAAATCAATCATGTTCGACTTACTTGCACCTTGAAAAGCCATGATTGCTTGGTCGTCATCGCCTACCGCCAAGACATTTGGCTTGCCCTCCATAACAGGATTATTTGTGAGCAGTTCAATAATTTTTGCCTGCGAATCATTAGTATCTTGGTATTCGTCTAATAATAAATATTGATATTTTTCTTGAAGTGTAAACCGAAAATCATCGTTGTTTTCAAGTGTTTCGATAACTTCCAGAATCATATCATTAAAATCATAAAGCCCACGATTTTTCATTTCATTATTAAATTTTTCATAGAAATCAGCAAATTCAAGTAGTTTTTTATTTGCGTAAGTGTCGCTGATTTGAAAATTATCTTCGAAATCTTTTAAATTAAGAAAAGTATTCTTCCAATCTGTTAACGGTTTTGATTTTCCAGTTTCTTCTGCCTCAAGATAAGCTTCATTCAATTTTTCGAAATAAAAATACAGATTACTTTTAAACTTTGTATCGTTTAAATCTTTTGAGATTGAATTTTCTAAATTATCGCGAATTGCTGAATAAAACGGCTGAACCTGCGCAAAAGTTCGCCCGTTAACGCGTAATCCTTTAATACTCTCGTTAAAAATTTCTTGCTCAGAAATATTTGCCTTCGCAACTTTTCGCAAATCATCTGGCGAAATATAAGCATTTTTCATTTCTTTTATCGTGGAGGCGATGTTCGAAATAGGGATTTTTTTGAGTTTTGAAGAACTCGGCAATTCATTTGATATTTTTGTTATAATTTCTTTTGTGATTAATTCATCGGCAGCCTCGTTCAGATTTTTATCTGTAAAATATTCGCGATAATTTTGAATAATTTCATTTGCGAAACCGTGATAAGTGAAAATGCCAACTTTAAAAGAATCCGTACCGATAAAACGTGAAAGTCGCTCGCGCATATTCGAAGCTCCAGCTTCAGCAAAGGTCATTGCAAGGATATTTTCTGGCGCTGTGTCGGTTTTTTGCAAAATATTAGCAATTCGTGTTGAGAGCAGTTGAGTTTTTCCTGTTCCCGGCCCGGCAATCACCAAAACTGGCCCATCAATTGTGTCAACTGCCTCTTTCTGCTCTGCGTTTAACATTTTATAATTTTTTTCGAAAATCTTTTGAAAGTCGTTCATTCTCTTATTTTATCATAAAAAGCGAACCTTGTTTAGAGTTCGCTTTGTGATTTATGTGAATATTCTCCGTTTTTGTTTGGTGAATATTTGAGGTCGAGCTTTTTCTCGAGTGATTCAATTCGATCTTGGTAATTTTTTTCAATTTTTTGCTGTCCATCAGAATTTTTAAGATAATCACTATAAAAAATCCCAAGAACGATACTATTTACAACCAGCCCAATAAGAAGAATAATAGTTAAAATAATATGTAAAATTGATAAATCTCTTTTTTCGAAAAATTTCATAAATTCCTTTCTCGTAATTTTATATTAATTAAAGCATAAGTTTAATAAAAAAACAATATTCAGAAAACGAAAAAAAGCTCGCAATGCGAGCTAAAATTTTAATCTATTGGTTGAAATCTACCGTCCATAAACATATCTTTTGGCCGTGACCAGATTTTACTATTACCAACTTCGCAGTAATTTACGAGTTCTTCATCTTGTTCTGTGTGGTGAGAAATATTTAAAATTTCGTATTCCCCACCCTTATAGTGTCTATACCTTCCACCAATTTCAATTTCTTTAAGAGGCTTAAAAGGGTTATGACCCAGACAATCATGAAGGATCTTTTCAATAATCTTGCGGATTTCTAATTTTGAGCATTCTGTTATTTCAAAATTATTGTCATTGATTAAAAAGCTAAAAGAAACCGATGGCTTGTCGGGAGAAACTCCCCTTTCAGGAATTAATAATCCTGAATAATCAAGCTCTAAATCTTTAGCCATAAAACTATCTCGCAAATTATAAGAAAATAAGCCTTTCCAATCAATTACTCGAATTGATAAAATAATTTGCTTATGAACAAGCGTCAAGTTTTTAGCCTCAAGTGTTGTATTCTTTGCGGCTTCTTCTAAAGAAATCATAAAACCACCTCCAAATGTACTAACTATAACTATTATAAAATAAAGCATAAGCAAAAACAAGCCCTTTCGAGCCTGTTTTTATAAAATTTTTAAAACTATGAATTAAATTTTACTAATAAATCAATTGTTTTTTCGGTTAAAATTTGGTTTGCCAAATTTCGGCGAACATCATCAGACGAAAGCTGTTTTTGAACCTCTTTGCTGTTTCCGTATTGCTCTTTAAGTTGTGCAATTCGGGCGTCAAGCTCTTTAGTGTCTGACTTAACTTTTTCAACTTTGGAAAGCTCTGCTAAAGCCAATCCAGATTTTACGCGCATTTCAGCCGCTTCTTTAACGTCTTTTTCGAGCCATTCTTCACGAGTTTTACCCATCCGCTCAAGATAATCTTCAAGTGAAAGCCCAGAATACATCAAATTTTGTTGCATATCCATTTCAATGCTGCGCTTTTGATCTTCGAGCAAGATTTCTGGCACGGGAACTTTCGAAATTTCTGCTAATTTTTTAACAAGTTCGTCTTTAAATTTTTCATCTGCTTCAGCTTGTTTTTGAGTTTTCAAATCTTCTTCAATCTGTTTTTCGAATTCTTCTTTAGTTTTGAAATCACCTAATTTTGAAAGGAATTCTTCGTTGATTTCTGGCTCAACATTTTCTCGAACTTCGTGAATTTTTACCTCAAAAACAACTTTTGCACCAGCCAAGTCTTTTGCGTGGTAATCTTTTGGAAATTCCAAATCAAGTGAAAGTTCATCGCCAGCTTTTTTACCAATCAAACCTTCTTCGAACCCAGGAATGAAAGATTTTGAGCCAAGTTCAAGTGGAAATTTTTCAGCTTTTCCACCATCAAAAGCTACGCCATCTTTTTTGCCTAAAAAGTCAATGATGACTTCATCGCCATTTTTTGCCTCACGCTCAACTTTTTTCTTTTCGGCAAAATTCTTTAAAATTCGATCGATTGTTTCTTTAACTTCTTTTTTCGAAACTTTTACATCTTCTTTTTTTACGCCTAATTTTTTATAGTCGCCAAGTTCAACTTTTGGCATAATTTCGGTAGTTGCGGTAAATTCTAGCTCAGTTCCAGGAATAAATTTTTTAACATCAACTTCTGGTCGATTAATTGCTTGAACTTTTTCTTTTAGAAATGCTTCAGCGACAGATTTTGAAAGCGCGTTTTCAAGCGTTTCTTGACTGAGCAAATTTGGATCAACTTGCACGGCAACCATTTCGAGGGGCGCTTTTCCTTTTCGAAAGCCTTCAATTTTAACTTCTTTAGCGATCTTTGTTAGCGCAACTTGTTCAGCGGCTTTCAACTCCTCGGCTCCAAGAGAAATTGTGAGCTCAACTTTTACATCTGAAATATTCTTTAACTTTGTCTTCATATCTATATAATTATAACACACCCTATTTTTTTATGCAAAAAAGAGTGTTAATAAGCGCTCAATAGTTTATGAATACAGTCCTCATTTATAAAAATTAAAAAATATAAAAACAAACTATTTTTATCTAATGAATAATTATTTTGCTAAATAATTTCGCCGCACAAATTCGTACATTAAAATGCCGCTAGCCACTCCAACATTAACACTTCTCGTTGAGCCAAATTGTTCAATTGCGATCATCTCTTCACAGGCCTTGATCATTTCTTCCGAAAGACCATCGCTCTCATTTCCAAAAATCAAAATAGAACCTTTCGAAAGTTGTGCATTGTTTAGATTTTTTGCGCCTTTCTGGTTGTCAATTGCAATAAGTTCAAATTTGTTATCTTTTGCCCAATCTATGAAATCTTGCACGGTTTCATGATGAAAAACATTCATATAAGCCTCGGTCTTCATTGCGCCGCGTCGATTCCAATGTTTTTTGCCAATAATATGAATTCCTGCAGCATTAAAAGCATTGGCGTTTCGAGCGATTGTACCAATATTAAAATCGTGCTGAAAGTTCTCAACAGCAACATGAAAATCGTGCCGCGAAGTTTCAAGGTCTTTTTTAATTTCTTCAACCGATACGCCCTTATATTTATCAATCACATTTCGGGTATCGTTTTGAACGGTTAAACCTTCGCCAGTTTCGAAATTTGGTTTATTTTCCATTTCGAACCGATTTCACTAATTCTTTAGTATCTGGGCGACCTTTTACGCCAGGATTTAAAATATGCATTGGGTCGAAAATGTCTTTAATTTGCGAATATAATTCTTCAATTTCTTCACTGATATTTCTTGCAGCAAAATGACCATAAATTCGCCCTTCGCCTGCACCATATGCAAATTCACCATCAACTTTTGCAAGTAAAGCACCAAGGTCGGCAATAAATTTTAGTGATTTTTGACGGTCACTAATTTTCGAAAAGTCAAATTCAGCTAAAATTTCAAAAATAGAGGTTAGTGCTGAACCTTGAATTGGTGCGGGAATACTATGTTGTAAGGCGAGTTTTTGAAGCCCTAGATAGAAAGTTTCGAAACGCTCCATTGGCACATAAACACCTTGAATTGGGTAAATTTCTTGCTTGATTACGCCGCTCCTTGCTCGCAAAATTTCACGAACATCACGAATTGCTTCAAGTTCAGCTTTCGAACGTTCATCGTCTTCTGGAATCCAAACGGTTGCACCTTCAAATTTCTTGGCAATTTTTTCAATTTTATGTATTTTTGATGTAATTTTCTTCGCACTTTTATCTGAAATTCCAACAACTAAAACTAATTTCGTGGCTAAATTTTGTGAATTCCTGTCAAGATAAAATTGGTATTTTTTACCAGAAGCAACTGCAGCTTCAAACATTTTGCCATCAAATAATTCAACGATATCTGGTGCGAATTTGGCAATTTCATCGTTAAAATCACGCGCATCATCGCGATTCGAAAAACTTACAACCATAAAATTGGTCTCGTTAACTATGTAATTTGTTTGAATCTTTGCCTCGGTGATAATTCCTAGAGTTCCGAGCGAACCAAAAAATAACGGAGTTAAATTGAACGTTCCATCTTCATTTTTTACATTTGCAATTCCAGAATAGCCGAAGCTAGAATCGCTATCGATTTGCTGAATTAAACTGTAATTATCTTCAATTAAAGTGTCAATTTTACGATAAATCTCTCCTTCAAAATTAGAAAGTGCGATTTTTTCGCTTAATTCCTTGCGGGAAATTTTTCCAATGTTAATAATATCGCCATTACTTAAGATAACTTCTGCTTCGCTAACGGAATTTACTAAGTCACCATAATTAAATTTTTCGCTTGGCAAATTCATTGCAATCGCCCCACCAACTGTGAGCCTTTCGCCAGCTGGACTTTGCGGAATCTCCATCGCTTGTGACGCAATTGCAAGATTCAATTTTTGAAAATTCGCCCCGGCTTGAACCTGAACGGTTTTAGCTCGTAAATCAAGCTCTTTAACTTTATCAAGATGTCGTGAAATATCTAATATAATTCCTTTTCCAATTGAAGAGCCATCGGTACTTCCGCCGTAGCCTCTCGCCGTAACACCAAAAATATGGCCCTTTTCAGCTAACTGCCAAGAAAACCGCATAATTTTTTGAATATCTTCACTAAAACGCGGGTAAACCACTAATTCTGGTTGAATTTTAAGAAAACTTCGGTCGGTTGAAAACTGCTTCAATCGAGTTTCGCGCGCCGAAACTTCACCAATAATGTGTCCATTTAGATATTTCGCAATTTTACTCATTTGTTCCATTTTAGCACAAGCACAATTAAATTTCAACTTTTGATTTTTATTACGAAGAATGGTAAAATAGTTTATATGTATTCAAGAGCAACTCCTTTTCAAAAAGCAGACAAAATTGCTGGAACGCATCAAAAAATTGATCGTGCGGCTCGTTTAATTTTGCGAGAAATTATTTCGAAAAATCCAAAATTTTCAAAAATTCACTTCCCTAAAATTGATGAAATTTTAGTTTTTGAGGGGAATGGTGGTCCTGATGGAATCAAAACAAAATCACCAGGAAAAGATGAACCTTGGCATTTTGTTGAGCCTTATGGCGATTTAGCACCAATTCGAAGCTACGTTGAAAATCATCTTTTTAATATTTCGAAAGCTTTGAACGAAGAAAATTTTGTACGAGCAAGTTTTGAAGCTGGTTGGATGGCGCATGCAATAACCGATGCTTTAACTCCAGCTCATCAGTTCCCGATGACTGATAAAATTATTGAAATTTCTGGAAAAAAACCTGAAGAACGTGATAAATTGATTAAAAAGATGTTTCTTTCTGGAGAAAATTGGCGCGAGCGGATTTTGAAGAACTGGGAATATATTGGGCCAAAAGGTGTAATGAGTTCGCATATGCTTTATGAAATGGGTGTTGCTACAATGATAACTTCAGTTGCTGCAAAGAAAATCATAAAGAGCCCAACAGATGAAGAAATTTTGAGGGTTTTAAAGGGCGAATTTATGCAAATTTTTGAAGAAAAAATTAAGTGGGTCGCCGACCAAAAATATTACGAAAGGTATTTAGAGAAAGGCTGGACGACTGCTTTAGCGCGAGAGACTAAACATGATCTCTTGCCCGAAATCTCAAAAATTGTGGCACTCGGATGGTTTGAAGGTATTCGTCGAGCTCTTGAAGAAGATTTCGAAAATGCAAAAAATAAATCTGAGGATAAAAAATGAATATTCGGTTGATTTCAGGAATTTTTAAAAATCATAAAATTACAGCTCCGAATTCTCGCCAAACTCACCCAATGAGCGAACGAGCGAGAAATGCAATTTTTAATACAATTCAGGCGGAAATTCCAAATGCTGAAGTTCTTGATGCCTTCGCTGGAACTGGATCTTTGGGTCTTGAAGCGATTTCTCGTGGTGCTAAAAAAGTAGTTTTTATTGAAAAAAACAGATTAGCGCAAAAAATATTGGCCGAAAATTTAAAAATTATCGAGAAGAATGAAAATGCTGGTGAAGCCAAAATAATTCGAAGTAGTGTTTCGGGCTGGATTGAGTCGAGCCAATCTCAATTTGAAATTGGTGAAATTTTAGAAATTCCAACTTTTGATATAATTTTTGCTGATCCGCCATACTATGACCCTCAATTTCCATCTATCGAAAGGCTTTCGAAGAGGTTAAGATCTGGTGGAATATTAGTTCTATCGCAACCCAAAGAGATTGAAAATTTTAAAGCAGAAAATTTAATTTTAATTAGTGAAAAGCTATATTCTGGCGCAAAAATCTTATTTTTTAGTGCAAAATAATAAAACAACCCTCAGGAGAAGGGTTATTTTATTGGGTTAAATTATAATCTTTCAAAAGAATCGGCGAAATTTGCAAAATTACTATCAAGAATATCTCCACCATTATTTGAGACCATCGCAATAAAGAATGCTCGAGTCTTCCCAGACTTATCTTTTTTAGTAGGTAGGGCTAATATTTTTATAAATTGACTGTTGTGTGATATATTTCCTTCAACTGCCCGAGCTCCTTTGAAATCGATTACTTTGAAATCTTCTTCTGAAACATAACTTGAAAAATTACCGCCGACACCATTGATCGCAGAGTGGATTAATTCCTCCTTGCTAAGTTTTTGAGTGTCTTCATAATTTTCATCTGTGTCTGTATAACCAATGATGTAGGCATTTATTGCATTATTTGTGGAGTCTGAGGATGCGCAAACATAGCCAACTGAATTATCACCAGTATTTTGTTTTGTAAAATTATCACATCCTTTCGCTTTGATTGCAAAAACGCCTTCCTCGGGTATGAACTTACCTGCATTTTTAGCTTTTCTAGTTCGCTCTTTAATCTTATCCTTATCAAACAGTTCGTCATCTTCCGCTAATCCTGTTGTCTTATGCTGTGTAGTCTCATTGGCTACATTTTTTATTGTATTTAATGCATTTATAGTTGTTAAGCCGTAAATTGTAACAGATAAGACGGTAAAAATTATATACGACAACCAGCAAAAAAGGTTTGCTTTTTTGTTTGCAATAGGGTCATTTTTAATAGCTGGCTTAACTATTACAAAGAATAAAATTAATCCTAGTATATTTAAGCCGAGTGGTAACGCCATTGAAGCTCGTTTAACATCACCAATTTTTAAAGTTTGTTCTTTAACTTTTTTGTTAAAAAGAATAATTTCAACAATAGCCCAGACAAAAAATGCGATCTGTGCAATTCCTAAAACCATTAGGAAGACTCCCATTAGAAGCATTCCACCAATCATGTTATTTACCATTTTCTAATTCCTCCTTTTCATCTTCAAAAACTGTAAATAGTGAAATTGCCACCGGTAAAATAATCAAAAAGAAAATTTCAACCTGCGGCAGAAAAATTGATATCAACGCGATAACCGCAATCCACAAAACCATCATTCCCGTGCGAATTAAATGGTAATTTCTTTGAGCTTTACGATTTTCACCGTGAAAGAACCCTGTATTTTCGCCTAAGGCACTCGCAGTAATCCAGCGCATGCTTAAATCTGTAAAAAGGTAAACCATTGCATAACAGAAAGCAGGTAAAACCTCTGTTGGCGAAGAGAGTACCCAACGCATAAATAGTGGAATAAGCGACAAAAAGAAAACATAAATCATGTTTTTCCAGATGAAGCTATTCGTAACCTTTTCAACTCTATCTAAAATATGATGATGACGATTCCACTGGATTCCAACGATCACAAAACTTGCAAAGTAAATCAGAATTGCAAATCCAAAACTTTCCAGCTGAGCTAATTCCCTAACTGATTTTGGCAATTGAATTTCAAGTACCATAAGCGTAATAATAATCGCGGTGGCTCCATCAATTAAACCAACAAGACGATCCTTCGAAATTCTTCCTCCGTGATAAATTTTATGTATTCGACCAAGTCGTCTGTATGCACTTCTCGTTCTATCCATTTTTCCCTTTCCGTACAATTTTACCACATCTTTTCGAAAATTCCAAGTAGCTTATGTATTTGTATGGAAACAAAAATCACCCTTTCGGAAAAGAGTGATTTTATTTAGATTAGCCTCGTGCAAAGTGCGCAAAAGCTCGGTTGGCTTCTGCCATTTTATGAGTATCCTCTTTCTTTTTGAAAGCTGCGCCAGTTTCATTGTAGGCATCAACAATTTCAAGCGCCAAGCGTTGACTATAAGGCATTCCGCTTCGTGCTCGCGCTGATTGAACTAACCAGCTAAACGCAAAGTGGAGTTGTCGGTGTCCTTGAACTGGGAATGGAATTTGATAGTTTGCACCACCAACGCGTCGAGACTTAACTTCAAAAGCTGGTGAAATATTTTTTAGTGCTTTTTCGAAAACTTCAATAGGGTTTTCGCTATCAAGTTTTTTAGCTGCAGTTTCAAGAGCTTTGTAGACAGCTTTTTCGGCAGTAAGTTTTTTGCCGTCAAGCATAGATTTATTAATTAAACGTTGAACCAAAATTGATTGATATTTTCGGTCTGGTTTTAGTTCTCGTTGTAGTTTTTTAGTAACTTTTCGTGGCATCTTTATTTCTCCTTCTTCGCACCGTATTTTGAACGGCCTTGTTTACGATCTGCAACACCTTGAAGGTCAAGCGCACCACGAACGATATGATATCGCACACCCGGAAGGTCGGGCACGCGTCCACCACGAACCAAAACTACGGCGTGTTCTTGAAGGTTGTGGCCTTCACCACCAATATAAGCCCAAACTTCGTGGCCATTTGTCAAGCGAACACGAGCAACTTTTCGAAGAGCTGAGTTAGGCTTTTTAGGTGTTTTTGTTGTAACTTTAACACAAACTCCACGTTTTAGCGGTGCATTTTGTGCATAATATTTAGTTTTTAGTGCATTATGAATTCGACCAAGTGCTGGCGATTTTGATTTTTTCGCAGCAGTTTTTCGAGGTTTTCGCACTAATTGATTGATAGTTGGCATCAATTCTCCCTTAAATTATTTTAATATCTTCACTTTTTCGAAAGTTGATAAAGTTTTCAAAAAAGCGCCTCATATTTTTCGAAACAGCATTTTCGAAAAATGTCTTTACCTTTCTAGCTGAAATCACCAACACACAGGTTCATTCACTAGAAAGAGGAAACTCAATAGATATTTTAGCAGATTTCGAAACAAAATGCAAGCGTTTCAGACTAATAAATCGCGTTATATAATTGAAATATATTTAAGAGGAGAATATCATTTGTGACTATTTTAAGATTCTCTAAAATAAAAACCCGAGCAAAACTCGGGAGAAAATTACTGGAGGGTTATTTTTTTAAGCTTACTAATAAAATTAGTAAGCATTCCGCTTGCTTTTAAAAATACACTTTTTGAGTTGAAGGCATTTAACTCAAAATCACCCCGCTCATCTATCTCGCCATTTTCGATTGTTAAGATGATATAGCGCTGGTTTTTTAAGATTTTAAAATCAATATTATTTCGCATATAGATCGCAATTACATTGCCTAAACATTCGATTAGAATATAAATTTCTCGTGAAGAGTTTTTATATAGAAAAGCTTCTGTTCGAAAAGTATTTGGCTCTTCGAAAGATACAAATGGTATACTTTCAATATCCGAAAATCCAGCCTCCAATAGTAGCTTTTCTACATTTTCTTGCGTGAAAATTAAACCATCCATTTTTAAAACCTCCGTGAAAAGAACTAGATTTTAATTATATACTTAAAGAGTAGAAAAGTCAAGAAAAAACCCAGCTTTTTTGCTGGGTTAATGATGATATTTTGATTAAATAAACTTATTGCGCCGTTTGAACTCATCTTCTAGCTCTTCGAAGAATGAGTTAGCGCTACTCTTGCACTTTCGCAAGAGGTTTGTATGGGTTTTATTGCCAAAAGCTAAACCATCCTTTTTTTCACTCTTTATATATTTTCGCGAATAAATATTCGTTATAGAAATGCAGTTTGCATTTCTGGGAACTCCTCCATTAATATTGACAGGGCGAGCTGAGAGTTTTAGTATATTACCTAGATGATGAACTGAGATTATGAATAAATTTCCCCGTTCATCATGAATCTTTGCGCTTAAAATAGTTACCCCTTCTTCAGTTGGTGCTAAGGCCTTAACTGATTGAAACCCAACATCTTGAAGGGTGTCTATCAAAAATTGTTTTGAGAAGTAGTTCTTTCGATAAAGCTCTTGATTTGCTTTATCAGTGTTAAAAATTGATTCAATACAGTTTAAAATCAACATATTCATATTAATGTACCTCTGTTTTGTAAATACTTAAATTTAAACTAGAAAGTTCAAATTTAGCTTCAATATTCTACCATAAAAATATAAAAATGTCAATATTAAATGACGATTCCACCGCCCAAACAAACTTCACCAGAATAAAATACAACACTTTGACCACTAGTAATTGCGCGCTGTTCATCTTGCAATTCAATTTTTGCCGAATTGTCACTTTCGAAAAAGATTTTTGCATTCACGAGTGGCGCACGATGGCGGATTCGAACTTGAATTTCTGCCCCATTTTCAACTTTTTGGTTGATCCAGTGAAGTGCTGAAACTTTGATTTTATTAGACCAAAGTTCTCCGTTATTGATGTCAGTTGTTACAAAAACTTCGTTAGTTTCCATATTTTTACCGCAAACATAAAAAGGTAGTCCGCCACCAATGTTCAAGCCGTGGCGCTGGCCTAAAGTGTAAAAAATCGCACCGTCATGCCAATCAAGAACTTCACCCGTATTTTTGTTGATAATTTTTCCTGGTTTTTGTTCGGGAATAAATTGTTTTAAAAAGTCGCGAATTCCAATTTTTCCAACAAAGCAAATTCCTTGTGAATCTTTTTTTCGAGCAGTAAAAAGCCCGCGCTCCTTCGCCATCTCGCGCACTTCAGGTTTAGTAAATTTACCAAGTGGAAACAAAGTTCGCCCCAAAGCCTCACCTTGCACACGATACAAAAAATAAGTTTGGTCTTTATTTTCATCTTTTGCGCGAAGTAGCTCACCTTTCCCACTTTTCAAAAGGTTGAAATTTTCGTCAGAATTTTCAGTAAAAGCATTTCGAACGCCAGCGTAATGGCCTGTTGCAATTAGATCGGCTCCATCTTCAAGTGCAGCCTCTAAGAAAAGCTTAAATTTTACTTCTTGATTACACATTATATCGGGGTTTGGTGTGCGGCCAATTTCGTATTCGTCAATCATATATTGCACAACTTTTTCGCGGTAGTATTTTTCGAAATCAAAAACTTTAAAATCAATACCAAGCTGAACCGCAACTCTTTTTGCATCGGCTAAATCTTCTGCCCAAGGGCATTTCATTCCTGGTAAATCTTGCGTCCAGTTTTTCATATAAACGCCCACAACGTTATATCCTTGCTCTTTTAAAAGCGCTGCCGTTAAAGATGAATCCACGCCACCACTCATTCCAACATATACTTTAATTTTTGAATTATCCATTTATTCTCCTATATAAAATCTAAAAATTCCAAAAAGCTCGCTCATCGAGAGATACCAACCGCGTGAATTTGTCCACCAAAATCCATTCCAATCTGAATCATTTAAAACTGGTGCCGAAATTACCTCTACGCCCGAACCTTCTAAAGCTTTTTCGAATTCGAGTCTTGCTCGAGTTTGATGATATTTTGAAGTAGTTAGAATCACGCGCTTATAGCCATTTTGCTTAATTATTTTTGCAGTAAATTGTGCATTTTGGTGAGTGTTTTGAGCTTTTTCTTCGAGCAAAATTTCTTCTTCTAAAACTCCTTGTTTTCGGGCTAAAATAGCCATTTGGCGCGCATCGCTTAGAACTTTAGGATTAGAATTTGCACCTGAAAAAATCAACTTTTTAGCTTCAACCAATTTAAAAATCTCAATCGCTTCACGAGTTCTTAAAGCAGTATTTCCGCCAGAAATTGCTATAACCGCATCAATTTTTTGAGAACATTCGCCTTTTTTGTAGTTCGGACAAATTTCAGCGAGCCGATTTTTATCACTAATAATCAAAGTTGTGCTAATGATAAAGACCACAACTAAACCCACAAAGGCTAAAATCCAGGCAATAAATTTTACCATTTATTTTTGAATCCTCTCAAATTCGGCTCGTACAGTTTTCGAAATTATTTCAGCTGCACGCTTTGTGTTTTCTTCATTCGAAAGTTTTCCTAGCGAAATTCGCAAGCTTCCGTCAGCTTCGGAATCGCTTAAACCCATTGCAGTTAAAGTGTGTGAACGCGTGCCTTTATTTGCCGCACAAGCTGAACCTGTTGCCACTAAAACCCCTTGCGTTTCGAGCGCAAAAACCATCCGCTCGGCGTCAATTCCTGGAAAAGATACTGAAATATGGCTTGCAAGCTGTTTTTTTGGATTTCCAAGAAAAATCATTTCTTCATTTGAAAAGTTTTTGCTTAAAGTTTTTTTGAATAATTCCTTTAATTTTCGAAGGCGTTCATTTTCTTTTTTACGGTGCTTTTCTGCCAATTGAATAGCTTTTGCAAAACCAATTACGCTTGGCACATTTTCAGTTCCGCTCCGTAGATTTCGCTCTTGGCCACCGCCCACAATTTGCGCATTAAACTCAATTTCGCGATTAGCCCACAAAAGACCAGTTTGTTTTGGCCCATAAATCTTGCCGGCGTTTAAAGTTAGCATATCTACGCCAAGTCTTGCAACTGAAATATCCAGTTGGCCAACACCTTGGCTAGCATCAGAATGGAGATAAATCGGCGTTTTTTCGCCATTTGAAAGCCGTCGCATTCGTTCCTCTCGTACAATTTCGGCAATTTTCGAAATTGGCTGAATTACGCCAGTTTCATTGTTCGCAAGCATAACTGAAACAATCTTTGTTTTTGGTGAAATTTTTGCACGCAAATCTTCAAGGTCAATTATACTATCTTTTTTAATTTTCACAAGTTTTTGGATACCGTATTTTTTGGCTGAATTCAAAACCGCGTGATGTTCAAATTCGCCCACAAGAATTTCATCTCCTGCATCTTTTGAAGCTGCTGAAAATGCTAAATTGATACTTTCAGTTGCTCCAGCCGTAATTACAATTTCATCGCTTTTTGCGCCAATATTTTGCGCAATTTGATGTTTTGCGTCTTCATAATCTCTTCGAACTTCCAAAGCTTGAACATAAGGCGCGCTTGGATTGTAAAATTTTTCACTAAAATATGGCAACATTGCAGCCAAAACTTTTTCACTTACCGGTGTTGTGGCAGCGTGGTCAAGATAAATAATTTCCTCGTTCATCTTTAATAGTATAACACATTTTTAAAAAGTTAACAAAAAATTATTCTCTATTTTTTGCTATTTTTTCAGAAATTTTTAATGGATTTTTTGATTTCAAAATTTCCTCAATTTCGTTTTTCGAAAGGCTTTGCCATTTTTTAATTCGGTGATTAAATATTTCAATTTTAACATTTCTCTGTGGTAACTTTTGCTCTTTATACCAATCTATAATTTTCGAAAGATTTTCTGGTTTAAAAACAAAACCTTCATATCCATACTCAATACAGCTAAAACTTAGCCTATCACCAACCTTAGTTTTTCCGCCATTATCTTTTTTGCGCTCTTTTGATAATTCTGAAAAATCTAAAATTGCAAATTCTGGATATTCAAGAGCTTCGCCATACAACCGATTTTTTTTGTCTTCGTTTTCTTTCCAAGAAAGTTTTTGTGCTTGCTTGAATTTTTCAGCATTTTTAGGGTTTCGAAACAGAAAAATGTCAGTTCTAACTTTAGTTTTAGCTTTATTTTCTTTCAAGGTTATGATTATATTTTTCGAAAATAATAATTTAAAAATTGCGAGCCAAATTTTGTCACTATTTTTTGGGTAAAAGCTTAACCATAAATGCTTTCTTCGATTAGTTAAAAAAGCAAAAAATGAATAAAATTTAATTTTAAATTCCATAATATTTCTCCTAAGCTTCGCAGGGTTTATATCTAATTTAAATGTTAATAAATTTTTCGTATCGCGATTATAAATATTATCGTATATAAAAACTAAAGTCAATATATTTTTCGAAATAATGACACACTTGACTAAAATATAAAAATATAGTATAATTTTTTTCGAAGCTTAAATTCAAGGGTCGCGGAAACGACTATGAGCTTTTAAACTTTCTAAAGGAGAAAGAATATGGTTTTTCCAAAACCTTACGAAAAAACCAAAGAGTGCCCAAAATGTAAAGGTACTGGATGGGAAAAAGTTCAAGTGTTCGTAGGGGCTACCCCTTTTCCATGTAAGGAGTGTGGCCAAACTGGAAGAGTGAAAGAATGACTTTTAGAAAGGAGCACTTTTTAAAAAAGTATTACAAACAATATAATAAATCTATCAAAACTCCAATAAAATGATTTGTAATATTTTTTGTTAAGCCACAATTTGCGGCTCTTTTAATTTTCGAAAAATTATGTTAAAATATTAGAACCGATTAAAATCTATAAACTATAAAAACGAAAGGAATTATGCTAAAATTTATTTTTAAATTTTCTAAAAAATATTGGCTAAGTTTAGCTCTTATGCTTATTTTTACGGTTCTTTCGGCAAAAATTAATCTTGATTTGCCACAATATACCGCAAAAATTATTACTGAAGGAGTAGCCATGAAAAATATGGAAGCTATTTATTCGAACGGCTTTCATATGATTGGGCTTTCTCTTTTGAGTGGAGCTTTAATGCTGGCGGGAATTTTCTTCGCGAGCCGTTCAGCTGGGGCGATGGCGCGCGATATTCGCCATGCAACTTTCGAAAAAATTGAAAACTTTTCGATGAACGAGTTTGGTAAATTCTCGGTTTCAAGCCTTACGACACGAATTACGAATGATGCACGGCAATTTCAACAAACTTTCACAATGATTATGCGAATGGGGATTTATGCCCCAATTGTTGGTGTTGGTGCGATTATTAATACTTTAGCAATTTCCAGTTCAATGAGCTGGATTATGGTTGCGACGATTTTTTCTATCATTGCTTTGACTACGATTATTGGTATTTTTGCTGTTCCAAAACTAAAGATTTTTCAAATAAAACTAGATAAATTAAATATGCAAACCCGCCAGACAATTACTGGTTTGCGTGTAATTCGAGCTTATAGAAAAGAAAAAGTTGAAGAAGAAAAATTTGACGAAATTAATAATGAAATGCTCAAAATGAATATCTTTTTCGAAAGGATTTTTGGTTTGATTTCGCCGTATATGACGATGGTTTCAGGGCTTGGTCTTGTAGCAATTGCTTGGATTGGTTCATATTTCGTAAAATCTGGTGAAATTTCAATTGGTGATGTAACTTCTCTTACTCAATATCTTGCGCAAGTTACTTTTGCTTTCGTGATGCTTTCGATGATTTTTATGTCAGTTCCACGAATGAATGTTGCAATTAAACGTTTGAGTGAAGTTCTTGATGAAGAAATTTCAGTAAAAGATAAAACTAAAACGCAAAAATTGCCAAAAACTTTCGATTTAACTTTCGAAAATGTTAGTTTTGCATATCCAGATTCTGAAGAAGCCGTTCTTGAAAATATCGACTTTTCAGTAAAACAAGGTGAAACTATTGCTGTAATTGGTGGAACTGGTTCAGGAAAATCTACAATTGCAAAATTAATTCCACGATTTTATGATGTTTCGAAAGGAAAAATTAAACTAGGCGGTGTGGATATTCGCGATTTAAAACAAAGCGAACTGCATAATTTAATCGGCTATGTTCCACAAAAAGCAAACCTTTTTTCTGGGAATATCCGTGAAAATATTAATTATGGTTCTTCAAAAAACTTGAGTGATGAAGAAATTATTGAGGCTCTAAAAATCGCTCAAGCTTGGGATTTTGTGCAGAAATTACCTGAAGATTTAAACGAGAAAGTTTCGCAAGGTGGCAAAAATTTCTCTGGTGGTCAAAAACAGCGACTTTCAATTGCTCGGGCAATCGCCTCAAAAGCTCCAATTTTAATTTTTGACGATAGCTTTTCTGCGCTTGATTATAAAACCGACGCTAAGCTTCGTGCCGAACTTGCTGTAAAAACTAAATCGCAAACCAAATTTATTGTCGCTCAACGAGTAACTTCAATTATGCAAGCCGATAAAATTATTGTTTTAGATGGTGGAAAGATTGTTGGAATTGGCACACATGGCGAACTTCTTAAAAATAATGAAATTTACCGCGAGATTGCATCTTCGCAGCTTTCTGATGAAGAAATTGAAACACAAATTAAGAATTTTGAAAAGCAAAAAACTATTTCGAAAACTCAAAAAAATACTAAAAAAGCAGTTTCGGTTTCGAAAAAAATAGCTAAAAAAAGTTTAAGAAAAGCGGTCGCAAAAAAATCTAAGAAAGGAGTGAAATAATGTCGAAAAACCAAAAAAGCAAACTTTCATTAAAAACAGTTTGGCGACTTTTGCGATATTTTGTGCCTTTTAAAATTTCTGTCATATTTTTTGCAATTGTGGTAATTTTAAGCTCAATTTCGGCAATTATCGGGCCACAAATTGTGGGTGAGATGATTAATCTAATTACTAAAAATTTCGAAATTCGCGCCGGTTCTGTTCATTTTAATCCTGATTTTTCGAAAATAGCTGAATTTGGCTTTTTACTGACTGCAATTTATGTTGGTTCGGGAATTTTTGGCTATGCTCAAAACTGGATTATGGGGCAGATGGTGCAAAAAATTGTTTTTAAATTGCGTGATGAATCTTCGAAAAAGATTGCTCGTTTGCCGCTTGCGTATTTCGATAAGCATAAAACTGGCGATACGGTTTCAATTATTACAAACGACATTGAGACGCTCAGCAATAGTTTGAGCGAGAGTTTAAATCAGCTTTCGTATTCAATAATTACGATTGTTGGTGTGACTGTTATGATGATTTCGATTAGCTGGCAAATGAGTCTAATTGCCCTTGCAACTGGAATAATTTCGGTTGGAATTATTATGATTATTTCGAAGTTTAGTCAAGTTTATTTTACGGATTTGCAAAAATTTACATCGAGTTTAACTGCTCATACCGAGGAAATGCTTTCTTCGCACGAAGTTATTAAGGTTTATAACGGTGAAAAATCATCAGTTGAAAATTTTGAAAAAATCAATAATAAAATGTATATTTCATCTTGGAAATCTCAGTTTTTTGGTGGACTCCTCTACCCAATTATGGGTTTCATCAATAATCTTTCAACTTTAACCGTTGTAGTCGTTGGTGGTGTTCGTGCATTGAATGGTCAGATGACGATTGGCGAGATTACTGCTTTTATGCAATATATGAGTCGATTTACGCAACCGATTTCAAGTATTGCTAATGCAATGACGAGCGTTCAAACAACAGTTGCAGCCTGTGAGCGAATTTTTGGCTTTCTTGATGCTGAAGAAGAAACTTTTATTGAAATTTCAAAAACTTTGCCGAAAGAAATTAAAGGATCTGTGGAGTTCTCGAAAGTTAATTTTTCATATTCAAAAAATAAGCCCATTATTACGAATTTCAGCACAAAAATTGCACCACGTTCAAATGTGGCGATTGTTGGCCCAACTGGAGCTGGAAAAACTACGCTAGTGAATCTATTGATGCGATTTTATAATATCGATAGCGGAAAAATCACAATTGACGGAATTGATACTTCAAAAATGTCGCGGCATGATGTTCGTTCCCTTTTCGGAATGGTTCTTCAAGATACGTGGTTATTTAACGGCACGATTGCCGAAAACTTGGCTTATGGAAAACCTGATGCAACTCGTGAAGAAATTATTGAAGCCGCAAAAGCCGCTCACGCCGACCACTTTATTCGAACCTTGCCAAAAGGTTATGATACGGTAATTTCTGAAGATATTGATAATGTCTCGGCTGGCGAAAAACAGCTTCTCACAATTGCGCGGGCGATTTTAGCAGATTCGCCAATGTTGATTCTTGATGAAGCAACCAGTTCTGTTGATACGCGAACGGAAGCAGCCATTCAATCTGCGATGGATAATTTAACTCACGGCCGTACGAGTTTTGTGATTGCACACCGCCTTTCAACGATTCGAAATTCCGATTTAATTCTAGTGCTGGAACACGGAAACATTGTTGAGCAAGGTTCTCACAAAGAATTACTTTCGAAAAACGGCGCTTATGCGAAACTTTACAATTCGCAATTCGCGGAATAAAATTTGAAAAAGAAAAAAGCCCGATTATTTCGGGCTTATTTAGATGTATGAAAGTTGGCTATATATTGCAGTTTCGTTAACCATTTGCTTAGAGTCTGATCTTTCAGCAGCTCTTTCAGCAAAAATGCCGTTCAAATAGTTGAACATATTACTCATTTCCGCATGGCTGCGTTGAGCTAAAAGCCACAATTCTTTAATTTTCTTAAAGAATTCTCTCTTTTTTCTAACAGGAATACGAAAAACCTGTGCATAAGTAAGCCAAAAGATTAATTCTTTGAGGTCATTTTTATGATATGCTTTCTCAAGGTTGTCTGCGACTTTAGATTGTGATGTTTTTGGCATCACTTTTTCTTCGAGGCGCTTACCGATTTCAGCAAGTTGCTCTTGGTTTTGGGTTTGAGCCCATTTAATAACATTGACCATATCTCTCGGTCTCCTTTTAAAAAATATTTGCAAAAGCCAACTTCTTAAAATTCGAGCTAAAAGCTCAATTTTCATAGTTGAAGCTTTTAACTTGTTATTATTCTATCATAAAAAAGCTTTTTTGTCAATACTTAGTAGAAATTTTTTAAAAACTCTTCACTTTTCGAAATTTTTATGTTAAAATAGTTTCATACGGGCATAGCTCAGTTGGTAGAGCACAGGTCTCCAAAACCTGGTGTCGGGAGTTCGAGTCTCTCTGCCCGTGCCAAATTTGCCTTTTTGCACCGGAAACGGTGTTTTTGTTTTATTATATTTAGAATAAGGGATAAGTTTGATAACTAGATAACTATTTTTAAAAGTGCTATAATATTTTTATGTCTATAGTCGATAAAGAGTTTGGTGAAATTAAAATTCGAAAAAATAAACTCGCTCGCTCCGTGAAACTTTCTGTCGGAGTTGATGGAAGCTTGCGGGCGTCAATTCCCTATTATTCGCCAGAGTTCGCTGTTCAGCGTTTAGTCAATCATAATCGCACGCAAATTCGTGAAATGCTTGCTTTGCATAATGCTAAAAATCTTTATAAAAATGGTGATTTAATTGGTAAAACACACACACTTTTTTTGCGAAAATTTTCGGGCGAAGAAATTAAAATTTCGTTTGACGGCAACCAGATTTTAGTGCAAATTCCGCAAGAGTTAGCTTTCGAAAATCCACTTGTTCAATCAGAAATTCGCAAAACCGTATCAAAAATTCTTCGAAAGCAAGCTAAGGCGTATTTACCCCGCCGAATCGATTTTTTGGCAGAAAAATATGGTTTTAGCTTTGAGAAATTGCGTTTTTCGCACACGGGTACGCGGTGGGGTTCATGCTCTTCTAGTGGAACGATTTCTCTAAATATCGCGTTAATGAATTTACCACACCATTTGATTGATTATGTGATCATTCATGAGCTTTGTCATACTCGGCAAATGAATCATTCATCTAAATTTTGGCAAGAAGTTGAAAAATATTGCCCCGATTATAAGAAATGCGTTCAAGAAATAAAACAGTTTTTGCCAAGCATTTAGTTTAAAGCAGATAATTGGTCAAACTACTTGCGCTTTTCTTTTAAATTTGCTAAAATAGAGATGTAAATTTTAATCGTAAAGGCAAAAAATGAAAATATTAATGCTCGGGTGGGAGCTTCCTCCCCATAACAGCGGCGGTTTGGGTGTAGCTTGTTTTTATATGGCCAAGGCGCTTGCAAAAAGTGGCGCTAATATTGAATTTGTCGTTCCGTATAAAGACAAACATACCGAAATTGATTTCATGAAAGTATTGAATGCTACGAATTACTCTGAAATTCATAAATTTGGTGCTGGAGCTTACGATTCTCCGCATTGGGTGCGTTCAAGTTATAACGCTAGTAGTTTTCTACCGGATATTCGTTCGATTCAGAAAGAATATTGTGAATTTATTCGTGAATATTTAAGTAATCCAGAAAATAAACCAGATGTGATTCATGCACACGATTGGTTAACTATGGAGGCTGGAATCCTTGCTAAAAAACTTACCGGTGCGCCGTTGATTACTCATATTCACGCCACTGAATTCGATCGTTCTGGTGGAATTTCTGGTAATCAAGAAATTCATAACATTGAATATGCTGGAATTTACGCATCCGACAAGGTTTTTGCAGTTTCAAAAAATACTCGAAATGTAATAATTGAGAAATATCAAATTAAGCCCGAAAAGGTTGAAGTAGTTTATAATGCGATTGAAACTTCATCTCTCGCTAATCCGCAAGATTACGATGATCGAACTTACCGCTATCTTGAATACCTAAAATCACAGGGCTATACTGTAATAATGGCTCTAACTCGCTTTACTGTTCAGAAGGGTTTAACTTTTTTGATGCAAGCGGCTGCCGAAGCTATTTCGAAAAACCCAAAAATCGCCCTACTTCTTGTTGGAGATGGTGAACAACGCAATGAACTTATCAAAATGGCAAGTGATTTTGGAATTTCGAACAAGATTTTCTTCACAGGTTTTTTGCGGGGCGAAAAATGGCGTGATGCTTACGGTGTGGCCGATGTTTTTGTGATGAGCTCAGTAAACGAGCCTTTTGGTTTAACAGCTTTAGAGGCGGCTCATTTTAACAATGCATTAATAATTTCGAAGCAATCTGGCGTAGGTGAAGTTCTTCAAAATATTTTACGTTATGATTTTTGGGATACGAAAAAGCTAGCAAATCAAATTTATGAGGTTTCAACCAATAAGAATCTTTTACAGAGTTTAAAAAATGGTGTTCAAGAGGAATATGATCGGATTTCTTGGAGTGATATCGCCGAGCAAATTATGGAAGAATTTATACGTTTAACAGAGGTAAATAATGGCTAAGAAGTCGATTGTTCTCTACCTTCATGTTCATCAGCCCTGGCGCGTTCGTGACGATCAAACGCTTTTTGATATTGGCATGAATAAAAATTATTTTAGCGAAGAAAAAGGCCTAAAGCGGCAAAGTAATGGCGATATTTTTCGAAAAGTTACTGAAAAATCTTACACCCCAATGAATAATTTGCTCGAAAAATTATTAAAAACTCACCCAGAATTTAAATTTTCATTTTCGATTACTGGAACTTTTATTGATCAAGCACAAGAATTTGCGCCAGAAGTTCTCGAAAGTTTTAAGCGTCTTGTTCAAACTGGGCGAGCAGAAATTATTGCCGAGACATATTATCACAGCCTTGCATTCTTTTTTGATCGTGAAGAATTTGAAACTCAAGTTCGTGCGCATCAGGTAAAAATTCGTGAAGTTTTTAATGTTGAAACTACTGCTTTTCGAAATACCGAGCTTTCATATAATGACGAACTCGCTAAATGGGCGGACGATTTTGGCTTTAAAGCGATTTTGGCTGAGGGTTGGGATCCGATTTTACAATGGCGCACGCCAAATCATATTTATAAGCCAAAAGGTACAAAAAATATTCGTCTACTTCTTAAAAACTACAAGCTTTCTGATGATCTTGCTTTTCGTTTTTCGAATCAAAATTGGCAAGAATATCCACTTACAACTCAAAAATATATTAGTTGGCTAGAATCTTCAAGTTATCATGGTGATGTAATAAATCTTTTCATGGATTACGAAACATTTGGTGAGCATCAGTGGGCGGAATCTGGGATATTTGATTTTTTCGAAAGCTTGGTTTCATATTGGTTAGAAAAACCAGAGCACGGATTTAAAACTGTTACTGAGGCCGCTCAAAGCGAGCCTGTTGCGGAAATTTCTATGCCAAATACAGTAACTTGGGCAGATACCGAACGCGACTTGACTGCTTGGCTTGGTAATTCAATGCAACAAGAAGCAATGAAATATCTCTATGCTTTAAAATCGAGGGTTTATAATTCACAGAATGGAAATTTGGTTGAAGATTGGCGGCGATTAACTACGAGTGATCACCCCTATTATATGTGCACGAAATATTTTAACGATGGCGATGTTCATGCATATTTTTCACCATATAAATCTCCTTATGATGCATTTTTATACTTTATGGATACATTGCGAGATATGGATTTTAGGCTAAAAGACATTCCTCCACTTAAGCAGAAAAATATTCGAAAAACGCAAAAAATTCTTCAAAAATCGCTTTTTAAAACCCCAAAAAATACAAAACGTAAGAAGATTTTTGCGAGAATGCTTCATAGAAACTTAATGTTTATAAAACGAAAGCGAGGTTAGAATGGCAAAAACAGCAATTTTAAGCAATGGTAATTTGAATATCGGGTTAAATGAATTTGGTCTAGTGAGCGATTTTTATTTTCCAGATAATGGTTATGAAAATCATACACTTGGCCGCGATCTTTTTCATCGTATTGGGATTAAAATTGGCAATAATTTTTCTTGGCTCCATTCTGGTGAGTGGCTATTCTCGGTTGAATACTTTGAAAATGCTTTAATTTCAAAAACTGAAGCCATTAATCAAGAACTTCAAATTAAAATAACTTTCACCGATTTTGTGGCGAGTGATTTTGATGTTTTTGGACGAAAAATCCAAGTTCAAAATCTTGCAAATTACCCGCGTGAAGTTCAGCTTTTTTTGCATCAAAATTTTACAATTAACAGTAGTTTCCATTTAGCTGATACTGTTCAATTTTTACCTTTCGAAAATAATGAAAAGGCAATTTTGCACTATCGCGGAAAACGTGCTTTTATTATTTCTGCTCAAAGAGTTTTCGAAAAACCTCTTCAGAATATTTTTGAAGATTTTGACCAGCATACGGTTGGCTTGTTCGGAATTGAAAATAAGCTTGGTTCTTGGGTTGATGCTGAAGATGGCATTCTTTCGGGCTCAAATGTTGAACATGGACAGACTGACTCGGTTGTTGGATTTGATTTTTCTCTTGGCGTTTTTGAGAATGAAAATTTTCAATACTCAATTTCTTGTGCTGATGGCCACGAGCTTGCTCGTACAAATCTCCAAAAGGTTAGAAATAATGGCTTTTCGAAAACTTTAAATGAGACCAAAAAATATTGGCAAAAATGGCTCTTGCCTGCTTTACGAGTTTCGAAAAAACTTGATTCAAAATATCAAAAAAGTTTTATTCAAAGTTTAATGCTAGTTAAATCTCATCTTGCGAAAACTGGTGCACCGATTGCCAGCAATGATAGTGAAATGTTGAATTACGCACGAGATGATTATTCTTATTGCTGGCCTCGCGATGCTCTTTTTGCAATTTGGCCATTAATTCGTATCGGCTATCGCAATGAACCGCAAAAGTTTTTCGAATTTTGCAAAAGATCGTTAACTTCGGGAGGATTTATGATGCATAAATATTTACCGAACGGTGAACTTGGTCCGAGCTGGCACCCATATTCACAGGGTGGCGATACTCGGAATCTACCTATTCAGATTGATGAAACCGCAGGAATCCTTTTCTTATTCGCTCAATATTATAAAAAATTTCGTGAAAACTCAATTTTGAATGAATTTTATGATGATTTTGTGAAGCCGACTGCTAATTTTTTAGTAGATTTTTGTGGTGAAAATGATTTACCAAAACCAAATTATGAGCTTTGGGAGATGGATTTTCTTTCAACAACTTATTCGACTTCGGTTGTTTTTGCAGCATTATATTCTGCTTCAAAATTAGCTCAAGCCGCGAATCGTGTGCATGATGCAAAAAAATGGCGCGAGCAAGCTTTAAAAATTCGTTCTACCGCACAAAACGAGCTTTTTAATGGAGAAAGTAATTACTTCTATCGTGGAATTTGGGCTGATGGCAATAAAGATCCAAAAATTGATTCGTCAAGTTTTTACGGTGCATTTATGTTTAACCTTTTTGAATTTAAAGGCGAAAAGTTACAGACTGCTTTTAAAACTCTTGAAAATCGTTTTAAAGCTAATGATAATATTGGGCTTCCAAGATTCGAAAACGATATTTACTATAGATTTAGCGATGATTACGAAGCAAATATTTGGCCGATAACGACACTTTGGCGTGCGGAATTTTATATTGCTCTTGGCGAAATTTCGAAAGCGGAGGAAATTATCGAATGGGTTCTAAAGCAACAAACTTCAACGGGAATTTTACCTGAACAAATTGATCCACGCGATTTAAAACACCTTTCGGTTGCACCGCTAACTTGGTCTCAAGCAGAATATGTTTCTGCTTTACTTGATTTAATTGCTTCTGAAGAATAGAAATATTATTAAATATAAGAATGAAATCTCAAGGCTAGTATTTAGCTACTAAATTAAAAAGTACATTGTATTTCCATTATGCTTGTGCTATAATTATTTATAATAAATATTTAGGAGGAAAATGAGAAAAAGAATCGTAAAGCAACGCTTTTTTGATTTTAAACGTGGTAAATCAAAAAAATTGCTATTTTAACAGCATTTTTATTTGTGCTCTTAGCTGGCGGAACACTATTGAAGCTAGCTCAAGCCCAAAATGGAGATTTTGCGGACAATATTAGAACATTCATGGAAATGGTATCAAAGAAAGAAGATGGCGGCGAAAAAACCGAGTTTCTTTCTGGTGAAAAAATAGCTATGGAATCTCGTATAGAAGTTTCTAGTGGCCGCGTATCTAAATCTTACGACGATTCTTATCTTCTAATAAAGATACCAAAGAAATATCTTGACGGTAAACCAGCGATGGCTTCAACTTCAGTAGTTTCTTCAGAAGATATATCTGAAGATAACGACAATTATATATATAGAGCTAACTATAAAACCCTCCCTATTGGGTCGATTAACTCTATAAATTATGTTTTTAAATTTAAGAATCCAGATACTCCACGAGATTATAAAGCAGAAATCGTACATGAACTCTACGACAAAGACAATAAAATCCTGAGTCGACAAAGCAAAGTTTTAAATACGCTAAAAGTTAGTGGTAATACTAACAGTTCTTTGATTGTTGTTGGTAGTAAAGAAAAATTTATAGCCAGGTATAAAAATAAAGAAAAAACCGATATAGATACTTCCTACTATACGACTAGAGATCATGTTAATTTATTAGTACAAACACGATATTTGAATGACCGAGATAAAGTAGGCACGCTAAAACTACAATCACTAGAATATAAGGTCGTACTACCAGAGCATACTTATTTGTCACCCAACTCTATCAACGAAGGTTGGTCTTTTGATCAAGCAACAAGAACCGCTACATATGTTCAAACAGAAAAATTTTATGATATAAATAAGCAACCTTACATTAAGTTAAGGTACGACGCTAACACCCCCTCATCTATATTGGGCAAGCCTGCTATCGTTAAAGCAACTGCCGTATCTAGATTCGAAAATGATGCGCCTTTTACAGAAAATATGCAAGACAGCTATACGCCTAATGCATTTTATAGGCCAGAAGGCTCAACTATAGGTATAAGTAAAAGAGTATATGTTGATAGATCTAGCGCTATAAAAGAAAGAATTACACAAGAAGAAATAGACGGAGTAAAAGGCCCTAAAACAATATATAACATAAATAATATAAAATCAGACCAATCGAATGGGCTTTATTGGGATATATCTACTTCAATAAAAAATATCGACTATACTTCAGTGCCTATAAACTATATAAAAGACTCCCTTAAGGATAGAAACCAATATATAGATCATATATTGTTCCGACCGGTAGATTTTGATCTATTTGATAAACTAGGAATCTCTCATGCTGATATATTTGCAACAGTTGACGGTAAGGAACAGAAAGTCGGACGGCTAACAAAAGATAGCTACAATATTAAAATGCCGCCGAACACTAGTGGCTTCAGAGTTCAGTTCCCGAATAATACTAAAGTGCCAGTTGATCATATAGATTTAAATCACGAAGGAAGATTCGTTATTTCGGCATACACTAAGTTTATCGATCTAGAAAAAACTAAAAATAGTATTAAGCCGAACACTATCTATACAACTGTAAATACAGCAAGCTTAAATGTTAATCCTACTGATCCCGACGTAGAATATCATGGATTAGCACACTTAGAAAGTGTCAAGACAAAGGTTAAAAATTTTATAGAAGTTAAAAATTCAGATAGTATCGTGACTCTCCAAGGCAGAAGTCCTCATTTTGAACGGCTATTCCTTTCGTATGCAGAGAAAGACCGACCGAACGAAAAACCAGGTGCTAGCGATTATGAGAGTTTAGAATTAAGAAACCCTAAATATGCTTTGTTATTTTCGGATGAAATTGGTTTGAGTGAGATAGCAAAAAAATGTATTAAAAACGGTGATTGTTCGGTAACTAAAAACTACAAAAACAGCCACAAGCAACTGCTTAGGATAAATGACAAAATAATAAAATCCTTATCGCTCCAAAAAGGAATTGGCGACCTTCTGAAAGTAGAAGAAGTCACTCCTAACGAAAAATATGATATAGATTTTATCACTACATGGGATAAAGAAGATTCTGCATACTACGGAGATGGTTTAGATGACCTCGATTTTGATGATGACGGCAGTACTAGCTCTACTAATATAGCTCGCTCTTCAACATCTTTTGTAGTGTCGAAGCCTAAATTAGTCGCTATCAAAAAATATATTAGCAAACATCAAGAAGCTGATTTCTCTAATTTTGTGGGGGGGAATTAATCCTGGACAAAAAGTTGATTATCGAATATCAATCATAAACTTCTTTGACCGCCCTCTCCCAACTTCTCGAGTTCTTGATGTTCTTCCATACGCTCGTGATAGAAAAATTGTAGAGACAAATGGTGGATATCAAGAAATGCGTGGTAGTAAAATCCCCGTTACTCTAACTGGTCCTCTCAGTGAACATGAAGGTTTTACTATTAAATATTCTACAAGTGAGCCAGGTAAGCTCCATAGTGCATCCTGGAATAAAAATTTTGTTGACAAATCTAAGATCACGGATTGGTCTCAGGTTAGAATGATTAAGATTGAGCAAAATAAAGGCTTTTCTATACCAGCGCAAACTGCTATTCATTTTACCTTTACGGCTCAAACGCCTGAAAACGCAAAAAATAATGACCAGGCTATCAATACTGCAGGCGTGTCTATTAGTCCTCGAGGTAACATGGTAGAGTCAAATCCAGTTACAGCTCAGGTTAATTACAATACCATAGTTGAAGGTTTCGCATTTGAAGATGTGAATCGTGATGGGACTTATGATCCTGATATTCCAAAGCCATTTTTTAATACCCCTAGTTCACCGTACAAGTGGAAGGACGAGCCAATTCAAGGCTATACTGTGAATCTAATAGACGGAAGCGGTAATATAAGTTCTTCAACTAAAACAGATGAAAAAGGCCATTATTCACTTACGGCCCCCTACTCCACTGAACTAATGTATATCCAATTTGTCCGCAATGACTTGAAGGATATAACCTACCAAAGTGTTGGCCATAGAAGAGAGGGCGATGCTAACGATCCAAAAGCTAACCATGCTACTGAAGAGCACGACGGTAAAATTAATACCGTGGGATTTATGCCTGGAAAAGACCCTCTTGTAATCAGAAATGCTGGTATACAAAGACGGCGCACGACAGCATTTACTTACTACCTAGACGACAAAGGTAATGATATCGCAACTCGTAGTGTTATTAAATACCATGCACTATATGGTGAACCATATGAATCTACTAATAAACCAAAAGAAATCACTCACGATAATCTAGTTTACACTTTTGATAAATTAGCAGATGATTCCTCTCCAGAACAAGGAACTATGGGAATTAGTAAATTATATCCTATGGATGGATTACGGGTGCATATAGTTAAATACATATATAAACCAAAAGAAGGTGGAAAAGTAGAGGCTAAGTTTGTTAAGTCTGGTACAGATCAAGAAATTAGTCCATCCGAAACCATAAAGGCAGATAAAACTCAAGTTGGAACCGAATATTCAACAACTCCAAAACCAGAGATAGAACATAATGGATTAAAATATGTTTATAAACAAGTTTCGAATTCTGGTGCTCCTCAAAATGGAAGAGTTGCATCTGATCCACAAACTGTAATCTTTGAATATTCGCCAAAAATAGGAAAACCAGTTAATGCGGTCTCAAAAATTATTGGATCTAATGAAACCATTCTAACAGAGTCAGTAACACCAAAAGACCCTCAATCGGGTTCAACTTACTCAAGTACGCCTAAACCTGAGATAGCCCATAATGGCATAACATATGTATTTAGCTCTCTTCTCCCTAACTCTGCCCCGCAAAATAGCCGAGTGTCCGAAAATGAACAGACTATTATATATGGCTATGTACCTAAAAAGGGCGGTCAAGTTATGGCACGTTACGTAGATAAAAATAATCAGAGTATCAAAAACTCAAAAGTTATTAAGAACACCAACACTCCTGTTGGCACCGACTATAATGATGAGCCAGATGCCGAAATAACCAGCAGTACAGGATTAGTTTACGTGTTTGACAAGGTTATATCTGGTACTAAATCAGGCAAGGTTGATAGCACATCGAAAGAAGTGATATATCAATATAAGCCAAAAGCTGGTAAGGGTGTAACTGTTAACTTTATAAATGAGAACAATAATTCACCTATCAATAGCTCGTCAACTATTCATAAAGACGGCGATCAAATTGGAACTCCTTTCAAATATAACCCACCAAAAGAGATTACTGATGACAAAGGTCTAGTTTACACCATAAAGTCTCAGACTAAAAAAATTACTGGAAAAGTTTCAGACAAGTCTCAGAATTTTGAAGTTAAATATTCTCCTAAGAAAGGTGGAAAAGTAGAGGCCAAGTTCGTAGGTCAAGACGGTAAAGAAATTAAAAACACCGAAGAGATCCATAAGTCCAACACTCAAGTTGGTACGGACTATTCCTACAACCCACCAAAAGAGATTACTAAAGATGGTCTAGTGTATGTATTCGAAAAATTATCCGACAAGTCATCTCCTGAGGTTGGAAAAGTTAAAGATAGTGATCAAACGATTGTCTTTACATATAAACAAAAGAAAGGTGAAAAAGTTGTCGAGAAATTCCTTGACGAAAATAGAAAGCCAATTAAACCTGACAACACTCTCAAGAGTTCAGGGTCTCAGATAGGTGATCCTTTCGAATCATCCCCTGTAGATACGTTAGAAATAAATGGTCGTACATACAAATTACAACGCACCGAAGGTTCTACTAAAGGATTCGTCAGTAGTAAAGAAACTATCATCTCGTATATCTATAAAGATGTAACTAAAATTTCAGCGCCAAATACTGGAATGTTCAAAAACATCATAAACATCACAATGGTAGTAGTAGGAGCTTTGCTAACTATTATAACCGCTGATAGATTAAGAAAAAATAATGCTTAATTAAACATATTAATAGATCATAAAATATCCACCTATATATGGTGGGTATTTTATTACCTTGAGAAAATAATATACAACGAAGTATATGCAAGTTATACCACAAAAGCAGTAATATTATAATATATTGAAACATAAACATCCCTCAAATAACTAGGTTTACTTTACTAAACTATACATACACATACAATATCACTCGACACATACCTATAAAGGATTTGTTATCTATAATATACTATTCCAGTATCTTTTAAACATATTAAAAACAGACCTCCATAATGAAAGTCTGTTTTTAACTTTTAGATTTAATTACCAAACCTTAAGTAGTAATTCGCCGCCAAGTCGTTGTTTCTTGGCTTCAAAACCATTCATGACACCTTTTGATGTTGAAAGTAGTACCATTCCGCGACCACTTTTAATGCGTGGAATTTCTTCTACACCAACATACATCCGGCGACCTGGTTTACTCATTCGAGTAAGTTCGTTAAAGCACGCAGCTTCACCGTCTTTGGCGATTTTTACTACCAAAATATCACGTGGTTTTGCTGATTCAACTTTAACAGATTCAATATAATTAGCTTTTGCAAGCTCTTTCGCTACAACTTCTTTCAATTTGCTTGAAGGAACACGAATTTCGTTCTTGCCAACCAATGCCGCATTTCGAATGCGAGTTAGAAGGTCGGCGATTGGGTCAGTTGATTGTAATGACATAGTCTCTCCTTCCTTCTACCAACTACTTTTTGTTACGCCTGGGATCTCACCCTTTGAGGCTTTAATGCGGAAAGTGATTCGGCTCATACCAAATCGTCGCATATAACCGCGTGGTCGACCATCGAAATTGTCGCGGTTCTTAAGTCGTGTAGGACTTGAATTGCGTGGAAGCTTTTGAAGACCTTCTTGGTCGCCAGCGGCTTTCAATTCGGCGCGTTTTGCAGCATATTTTTCAATCATTTTTTTGCGTTTCAAGTCTTTTGCAATCATTGATTTCTTAGCCATTTACGCTTTTCCTTTCTTTTCAAACGGAATTCCGAATTTTTCAAGCAATGCTCGACTGTGAGCTTCACCTTCGTTTTTAATTACGAAAGTAACTTGAAGTCCGTGAAGAATTTGAGTTTCTTCAAAAGTTAGCTCTGGAAAAACAGATTGCTCTAAAATTCCCAAATTGTAATTTCCACCTTTATCGAAACCTTTTGCTCCAACACCGTGAAAGTCACGCACGCGAGGCAAAGCCACGTTTACGAGACGATCAAGAAATTCATACATTCGATCACCGCGCAAAGTTACGCTATGGCCAATTGGGGCGCCCATTCCACCACGAATTTTAAAGGTTGCAATTGATTTTTTAGGCAAACGCTCTACTGGAACTTGACCAGTGATTTTTGTAATTGTATTTTTTACAACTTCTTGAAAACGCTTGTCTTCCTTTTTCTTACCTGTTCCTACGCTAACAACGATTTTTTCAAGCTTTGGAACTTGGTGGATATTTGTTAGCTCTAGTTCGCTTTGGAGTTCTTTAGCAATTTTATCTTTGTAAAGAGTTTTCAAGCGAGGAACATAAACAGCAGTTTTAGCCATTATTTATCTCCTTTTTTGCTTGATTTAGCGCTTTTAGCTTCTACTTTTTTAACTTTATGAACTGGAGTTGGGACATGAATGTCCTTTACTCCACCGCGCGGATTGAATTGATTTGGTTTGATGTGGCGATGTTTTTTACCAACGCCTTCAACCAAAACAGCATTTTTCTTTGGTAAAACTTTTACAACTTCACCAGTAACACCTTTATTTTTTCCGCTGATAATTACAACATTATCACCTTTAACGATTCCATTTAACGCCATATTAGAGCACCTCCGGAGCTAAGCTGATAATTTTGTTATATCCCAAGTCACGAAGCTCGCGTGGCACAGGACCAAATACACGAGTCGCTTTTGGTGTTTTGTCGTCAGCTATAATTACGGCCGCATTATCATCGAAACAAATAGTTGAACCATCTTTTCGGCGAATTTGGTCGCGAGTTCGCACAACAACGGCTTTCACAACTGATTTTTTCTTAATATTACCAGTTGGGTTAGCATCTTTAACAGTAGCAACAATGATATCACCAACTCGTGCATATCGGCGTTTTGAACCACCTAGTACACGAATACAAAGGATCTCTTTTGCGCCACTGTTATCTGTTACTTTAAGTCGGCTTTCTTGCTGAATCATTATGCCTCCTCTTTCAATTCTACTGAACCTCGAGCTTTCTCAACAATTTCAACTAAAGCAAAACTCTTAGTTTTCGAAATTGGTCGAACTTCTTTAATGATAACTTTGTCGCCTTCACCAGCTTCATTATTTTCATCATGAGCAGTATATTTTCGAGTTACAGTATATTGCTTGCCGTAAATTGGGTGTGTTTCACGGCTATGAACTGTTACGGTGATAGTTTTGTCGGCTTTAGCGCTCGAAACAACACCTGTCAATGTAGTCGCCATATTAGATTTCACCTTTCTTTACGAATTTAACTTTTACTGGAAGTTTGTGGCCAGCAAGTCGCATAGCTTCGCGTGCAACTTCTTCTGAAACGCCGTTCATTTCGAACATAACTGTTCCAGCTTTAACTTTAGCCACAAAGAATTCTGGATTTCCCTTACCGCTACCCATTTTCACATCTTGTGGTTTTCGAGTAACTGGTGTATGAGGGAATATTCGAATCCAAACTTGACCACCACGTTTAATATAACGAGTCATCGCCGTTCGGGCTGATTCGATTTGTCGCGAGTTGATTCGCTCGTTCTCAAGGCTAACCAATCCATAGTCACCGAAGGCAACAGTGTTTCCACGAGTTGCTCGGCCTGGGTTTTTACCTTTTCGAACTTTTCGGTGAGCGGTTTTCTTTGGTAATAAAATAGCCATTACTTGTCATTCCTTTCACCTTTATTAATCCAAACTTTTACGCCGATAATACCAGCAGGAGTTTGTGAACGTGCTCCGTGATAGTTGATATCTGCACGAATTGTATGAAGAGGAACAGATCCTTCAGAGAATTTCTCACGGCGGCTCATTTCAGCTCCATTCAATCGTCCAGCAACCTCAATACGAACACCTTTCGCACCAGCTTGCATTGTATTTTGTAATGCCATTTTAACAGCTCGGCGGAAGTTGATTCGTCGTTCCAATTGTCTAGCAATATTTTCAGCAACCAATTTAGCTGAAAGCTCTGGTCGGCGAACTTCTTCAATATTAATTCGAACTGGTAAACTCACCATTTTTTCAAGTTGAGTTTTAAGTTCTTGAACGCCAGCACCACCTCGACCAATTACGACACCAGCTTTTGCTGTATGAATTGAAACAGTGATAAGGTTTTCTGTTCGTTCAATTTCGATTTGGTCAATTGTTGGTCGACTTTCGAATCGTTTTTCGATAGTTTTTCGAATTTTGTCGTCTTCAATTAAGAATTTCGCAAAATCTTTTTTCTGGGCGAACCATCGTGAATCCCAGTTTTTATGAGCTTGCAAACGGAAGCTAATTGGATTAACTTTTTGACCCATTATTTGCTCTCTTTCTCTGCTTTCGCAGTAGTTTTCTTAACTTCAGCTTTTTTAGCTGGAGCTTTCTTCTCTTTAACAACGCCAGAAACTTCTACTAAAATGTTTGAAGTTTTCTTTTGGAAAGGAAGCGCCATTCCTCGCATATGAGGTTTAAATCGCTTCAATCGTGATCCAGCAGTAACTGATAAAGTTGTAATTACTAGAGTTTTTGGATCAGCATTATCATTATTTTTAGCATTAGCTGCAGCTGATTGAATGGCTTTTTTAACAGCTAAAGCACTTCGGCGTGGAGTATGATCAAGAATTACTAATGCATCAGCAACAGTTCGACCACGAACAAGACTTGCCACGATTGAAACTTTTCGTGGAGTCTGACCAACACCTTTAATGTAGGCACGAGTTGTTACATTAGCCATTATTTCTTATCCTTTCCGCCGTGTTTTCGGAATTTACGTGTTGGCGCAAATTCACCAAGTTTGTGTCCAACCATATTCTCTGAAATATATACAGGAATATGTAAGCGACCATTGTGAACAGCGATAGTTCGACCAACCATTTCTGGTGTAATTGTACTTGAGCGAGCCCAAGTTTTAATCACTGTTCGGTTATCTGCTCCAAGAGCCGCTACTTTTTTAGCAAGCTTGAAGTCGATAAACGGACCTTTTTTCAATGAACGACTCATTTATTTTCTCCTCTTAGCTTCGTGACGACTCTTCACGATAAATTTATTAGTACTCTTGCGTCGGCGAGTTTTGTAGCCGAGAGTTGGTTGTCCCCAAGGTGTGCGTGGAGTTGAGCGACCAATTCCGTGTCGTCCACCGTCACCACCACCGTGTGGGTGATCTACAGCATTCATAACAACACCACGAACTGTTGGGCGAATACCTTTACGGCGTTTGCGTCCAGCAGAACCAAGTTTAACGTTTTGATGCTGAATATTTCCAACTGTTCCAAGAGTTGCCTCTGCTTCCAATCGGAATTTTCGAACTTCACCTGAAGGTAATTTTACCTGAGCGTAGTCACCTTCTTTCGCCATCAACTGAGCTTTAGCACCAGCTGAACGAACCATCTGCGCACCTTTTCCTGGTGTGATTTCGATTGCGTAAATCAATGAACCGACAGGAATTTCTGAAAGTGGCATTCGGTTTGAGGCTTCAATTTCGATGTCTTTTTTACCAGTTTGGAAAACTTTACCTTGGAACATTGATGTATCAGCCAAAACGTAGTAGAATTTACCATCTTGATCTTGAACTCGAGCGATTCGTGCACTTCGGTTTGGATCGTATTCAATCTCTCGAACAGTCAAAGTCAAACCTGTTGGCATTTTGTGAGTCAAGATTCGGTAATGTCGTTTAACACCACCACCTCGGTGTCGAACTGTAATTCGACCAGAGTTGTTGCGTCCAGCGTTTTGCTTTTTCGCTTTAAGAAGACTTTTTAGCGGTTTTCGAGTTGTAATTTCGCTATAGTCTTCAGTCGTCATACCGCGTCGAGCAGGAGTTGTAGGGTTATATTTTTTAATAGCCATTACTTCTTCTCCTCAGCAGTTTCAGCTTCAGCACCTTCGAAGATTGCAATCTTATCGCCTTCTTTTACGGTTACATAAGCTTTCTTAATATCTTTTTGAGTTGTTGAACCTGCAACATATCGTTTTGGATTTCGAGATTTGTTGATTCGTTTAACTTTACCGGCTTGAACAACAGTTCGAACACCAGTTACAGTTACTTCAAACTCTTTTTCAATCGCTTCTTTGATTTGATTCTTGTTCAAAGTTAGCGGTACAATAAATACGTAAACATTTTTTGTTGTAGAAAGAGCATAAGCTTTCTCAGTTGCACGTGGAGTAATAGGTTTAATCGCCATTATTTTTCTCCTCCTAGCCAGCTTTCAATTGTTTCAATTGCTTTTGGCGCAATAACAATGTGATCAGCATTCAAAATGTCAAATACGTTTAGATACATTGGCGAAACAAGTAGAGCTTCACTGATATTATTGGTTGCACGGATAAGTTCATCTGTTTTTTCAGCAACAATAAGAACTCGTCGATTTAAGTTATTCTCTTTCAAGAATTTTGCAACTTCAGCAGTTTTACCAGTTGTTTTAATTTCTGCAACAAGAACTTTTTCAGCTTGAACCGTCAAAGCTTGTCGAAGAGCAACTCGTTTTGAAGTTTTCGAAATCTTTTTAGTATAGTTTTCGTTACCGCGTGGTCCAAAAACAATACCACCGCCTCGCCAGATTGGGTTTCGAATTGATCCAAATCGTGCGCGACCAGTTCCTTTTTGTCGCCATGGCTTTTTACCACCACCACGAACTTCACCGCGTTGTTTTGTTGTAGCACTTGCTAATCGGTTGTTAGCAAGATAAGCGTCATAGGCAAGCTTTAATAGTTCATGATTTCGAACTTCAACTGCAAAAACGCTTTTTGGAAGAGTTGTTTTTTCAGCCATTATGCTTTACCTCCAATGCTGATAAGACCCTTCTTTGGTCCTGGTACAGCACCTTTTAGCCCAATTAAGTTATTTTCTGCATCGATGTAAGCAACTGTTAGATTTTTAACAGTAACTTTGCCGTGCCCCATTCGTCCAGGCATTCTTTTACCTTTGAAGACTTTTTGTGGATACATTGAGCCGATTGACCCAACACGACGCACGTTTCCGTTTCCACCGTGCGAACTCTTGCTTGTGTTAAAGTTGTGTCGCTTGACTGTTCCAGCAAAACCTTTACCTTTGCTTGTTCCAGTTACATCAACAATGTCGCCAAGCTCGAAAGCTTCAACATTAATTTTAGCGCCAACTTTTATATCCGCAGGAATTTCGTCAACGCGGAACTCACGAAGATGCTTCGGAGTTACCTCTGCTGGTTTTACATGTCCAGCCACGGCCTTGCTCAGGTTCTTACCCTCACCAAATGCCACTTGAACTGCGTTGTAGCCGTCTGTTTCAACGGTTTTAACCTGAGTCACAGTTACAGGGCCGGCTTGAACAAGCGTGATTGGTGTAACAACGCCGTCTTCACCGATGATTTGGGTCATACCAATTTTGGTACCGAGAAGTGTTTTCATTTCACTTATGCTCCCAATTAATTTAATATTAGTTAAACTTTCCACGATTAAAGCTTGGCGTTCGCGTGGTTTCGAAAGCGGGTTTTCCCTGTTACGACCCTCGCATGGCCAAGTTTTATATTTACGTAAATAAAGTTCACCAATTATTCTAGCACAAATATCTTTAAAAATCAAGAGTTTTAATCAAAAAACTATCTCGAAAATCGCATTAAAACTGAAAATGTAGTTTTAAATTTTTTAGTTTTCAGAATTCTCTCATTTTTAGCTAAAATTACACTATGTGTTTCTTCCGCCAGCTTTTTTGCAATTGCAAGCCCTAAACCATAGCCTTCCGTGTGATTATTACAACTTCGAACTTTATCACATCTATAAAATCGATCGAAAAACTTATTTAGTTCATCTTGCGGAATTTCATTCGAAAAATTCGAGACAGATAAAACAGCTTGTCGATTTTGCCTAAAAATCTTCACTTCAATCGGCTCTTTCGAAACATTATATTTCAGCGCATTATCAATCAGAATCATAGCAATTTCATCAATTGCCGTTTCGTTATTTTGAATAATAAATTCCTTACCACCTTCGAACTTAATTTTCTTTTCCGCATCTGGAAATTTTGAAATTCTAGCTTTAATAGTTTCGTTCAAATTCACAGCTGAAAGTGGAATTTCTTCATTAATTTTCGAAAGACTAAGCAGCATTTTCACCATCGCGGTTAAGCTTTTTGCTTCTTCTAAGTTGCTCTCCAGAACTTCGCGGAGCTCATCTTTTGAAGCTATTTTGTCTTTTAGAATTATTTCAGTTTCAAGCTGGATTGCCGCAAGTGGCGTTCGAATTTCGTGGCTCGCATTTGAAACAAATTCAGATTGTAATTTATGAGCTTTTTCAAGAGGTTCTAAAGCACGGCGCGCCAGCCAAAAACTACCAATACCGCCGGCCAGTAAAATTAAAAAATCTAAAATTAGAATTGATTCAGTAATCTGTTCGCTAGCTCGTTTGTTCCTTGCCGTAATGATTTTTTCACGGAGTTCATCTGTTCCATAGCTATTTTTGTCTTTCGAAAAACTTGTTTTAATAAGTGGTGTAGAAATTTCCATAGTATTCGTATTGATTGAATAAAAAATTACAATATTAAAAATTCCAACAATCGCTAGTAAAATCAAGAAATATAGCATCGAAAGGCTAAAATGAGCACTTTTAAAAATATCGCCACCGAATTTAAATAATCTCCGTTCTTTATTACTCATCAATTTTATACCCTATTCCTCGCACGGTTTTAATTAGTTTTTTCTCAAAAGGCTTATCAACTTTTTCACGCAAATAACTGATATAAACTTCAATATTATTTGGCAAAATATCTGCATCATAATCCCAAACATGCGCAATAATTTGCTCTTTCGAAACTGGCCGGCCAGTATTTCGTACTAAATATTCAAGAAGTGAAAATTCTTTATTGGTAAGTTCGATTTTTTGATTATTTCGAAGAACTTCGTGTGCGTTTAAATCTAATGATAAGTCTGCGATTTTTAAAATAGTTTCAGCTTGGGTTTGTGGCCTTCGAAGCAACGCTCGAACACGCGCTAAAAGCTCATCTAGAGCGAAAGGTTTCGTTAAATAATCATCTGCACCACTATCTAAACCCTCGGTTTTATCTTGAATTTCTCCCAATGCCGTTAAAATTAAAATTGGTACTTTTTTACCTTCTTCGCGAAGCTTTTTAGTTAAGCTTAAACCATCATAATCACCTGGAATCATTCGATCAAGAATCAATAAATCATAATCAATCATTCCCGCCATCGCGTAAGCATCAGTTCCATCGTGTGAAATATCCACTGCATATTTTTCGTTTTTCAAAGCTCGCCCAAGCGCCCGCGCAATTTTTCGTTCATCTTCAACAATCAAAATTCTCATATATAATTATTTTATCACGCTTTACTTAAAAAATCCTGAAAATTCATTTTTTTGAAAAAAGAAAAGCCTCCAAATGAGGCTTAAAGTGAGAAAATGTCTCAACGAGAAATAAACTTACGGCGAATTTTTTTCTTGTTAGAGTTTATATACTTTTTAAGCATAAACTCAAAACTTTTGACATATTGGCTGGAATGGCTTGATGGGTCAATTTCAGAAAATATATATTCACCTGTGAAGATAATTCCAATTTCATCACTCCGGCTACTTTCTGTAAAACATATATATCCTTCTAAAAAATCATATTCCATAAGATATCCATAACCAGCAAAAGATCCCGAAGACCCTTTGCTATTAACCGTCAAAACTTCAATGCCAAAAGCTTCTTCGAATATCTTTGTTAAAACAATTTTATCAAGTATAAGCATAGGTTCCACCTCCAAAAAAATTTGACTTTGAAAGTCTTTTAAATTATACAACTTTTCACAATAAAAGTCAAGAGCCATTCTTTTCGAACAGCTCTTGTTGTTTTTTAAATCCAATTTAAGCAATTTTCTTTTGCGAAAAAATACTTTTGAGATTTACTTTTGAACCATAAGAAATTGTTCCAAAGCGGAAGATTCGCACAGCAAGCCACACAGCAAAAATCGCAAAAATGACAAGAAGTGAAATTCCAATAAGGGCTTCTGCTAAGCTCAAAGTTCCCAGCATATTTCGAAGAAGCAAAGAAATTGGTGAAGTTAGCGGGAAATAGCTCAAGAAGACAGTCAGAGCACTTGGCTCGCTCGAAAGAAATGAAGGAAGCACAAAAAGCGGCATCATTAGAGGCATAATAATTGCTGCAAAATAATTCGAAGCTTCTTGTGCGGTTGGCATTGCTGAACCGAGTGCAACAATAAACCCTGTTGTCATCATAAATCCAGCAATTAAAATTACGGCAGAAATTGCAATTGTACCAAAATCCCATTTAATAGCCGAGATAATTGGCATCAAATCTGGTAAATTCAAATCTTTTGCAAGCGTTCCAATACTTGAAATTATTATAAGCCCAATGACAATTGGTAGAATTATTGTTAAAATTTGAACAAGCCCTAAAACCATGATTGAAATAATTTTACCTAAAATTAAAGTTTTAGCTGAAATACTGGTTAAAATCATCTCTGTAACGCGGTTTTCTTTTTCTTCAGTCGTGCTTGTAAGCATTCGGTTTGAAAGAAAAACAGTAATAAAATAGAATATCGCTAAGAAAATTCCCGGCACAATCATTTCTGGGAATTGATTATACTTTTCGCCATTTTTGAAAAATGTTTGCTCAGTTTTATAAGTTTCATTAATCAATGCTAGCTGATTTTTATTCGTAGCTTGGACGCCAGAATTCTTCAAAATAGTTTTTAAAACTGCTGAATATTTGCCGTTTTCATTAATATTAGTATTTTTTCCATAAATTTCAACCTTCTCACTGGTTAAATCTTTTGGTATAAAATAAAATGCACTAAGTTTTCCATTTTTTACGGATTCGATCGCCTTTTGCTTATCGTTCGAAAAACCGCCTTTTAATTGTAAAACAAGCTCTTTAGAAATTAAGCCACTTTCATCTTGAACTTGGAAAGAGAAACTCTCTTTTGCTAATTTTTCTTGATTCTCCTTTGCTTGTGAGCCTGAAATTGCACCAAACATAAACATTGCGCCATAAATTACAGGAATTGCAAAAATCGCAATCCAAAAAGTTGGCTTTTTCAATGCACGGAAGATTTCGAACTTTAAAACTGTTCCTAGATTATACATTTTTTACCTCATTTTCCACTTCATTTTCTTCGCCATAAATATTCAAGAAAATCTCATTTAAAGTTGATTTTTGAACCTTAAAGTTTATAATCTGCAGATTTTTTGAAACCAATTCTCTCAGAATTTCTTGCGAATCGGCTTTTAATGAGAGTTCTGCATAGTTTGCTTCTTTTTTTATAACCCCAAACTTATCACTCTTTGGCAGCTCGCCCACAAATTCAAGAATAATTCGTTGTTCACCAAATTTATTTCGAATTTCATCAACCGTTCCATAAGCTTCCATTTTACCATTTTTTAAAAGTAATGCACGGTTACAAATTTTTTCAACTTCTTCCATTTGGTGAGTTACCATCATAATTGTGGCGCCACGAGCATTTTCTTCTTCAATGATATCCATAAGAAGTTGGCGATTAACAGGATCGAAACCCTTTGTTGGTTCATCCAAAATAAGTATTTCGGGTTTACCCATAATGGTAATTCCTAACTGGATTTTTTGCTGCTGTCCACCCGAAAGTTTATCGATATTTAAGTTCGCTTTATCTTCCAAACCAACGCGCTTCAAATATTTTTTTGAGAACTCTTGAGCTTCTTTTTTCGAAAGACCTTTAAGTCGCCCAAAATATTGCATCACATCAATAACTTTTTCTTTTTTATAAAGACCGCGTTCCTCTGGTAAATATCCAATTGCGCCAATTCTTTCAGGAGAGAATTCTTCACCATTAATTAAAAGTTCACCCGAATCTGCCTGATAAATTCCCAGCAAAGCTCGAATTGTTGTTGTCTTTCCACTTCCGTTTGATCCTAAAAAACCAAAAATTTCGCCCTTTTTAACATTAAAACTTAGCCCGCGAATGATTTCTTTATTACCAAACGATAGCTTAAAGTTCTTTATTGAAATTATATCTTTATCTGTCATATATATAGTTTAGCACAAAAATCAAAAAAAAAAAAAACAGTTTTAAATATTTTTATCTAAAACTAAAACAGCTCGTTTTGAGCTGTTTTAAATACTTCAAGAAGAATTATTTTTCTTCTTTTGCAGATTTCTTCAAAGGTGTTGCAACTTTTTCGAATTTTCCGCCAGCCTTTTCGATAGCTTCAATGGCAGATTTCGAAGCAGCTTGAACTTTTAAAGTAACTTTTTCGTTCAATTCACCTCGTGAGATAACCTTAACTTTATGGAAAGGTGTTGAAATGTAACCTTCTTCAAAAAGTCGGAAGTTATCAACTTCACCAGCCAAATCGTTCAAGTGGTCAAGATACACAACTTGAGCTGGTTTTCGCAAAGATTTGAATCCGCGAGCTTTTGGAGTCGCTTGAACAAGTGGATTTTGACCACCTTGGAAAGTTGCACGAAGTTTCTTTCCTGTTCGAGCTCCTTGACCTTTAGTACCACGACCAGCAGTTTTACCACGACCGGCTGAAATACCGCGACCAACACGAATTTTATCTTTATTTGCAGAAACTTGGAGTTCATTGTATTTCATTACTTAGTCTCCTTTTTAGCTTTTGGTGCATTTAACCACTGTTCTTTAGGAACAAGGCTCTTCAAAGCATCTATAGTTGCGTAAGCAATATTAACTTTATTTGTTGAGCCAAGTGATTTCGAAAGCATGTTTCGAATTCCTGTTACACCAATAATTTGTCGAACAACACCACCAGCGATAATACCAGTACCAGGAGCTGCAGGTTTCAAAAGAACGTGAGCACCAGTTACTTTTTTCTCAGCTTCGTGTGGAATTGTATCGCCTTCAAGCGCGATTTCAATCATATTTTTCTTTGCAACATTTGTTGCTTTAGCGATAGCTGCAGTAACATCTTGACCTTTAGCTACACCAACGCCAACTTTGTTTTTGCGGTCACCTACAACAACAAGGGCTTTAAAGCGGAAGCGTCGTCCACCTTTAACGACACGAGAAACGCGGTCAATGTTAATTACTAATTCTTCGAATTGTTTTTCTTCGCGTTCTTGGCGTCGATTAGTATTTCGGCGGTCATTTTTTCGACCATTTCGACCGTTGTTTCGGTCGTTATTTCGGCGTGGAGCCTGAGTTTTTTGAGCTTCAGCCATATTTAGAACTCCAATCCTTCCTTACGAGCAGCATCTGCCAATGCGTGCAAACGACCCGCATATTGGCGACCATTTCGGTCAAATACTACTGTATTAATTTTAGCTTTTTTAGCTTTTTTAGCGATTTCTGCACCAATTTTAGCAGCAAGTTCAGTTTTTGTTCCTTTAGCTTTTGAGCCAACAGTTGTTGCTGAAACAAGAGTTTTTTGCGCAACATCGTCGATAATTTGAGCTGAAACATGCAAATTGCTAATAGTTACAGTTAATCGTGGGCGTTCAGCAGTTCCAGAAATTTTTGCTCGAACACGACCTTTTCGCAAAGCTAAGTTTTGCTTCTTAAGTGCTAATGCTTTAGACATTATTTACCTGCCTTCCCTGCTTTTCGCAAGATAACTTCATCAACATATTTGATACCTTTACCTTTATACGGTTCAGGTTTCTTTAATGCGCGGATTTCTGCCGCAGCTTGTCCAACAGCTTGCTTGTCAATTCCTGCAACTGTAATAACCATTTTATCGTTAGAAAGAGTGATTCCTTCTTTTGCTTTATAGATTACAGGGTGCGAGAAACCAAGTTGCATTTCAAGCTCTTGTGGATTATTAGTTTGGACACGGAAACCAACTCCGTTAACTTCTAATTTCTTTTCGAAGCCTTTTGTTACGCCAACTACGGCATTATTCAAAAGAGCTCGTTGCAAGCCGTGTTGTGCTCGCGCTACTCGTTCGTCATTTTTTCGAACAACCTTTAAAGTTGTGCCGTCAAGTTCGACAGTTACATCTGACAAATGAGGCACAGTTAGTTCGCCTTTAGCGCCTTTAACTGAAATCTCGTTCTCGTCAATCGTGATTGTCACACCAGCCGGAACCTCAATAGGTAGTTTTCCGATTCGACTCATTGAACTTTTCCTTTCATTTAAAGAGTGTTTGTTTGCTTCGTGCTGGTCATCTCTTTCGAAATGAGGCGCAAAATCTCCCAAATTTCACTCGCATTTAATATTAACCTTGTAATTTTATCATAATTATTATTATTTTTCAAGCTTTTTCAGCCTTTTTGTTTAAAATATATTTTTTCATAAATTTTATATTGGTTTAAATAATAAAATAATAGTTATACTTTAAGCTTTAAGATTCGTATAAAAGTTTTAAAAATTGGTTCTTTCGAACGGTCTTCTTTCTCAATTTCGTTAATCATTTCAAGCTCATCAGAAATTATTCCATCAATTGGCTCCTGTAGATATTTTGAAATTTCACTTCTAGTGTTTAATGTCCAAACAAAAATTTTTCGGTGTTTTTTATGAGCTTTTAAAGCCAAACGTCGCCGATACGAGAAATCTTCAATTACATAAAAATCAATTTTAGAATCATCAAAATCCCCAAATTGCAAAGGAATCACAAAACCAGTTTCAATTTCTGGTGCGATTTTTTCAATTTTTCGCATTAAATTCAAATCAAGCGACATCGTTTTAAATTTTCGCTCCACGCCAAGTTTTCGAAATTTATTCACGAACATTTCAGCAAAATTTTCTGGTTCATCACCACTAGGTTTTAATTCAACCAAAAGCTTAATTTTTAATTTTTCTGCTTGTTTTACATATTCCTCAAAAGTTGGAATTTTACTCTCAAAACCATTTTCAGAAATAGTTAATTTTCTAATTTCACTCAAATTCAAATCTCGAACGCGCGCGTCTCGACCTGTTAATCGACGCAAATTATAGTCATGAACAACCACGAAATGATTATCTCGCGTTAACTGAATGTCCATTTCGGCATAATCTGCGCCTTTTTTCTTAGCCGATTCAAGCGCCTCAAGCGAATTTTCAACCCCGCCATGAACATCACCGCGATGCGCAATTTTAAGAATTTTCGTATCAATTTTACTGTAATAAATCTGAATTCCATTAATGGCTGTTGAACCAACCAAAAATAAAATCATTGAAAGCATAAGAATACTTGAGCGTTTTCTTTTTTCATTTTTGCTTTCAATAGTTTTCGATTTTTGAGGCTCAATATTATCCAGCAAAACAATTACAATTGAAATTTTCGTAAAAACTGAAAAAGCAAAAAATACCACATCGAACATTGTTTGAAGAATTGTCTTCGAAAGTAAAAATCCCAGAAAAGGTTTAAAAATTCCCAAAATTCCAGCAACAATAACCATAAGTAATAATCCTGCAAACATAAAGATAATTTCAAAAATACCAATTGGAATTAAAATTTGTGGCATCTTCTTTTTAGTAATCTTCCAGCTTTCTTTAATACTTTTCGAGAGTTGCTCATCTTTTAAAATTGTGCGCGGTAAAGTAAAAATTAAGCGATAATTTATATAAAAAATCGCAAAAATTAAAATAAAATATAGCAAAGTTCCCGTTAGTGTTTTAGAAATTTCACCTGTAATAAATGCAGGAATCCGAAGTTGTTCAGTGATTGCGGTCGAAAGCCCAAGATTTTCGAGAGGCACCATTGAAATAAAATAAATTATAAAAAAGAAGACTTGAAAACCTATTAAACCTTTTAATTTCATGAAAGATTTTACTAAAGTGGTTTTTATCAAAAAAGCTGAGCCTTCTCTTCTGGAATTAATAAAATTGATTAAAATAAAAAATTCTGCAAAGGTTAAAAATGCAACTAACAAAATATAAATTACACATAAAAACAAGCTCAATGGATTTGAAAAAATCAAATAAAAGTTATCTTTGGTTATATTTTCTTGGTTCGAAAACAATAAAATTAGTTTAAAGACCCAAAAAAGTAAATTTACCCCAATCACCGACATCGCAAAATGCAAAACTGAAGCACCAATTAAAAGTCCATATTTGTTTTTATAGAAAAAATCCCAAGATTGTTTGAAGTTTTTTAGTAGTCTCATAATATTTATTTCCAAATTTTACCATATTTTATGATAAAAATAAAGCTTATTCTTGCCTCTCGCTTCTAAAAATGTTACAATATTATTCTATTTAGTCCATTGGAGCTACTTTTATGTTTAAATTATTTAAGACTAATAATATCGAAGTTCTATATAATTCTAAGAGCAATTCTAAGAGCGACGAGTTCAAAAAGAAAATCATAGAACAAATCATGAATTTGCAAATTCTCACGCGCGGGTCGTATTCGTCAGAAGAATTTGATAGTAAGAAAGAGTGGTTTTTCATTCGAAAGAATGGCGCAGTAACCACAGCGGTTGGACTTGATTTTTTTAAAGAAATTAAAGTTAATAAAAAAGCTATAAATGTTTACGCAATATCTGATTTTGTGAATGCTGCCACTACCGCACTTAAAGCTAACAGCAATGAATTAACTGAGTTATTTTCGGAAGTTGTTGAACACGCTAAAAATGATTCGCAAATTGATTATTTAGTTTGCGCGATTCCACAAAAAATAAACGCTAGGCCACTCGCAAGAGCCGGCCTAAATGCTAAACTTTTCAAAAATAGCTATTTTTCGGGCATTATAAATGAATTGTCGAACTATATTATTCTCAATTCAGAAGAAAAACTTTCTAAAAGTGAAATCCTTGCCAAAATTCGCTTAGAGGAACAATCTCGCAGGACACTCTTCAAAAAAATGCCAAAATCTTTAGCTAGAGAACTTCGAATCATTCATGAAAATAGGAAATTTATTGAAAAACATAAAGACCCGCATGCATACTATGGCTTAATCGCCGGTCTTAATGTTAAAAAATAATTTGCATCTCCCTCATTTTGAGGGTTTTTTCTTGTTTAAAAAACTGATATAATATAAACTATGAAACACATTCAAACAATCATTTTTCGAAACTTTATTTCCCCAATTTCAATTGCAATTTTTATTCTTGCGGGCGGGCTTTTGCTTGTTGGCGAGGTTCGTGATGCATGGTTTATTTCTTTTGTAATTCTAGTAAATTCCTTTATCGGAACAATTCAGGAGGTTCGTGCATATTTAACCCTTCGAAAAATTGAATTAATGAGTGCGCCCAGAGCAATGGTTTTTCGTTATGGAAAGCTTGAAGAAATTTTATTCACCGAGCTTCAAAATGGCGACAAGATTTTCCTAAAAACTGGCGACGAAATTCCCGCAGATGCAAAAATCACAAAGTCGAATTCTTTCGAAGTTAACGAATCAATTCTGACAGGAGAAAGTGATGCTATTTCGAAAAATGTTGGCGATAAAATTCTTTCAAGTTCAATCGTAGTTTCGGGCGAAGCTGAAGCTGAGGTTTTAGCTGTTGGTGAAAATACTGAAGCTGGTCAAATGGCGGCAAAACTCAAAAACTACAAACCAAAACTCACACCAATTCAACAAAAGATTTCAAAATTAATTTCAAGATTAAGCTGGTTTGCACTCGCTCTAGCTATAGTAATTTGCGTAGTTTATTTCTTTATTTTTAAAGAAGACCCGACTACGATTTTAAAAACTATAACTTCCGCCGCAGTCGTTGTTGTTCCGGAAGGTCTGTTGCTTGCGAGTTCACTATTCTTTGCTTACGGTTCATTAAAGTTGCTCCAAGCCAAAGTTCTGCCACAAAAAATTTCTGCAATCGAAGATATGGCTTTGCTCGAAGTTCTTGCAACAGATAAAACCGGAACATTAACTTCTCCTGAAATTGAGTTTAATTCTTGCAAAGTTATAAATAAAGACTTTTCGAAAGAAGAAATCGCGCAAATTCTAAATAATTTAAACTCAGAATCTGCTGAAAAAAATGCCACAGCTCAAGCTATTTTAAATGAATTTAAAGATAGCAAAAATCTTAGAATTACAGACTACATGGCTTTTTCAAGTTCGCGAAAGCTGTCTGGAATGACTTTTCTTAACAATGATAAAGAAGAATCTGTTGTTTTTGGCGCTCCTGAATTTATTCTAAAAAATCTTTCAAAAGATAGTAAATCTGAAAATATTTCGAAAAAAATTGATAATTTAGCATCTCAAGGTTTGCGAGTTTTACTTCTAGCAAAATTTAAAAAATCTGGTAAAATTTCAAAACTTCTCGAAAACGAAAAACTTGAACCAATTGCAATAATTACACTTAAAAATACTCTGAGGCCAAATGTTCAAGAGACTGTTAACTTTTTACAAAATCGTGGCGTTTCAATTCGTGTAATTTCCGGAGATAATCCACGAACTGTGAGTTTTATCGCCCTTGAAGCCGGAATTAAAAATGCTGAAAAATATATAACTGGCGCAGAACTTGCTAATCTTTCGAAAAAAGACTTCGAAAAGGCTGTTCTTGAAAATACAATTTTTGCACGAGTCTTACCTGAACAAAAAGAGAAAATTATTGGTGTTTTTCAGAAAAACAAACTATATACAGGAATGATTGGAGATGGTGTAAATGACGCTCTTGCGATTAAAAAATCAGATTTGGGAATTTCTATGTTTGATGGCGCTCCTGCAACTCGCCGTGTGGCAGATTTAGTTTTAATGGATAATTCTTTCACCTCTCTACCAAGTGGTGTGAAGGTTGGGAATAGAATTATGCTTTCGATTGAAATGATCGCGATTTTGTTCTTCCATAAAATTATCCTTGGCGTAACAATTCTTTTCGCAACAATGCTTGCCGGTGTTAATTACCCATTCCTGCCGCGTCATATTACTTATATGAACTTTATTTTAGTAACAATGCCAACAGTTTTGACCACACTTTTTCCACCAATACCTAAAGCTAAAATTAACCCTAAGAACTTCTGGCGGGACACACTTTATTCAATTGCGCCAGTAGCAATTTTAAGCGGTTTAGCGATTTCATTTATTTATATTAGTTTATATTTTAAAGTTGACGGCAGTCTCGCAAGCAAGCACATAATGCATGGAATCTTGGCAACCGTCGTAATCGTAACCGCTTGGTTCGGTGTTTTCGCAACAATTTTGAGCGAAATATTCCTTGGCTCAAAGCCCTCAAAAAACAACAAAATTCGCAGAACAATATATATCATTGGAACTTTAATTTTCACTGGTGTAATTTTTAGCGCTCCAATCTTACGTGAATTTTTCGAATTTAACTTGCCAAACATTAGTCAATTCTGGTTTATCTGCTCAGTGATTATTCTTGTTTCAGTTATTCAGTTGTTCATCACTTCAAGCAGATCTAAAAATAAATAGTCTCTTGGGAGACTATTTTATTATTTCGAAAGCCAGCTATCGCTAGTTTTTAGCTTTTAATCAACTCTCTTTAGAAAGTAAAAAATAAAATCAGGTTATTAAGCCTGATTTTACATTGCAATTTTTTTGGTTGAAATTGATTCATTAGAGATTCGATTTTGTTTTACCGCTCTTCTGTTATCTTTTAACGACTCTAATTTATCTTTAATTTCTTTTGCTTTTTCTATATTTTCAACTTTAAGATAGAGCGAGCCAAGAGTTCGTAAAGTTTGAGGTCTTTCGTCAAGCTCTATAGCTTTTTCTAGTGCTGAAATTGCCAATTTATCTTTACCCATTTTTTCGAGAGCTCGGGCGTAAGCAATATATCGAGTCGGCACAGAATCTTCAATTTCTAGAGCTTGCTCAAATGCTAGAGCAGCTTTTTGATAATTCTTGGTTTCAAGATAGATTAAACCAACATTATGAAGACTCGATGCACTGCTTTCTAAGCTTTGAGCAATTTCGAAACATTCAATAGCATCATCAAACTTTTTTTGGCCCGCATATATTATCCCTAAACGGTTATACGCCGTAGCATTTCGTTCATCAAATCGCAAAATTGTTAATAAAACTTTCTCTGCTCGTAAATATTTTTTATCAATAATTGCCTCTTGTGCTACACGCCACAACTTATCAATTTTATTTGCAAAATTATCTGGCAGGGCGTTTTTTGTTAATTTTTCAGGATTTTTTAGAAAAACATAAGCACTAAGAACAATAATTAAAATCAAAACTAACATACCAATATATTATAACATAGAAATTATTATTTTGGCAAATTTTAGCCAAGAATTAGGTCAATCAGAGCCAACTTAATATTTCCGTTTTTCGAGATTCTATCATAAGCTTTAAGTATTTTTTTTGCCGTTATTGCTCCTTTTTTTGGATTTTGAGCAAAAGTTTGATCAATCATTTTAAGTAAAATTTCTAAAAACTTTAAAATACTATTTCTTTCCGGCTTTAAATCTTTCACGATTAATATTTTTTCAAATTTCGAACCCAAAAACCACCCTTTTGCAAATTCGGCAATTTCCATCTGTTCATTGAAATATTTTTTACTGTTAGAAAGTTTATCGATTTCACCAGGCAAACCGTTCGCCATAAATAGAATTTTTTTCTTACCATCTTCACTCAATTTTGATTTTTGAAGCATCTTAATCGAATCAATCTCTAATATTGGCGGAATTCGTAAAATCTGCGCTCGTGAAAGTATAGTCTTTTCGAAGGCATTCTTATTTTCAGTCAAAAGTACAAAAGAGGTGTTCGTATTTGGCTCTTCAAAAAGCTTCAAAAATTTATTTTGTGCAGATTCATTCATCTTTTCAGCATTCATCAATACAAAGCAACGCTTTTTTGCACTTTTAACATTTGCTTTTTGCTGCAAAAATTCAATATCCTCAACATTGATAATTTCAGTTTTTTGCGCACCGTGAATTGTTGGTCTGAATTCAATTATTTGAATGTCTTTCGAAAATTTTAACTTTTTTAGAGCAAACTCAAAACCGAACCCACGAGGGATCTCCACGATCGTTGCGTGTGAATTCAAAATTGTATTTTCAAAGAAATCTCTCATTTTTACAACTCAAAATTTTCAGGAGTTTCTGCTTCGAAAATCATTCTTTGCGATTCTTTCTCACCTTTTCTGGGCGGAATTGTAATCTCTAAACTTTGTGCATGTAAAAACATCCTATCTTCACTTTCAGATTTCGAAATATTTTTATCATAAATCCTATCGCCTAAAATTGGATGGTTTAGATAGCTCAAATGAACACGCAATTGATGCGTTCGACCGGTTTTTGGCATAAGCTTCACTAACGAAAAATTTTCATTTTCCTTAATAACTTCATATTTAGTTTGGGCCGGCTTTCCTTTTGCATGAATCATGAAAGTGCTCGGAGCTGAGCCATTTCTCGCGATAGGTAAATCAATTAAGGCTTTTTTTGGATTCAAAACACCTTTAACAATTGCCACATAGGTTTTTTTCGCAGTACGTTCTGAAAATTGCTTTTGTAGCTTTTTAGCAGCTTCATCATTTTTTGCGCCAATTATTACGCCAGAAGTTTCACGGTCAAGTCTATGAACGATGCCAACACGATTCGTCCCTTTACCAAATTTTGCGCCACGACTTTCAAAAAAATCTGCAACAGTAAATTCATCATTTAAAGCACCTTTGCTATGCGTTAAAATTCCACGAGGCTTATTTATTACAATAACATTTTCATCTTCGAAAAGTATTGGAAAGTTGATTTTTTCAGCAGTTTTTTCTGGAATTTCGAGTTTAATCTTATCATCTTTTTCAATTGTATCTTTTGGTTTTTTCGCAATTTTTCCATTCACTTTTACAAAGCCATTTTTAATATATTTTTGAATCGTTGCTCGCGAAAATTCTGGGTAATTTTCAGCCAAATAAACATCAAGCCTTGTTTTTGAGGCAATATTTCGGAAGAGATAAATATCTTTACCTTCAAACGGCAAAGCAAAACTCATCATTGAATCAAGTGGATTCTTAATTAATTCACCCTCAACATCACCAAAATGCTTTCGAAGAAGATCTTGAATATAAAATTCATCATCTTCGGTCATTCCATCGACCACGATAAAAAACTTATGTTTGTTAAATTTAAAAGTGAAAATTTCTGAAAATTCATCGGCGGTAATCTTTTTTAGCTCCTCAATATTTCGCGGAACATTTTCTTCACCTGCAATTTGAAACTTTCGCAAAATTTTTAAAATATCACCAGAATTAAACTTTGCCATTTTTATCTCCAAAGTAATCAATCTTCATTGCTTGTTTAACTTCTTTAAGGGTTTGCGCTGCGATTTTTTCAGCCTTCAAACTTCCTTTTTTAAGAATTTCATAAATCATCTCAGGATTTTTTTCTAGCTCAGCTCGTTTTTCACGAATAGGTTTCAAAACTTTATCCATCTCTTCGATCAAGTATTTTTTAACCGCAACATCACCCAAGCCACCTTTTTGGTAGTGAGCTTTCATTTCAGCAACTTTCTCTTTATCTTCAGCAAAAACATCAAGATACGCAAAAACTACGTTTCCCTCAATCTTTCCAGGATCTTCAACCCGAATATGTTCAGGATCGGTATACATTTTCATCACCTTCGCACACATTTCCTCAAAAGAATCCGCCAAATAGATGCCGTTATTTAAGCTTTTGCTCATTTTAGCTTCCATTCCATTAATCCCCGGCAAGCGTCGTTCAATGCCTTCTTTCGAAAGAATAACTTCTGGTTCAACAAGCGTATCTGTTTTATATGTTTGGTTAAACGCTCGAGAAATTTCACGAGTTAGTTCAATCATTGGCATCTGGTCTTCACCGACTGGTACATGAGTTGCTTTAAAAGCCGTGATATCTGCCGCCTGCGAAATTGGGTAAAATACAAAACCACTCGGCACGCCTTCGCCGAAGTTTTTTTGTTTGATTTCAGTTTTAACAGTAGGGTTGCGTTCAAGGCGAGAAATCGAAACTAAATTCGCATAATACATTGCAAGTTCTGGTAGTTGCGGAATTTGACTTTGCACAAAAATTGTAGTTTTCGAAGGGTCGATTCCTGCCGCTAAATAATCTAGAGCAACTTGCAAAACATTATTTCGAACTTTTTCAGGATTTTTTGCATTATCAGTTAGAGCTTGCGTGTCGGCAATCATAATAAAAGTTTCATATTCGCCCGAATTCTGTAATTCCACGCGTTTTTTTAATGAGCCCACATAATGGCCAATATGCAATTTTCCAGTTGGTCGGTCGCCCGTTAAAATAACTTTTTTATTCATATTTCTCCTTTAAAATCTTATCAATACCTTTCGAAACCTGCTCAATCATCGATTTTGTTGGATCGTGAGAACTCAAAACTCTTGAAGTTGTGATATTTTTATTGATCCTACCGAGTTTTCGAATATTTCGCCCAATTACAACAGGGTCAAAAACTCCATAAATGATTTTAGTTGGCGTTTTGGTTTTTGAAAGTACAGCAAAAGTATCTTGTTCAATTATTGCTTCTTTCAAAGCTCTTCGAATCGGCCTAAACTGCTCTTGAGATTCAAATTTAGCAACATCAACCGCACCAGTATCAATAACTGCATTTATAAATTTAATTGATTCTTTTGGCTTCGTGACAATTCTTTTATAGCTTTGTTTCAATATAAATTCTTGGATCGAGCCGCGCGCTTCTTCTGGTGAATAAATTGGCGGTGAAAGTAGAAAAATTCCATCTACTACGTTCGAATACTTTTTCGAAAATTCTGCCGCTACCAAAGATCCCATTGAATGTCCAACTAAGAAAAGTGGTTTTTTATACTTTTTCATCAAAAAAGCCATTCTTCGAACCGCCCTTGCCTGAATTGAAAGTTGTTGAACACCTGCCCATTTTGGTTTTGGCGATTCTCCGTGTCCAATTAGATCAACCGCATAAATATCAAAATCACCTTGAATCTCGCTTTCGGCTTTTTGCCACATTCCAGCATCACTCGCAATTCCGTGAATAAAAATTACCACAGCTTTTGGGTTTTGAGACTTTCGCATTTTTGTAATATTTAATTTATATGGAATGCGTAAAGTTTTATGCAAAAATGAATCTAACATTAAAAATAGTATACCATAAAATACACAAAAAATAAAGCTAAGCTATTTTAATAAATGCTAAATTTAACCCTACATATATAAATATTACAATAATTTAAAAACCCCTCAAATGAGGGGGCTTATTTTAGTTGATAGACGTGAGTTTATTTATTGTTTCTTGCGAAGCGTGAACCATGCTAAACCAGCTGCTAGCAACCCTTCTAAGACTGCAAAGGTTGAATCTTTTTCACCAGTTTCTGGCAATTGCTTGCCGGGTGCTTGATCAGGTTTTTGTCCTGGATCTTTTTGATCTTGGCCAGGTTTTGGAGTTGGAGCTGGATTTTCCTTATCCTTGTCTTTGCCTGGATCTTTTTGATCTTGGCCAGGTTTTGGAGTTGGAGCTGGATTTTCCTTAT